>NZ_JBFTRO010000001.1:0-801699 GCF_056399565.1 Bacillus sp. 01N42_2 | reverse complement strand
CGTGTTACTCACCCGTCCGCCGCTAACATCAGGGAGCAAGCTCCCATCTGTCCGCTCGACTTGCATGTATTAGGCACGCCGCCAGCGTTCGTCCTGAGCCAGGATCAAACTCTCCGATAAAGTAGTTTGACTGACTACGCACATCGCTGYGCGATTTATTTAAAACTTTGAATTAACAGGTACGTTTTGTCTTGTTTAGTTTTCAAAGAACTTTTTCGCTTCTCTTGAAGCGACCTCTTAATCATAACATTTTCAGTTTGATAGGTCAATACTTTTTTAAAAAACATTTTCAGCAGACTGTCTTTGTTTTGAAAAGACAACATAAAGAATTATATCAGCATCATCGCTGTGTGTCAAAGCTTTTTTCGTTTCTTTATATAGAAAAAGCGCAGCCTGTTACAGCTGCACTTTTTCATCTATTCTTCTTCCATTTCTTCCGGCTCTTCTTCATTCTTTTCCACTAGTGCCACAGTGGCCACGTGCTCTTCATCGGACATGCGGATCAGACGGACGCCTTGTGTTACACGTCCCGTAGTGGAGATATCGTTAATATCCATTCTGATTAACACGCCGCTTGCCGTAATAATCATTAAGTCTTCTTCGCCTCTTGTGGCTTTTACTGTTACTAGCGGACCGTTGCTGTCAGTGATTTTACATGTTTTAAGGCCTTTTCCGCCCCTGCTTTGGACTCTGTATTCTGAGGCCGGCGTGCGTTTGCCGTAGCCGTTTTCTGTCACTATGAGAACATGGGAGTCTTCTTCAAGAATCTCCATGCCTACCACGACATCATCATCTGTCAGGGTGATGCCTTTGACACCTGCAGCGGTGCGTCCCATTTGTCTTACATCTTCTTCAGGGAAACGGATCAGCAAGCCGTTCTTCGTTCCGATGATGATTTGTTTCTTGCCGTCAGTCAGACGGACGGCCATCAGTTCATCGTCTTCCCGGAGACCTAAAGCGATCAGCCCGTTATTCCGTATATTCGCAAACTGGGACAGTGCCGTACGTTTCGACACTCCTTGTTTGGTCGTGAAGAAGAGGTAAAGCTCCTCATCAAATGTGCTGACCGGAATAATGGCATTAATCCATTCGCCTTTTTCAACCTCCAGGAGGTTAATAATCGGAATGCCTTTTGCGGTACGGCCGTATTCAGGGATTTCATATCCTTTTGAACGATATACCTTCCCTTTATTAGAGAAGAACAGAATCGTATCGTGCGTCGATGTAGAAATTAAGTGTTCCACAAAGTCATCTTCATTCGTTCCCATTCCCTGCACGCCTTTTCCGCCCCGTTTTTGACTGCGGTATGTGGACGCTGGGAGGCGTTTAACATAGCCGTTATGAGTCAGCGTGATGACGATGTTTTCTCTCTCGATGAGATCTTCATCTTCAATTGTTTCAAGACCGGACGTAACGATTTCAGTGCGTCTCTCATCATTGAACCGCTCTTTGATTTCATTGAGTTCTTCACGGATGATCTCGAGCACTCTTTCTTCATTGGCTAAAATATCTTTCAGCTCGGCGATAAGCGCAACAAGTGATTGATATTCCTCTTCGATCTTTTCGCGCTCCAGACCGGTTAATCGCTGAAGACGCATGTCCAGAATGGCTTGCGCCTGTTTTTCAGTCAGTGAAAATTGTTCGATTAAACCCGTTCTCGCAATTTCAGCCGTCTGGGAACTACGGATAAGAGAAATCACCGCGTCTAAATGATCGAGAGCGATTCTTAACCCTTCCAGAATGTGAGCTCTCGCCTCCGCTTTGCGAAGTTCGTAAGCCGTTCTGCGGCGGATCACGACCTTTTGGTGATCAAGATAATGCTCCAGACATTCTTTCAGGTTTAATACCTTCGGCTGTCCGTCAACGAGCGCCAGCAGGTTGATTCCAAAAGACGTCTGCAGGGCCGTTTGTTTGTACAGGTTATTCAGAATGACGTGAGCATTGGCGTCACGGCGGATCTCGATGACGACTCTCATTCCGTTACGGTCGGATTCGTCACGCAGATCGGTGATTCCTTCGATTTTTTTGTCCCGGACGAGATCTGCGATTTTTTCAATTAATCTCGCTTTGTTGACCTGATAAGGAAGTTCCGTGACAATAATTCTTTCTTTTCCCGAGGATGTCTCTTCGATTTCAGCCTTAGCCCGGATCGTGATTGATCCCCGTCCGGATTCATATGCCTTGCGGATGCCGCTCCGGCCTAAAATCTGACCGGCCGTCGGAAAATCCGGGCCCGGAATATATTCCATCAGCTCTTGGATTGTGATCTCAGGATTCTCACTTACGGCAAGCACGCCTTCAATGACTTCTCCAAGCTGATGCGGGGGAATGTTTGTCGCCATTCCGACCGCAATACCGGCAGCTCCGTTTACGAGCAGATTCGGAAATCTTGAAGGCATGACGGCAGGTTCTCTTTCTGAACCGTCATAGTTGTCTTGATAGTCAATCGTGTCTTTCGTAATGTCACGCAGAATTTCCATTGCGATTTTTGACATTCTCGCTTCTGTGTAACGCATCGCAGCCGCAGAGTCGCCGTCTACCGAACCGAAGTTGCCGTGTCCGTCAACAAGCATGTAGCGGTAGTTAAAATCCTGCGCCATTCTGACCATTGATTCGTAAACCGCTGAATCACCGTGCGGGTGGTACTTACCGATAACTTCGCCGACGATACGGGCAGATTTTTTATATGGTTTGTCACTGGTCATGCCTAAATCATTCATTGCGTACAAAATCCGTCTGTGAACCGGCTTCAGACCGTCACGCACATCCGGAAGCGCCCGGGATACGATAACGCTCATTGCATAGTCCAGGAAGGATGTCCGCATTTCCTGGCTGATATTGACTTCACGTACTTGTGGTGTGTTTTGTTCACTCATTAAAAAAACCTCCCTGAAGTATCACATGAAATAATGTGGGAGTAGATTGTCCATTATGATCTTCAATACGATTTCACTATTCTCCATTATATCAATAAACTTGTGTTTATACACATTAATTTAGCAGAATATACGGGTTTTGCGGGTTTGCAGAGGCTGCTTGAAGCCGCTTTGAGAAAAAAGCCTTATTTCTTAACGAAAATAAGGCTTTCATGGTTAAATATCAAGGTTTTTCACATATCTGGCGTTTGCTTCTATGAAGTTTCTGCGCGGTTCTACTTTGTCGCCCATCAGCATTTCGAACGTCTCATCAGCATCCATCGCATCTTCAAGATTGACTTGCAGAAGCGTTCTGGTCGCCGGATCCATTGTCGTTTCCCAAAGCTGAGTCGCGTTCATTTCTCCGAGACCTTTATAACGCTGGAGGCCGGGCTTAGGCGATTGCGGAAGCTCTTTTAAAAGCTCATCAAGCTGCTTATCGTTATAAGCGTATTCCACCCGTTTTCCCTGCTGCACTTTATAAAGCGGCGGCTGGGCAATGTAGACATAGCCGTTTTCGATGATTTCCCGCATGTATCTGTAGAAGAACGTTAATAAAAGCGTTCTGATGTGGGCGCCGTCGACATCGGCATCCGTCATGATGACTACTTTATGATAACGCGCTTTTTCAAGATTAAAATCTTCTCCGATACCCGTGCCGAGAGCCGTAATCATTGATCTGACCTCGTTATTTGAGAGAATCTTATCAAGTCTGGCTTTCTCAACGTTCAGAATCTTACCGCGCAGCGGCAGAATGGCTTGGAAATGGCGGTCCCGTCCCTGTTTCGCTGATCCGCCCGCAGAGTCACCCTCTACGATATAGAGCTCGGAAATGCTCGGATCTTTAGAAGAACAGTCCGCCAGTTTGCCCGGCAGATTGGAAATCTCAAGCGCGCTTTTGCGGCGGGTCAATTCCCGCGCTTTTTTCGCCGCCATCCGCGCTCTTGCGGCCATTAAGCCTTTTTCAACGATTTTGCGGGCTGAATCCGGATTTTCAAGAAGGAATGTTTCCAGCGCAGCAGAAAACAGCGTATCAGTGATCGTTCTTGCTTCAGAGTTGCCGAGCTTCGTTTTCGTCTGCCCTTCAAATTGCGGATCAGGGTGCTTAATTGAAATAATGGCAGTCAGCCCTTCTCTCACATCATCCCCGCTTAAATTCGGATCATTTTCTTTGAAAATCCCTTTTCTTCTTGCATAGTCGTTTATGACACGGGTCAGACCGGTTTTAAATCCGGCCTCGTGCGTGCCGCCTTCGTATGTGTTGATATTATTCGCGAAAGAATAAATATTGCTTGTATAGCTGTCGTTGTATTGCAATGCAACTTCAACCGTGATGCCGTCTTTCTCGCCTTCGATATAAATCGGCTCTTCGTGCACGACTTCTTTGGAACGGTTTAAGTACTCAACGTAGCTCTTGATTCCGCCTTCGTAGTGGTACTCGTTTTTCCGTTCTTGTCCTTCACGTTTGTCTTCAATCGTGATGTTTACGCCTTTTGTCAGGAAGGCCAATTCGCGGACACGGTTTGAAAGCAGATCATAGTCATATACAGTTGTTTCTTTGAAAATTTCCGGATCGGGAACGAAGTGCGTAATCGTCCCGGTCTTGTCAGTGTCACCGATCACTTCAAGATCAGCCGCCGGAACACCGCGTTCATACGCCTGATAATGGATTTTCCCGTCACGATGAACCGTAACATCAAGAGTGGTCGACAAGGCGTTTACGACAGACGCCCCTACACCGTGAAGACCGCCGGATACTTTATATCCGCTTCCGTCAAATTTACCGCCGGCGTGAAGAACGGTCATGATGACTTCAACCGCAGGGCGGCCCATCTTCTCTTGGATACCGACCGGAATTCCGCGCCCGTTGTCTGTAACAGTAATGCTGTTATCTTTCTCAATCACAATGTTAATATCTGTACAATAACCGGCCAGGGCTTCGTCAATACTGTTGTCGACGATTTCCCATACCAAATGGTGAAGGCCTTTGCTGTTAGTTGATCCGATGTACATCCCCGGTCTCTTTCGAACAGCTTCCAAACCTTCTAATACCTGTATCTGATTCTCATCATAACTATTTTGCTGCTGTTCCATAGCCATGCACATTCACCTACACTTTTCTTAAACGATATATTCATTGTAAAGATCCGCTAAGAATCTATTTCTAACATAAATTGCGCACGTTTCTTCAGTGTGCCGGAAGATAAGGGAGAGTAATATATATTCTCAGTCGTGACTACGATAGACTTTGGCGTGCCGTTTACGGACGGCACTACTTTTTCTTTCTGTCTGTCCAGAAATTCTTCAACAATCGGCGATACATTGACCTTGCAGTCAAAAATGCCGACGATATCGCGTGTTGAAACGACAAAGTCGTCACCTAAATGAATATACAATCGCTCACCTCATTTCTTCACTTCACTAACGTACCGTTTTCCACACGGAACATTCCTGCTTGATGTAAGGTATCGTGGTCAATGCCATCCACGCTCGTCGTGGTGACAAATGTCTGCACACGGCCTTGGATTGTATGAAGCAAATGGGACTGGCGGTAATCATCCAGCTCGCTTAGTACATCATCCAAAAGTAAAATGGGATATTCTCCGATTTCTTCATGAATCAAATCTATTTCGGCCAGTTTCAAAGACAAAGCCGTCGTACGCTGCTGTCCCTGCGAACCGTAAGTCTGCACATCGCGTCCGTTCACATAAAAAAGGACATCATCCCGATGCGGTCCGAATAAGGTGACGCCCCGTTCTATTTCTTTTTCTTTTAATTTCGAAAAAGACTCCTGGTAGCTGTTACCTATTTTCGACAAATCTTTAGGATCTGATACATCAAGCGCCGTGTGATACTTAAGCGTCAGTTCCTCAAGCCCCCGGGAAATGCCCGAATGGATCGGCTGCGCCCATTTTTCAAGCTGCGCCGTAAACTGCAGACGTTTGGCGACAACTTTTGCGGCTGCCTCAATCAGCTGATCAGTGAGAACGTCAAGCATAGTCCGGTCAGTCTGTTTCCGGCTTTGCAGCTGTTTCAGAAAATGATTCCGCTGGGAAAGGATTTTTTGATAAAGAGATAAATCATACAGATAAACAGCAGAAACCTGCCCGATCTCCATATCAAGAAATCTCCTCCTGACCTGCGGGCTGCCTTTGACGAGATTTAAGTCCTCCGGGGCAAACATAATGGTGTTCAGCGCTCCGACATACTGACTGAGTTTTTGCTGTTCTATGTGATTGACCTTGCCCTTTTTACCTTTTTTGGAGATGACTAACTGCATCGGGATGTCCCCGTTGCGCTTCATCACTCTTCCTTCTATTTTAGCATAGTCTTCGTCCCACCGTATAAGTTCTTTATCATTTGAGGTGCGGTGTGATTTTGCCATCGAAAGGACATAGATGGCTTCCATCAGATTGGTTTTGCCTTGGGCGTTCTCTCCGATGATCACATTCACCTTGTTTTCGAATTGAAGCTCAGCGCGCTCATAATTACGGTAGGATGTTAATTCTAAATTTTGGATATACAACCGCTGTCACCCGCTTTAATTGACGACTTGAAATGAACCAAATCCTTCAATCGCGACCACGTCTCCAACATAAAGCTTTCTGCCGCGGCGATTGTCAGGTTCATTGTTGACTGTCACCTCATGCTCGCTCAGAAACCATTTCGCCATACCGCCGGACTGAATCACATCGGCTAATTTTAAAAACTGGCCAAGCGTAATCATTTCTGTGTCAATCGAAATCGGATTTGCCATAATATCGACCTCTTTCAAATATCACTAATATCTAATTGTACTAAAAAATCCTGAAATAAGGAAAGGGAAAACTTGAGGGAGCAGGCTGATGAACAGAAAAGCTGCCGAACTAAGCCGGCAGCACATTCTGTTTGATTAATACGTTCGGACCGGAAGGATGAGCTGAACGATGGTTTCATCATTCGGCGTACGGATAAGAAACGGTCTCATCGCTCCCGTAAAGCTGATACGGATGTCCGCTCCTTCAAGTACTTTCAGTGCGTCCATCATATATTTTGGACTGAATGAAATATTTAATTCCTCACCGTCAATCCGGTCAGCGAGCACAGCTTCGACCACTTTCCCGATTTCAGGAGAATTTGATGAAATTTCAAGCGAGTCCGCCGGTTTGGCAGAAAGCTTTACCACGTTGTTGCGGCCTTCTCTCGCCAATAAGGAAGCACGGTCTATCGCCTGTAAAAATTCCTTTGTGTTCACGACGATTTCTGTTTTGCTTTCCTGCGGAATTAGGCTTGTCGTATCCGGATAGTTTCCGTCAAGCAGCCTCGAGAAGAACAAGACGTTTTTCGCTTTAAACAGAACTTGGGTTTCTGTAATGACGATATCCACCAGCTCTTGATTGTCATCAAGAATTTTGCTCAGCTCGGTTAAGCTTTTTCCGGGGATGACGACGTTGTAAGAGCTGTCTTCCGGAATATCAAGCTTTGCCTTTCTTAAAGCGAGCCGGTGGCTATCCGTGGCAGTGCATAATAATTCACCGTTTTCCACTTTCCAGTTTACACCTGTCAAGATAGGGCGTGTTTCTGAGGCGGACACAGCAAACACGGTTTGACGGATTAAGTTTTTCAAAAGATCCGTCGGAATCTGAATGGCATGGTGCTCTTCGATTTGCGGAAGATGCGGATATTCATCTGCATCAAGACCGTTCAAATTAAATTCCGCTTTTCCGGAACGGATAATTGTTAAATATTGATTTTGAACTTCGATTTCAACCGTCGCCATCGGCAGTTTTTTAACGATTTCGCTGAAGAAACGCGCTTGCAGCACGATACTTCCCGGCTGATCAATCGTCACGATTTCTTTGTCATCTTCTTCTTTCGGAATGAATGACTCGATTGAAATATCAGAATCGCTTCCCGTAAAAGATACTCCTTCATCTGAGGCTACGATCTTAATACCGGTGAGAATAGGAATTGTGGTTCTGGATGAAACGGCTTTTAGAACGTCTTGTACACTTTCAACTAAACGATCTTTTTGAATCGTAAATTTCATGTTTATCCTCCTAACGGATAATATAATTAATATATTTTAAAAATAGCAGTAGTAATAGTAGGGCCTGTGGATTTGTGGATAAGTTGTGAAAAAGACAGGAAACACAGCCTATCCACATGTGGACAGACTGTGCATGGCTAGCGAAAAGTTATTCACACTTTCCCCGATTCATCCGAGGGCTCTTTTATTTAAGCTGTTCTTTTATTTCTTTTACCTGCTGCTGAAGCTGCTCGTCATCAATCAGCAGTTTTGAAATCTTTTCATGAGCATGAATGACGGTTGTATGGTCTCTCCCGCCAAATTCTTCCCCGATTTTAGGCAACGAAGAGTCCGTCATTTCTCTGGAAAGATACATGGCAATCTGCCTTGGGAACGCAACCGATTTCGTACGCTTTTTCGCTTTGAAATCTTCAAGCTTAATGTTGAACTGCTGTCCGACAATCCGCTGAATCTCTTTTATCGTGATGACCTTAGGCTTTGCGGAAGGAATAATATCTTTCAATGCCTCTGCAGCCAGGTCCGCATTAATGTCTTTATTGATTAAAGATGAATAGGCAACAACCCGGATTAATGCCCCTTCCAGTTCACGGATGTTGCTGTCAATCTGATTCGCGATGTAAAGCATGACCTCGTTCGGAATATCAAGGCCTTCCGCCTTCGCTTTCTTTCTCAGGATGGCAATCCGCGTTTCCAGATCAGGCGGCGTGATATCCGTAATCAATCCCCATTCGAATCGCGAACGCAGACGGTCTTCCAGGGTCGGAATCTCTTTCGGCGGTCTGTCGCTGGAAATCACGATTTGTTTGCTTTCTTCATGAAGCGTATTGAATGTATGGAAAAACTCTTCCTGTGTTTGTTCTTTTCCGGCTAAAAATTGAATATCATCTATCAAAAGTACATCAACATTCCGGTAGCGGTTGCGAAAATCAACGGCTTTATTGTCGCGGATTGAGTTGATGAATTCATTTGTGAATTTTTCAGAAGACAGGTACACCACTTTGGCTGAAGGATTATGATCAATGACATAATGGCCGATTGCGTGCATTAAGTGGGTTTTTCCTAAACCGACTCCCCCGTAAATAAATAAAGGGTTGTACGCTTTAGCGGGTGCTTCAGCTACAGCCAGTGATGCTGCATGGGCGAATCGGTTTCCCGATCCGATGACAAATGTGTCGAATGTATATTTCGGGTTGAGCATGCTTTGGGGAAAATCAGACGGTTCCTCTTTTGCCGCTTTTTTCACTTGCGGTTTCGGCAAAAAGTCTTCTGCATCCTGATTTTGAGGAATGACAAATTTGACGCTCAATTCTTCCCCGGTCAATTCATATATGGTATCTGCAATGAGATGTAAGTACCTGGACTCCAGCCAGTCTCTGGCAAATTCATTGGGAGCGGTGATGGTTAAGGTATCTCCTTGCAGCGAATGTGCTTTCGTCGACTTCATCCAAGTTTCGAAGCTCGGTTTGCTTAACTTTTTCTCTATCTGAGCTAAAGCTTGATTCCAAAGATCTAATATATTCTCCATTATCCGGCACAGCCCTCCTTTTCTTTAAAATCAGCGCTCTTTCCCTGTTATAGAACACAAAAAAAGAGCATATGGCTCTGACCATTCGTACACACGAAATGTTGAAAACATATAGTATAGTAGAAAAATAGCTTTTCGACAAATTCCACAAGTTGTGGACAACAATCTACACAAGCTGTGTGAAAACAATCCACAACTTATCCACACTTTGTGGATAAAGAGAACGGAGTGAATAAATAATTAAGAGTTAAAACACAAATATAATATCAAATTAAGCGAGGACTTGCAATGGTTCTCGTAATCTTATCCACAAACCTGACAACTTGTTGAAAAATCTTTGTCCACAGGGGTTAGCAATGTGAAAATGTTGTCGATAACGGTTGTGGATATTAAAAAAAAGCCAAAAAATTATCCACATACCATTTTTTCCGGAGGGCGCGCGGCGTTTTTGCGTTAAAAAAAGGAATATGAAAATTAAGGTTTCTAATCTGGTTAAGGTATGTTATCCTATTATGGTTGTAAGAAATAAAAGCACTGCTGAAGTTGACAATGAATAGGCAGCACAAATATAATAAGTAAGACTGTCTTTAACAGCTATTCCTCGAGGGAGGTGTCATAAATGAAAAGAACATTCCAACCGAATAACCGTAAACGCAGTAAAGTTCATGGCTTCAGAAGCCGTATGAGTTCAAAAAACGGTCGTCTAGTATTAGCACGCCGTCGCCGCAAAGGCAGAAAAGTATTATCAGCTTAGGCCACTGAATAATGTCAGTGGTCTTTTTTCACATTAAGAGAAAAGAGATCATGCGTCGCCCGGTACTGGAGAAATTTCTTCAGTATTCCGGCGGCCCGTTTTTTTTAGATAGTAATAAAAGTTTCTGCGAGTGAATATCGGAGTGAATCAAAGTGAAGAAGCGAAATCGGTTAAAGAAAAATGAAGATTTTCAAAAAGTGTTTAAACGCGGAACGTCTATGGCAAACCGCCAGTTCGTGCTGTATACGCTTGATCAGCCGCAGCAGGAAGAGCTCCGGGTAGGGCTTTCTGTCAGCAAAAAAATCGGCAACGCCGTCGTGCGCAACCGGGTGAAGCGGTTAATCAGACAGGCGGTCCAGGAGGAAAAAGAGCTTCTCAAGCCGAAAGATTTTATTATTATCGCCAGAAAACCCGCCGCCGACCTCAGTTTTGAAGAAACAAAAAAAAGTCTGCAGCACTTATTCAGAAAAACCTCTTTATATAAGAAATCTTCGTCAAAATAGCTCATATTTTGTTTTCTTCACGTTTTTAAAAGCGCTTCCTTTTGTTTGGCGAAAAATGACCGCCATTTAAAACTGAAAGATGCTAAAATACATACAAGGTTTATAAAGAATGGTATAGGAGGAAACGTTCTTGAAAAGGAGAATATGGTTACTACTGAGTATGGTCGGTATGCTCGTCCTGCTGGCCGGATGCTCGAGTGTAAAAGAGCCGATTACGGCGAATAGTCCGCATTTCTGGGACAAATATGTTGTGTACCCATTGTCAGAAGTCATTACGTACGTAGCGAAACTGACGGGCGATAACTATGGTTTATCGATCATCATCGTTACGATTTTAATCCGTCTGCTGATTCTGCCGCTGATGATCAAGCAGCTTCGAAGCTCAAAAGCGATGCAGGCGCTTCAGCCGGAAATGCAGAAGCTTAGAGAAAAATACAGCTCAAAAGATCAAAAAACGCAGCAGAAGCTTCAGCAGGAAACAATGGCCCTGTTTTCAAAGCATGGGGTAAACCCATTGGCGGGATGTTTTCCGATCCTGATTCAAATGCCGATTTTGATCGGATTCTACCACGCGATTATGCGTACGCAAGCCATTTCACAGCACAGCTTTTTATGGTTTGATTTAGGAGAGAAAGATCCTTACTATATTCTTCCTATCGTTGCCGGTGTGGCCACTTTTGTCCAACAGAAGCTGATGATGGCCGGAAATCCATCTCAGAATCCTCAAATGGCAATGATGGTATGGATTATGCCGATCATGATCATCGTATTTGCGATCAACTTCCCGAGTGCGCTTTCTCTTTATTGGGTAGTCGGAAACCTGTTTATGATTGCTCAGACATTCCTTATTAAAGGGCCTGACATTAAACACGATCCGGAAACGCAGAAAGCGGGAGGAAAGAAAAAGTGAAGAAGGTGACTGCTGCGGGACGGAATGTCAAAGAAGCAGTTCAATCAGGCCTTCAGGAACTTCAACTGACGGAAGATCAAGTAGAAATAACGGTGGTGCAGGAAGAATCTAAAGGATTTTTGGGTATTTTCGGAAAAAAGAATGCGATCGTAGAACTGGAAGAGAAAAAAAATCCTGTTCAGGAAGCGAAAGCGTATCTGGAAGAAATCATCAATTCCATTGCGGGGCCTTCTGAGATTGTCACGGAAGAAAACAAAAAAACAGTTTGTTTTCATATTAAAGGTGAAAAAGCAGCGTTGCTTATTGGCAAAAGAGGACAAACACTCAATGCTCTGGAAACATTGACGCAGCTTGTTTTGAACCGCGGCTCCGGCCAGTATCGCCACGCCGTTGTCGACGCTGAAAATTATCGTCTGAAAAGAAGAGAAATTCTGGACCAGCTGGCAAACAGGCTGGCCAAGCAGGTGTCGAAAACAAAAAAAGATGTGCATTTGGAACCGATGCCGTCAGGCGAAAGAAAAATCATCCATGACGCTCTGTCGAGACACCCAAATATCAAAACTTTTTCTACCGGTGAAGGCCGGTACCGCCATCTCGTTATTTCCCATAAAGATAGCAGAAAACCGAAGTCCGGGTAAAATCGGAACTTCGGTTTTTTTATTGGCGAAAATGGCTCTATTCCTAAGCAGAATCGCATTTTTTGCGTTTAAGTTTTTTCTTTTTCGGTGTATGCTGTTGATAAAAAAGGTTTTAGGAAATAAAATTAATTGTTATTCACATGTGGATAAGTTAAAGTAATAAGGGATGAATTTCTGTCTTTGTGGATAACGTATCTTCCACTTCAAACCAAACTATGTTATCTTTTAATTTTGGCGTAAATCAATTTTTTATATAGATGGAAACAGAGATAAAGAGAGGTGAACAGCATGGATACAATTGCAGCGATTTCAACTCCGATGGGTGAAGGCGCCATCGCGATCGTTCGGCTGAGCGGGCCGGAAGCCGTGAAAATTGCCGACAAAATGTACAAGGGTCCGAAAGGCAAAACGCTCAGTTCGGCAGAATCGCATACCATTCATTACGGGCATATCGCAGACAGCACGACGGGACGGATTATTGAGGAAGTGATGGTGTCTGTTTTAAGAGCGCCCAGAACATTCACAAGGGAAGATGTCATTGAAATCAACTGTCACGGAGGAATTGTGACGGTTAATCAGGTGCTCCAGCTTGCTTTAAAAGAAGGTGCGAGACTGGCGGAACCCGGTGAGTTTACGAAGCGCGCATTTTTAAACGGACGGATTGACCTTTCACAGGCGGAAGCGGTGATGGATCTGATCAGGGCCAAAACGGACCGTGCCATGAATGTCGCCATGAACCAGATGGAAGGACGGCTTTCCGCACTAGTCCGCCGTCTTCGGGATGAATTGTTAGAAACACTTGCCCATGTTGAGGTTAATATAGATTATCCGGAATATGATGACGTCGAAGAAATGACACATCAGCTTCTAGTGGAGAAAGCGGGCGGCGTGAAGAAAGAAATTGAAGCGCTGCTTCGTACGTCTGAGCAGGGGAAAATTTTACGCGAGGGATTGTCTACCGTGATCATCGGCCGTCCGAACGTCGGGAAATCTTCTTTGCTTAACAGTCTTGTCCATGAAACGAAGGCGATCGTAACGGATATTCCGGGAACGACGCGTGATGTGATTGAGGAATATGTCAATGTCCGAGGCGTGCCGCTCCGGCTTGTCGATACCGCCGGAATCCGTGAGACCGAAGACATCGTCGAAAGAATCGGCGTAGAACGCTCACGCCAGGTTCTGAAGGAAGCGGATCTCATTTTGCTTGTGCTTAACCACAGCGAAGAGCTTTCTGAGGAAGATGTGAAATTATTTGAAGCGGTTGAGGGAATGGACGTCATAGTCATTATGAATAAGACGGATCTTGAGGCTAAGATTGACGCTGAGCGCGTCAAGGAGCTTGCGAAAGGCCGGCCTGTCGTCACGACCTCATTGCTGAAAGAAGAAGGCATACAAGATTTAGAGGAAGCGATTCAATCGCTATTTTATACAGGAGCGATCGAAAGCGGAGATCTCACATATGTCAGCAATACCCGTCATATCTCGATTCTGCATCAGGCAAAGCAAGCGATTGATGATGCGCTGAACGGAATTGAACAGGATGTTCCGATTGATATGGTGCAAATTGATCTGACAAGGTGCTGGGAGCTGCTGGGCGAAATCATCGGTGATGCCGTCCACGAAAGTTTAATTGATCAGCTCTTTTCACAATTTTGTTTAGGTAAATAAAAGGGAGGAAAAAACCATGGGGTATGAAGCAGGCCAATACGACGTGATCGTCATCGGCGCCGGGCATGCCGGTGTTGAGGCTGCCCTCGCATCCGCGCGTCAGGGAGCTAAAACGCTTGTTTTGACGATTAATCTTGATATGGTTGCGTTTATGCCATGTAATCCGTCTGTCGGCGGCCCCGCAAAAGGGATTGTCGTCCGCGAAATTGACGCGCTCGGCGGAGAAATGGCTAGAAATATAGATAAAACTCATATTCAAATGAGAATGCTGAATACAGGGAAAGGTCCGGCCGTACGGGCGCTGCGTGCGCAGGCGGATAAATTCCAATATCAGCATGAAATGAAGCATACACTGGAAAAAACACCGAATCTGACACTTCTTCAAGGGATTGCCGAGCGTTTAATCATTGAAGACGGTGAGTGCTGCGGTGTCATTACGCAAACCGGTGCTGAATATAAGGCAAAATCGGTCGTGCTGACAACCGGAACGTATTTAAGAGGGCGGATCATTCTCGGAGATCTGTCTTACTCAAGCGGCCCGAATAACCAGCAGCCGTCTATTAAACTTTCTGAGCACTTAGAGGAGCTTGGTTTTGATCTCGTCCGTTTTAAAACGGGAACGCCTCCTCGCGTCTCAAGCGATTCCATTGATTACAGCAAAACAGAAATCCAGCCGGGAGATCCGGTTCCGCGCGCTTTCTCATATGAAACGGTTGAATACATTACCGATCAGCTGCCTTGCTGGCTGACTTACACGAGTCCTGAGACTCATGAGATCATTGACAGCAACCTGCATCGTTCACCAATGTATTCCGGTATGATTAAGGGAACAGGACCGAGATATTGCCCTTCCATTGAAGATAAAGTCGTTCGCTTTAATGATAAACCGCGTCACCAGATTTTCCTTGAGCCGGAAGGCAGAAATACGCAGGAAGTATACGTTCAAGGTTTATCCACGAGCCTTCCTGAGGACGTTCAGCAGCGGATGCTGGCGACCATTCCGGGACTGGAAAAGGTGCAGATGATGAGAGCCGGATACGCGATTGAGTATGACGCGATCGTACCGACGCAGCTTTGGCCTACACTGGAGACGAAAAAAATCCCTAACCTGTACACGGCCGGTCAAATTAACGGTACATCAGGCTATGAGGAAGCAGCCGGGCAAGGAATTATGGCAGGAATTAACGCAGGCCGCAAAGCGCTTGGAAAAGAAGAGGTTATCCTCAGCCGTTCCGATGCGTACATCGGCGTATTGATTGATGATTTGGTAACGAAAGGAACCAATGAACCGTATCGTCTGCTGACTTCACGGGCGGAATACAGACTGCTGCTCCGCCATGACAACGCGGATCTTCGTCTGACGGAAATCGGCCATGAGATCGGCTTAATTTCGGATGAGCGCTATGAAGCGTTTGAAAAGAAAAAAGCGGCGATCGAGGCTGAGAAAAAACGTCTCTGGTCTGTTATTATCAAGCCGTCTCCTGAGAATCAGGAATATATCCGTTCACTCGGCGGAAGCGAGCTGAAAGACGGAGTGCGCGGCACAGATTTAATGAAACGTCCGGAAATGAACTATGAAACAGTGACAAAACTTGCGCCTGCTGATTCTCCGGTTCCGCAAGATGTGGCGGAACAAGTGGAAATCCAAGTGAAATATGAAGGATATATCGAAAAATCCTTGCAGCAAGTGGAGAAGCTGAAGAAAATGGAAAATAAAAAAATCCCTGATCGGATTGATTATGACGCCATTAAAGGAATTGCTACTGAAGCCCGTCAAAAGCTGAAAGAAGTACGTCCTTTATCAGTTGCTCAAGCCTCCCGCATTTCCGGGGTCAATCCGGCAGACATTTCAATCCTGCTGGTTTACCTGGAGCAGGGCCGTATTGCCAAGGTAGCTGAATAGAAAGGATGACGGCATGAATATAGAGGAATTTACATCCAGTTTAGCGGAGAAAGGGATTTCCCTTTCTGACCGCCAGCTGGAGCAATTCGAGTTGTATTACCAGATGCTCGTGGAATGGAACGAAAAAATGAATCTGACGTCCATCACTGAGAAAAAGGAAGTATATCTAAAGCATTTTTATGATTCGATTACGGCGGCATTTTATATTGATTTTGAAAAGATCACCACCCTTTGTGACGTTGGCGCCGGTGCCGGTTTTCCAAGCCTGCCCGTCAAAATCTGCTTCCCGCATCTGCATGTCACCATCGTCGATTCACTGAATAAGCGGATTACGTTTTTGGAAACTCTCTCTGATGCTTTACAATTAGAGCATACGACATTTGTCCATGACAGGGCAGAGACATTCGGACAGCGGAAGGACGTCCGGGAAAGCTTTGATCTCGTGACCGCTCGTGCGGTGGCGCGTCTGTCAGTCCTGAGTGAGCTTTGTCTGCCGCTTGTCAAGAAAAACGGCGTATTTGCGGCACTAAAAGCAGCAGCCGCTGATGAAGAGCTGAAAGCGGGGCAAAAGGCGATTAAAGTATTGGGAGGAGAGCTTGAACAAGTTCATTCATTTACACTTCCCGTCGAAGAAAGTGAACGGAACATTATGATCATTCGCAAGACGAAAAGCACTCCGAAAAAATATCCGAGAAAACCGGGTACTCCGAATAAATCGCCAATTGAAGGGTAATTTAGACAGCCTGATGTGACAATTCCATCATATTTTCTGCAAAATTGATGAAGATACAGCAGGAAAAACCATGAGAAAATAGAATTATAAAAATGGCAGTTTTTAAAGGTGGTGTAGGTACATGAAGCATTCATTCTCTCGTTTCTTCGGGTTTGGTGAGAAGGAAGAGGAACCGGAGATAGCAGAGCATGATACAAATAAAGAAGAGATACTCGAAATACCGGTACATGCTATCGTTCCCAACCGTTTTCAGCCACGCACCATTTTCTCAGATGAAAAGATCAAAGAGTTAGCAATGACTATCCATACACACGGCATCATTCAGCCGATTGTTGTCAGACATACAGAAGATGAAGGACAATATGAGCTCATTGCGGGTGAAAGGCGCTGGAGAGCGGTACAGACGCTTGAATGGGAAAATATTCCCGCAATTATAAAGAACTTCTCTGATACGGAAACAGCTTCTGTCGCTTTGATTGAAAACCTGCAGAGAGAAGAATTGTCCTCCATTGAGGAAGCTCATGCGTACGCAAGGCTGTTAGAACTTCATGATTTAACACAGGAAGCCTTGGCGCAGCGCTTAGGAAAAGGCCAGTCAACGATTGCGAACAAGCTCCGATTGTTAAAGCTCCCTGAACCCGTCCAGGATGCGATTATGGAGAAAAAAATCACGGAACGCCATGCAAGAGCCCTGATCCCGCTCAAACAGCCGGAGCTTCAGGTCACATTGCTTGCGGAAATCATCGAGAAAAGCTTAAACGTCAAGCAGACGGAAGACCGAGTGGTGAAAATGCTTGAACAGAATAAGCAGAAACCGAAGCCGAGACGCAAAGCGTTCAGCAGGGATACAAGAATTGCGATGAATACGATTCGCCAGTCCCTGTCCATGGTGGAAGACAGCGGCGTCAGACTGAATACTGAGGAAGAAGAATTCGAAGAGTACATTCAGCTTACCATTCGGATACCTAAATAAAACTCTCCTGATCAGCAGGGGAGTTTTTATTTTAGTCAAAAAACTATTTTGAGATAATAATAGATGTATTCTGCACTATGTATTATAAATGTAAAAATTTATCTTTTTGTGTCGCGAATTGTCTTTTTACAGTCAAAAAAGTCACTTTATCGGAGAATTTATAAGAGAAAGTGTCTTTTTTGTTTGCATTTTTTTCACTTGCTGATAAACAAATTATGAAAAAAATAAAACGCTTTACTCTTTTTTTGATAAGATAGAAACAAGACAGTACATGTTCATGTGAAGGTAGGTGACATCGTGGGAAAAATCATAGCAATTACGAACCAAAAAGGCGGAGTCGGGAAAACAACGACTTCTGTTAATCTGGGGGCTTGCTTAGCTTACATAGGTAAAAGGGTTCTTCTTGTTGATATTGATCCGCAGGGCAACGCAACGAGCGGATTAGGGATTGAAAAAGCCGATGTGGATCATTGTGTGTACGACATTTTAGTAGATGACGCAGATGTAACAGATATTATTAAACCGACTTCAGTAGAGAACTTAGATGTCATTCCAGCCACGATCCAGCTTGCGGGAGCGGAAATCGAATTGGTTCCGACGATCTCACGGGAGGTAAGGCTGAAAAGAGCATTAGAATCAGTGAAACAAAATTACGACTACATGATTATTGATTGTCCTCCGTCTCTCGGGTTATTAACGATTAATGCGCTTACCGCATCAGATTCAGTTGTTATCCCGGTTCAGTGCGAATACTACGCTCTTGAAGGATTGAGTCAATTATTAAATACAGTTCGGCTTGTGCAAAAACATTTAAATACAGACTTAATGATAGAAGGAGTGCTTCTGACGATGCTTGATGCCAGAACGAATCTCGGCATTCAAGTGATAGAAGAGGTGAAGAAATACTTTAGAGATAAGGTGTATCAAACCATTATTCCTCGTAATGTCCGTTTAAGTGAGGCGCCGAGTCACGGCAAGCCGATCATATTATACGATCCGCGTTCGAGAGGTGCGGAAGTATATTTAGATTTAGCAAAGGAAGTGGCAGCGAATGGCTAAAGGCGGGCTCGGAAAAGGGATTAATGCGTTGTTTAATCAAGTTGATTTGTCTGAAGAGACAGTGGAAGAGATTAAAATCAGTGATTTGCGCCCCAATCCTTATCAGCCAAGAAAACAATTTGATGATGAGTCATTAGCTGAACTGAAGGAATCCATCATTCAGCATGGCATTCTTCAGCCCATTATTGTGAGAAAATCACTGAAAGGCTACGATATTGTAGCCGGGGAACGCCGTTATCGCGCTGCAAAGCTTGCCGGGAAAGAAACAGTGCCGGCTATCGTGCGGGAGTTATCTGAATCGCTGATGCGGGAAATCGCTCTTTTGGAGAACCTTCAGCGTGAAGATTTATCACCGCTTGAAGAAGCTCTGGCATATGATTCACTGCTGAAACATTTGGATATTACCCAGGAACAGCTCGCTAAACGGCTCGGGAAAAGCAGACCTCATATTGCCAACCATTTGAGACTGCTGACACTGCCTGAAAGCATCCAAAACCTTATTGCAGAAGGTACGTTATCCATGGGGCACGGCAGAACCTTGCTCGGTTTGAAAAATAAAAACAAGCTTGAACCGCTGGTGAAGAAAGTGGTTGAAGAACAGCTGAACGTCCGTCAGCTTGAACAGCTCATTCAGCAGTTAAACAATAATGTTCCACGTGAAACAAAGAAAAAAGAACCTGTACAAGACGTGGTGTTAAAAGAGCGGGAATCATATTTGCAAAATTACTTCGGAACAACAGTCAATATTAAGAGACAAAAGAAAAAAGGGAAAATTGAGATTGAGTTTTTCTCAAATGAAGACCTTGAACGTATCCTCGAACTGTTGTCAGAAAGAGAAGCATAAAAACCATCTTTTTATAAAAGATGGTTTTTTTATATACGTCTTGTCAGCTTATGAAACGGACTGAGCCGTTCCTGCCGTCCTTCTGATTTATCCGTCAGCTGTAATCCCTCTGCCAAAACATTCGCCATGCTCATCACAAGATGAAGCCTCGTATTCTGCAGGACAAAATACTCCATAAACCCGCTGACATTGACGATTCCATTAATATGAACGTCACCGATCTCAGGAAGGTCTTTTTGAACACCGGCTCCGGGCTTCAGCGGTCCATCGCCGATTTGAAATGACCCTACACTTTTAACGCGGCCTAAACAAGCGTCAACCGCTATAATAAACGGATTTTTATGTATATGTTGAATATGTTTCAGTTTGTCTTTCATATTTACGGCGTGAACGGGGTCTGACAGTGTTCCGTAAACGTGTAATCTGTCTAGCTTCATGTTTTCTAACTTTGTTCCCACAAGCGGACCTAATGAATCTCCGGTTGATCGATCTGTACCGATACACACGGTGACTAACGGCCTGCCGCCTGCTTTACGTAAAGATGAAGCAAGGATTGCTTGTATTTGATTCGCGGCAGAGGAATCCGTATGGGACACATATTGTTTTGCCCGTTCCTGAGAAAAAAGCCCGCCTTTTCGATTCATAGGGTTCACTTCCTTGTCATGTCATACGAGTATTACACTGATGTTTGTGGTGATGTATGGTTGTTTACAGTATATCCAGCACTGTCTTTTTTTATGCTTATGTCATAATCAATCTGCCGGGTAAAAAAATGAACCTGAAGCTGTTGTTCTTCAAGTTCATGAAAGGTATAAGACCATATGATCTACATCGACATATTGTTGGTGATCTAATTTCAGCGCTCTTTTTTCTGTAGAGAAGAGGATAAAACCTAACTGAGCGTAGAGTTTTTTTGCAGGTTCATTGGTTGAAGTAACCGAGAGGTGGAGCTGTTCCGTATCTTTCATCTTTTTTGCTTGGCTGATGGCTTCAGTCATTAAGGCTTTTCCTGCGCCTGATCCTCGATGTTTAGGAGAAACATACATAGAACCGATAACCGCAATGTGTCTTAGTTTATAAAGCGGATGATTGGATATTTTAATGATGCCTATAAGACTGCCTTTCTCAATGGCGCCAAGCACTATAGCATTGTCGGCTTCAAGCCTGGCTTTGAATTTTTCGGGCGGCCATTCTTTCTCCTCATCATAGCTGACCGCAAATGCGTCCGGGTGATCTTTTAATGCTTTGAGCCTGATGCTGGAGTAAAGCTGGGTGTCACTTGCGGTTAAACGCCTGATGTACATGATTTGAGCTCCTTACACGAATGAATTTTCTGAGTAGTCAATCATCTTTATCGTACCATATTTGTCCCGTTTGTATGAATGATTGCCGCTGTCGCTCAATATAGTAGCAATATGCGGAGATTATCAGAAATTTTATGAGGTGATAAGGTTGTGGAGAGCCGGAATGAGGTGGATGCTGCTCATATTAAGCAGCCAGATTGGAGCCGGGTATGCAAGCGGGCAGGAAATATGGCAGTTTTTCGGTGTTGAAAGCGGACTGGCCATTGTATTGTTTACAGTCATGTTCACCATTTCGGCTTATATTGTGCTGAAGATCAGCTATCAGGTCCAATCAACGCACTTTTTACCTGTGCTTGAGCATTTGATGGGGCCGGCTCTTGCCAAAATCTATGATATTCTTATCATGTTTTATTTATTTTCAACGACGACGGTCATGATTGCCGGCGGCGGTGTGACGCTGCAAATGTACAAGCTGCCGTTTTGGATCGGTATTTTTCTTCTTTGCATTGTGACCATCTGTTTATTCTTTTGGGATATAAAAGGAATATTATCTCTGAATAGCATTTTGATACCGATTCTTGTAGCGGGGCTGTTATATGCATTGATCTTTTTTCAGACAACCCATCACTATACGTGGACGATAGATTTGACCCGTCAATATAATTGGCCGGCAAGCATTACCTTTACGTCATTAAATATCCTTTCTGTTGTGGCAGTTCTTTCTTCTGTCGGGAAGGATATGAAAGGACTTGGGGAAGCGAAAATCGCCAGTGTTGTCAGCGGGCTGATTTTCGGTGTGATTTCATTTGTCTACAATGAAACGCTTGTACAGCTCTCAGGCAGTCTTACACATTATGAGATTCCTCTCTTTGCTGTACTTGAAGGTGCTCCTTATCCGTTGTTTCTTTGTATGACAGCCGTGCTTTTTTTAGCCATTTATACGACAACCGTGACCGGTCTGTTCGGGCTGTCCAGCCGCATGCTTGTTTTTGTGAAATTGCCGAGATGGACGCTCGTTCTTCTTCTTTTAGCTGTGATGGTGCCTTTTACGACAATCGGCTTTTCAGATTTAATCGCCATTTTGTATCCCATTTACGGGCTCTTAAGTCTTTATTTGCTGGTATGTCTTCTTCTTTACCCTGTATTAGGGAGATGGAAAAAAGTATAATGCTCATTTTGAGTGCGGCCGTTGCTCTTATCCTGACTTTTTTTGTACAATGAATAAAGCAGTCTATGGAGAGAGGTGAAGGGTCTTGGCGGATAAAGACTTTGGCCTGAATGATATTGTTGAAATGAAGAAGCCGCACCCTTGCGGTGAAAACAGGTGGAAAATCATTCGGATGGGAATGGATATTCGGATCAAATGCACGGGTTGTTCCCACAGTGTCATGATTCCGAGAAGAGATTTTGAGAGAAAGCTGAAAAAAGTACTCGTCAAGCATGAGGAGCCTACATCATAAGGCTGACGCTCATGCTTTTTCATATAGAGGAGAGGAAGAGGCCAGATGAGCAAAGTGCATCAGTCAGCGTGTCCGCTGAATTGCTGGGACAGTTGCGGCTTTTTGGTGACAGTTGAGGATGGAAAGGTGACGAAAGTAGACGGAGACCCGAATCACCCCATCACAGAAGGAAAAATTTGCGGCCGGGGCAGAATGCTGGAGACGAAAACGAATGCACCGGAGCGGCTTCGTTTTCCTTTAAAAAAGAAAGACGGCGAATTTGTCCGCATTTCCTGGGAGCAGGCGTTAGATGAAATTGCGGAAAAAATGGCGGAGATTAAGGAAACACTGGGCACTGCCGCTGTGCTGCACAGTCATGACTACGCCAATAACGGTCTTTTGAAAGCGCTCGACCAGCGTTTTTTCAATGGATACGGCGGTGTGACGGAGATTGCGGGCAGCATTTGCTGGGGGTCCGGAATTGAGGCGCAGCGCTGGGATTTCGGCCGTTCTTACGGGCATGGACCGCTTGATATTTATCACAGCAAGCATGTGATCGTATGGGGCAGAAACGTGTCACGGACGAATATGCACCTCTATCATCATTTGCAGCAGGTGAAGAAAAAAGGAGCGACACTGACGGTCATTGACCCTATTTTTAATCCCACTGCAAAGCTTGCCGACCGGTATATATCCGTTAAACCCGGAATGGATGGCTGGCTTGCGGCGGGTGTTTTGAAAATATTATGCCAAACCGGCAGAACGGATGCCGATTTCATTCAAAAGCATTCGATCGGTTTTGAAGAAATAGAAAAGCTGCTGCACACGATTTCTTTGGATGAGATCATTGAGAAAACCGAAACGTCTTTAGAAGTGCTTGAATATCTTGCTGATCTATATGCTGACGGTCCCGCTTCTACTTTTATGGGTCTTGGGATGCAGAGATATAAAAACGGCGGCGGGACGATACGCTGGATTGACGCTTTAGCGGCAGCGAGCGGAAATGTCGGTATTAAAGGCGGCGGCGCCAACTTCGGAAATGTCCAAGTCGGTGAAAGCTTTGCAAAGACCGAACTTACCCGTCCTGATCTGAAGAAAAACACGAGAACGTTTTCGATGATGACACAGGCCGAAGAGGCGCTGAACGCAGCCGACCCGCCGATTGAGATGATTATCGTGACGTGCGGCAATCCGCTGACACAGGTGCCGAATACAAAAAAAGTGAAGGAAGCGTTTGAAAAAACACCGGTCACAGTGGCCATTGATTCGGTCATGACCGATACGGCGAAGCTCTGTGACTATGTACTGCCGACGGCCGTTGTTTTTGAAGAAGAAGATATTTATTACTCCAGCATGTACCATCACTATGTTCAGTATGGCAGAAAGCTTGCGGAACCGCAGGGAGAGGCGAAATCAGACCGCTGGATCTGGACGGAGCTCGCCAAGCGTCTCGGATTCGGAGAGCTGTTTGATTACAGTACGGAAGATTTCTTGAAAATGGGGCTCTCTTCTTTGGAGAAAGAAGGAATCACACTTGAGCGATTAAAGGAAAAAGGCCATATGCCGCTTCCAGTCAAACAGGTTCCATGGAATGATTTCCAATTTTTAACCCCGAGCGGAAAGTTTGAATTCGTTTCGTCACTGGCAGAAGAGAAAGGATACAGCGGCCTCCCTCAATTGGAAGTGCCGGAAGAATCCGTTTATCACGACGCCGGGCTGGCCGGGAAATATCCGTATACGCTGCTGTCCATTCACCCGCAGCGCTCCAATCATTCACAGCACGTGCCGTTTATTGAAAAGCTTCAGCAGATTCAGGTGGATCTGTCGCCGGATATCGCCGAGGAGCTTTCACTTCAGGACGGAGATACGGCAGAGGTATACAATGACCGCGGACGTCTGCGCGGCAGGGTGAAAATCATGAAGCAGGCTCACCCGAAGACGGTGAATATAGATGAAGGCATGTGGTCGGCATTCGGAGGCTCGGTCAACATGCTTACAAAAGATTCAAATTCCGATAATGGAATGGGAAGTACGCTTTTTGACTGTCTGGTAGCGGTTAAAAAAGGATAATCTAAGGAGAGAGAGGGCGGGAAATGCTTTTTTCTCAGCTTGTCTTTTCCTATGAACCTCCTTATAATTGCTCTAGGTTTACAATACGTTTAATACGATGATGGTTTGATATAGAGGAGATGAAAGAATGGCTTTAACTGCTGGAATTGTCGGTTTGCCGAATGTGGGAAAATCGACGTTATTTAATGCAATTACCCAGGCTGGTGCCGAATCAGCCAACTACCCGTTCTGTACAATTGATCCGAACGTGGGAATCGTGGAAGTGCCTGATGAACGTCTGCAAAAGCTGACTGAATTGGTGAACCCGAAAAAAACGGTGCCGACTGCGTTTGAATTCACTGATATCGCGGGGATCGTAAAAGGCGCATCTAAAGGTGAAGGGCTGGGAAATAAGTTTCTTTCTCATATCCGTCAGGTAGACGCGATCTGTCACGTTGTACGGGCATTCGCGGATGACAATATTACGCACGTGTCAGGGAAAGTCGATCCGATTGATGATATTGAAACGATCAATCTTGAATTGATTCTTGCCGACATGGAGACAGTCGAAAAACGCATCACACGGGTAAGCAAGCTTGCGAAGCAAAAAGACAAAGAAGCGGTTTTTGAATTTGATATTCTGTCTAAATTAAAAGAAGCTTTCGAACAAGAAAAGCCTGCACGTTCCGTTGAATTTACGGAAGAACAGCAAAAGCTTGTGAAGCAGCTTCATTTGCTTACGTCAAAACCCGTGCTTTATGTGGCGAATGTAAGCGAGGATGAAGTGGCTGATCCTTCAGACAATGAATACGTTGCGAAAATCCGTGAGTACGCCGCGGGTGAAAATGCCGAGGTCATCGTCGTCTGCGCGAAAATTGAATCTGAAATTGCTGAATTGGAAGGCGAAGAAAAGCAAATGTTCCTTGAAGAGCTCGGCATTGAAGAGTCAGGCCTCGATCAGCTGATTAAAGCGTCATACTCTCTTCTCGGCCTCGCGACATACTTTACGGCGGGCGAACAGGAAGTGCGCGCTTGGACATTCAGAAAAGGCATGAAAGCACCTGAGTGTGCGGGTATCATCCACACTGACTTTGAACGCGGCTTTATCCGCGCTGAAACGGTTGCTTATGAAGACCTCTTGGCAGGCGGCGGAATGTCCGGAGCCAAAGAAGCCGGAAAAGTGCGTCTGGAAGGTAAGGAATATATCGTCCAAGACGGAGATGTCATTCATTTCCGATTTAATGTATAGGACACAGTTGTAAAGGGACAAGAGCTTTGGTATAATATAAACTTGTGAGTAATAGAATTATTGCTCCTTGCCCATTTAAGGGCCGCTTAGACCAAAAGGAGGTGCAAACAGATGAAAAAGTACGAAGTTATGTACATTATCCGTCCAAACATTGACGAAGAGTCAAAGAAGGCAGTTATCGAGCGTTTCAACAACGTTTTGACTTCTAACGGAGCGGAGATCACTGGAACAAAAGATTGGGGTAAACGTCGTCTTGCTTACGAAATCAATGATTTCCGTGACGGTTTCTACCAAATCTTAAACGTTCAGTCTGAAGCTGCAGCGGTTGCTGAATTCGACCGTTTAGCTAAGATCAGTGACGATATCATTCGCCACATCGTTGTTAAAGAAGAAGAATAAGCAATTTGAAATATATAATGTTAAAAGGTGGTCTTTCATATGCTTAACCGAGTTGTATTAGTCGGAAGACTGACAAAAGACCCAGAGCTTCGTTATACGCCAAGCGGTGCGGCTGTCGCCACGTTTACTCTTGCTGTGAATCGTACTTTCACGAACCAGTCCGGAGAACGTGAAGCCGATTTCATTAATTGTGTCACTTGGAGAAGACAAGCCGAAAACGTTGCAAACTTTCTTAAAAAAGGAAGCCTTGCCGGCGTAGACGGCCGACTCCAGACAAGAAATTACGAAAACCAGCAGGGACAGCGTGTCTTCGTGACAGAAGTCCAAGCTGAAAGTGTTCAATTTCTTGAGCCTAAAAGCGGCGGTTCTGGTTCAGGTGGATACAACGAAGGAAACAGCGGCGGAGGCCAATACTTTGGCGGAGGCCAAAATGATAATCCGTTCGGCGGAAATCAGAACAGCCAGAGACGAAATCAAGGGAACAGCTTTAATGATGATCCATTTGCCAACGACGGCAAGCCGATTGACATCTCGGATGATGATCTTCCGTTCTAATAGATTATCGCTATATTCATAACAAGAAAGGTGGGAAATGACAATGGCAGGAGGACGCAGAGGCGGTCGTGCGAAACGCCGTAAGGTTTGTTACTTCACTTCTAACGGCATTACGCACATCGATTACAAAGATGTAGATCTTCTTAGAAAGTTTGTTTCTGAGCGTGGTAAAATCTTACCTCGCCGTGTAACTGGAACAAATGCGAAATACCAACGTAAATTGACTATCGCGATCAAACGCGCACGTCAAATGGCTTTACTTCCATACGTAACTGGCGAGTAAGCCGAAAGAAAAGAGCAAGAGCCTGCGGGCTCCTGCTCTTTTTTTATTATTCCGTCCCCATCCTGCCGAAATGTTTCACATGAAACATGGAAGGGCTTCTTACATCCGTCTTTGTTATCTTGCTCGCCTATTCAAATATGCGTACTTATAAAATGAATTTGTTTATACTGAAGAACAGGGGGTGACTGAGATGGAAACGGAAAGAAATATCCTGACAGATGAGAAGTGGAACGCAATCATACACAATGATGTTTCCTATGACGGGGTATTTTATTATGCGGTAAAAACGACGGGGATTTTCTGCCGCCCTTCTTGTAAATCGAGAGTTCCGAATAAGGAAAACGTACTGGTGTTTGATACGGCTGAAGCAGCGATAAAGAGACATTTTCGTCCTTGTAAAAGGTGCCGGCCAAACGGCCTTCGTCTCCCAGATGAAGAATGGGTTGCGCAAATCACTGAGTACATTGACGGCCATTATCACGAACCCCTGACTCTGAGCATATTGGCAGATATGTGTCACGGCAGCCCCTATCATTTACAGCGGACATTTAAAAAAATCAATGGGATATCTCCGATTGAGTATATACAGAAAAAAAGACTCGCGAAGGCGGGGGATCTTTTAATGCATACTGAAAAGACAGTAATGGAGATCGCTCTGACTGTCGGATTTCTAAACACAGCGCATTTTGCGACCCTTTTCAAAAAGAGAACCGGAAGTTCGCCCACAGAATACAGAAAAACTGCCGGAACAAGACAGGGAGGTTCATTATGAGTAAAGAGACGATGATCTATTGGACACGCTTCACATGGAATGATTGGCGACTGTATACAGCCGCTACTTCCAAGGGGCTTTGCTTCATAGGTTCAAATCATGGTAACTTTGAAGAACTTGTGCAGTGGGCAGGAAAAGCAATGCCGGAATACCGGTTGGTGCGTGATGATGAAAAACTGGCGCCTTACACAGCAGAGCTGTCCGAGTACATCAAAAATGGCAGATCGGTATTTTCCGTCCCGCTCGATCTTTATGGGACGGAATTTCAGCTTGCTGTATGGAAAGCGCTTATGGACATACCGTACGGCGAGATATACTCCTATTCGGATATAGCAGAAATGATCCGGAAACCGTCAGCCGTAAGAGCCGTGGGCGCCGCAATCGGGAAAAATCCGGTATTGATTACGGTTCCGTGCCATCGTGTCATCGGGAAAAACGGAAAACTGACCGGATTCAGAGGCGGTTTAGAAATGAAAAAACAGCTGCTGGCATTAGAGGGCAGGCACAATAAAACATGGAAATAGACACATGCTGAATGTTAATACCGGCTGAGCCGGCGGGAGGGAAGATATGAAACTGGTTTCTTGGAATGTAAACGGCTTGCGTGCCGTGATGAAAAAAAGAGATATCAATACTTACGTTCAGGAAACGAAAGCCGATATTCTCTGTCTGCAAGAAACAAAAGTACAGGACGGACAAGTATCATTACAGCCTGAAGGATATCACGCCTATTGGAACTATGCGGTGAAAAAAGGCTACTCGGGCACGGCTGTTTTCTCGAAAGAAGAGCCGCTGCACGTGTCCTATGGAATGGGGATTGACGGCCATGATCAAGAAGGACGGGTGATCACGCTTGAATTTGAGCACGTGTTCGTCGTCAACTGCTACACGCCAAATGCCAAACGCGGATTAGAGCGAATTGATTACCGTCTTCAATGGGAAGCGGATTTTAAGGATTATCTGCAGAGGCTTGACCGGAAGAAGCCCGTGATCTTATGCGGCGATTTGAATGTCGCACACAGGGAGATAGACTTGAAAAATCCAAAAGCCAACCGAAAGAACGCCGGTTTCTCGGATCAGGAGCGGGAAGCGTTCAGCGCTCTGCTGAACGCGGGATTTACCGACTCGTTCCGCTATTTATATCCCGATCAGGAAGGCGCGTATTCCTGGTGGTCTTACAGGACGAATGCACGCGAGAAAAATATCGGTTGGCGGCTCGATTATGTTATTGTTTCAGACAGGCTGAAGCAGCGGATCAGCCAAGCGGCCATTTGTGCCGATATCATGGGTTCTGACCATTGCCCTGTTGAAATGACAGTGGATTTATGATGAGATAGCAGTAAGAGAAATCCACTCTTGCTGCTTTTTTATTATCGAAAATGGAGGAGCACATGGCAAATATAAAAGAGATTGCGAAACTGGCGAATGTGTCGGTGGCCACCGTATCACGCGTGTTAAACCAACACCCGTATGTATCTGAGGAGAAAAGGCGTCTTGTGAATCAAGTAATGAAGGAGCTGGATTATACTCCTAATCGAACTGCCATTGATCTGATTCGCGGAAAGACCAATACGATCGGCGTGATATTGCCGTACAGTGACCATCCCTGCTTTGACAAAATTGTAAACGGTATCACGAAGGAAGCCTTTGCTCATGATTACGTGACAACCCTTCTCCCCACCAACTATGACCCCGCTATAGAGATGACGTATTTCGAACTGCTGAAAATGAAAAAGATTGACGGGCTGATTGTCACCTCCCGCGCGAATGAATGGGAAACAGCCGTGCCTTACCTTGAATACGGACCCATTGTCGCTTGTGAATATACACAGCACGAAGAGATTCCCTGCGCTTATAACGACAGACAGGCGGCTTACAGAGAGAGCTTTATGTATTTGAAAAACCGTGGGCACCAAGATGTTGCTTTTACATGTGTGCGGGAAGCGGAAAAAAGTCCGAGTACGGCCGACAAGGTAAATGCATATAAAGCGGTTTTCGGTTCTCTTGATGAAACCCGCATTATGGTCGGTTGCCATGATATGGACGATGGAAAGCGTGCGGGTGAGCATTTCTGGGGTTTCAGCAAGCCGCCGACGGCCGTCTATGCGCACAGTGATGATGTGGCTGCCGGCTTGTACCAATTTGCGAAAGAACAGAGGTGGGATGCGGAGATCATCGGTGAAGGAAATTTGAGCGTCAGCCGGGTTTTGAATATTCCATCTCTGGAACTTCATTTAGAACGGGTCGGAAAAGAAGCATTTTTGCTGTTTTTGCACGGAGAAACGGCTAAAAAACAAATTATGCATCAATTTCAGAGGAAAAAGACTTGAGCTGAAATGGATTTCATGCCTTATAACTAGATTGAGGAAAAAAGGGAGGCGGACATATGCGAATTGAACATGCAGCGATATGGGTGAAAGATTTAGAACGGATGAAAGAATTTTATGAGAAATACTTCGGGGCAAAGGCCAATGACCTTTACCATAATGAGAAAAAGGATTTCAAATCGTACTTTCTTTCATTTGACTCCGGATGCAGGCTGGAACTTATGAAAAAAGGCGGCATTGATGAAACTCCGTCACAGAATATGACCGGATGGGCGCATCTCGCATTTTCTACAGGCAGCAAGGAGCGGGTGAATGAACTGACGGAGACGTTTAAAAATGACGGATTTCAGGTTGTAAGCGGCCCGCGCGTAACGGGTGACGGATATTATGAGAGCGTGATAGAGGATGGGGAAGGCAATTTGATAGAAATCACAGTGTAACAGTGCGGGGTGAACCCGCACTGTTTTATTGATTATATTTGCTGTGCATTTGTTTTCGGGCCGAAGAGGATTAACAGAACGGAACATAGAAGCCAGCAGCCGCCGATGAACAAAAAGACACTGATGTATCCGAGTTTTACGGCAATAAATCCGACGAGCAGGGAACCGAATATGTTGGAAAAACGGCCGAGCCCGTAAGCCAGCCCGCTGCCCGCCGAACGATATTCCGTCGGATACGGCTCTGATGTGTATGCGTATAAATTTGAGGTGAAAACCCGTTCCGTGACGTTGACGACAAATCCAAACACAATAATCATCACGGGAATAAACGTCATGCCGTACAACAGTCCGGCAATGGCAGTCAGAAAAGCGCTTGCGGCCAGAATCCATTTCCTTTGGAACGTCTCGGATATCATGGAACCGAGCAACGCGCCAAGCGGGGCGCCGACAGAGTGAAGCACATTGTACCACAGCGTTTTTTCCATGGTGATGCCATTGCTTTTCAGCAGGCTGGGCACCCATGAGGCAAAGCCGTAAAAGCCAAAGGTTTCAAGAATCCATACTGCAGACAGGATGATGGTGATCTTTAAATTCCTGCCCTGAAACAGCCCTAAGTAGCCGGCGTGCTTCACTGTATGTACTTCTGCTGCTTCTTTTGGCGCGGGGAGCGGACCTTTTTCTTTCTCTACGCGTGCTTCAAGCCGATTCATAATGGCGTCTGCCTGATCATATGCCCCCCGATTTTCGTGCCAGCGCGGCGATTCCTCAAGCCGGCGGATAAAAAAGAAATAAATGAGACCGGCCGCGCCCCATACAAAAACGAGCCGCCATCCCCATGAGCCTAACGGAATGACAAAAGCGGATACGACGTTTGTCACGGGAACGCCGATTAAGCCGATCATGGCGCAAAAGGAGATGTATTTTCCCCGAACGGAGGATGGGAAGAATTCCGCCAAGTAGCTGTTAGTGACAATCATGGCGGCCGCGACGCCGAGACCTGTCAAAAACCTGAAAATCATTAGGGAAGGAATGTCCCATGCCAGCGCATTCAGAAAAGATGAGATCGAAAAGATAAGAACAAAACAATTCAGCGCTTTTTTCCTGCCGATCCGATCGGACAGCCTGCCGCCGAGCGAGGCGCCCAAAAACATGCCCAGGAAGGACGCAGCCGTGATGTCGGCAATGGTGGACAGCTTCACGCCCCAATGCTCAATCAGCGCAGGAGCCACGTTGCTGAGCGTAAACAGATCAGCCAGATCGAAAAAATAGATGATTCCGAGAGCGGTTAATACTTGATAGTGCACACGCGAAATGGGGAGACGGTCTAATCGGTTCGCTACATTTGAGAATGTCTGATGTTTCATAAAAAACCCCCTGACTTGGCAAAATGTAATCAGAAAATACTGTAAATTAATCTGACAAATACATTATAAAGGTCTTTTTATGGCAAAAACAGAGTGCAAATAACCAGAGCCGAAGGAAACGGCATAGCGCTTTCTTCTTAAAAATATATAACATTTTCTATATCTGATTCTGTTTATATTGTAAAATGTTGAAGGAAAGGAAGTTGATGCATAAATATGAATATGTTTATAAGGCCCGCAGAAGGAAGAAATAGTGTGTGGAGATATCTCCTTTCTCTGTTGGTCATTGTGGGTTTGTTCTTTTTTGGAAGCATATTGACCGTGTTTTATATGTTTCTCACGTCCGAGTTCAATCCTTCATTGACAATAGATTGGGATGAAGCGGCATTAAGTGACCCGCTGGCGGATATTTATTTACAGCATATCGTCTATTTCATAGCCATCCCGGGCATTTGGATAGCAGTTCGTTTCATTATGAAACGGCGGTTTTTATCCATCATCACACCGAATCAGTCGCTGAACTGGAAGCGGATTTTCTTTGGATTCGGCACTTACTTTTTGTTGATGTTTATGGCGGGGCTGATTGATTTTTCAATCCATCCGGATCGCTTCTCGCTTCAGGAATTCCATGCTTCACGCTTTCTGCTGCTGTTAGCGGCAGCCATCTTTTTGGTGCCGATTCAAACCTCCGCGGAGGAATTTCTCTTTCGGGGTTTTCTGCTTCAGTTCGCCGGAAAACTGACGGCAAATGCGGTGGTTTTGACTGTCATCGTCGGCGGATTATTCGGCGCACTTCATTTCGGAAATCCGGAGATGGAAAACGGGGCGCTCTGGGCGGGAATCGGATATGTCACCATCGGCATGATCTGGACCTTTATCACGATTAAAACAGGCAGTCTGGAGATGTCCTTGGGCGGTCACGCTGCCAATAATATGTTTTTATTTATCTTTCTCACAGAGGATCATTCGGTGTACAGCGGTATTCCGTCGCTATTTGCAACAGCTGCCGGCGGCTATGAAATATTTGATTGCATATCGACTCTGGTGATTAATATCATCTTCGCATGGCTCGCGTTCCGTTTTGTGAAAAAAGAAAAGCAGCAGGCCGCCTAGGCTCTGCTGCTGATTTGTAATGTGTTCATCGCTTCATCAATATCCGTCGTCGGCCTGCGGCAGGTAAAATTTTCACAAATGTAAACCGTCGTTTTACCGTCAATCATTTGATAACCCGCGGCAAAATCAGAAATGCCTGCAAGCTCTGACGGATGTTCCGCGGCGAGAATCGTATAGGCGGGAGTGAAATGTTCCTGAAGCGCCTCAATGAAACGCTTTCTGTCCGGATCATCTTTGCTTCCGAACACAACGATTTCTTTTTGCGGCATTGTATACGCCAGTACGCTTTGCATGAAGAAAGCGTTGCTGCTCGGGTAGGCCTCTATTTCCCGTTTGAAAACAGAAAACATGGCTTCTGCTTTTTCGATCAGTGATCCATCACCCGTCAGGCGGCCGAGGCGAAGCAGCTGGACGGCAGCCGCGCTGTTTCCGGAAGGCACGGCTCCGTCATAAACTTCTTTTTCCCTGACAAGAAGAGTCTCGGCGTCATTCCCCGTAAAGAAGAAACCTCCGTGTCCTTCATCCCAGAACAGATCCAGCATGCTTGTACATAACGTTTTCGCTTTTTGCAGATAAGACGCATCAAAATCCGCTTCATACAGGTCAAGGTAAGCCCAGAGGAGAAAAGCGTAATCATCGATAAATCCTTTGTTTTTCACTTCGCCCTCACGGTAGCGGACCATGACGCGCCAGTCCGGCATGAGGTGACGTTCGAGAAAGCGGATCGCTGTTTCCGCCATGCTGAGGAAGACCGGCTCGTGAAATACCTTTGCGGCTTTTGCCAGCCCGGCAATCATGAGCGCGTTCCATGAGGTCAGCACTTTGTCATCTGTGTGCGGATAGCTTCTGTTTTCCCGCGCCTCCAGCAATTTTTTTCTTGCGCCTTCAAGACGTTCGGTCAGCTCATGTCCGGTGAGGCCGGTCTCTTCGAGGATGGCCTCACGCCGCGTGAAAATAAGGTTCGGGATGTTTTCTCCTTCGAAATTGCCTTGATCTGTGATGTTATATACTTTGCAATAAAGCGAGCCGAGTTCATCACCGAGAAGATCCATGATTTCTTTTTTTGACCATATGTAATATTTCCCCTCACGGCCTTCGGTATCAGCGTCTAAGGCTGAGAAAAAGCTGCCGTCTTCATGCATCATTTCCCGCTGAATAAACGTCACGATCTGCCTCGCAACCTGTTTGTAGCGCTCATTGCCCGTGACTTGATAGGCTTCGGTATATGCGGTCAGGAGAAGGGCGTTGTCATACAGCATTTTCTCAAAGTGCGGCACGAGCCATTCATTATCAGTCGAGTAGCGGGCAAAGCCGAACCCGATGTGGTCAAAAATACCGCCGTTCGCCATGCCGTCGAGTGTCTTGGTTACGCCTGCCAATGCCTGTTCCTTACCCGTATAGCTGTAGTAGCGAAGCAGAAACATGAGCATATGCGGCATCGGAAACTTCGGAGCCTGGCCGAACCCGCCGTACACCGTGTCAAACCCGCCGGCCAGCTGGCGATACGTGTCATGGACCGCCTGTTCGCCAAGCATGCCCTCAGCCGGGTGAACCTTGACTTCAAGATGAGCGGCAGCGTTTTCGGCAATATCCTCGACATGCTGCCGGTCGTTTGCAAACGTTTCGGACAGATGTTCAAGCACATCGATAAAGCCCGGACGGTTAAATTTGCTCGTCTTCGGAAAATATGTCCCCGCATAAAACGGCTTCTGATCAGGTGTGATGAACACATTCAGCGGCCACCCGCCCTGCCCCGTCATCAGCTGGCAGATTCTCATATACACGGAATCGACATCAGGCCGCTCCTCACGATCAACCTTGATGGCTATAAATTTATCATTTAGAATACCGGCGACCTCTTCGTCCTCAAAGGACTCGTGAGCCATTACGTGACACCAATGACAAGTCGAATAACCGATGCTGACAAGAACCGGCTTGTTTTCGCGTTTCGCTTTTTCGAAGGCTTCTTCTCCCCAAGGGTGCCAGTTTACTGGGTTGTGGGCGTGTTGAAGTAAGTACGGTGACTTCTCCGTGATTAAACTGTTGGGTTTGCTATTGTTTGGCATGGGATCACCTTCTTTCGTAGTAAAGATTATTATTTAATTTATTATGAGCGATCTCCCTAATTTTATAACATAATTTCAACGATTACTTTCGTGAGGGTAATCTTTACTTGAATTTTTGCTCTAATAGCGCGAAAGCTCTTCTATAAGTGAAAAATCACCCCATTGACAACTAATGTTGTTGATTTTATAATAAATTCAAATTTGAATAATAAAACCTTTATTTAGGACGTGGATTTTTCTAGAGAGAACTCTATTTTCGCCACACAACTGTCAGTAGACAATTGTGTGGTTTTTTTTGTGCAAAAAAAAGGAGGGGGAAACTTTGAAGAAATGGCATTATGCGTTAATTGTTTTTTTAGGTGGATGTTGTTATGGAATATTATCTATGTTTGTTAAACTAGCTTATTTAGCAGGGTATTCGGTGACAGAGGTAACAGGCGGACAATATTTATTTGGAACCTTAATTACTTGGATTCTTGTTTTATTTACAAAAAAGAAAAATGTCACCCGAAGTCAAACACTCAAATTACTGTTATCGGGAATTCCTTTCGGTCTGACAGGTGCATTTTATTATCATTCATTACAAACTCTTAATGCGTCACTGGCTATTATCTTACTATTTCAATTCATTTGGATTGGTACACTTTTCGAGCTTATAATCTATAAGAGAAAACCAAACAAAGAAAAACTTATATCAATATTTATTCTTTTAGTGGGTTCCATACTAGCAGGAGGTATTATTTCTGAAGGCGGAATTGAATTATCATGGCAAGGTACAATTTGGGGACTTTTATCTGCTTTAACATTTGCAACGTCACTTTTTCTCAGTGGTTCAGTAGGGAAAGATACTCCCCCATTACTAAAAAGTGCATTTCTTTCTACAGGTGCTTTAGTGGTTGTATTCTTGATATTCCCACCAATTTATTTATTGGACTTACCCACGCTAGCGGGAGTTGCACCGTATGGATTTATACTAGGTTTGTTTGGAGTTTTCCTCCCTCCTCTTTTATATTCCATAGGAATGCCTCATATTGGTCCTGGACTTGGGACAATTTTAACAGCATCTGAACTTCCAGTAGCTGTTTCCATGTCTGCATTGGTCTTGGGTGAAAGTGTAGGTTGGTCGCGATGGATGGGAGTTATCCTTATATTAAGTGGAATTATTGTTAGTAATGTTAGACAATCATAAAAAACAACTGCAATTAATGCCGGGACAAGATAATCAAATTTGAAGATTGTCTTGTCTGTTTTTTTAAGGGTAGTTATACGAACGTGGCATCAATGACAAGTCGAATAGCCGATGCTGACAAGGACCGGCTTGTTTTCGTGTTTCGCTTTTTCAAAGGCTTCTTCTCCCCAAGGGTGCCAGTTTACTGGGTTGTGGGCGTGTTGGAGGAGATATGGAGACTTCTCTGTGATTAAACTGTTGGGTTTGCTTTTATTTGGCATGGGATCATCCGCTTTCAATTTGTTTTTCATTCTTACTGTACCACAAGTATAAAATTAAATACTTTAAATATTTCCCCTTTCAAACGTGAAGGTGTTTTTCATTTATCCCATATTATGGGTTAGTCCCCACTGGTCTGCGACAGTTTTTTTGTGGTGTGTTCCGGAAAGAGTGGTTATGTTAAGTTACGTTGCAAATAAACAAATTACTAATTCTGTTCTTTTGTTAGCTTTGAGCTTTTGTGATATATGATTTAACTGAAGGAGATTATATGTATTGAATTGATTTAATAAACCTTTGGTGACGGCGGCCGACTTGGTTAAAGGAAAAGAAACAAAGTTGGAAGAGTAGACTTTATGTCTGCTCATTTTTTTGTGCTTAAAATCTGTCAAAAAACAATAATATTGAATAGCACATTTTTAGTAAAAGAAACATAAGTCCAATTCGTTAAGATCGTTTTTTCATATTCTATAAAAAAACTGGAGGTGTATTTTTTGTCAAGTTGGTACGAGGGATTAATCTAAGAGTTGCATAAGAAGCGAGATATAAAATAGATGAAATAGCCCGTCCATACACTTAATTCAGTGCAAGAATTCAAAGCAGCCGCTTGAGTCAAGAAATGAGTTGCTGTTTCTGAGAATATTGCAAAAAACTGAACTATATCCTGAAACTGTATTAACAATGTTATGCGTGTTGCCAACTCTAGTTACGGTAATGAGAGAATGGCTAGGTTCGCCGTTCTTACAGATTGGGCACACTGGGCATTCCAATGCTGTTTTCCTTTTTTTGCTCATTGAGGAAGAGGAGTGAATGGTTGGGGAATTTGGTTTAGGAATTGATCCAGTTCTTTCGGTGTGGAACCTCGGGAAACCACTTGATGGTTTTTAACAGTAACGAATGGAAAAAGTAAAAAAATTGGGCGTGTGAGAAAATAATTATTTATTCAAACAGATCCTGATATTCATAGTTAGTAAGCAGATCAAATGAGAGGAAGTGGTATGTTTGGTTGTTATCGTACGTGGAACATGCGTAGGAGTGTCATACCGAGCGAGCAGCGGAGCTTCATGCAGGAATGGCTATTGTGTTCATAACGGAAGATTGGTAGGTGGCGTCACAAGTATAACGAACAACACCATCAATGTAACCACAAGTGTTCAAAACACAAACTTGTCGGCTTATCAGGGCATTCTTCTCAGTCACTTAGCGGTTAATCCTATAACTGGTCAAGTCACCCAGCAGTATTTATTCATTAACAGAAACCGATTACAAAGTGTTAGAGTAACTCCTTATACGAAATATAGAGATGCCAATTGTCACCGGGAAAGCCATTATAATATACCTGACATCATTTATCCAGGTGAATGTGTCGGAATTAGGTTTTTTGTAAATAATCGTTATGAAATCAGTAATGGCAGATACCTATATTGGCAAGGGGCAACGAACCACTGTAGATTCAATGAACGCCCTCAGAGTACGAACAGAAGATATGTAAGACAGATCTGGTATTCTCATTGGATACTTAATCCAAATAATCCTGCGGATATTATTGATCAAAAAAAATCAAGAGGGCGAGGGGCTCCTGGAAATGAGCACCGAATTTATGTTTTTAAACTGAGAGATCCATTTAATGGCGAGATCATACCAGTAACTCCAATACTCTCTAATAGAAGGAATTTAAGAATTATTTATCATTAGGTATGACAGAGAGTTAATCTTTGAGGGGGGCCAGTGCAGAAAGGAATTCCTAAAAACAGGCATGCTGGTTCCCCTCTAATAAAAAAGAGAATTGTTTCTTACTAATAAATAATTTAAAGATAAATGTAAATTGGCAATGGTTCCGATTTTGGAACGGAAACGCATATGCGTTAAGAAAGAGCTTTATACACTTATTGTAACTTTCTAGTTATAGTGACACCAATGACAGTCGAATAGCCGATGCTGACAAGGATGGGCTTGTTTCGTGTTTTACTTTTTCACTGTTCCCTGCGTCTGCCTAATGATTGAAGCAGGCTCAAGAGGTAAATCAGTTTGAAATTATTTTTACATACATCCCTTCCTCAGCTTTTTTCTTAGCATTTTCGTTCATCGTTTTAATTTCTTTTGATAATGCAGAGGAAGCGATAAGTTTGTCATCATAGAATACAGACGGATCAATAATCCTCATTTTATTCTTACGATGCAAATGATAATCAGCCTTATCTTCTTTAACAATGACTCGTCGATGTAAGCGGCTTACAAGATTTTTCACATCTATATCTCCGGAAGAACGCAAGATGTCCATTACTTCTTCATCTGTTCCGAGCAGTGTGTTTATGTTAATGATTTCTTTATCCAAGGCGGTTTTTAAAGTCTTAGCCAAATAATCATAACCGTAAATATTAAGAGGATTCATAAAGAAATCAATAACCTCTTTATAATAAATTCTTACAAACCATTCAGCAGTTTTTATATCTTTTAAGTATATTTTTCCTTCTTTAATTATTAGATGATCTAAGAAATGATCAACTTCCTCCATTGTGATGTTTTCGTACCGATACATATCTCTTAAGGTATAATCGATTCTGTCAGCGCATAACTCAGGAGCTGGCTGTTCGAGCAAATTCCAATTAGAGTTGTCTAATAGAATGTCTTTGTAATTTAATCCATATGTACTGAGAATATGGGGGATTTCTGAATCAGTTATGATATGATGATAAATGTTTTCGTGATAATCCTCATTTTTATTGTTAAACACAAAATCAATAACGTGTGAAAATGCAGTATGAGATACATCGTGAAGTAAACCTGCGATTTGTTCTTCTAAAGAGCCGCCCAATTTTTTTATGAGAAGCATTACGCCTATGGAATGTTCATACCTCGTGACATTCCACTTTTGATTCACAACATAACTTGCTCCTCCTTGGTAAATACCTTTTAGTCTTTGTACTGGATGACTGAAAATAAGCTCTTCAAGAATTCCATCTACAACATAATCGCCATAAATACTATCTGTTATCTTCATTTTCCTTACACCCCTTTTATGCGCCAAGCATGGCAAAGAAGCTGCAACCTATCGCATCATGGATTTTCTTTCTTTTAATATTGATATACTTAACATATCACAATTCTGAAAAATTCAGTTAAGCCTGATTTTATTTGCTTCCAAATAGATAAAACACACCCCGACGACTGTAACTGTTCCGCCTAAAAGAGAAATAAAGGCGGGCGCTTCGCCTATCCAAAACCAGGAAATGAGTAAGGATAAAGCGGGTGTTGCGTAAAGTGAAATGGATGCTTCTGAAGCGCCGACGATTGAAGTGACGTATGCAAGTGCAAAGTATGGGATAACCGTTGGGGCGGCCATTTGTGACAAGCACCGGCTGCGAATACATTCCTTTTAGTTGTGGGTTTCAGGATAAGAAAAAAAGCCTTTATAGAAGGCTTTCGGTAAATAATTCATACAGCCGTTTTGCTGTTATTCGGTTAAACCAACTCTTTTGTCATTAAAACATGCGGGATACCGTCTTCCATAAATTCCGGTGAATCTGTCTGATATCCCAGTTTGTGATAAAAGCCTTCCGCTTGTGTTTGTCCATGCAGTTTACATTGAGTGATGCCTTTTTCTTTTATCATGTTTTCTAATTCGCTTATGATTGCTTTGCCCAACCCGTATTTGCGGTAAGGCTTCAGGATGCAGATTCGTTCGAGCTTGCCTGTATGGTTTACGATGCGGACGCGTCCTGTGCCGGCAGGCTGATTTTCATGATAAACCAAGACATGCCCGCATTGTTCCTGAAGCGTATCAAACTGATCAAACTCATCGGATTCGGGTACTTGCTGTTCCTCAATGAATACTGCTTTTCTAATCTCAAGCGCTGCTTGTAAATCAATTTCCGTCGTTATTCTTTTTATCCTCATCATTAACCAATCCTTTTCACATATTAGTCTGGACTGCACGGCTTGCTTGTGGTCTTATAGAAGTAACGATAAAACAATTATATTGTAAATGCAACAAAAATACGAAGGGTTTGAAAAGATATGACTGATATTTTGCGGGAAATCGGCATGATTGCACGGGCATTGGATTCCATCAGCAATATAGAATTTAAAGAATTAGACTTAACAAAAGGGCAGTATCTCTATCTTGTTCGTATATGTGAAAACCCGGGAATAATACAGGAAAAATTGGCGGAAATGATTAAAGTTGACCGAACAACAGCGGCGAGAGCGATAAAAAAACTGGAAATACAAGGGTTTATTGAAAAGCGTCCTGATGATCAAAATAAAAAAATAAAAAAACTGTTCCCGACCGAAAAAGGAAGAAAGGTTTATCCGTTATTGCAAAGAGAAGGAGAGCACTCTGCGGAAGTAGCCTTGGCCGGCTTTACATCTGAAGAAAAAGAAACCATTTTCAGCCTTCTTCAGCGGGTGAGAAAAAATATAGAACATGATTGGGAATATGTGAAGAAGGGAAACAAAAGGGATTATTAATGGATAATAATTACTTTTACTGTGTGGTTGTGTTTTGAATGATTAAAGCCGTAAATGGATACTTTATCTGTAAAATCACCTTCCTCGGTTCCTGCTTCACAATCGGCTGATCGGCTTATTTTTAACGAAAAGTATCAATTATGGTATATTTAAATAAGACAAAATAATTGAAGCGGGGAATGATATGAATACAATCGAAAAACAAAAACGTAAGAAATTTAAAGCAAAATCAATCGTACGGGCCATCATGGTCATCATCGGCGGTATCATTGCCGCGTATGGGCTGGAAACCGTATTGATTCCGAATAGTGTATCTGACGGAGGGGTGACCGGACTCAGCATTGTCGGTTCACAGCTGTTTCATTTGCCTCTTGGGATCTTAATTGCGGTGATCAATATACCGTTTGTCTGGTTGGGATATAAGCAAATCGGGAAAGGCTTTGCGTTCCTATCCATTATCGGCATTGTCTCACTTGCCGCGGGTACAAGCTTTTTCCATCACACGCCGGCTATCATCGAGGGAGACACCCTGTTAATCACCGTTGTCGGCGGGATTATTCTCGGCTTGGGAATGGGCTTGGCACTGCGTAACGGCGGCGCATTAGACGGAATTGATATGCTGGCCGTGCTGCTGTCACGGAAATTGCCGTTCGGCACGAGCGACCTCATTTTATTTTTAAATATCTTTGTGTTTATTTTTGTTTCTTTTGTATTCGGGCTGCAAGGCGCTTTGCTTTCCGTGATTGCTTACTACATTGCGTCTAAGGTGATTCATGTGGTTGAGGAAGGCTTAAGCGGTTCGAAAACATTTCAGATTATCACCAACGAGCCTGCATTAATGGTCGAAACCATTCGTGAGGAATTAGGCCGAAGCGCTACGTATAAAGAAGCATACGGCGGTTTTTCTCATGAAAAATTCAAAGAAATCACATGTGTCATCAACCGTTTGGAAGAGACCAAACTGAAGGAAATTATTAATGACATTGATAAGCACGCCTTTGTAACGGTATATGATGTAGCTGAAGTAAAAGGCAGTAATTTCAGAAAAGTTCATAATCATTAAGAAGCGAGCTGCCGTTCACCGGCAGCTTTTTTTAAAAAGGAGAAAACACTTGCAAAAAAAGAATAACGGATGTATATTATTGATATATCAAACATTGACTAGTCAATTAATTGCGCAAAAGAAAGTAGGGATGGGTTTTGACAGCATGTTGTTCAGAGGAAGGCGAGATTTTATATCAGCTTCAATCACTGCATAAAGTAATCGGAGCGAAGTTTGAAGCGTGCACCGGAATCAGCCAATCCCGTCTTGAGCTTCTCGCCGTGCTCTTTCACGTCGACGAGATCAGTCAAAGCGATCTTCAGAAAAAGGTGAATATTGATGGGGCGGCTGTTACAAGACACTTGAAACAGCTTGAAACCAAAGAAATGGTCACAAGAAGACGCAAACCTGAGGACAACCGCATTATACTTGTCCGGCTTACTGAACAGGGACGGGAGAGAATTGAGACTTCCAAAAAAGAGAAGGAGCGTTTCATAAAGGAAATGCTTGCCGGTGTCAGCGCGGAAGAACGCAGTATGTTAAAAAACGTATTGTCGCAGATGCAGAATAATATAGAAAATATGAAAGCATAGGAGTGTATTACACATGAAAACAGAACTGAAAACAAACGACTTTATGGACATTATGAAAGGCCGCCGTTCCATTCGGAATTACGATCCGGCTGTAAAAATCAGCAAAGAAGAAATGACTCAAATCTTGGAAGAAGCAACGACAGCGCCGTCTTCAGTTAACGCGCAGCCATGGCGTTTCCTTGTCATTGACAGCCCTGAAGGAAAAGAAAAACTCGCGCCGCTTGCCAGCTTTAACCAAACACAAGTCAGCACATCATCTGCGGTGATCGCGGTTTTCGCAGATATGAACAGTGATGACTATTTAGAAGAAATTTATTCAAAAGCTGTCGAACTGGGCTACATGCCGCAGGAAGTAAAAGACAGACAAATCGCTGCGTTGACGGCACATTTTGAAAAACTTCCGGAGCAAGTGAACCGTGAAACGATTCTGATCGACGGAGGCCTTGTTTCCATGCAGCTGATGCTTACGGCACGCGCGCACGGCTATGACACAAACCCGATCGGCGGCTACGATAAAGAAAAGATCGCCGAGGTTTTCGGAATGGATAAAGAGCGTTATGTACCGGTCATGCTGTTATCAATCGGAAAAGCGGCGGACGAAGGATATGCTTCCTACCGTCTTCCTATCGAAACGATCGCACAATGGAAATAAGGTTGAAGTGAAGCTGAGGGGAGAGAGACAGTGGACATTATTGCAGCTGTTTTCGTCGGAATTGTAGCTTTAGAACATGTATTTATCATGATACTTGAAATGTTTTTTATCAATTCGAAGGCAGCTAAGCGGTCCTTCAAATTGCCGAAGCATTTAGAAGGTGATCGGAATGTGGCGGTCATGTTTGCAAATCAAGGTCTGTATAATGGATTTCTGGCTGCCGGCCTCATTTGGGGGCTGATCCTCGGAGCTGATCCGATTGGCCATATGATTCAATTGTTTTTCGTCATCTGCGTGGTCATCGCCGCTCTTTTCGGCGGCTTTACTTCAAACAAATCAATTATCGTAAAACAAGGACTTCCGGCTGTTTTAGCGCTTATTTTTCTTTTATTGGCGTAGCAGACGGAGTGAGGGCTTCCTTCTCGGAAGCCCTCTTTTTTTATTCTGTTTTGAAGAACAGGTTCGGCCGCCGATGCTTGTGCGCATCGGCTTTTTTTTCGTCAGGACGGCATTGTTCAGCCGAAATGTTCAATCACATGCTGTTTGAACGTTTCAGCAACAGGAGATAAAAATCTGCCTTCTATCCAGGCGAGGCCGATCACGCGCTGGCATTTTGGCCAGCTGATGCGTATTTTTGAGAGGTTGCTTTGATCCAAGCCTTTTAAATCAGGCAGGATGGAAACACCGAGACCGGAGGCCGTGAAGCCGGCCGCAGTTGCCGCCTCTTCACTTTCGAACATAATCTTCGGATGGATATCCGCCTGTTCAAACAGCTGATCAGCCGTCATTCGAAGCGCATACCCCTCTTTCAGCAATATAAAAGGTTCTTCGGCGAGTTCGTCCAGGGTGACGGTTTCACGATGCGCCAGCCGATGTCCTTTCGGTACATATAAAAAGAGTTCCTCACTCCATAATTGCACCCATCGAATCAATTTTTCGGGTTTAGTGGATGCGAGAAGGCAGAGATCAAGCTCACCTTCTTTCAGCTGATCGAGCAGCCAATAGGAATGGTTTTGTCTTAATGTAATGCCGATTCCGGGGTGTTTTTGCTGAAAGGTCTTGATGACATCCGGAACGATGGCTGTCCCGAGTGTATGTAAAAATCCAAGTGATACTTCTCCTTGATCCGGCTGTAATAAAGCCTGAATTTCCTCTCGGCCGTCAGTATACTCTTTCATCATGGTCTGAACCCGTTTTAAAAACATTGCTCCGTATTTGTTCAATGTAATCGAACGGCCCTGTCTGTCAAACAGCGGGACGCCTAAGTGGTTTTCCAATCGGGAAATTGAGCGGGAGAGTGCGGGCTGTGAGATGGACAATAGCTTTGCGGCTTTTGTGACATGCTCAGTTTGTGCGAGCGTTTGGAAATATTCAAGCTGTTCCCATTCCATCAATGTCACCTCTTTCATTTTATTACTTATAGGCATTATAGATATATGTATTATGCATTATACATCATAAGGGGCAGGTGCCAGTATGGCAATGGAAAATATATACACAACCGAAAATCTGCCTTCGTTGTGCTATGAGCCAGGGTGTTTCATTATTTTTTTGCTGAAAGTTTCCTTTCTGCTCATAAAGACTAATAGATGGAGTGAACTCTGTTTTTTAAGAGAGCTGATCGGCAAATATGGTATGATTTACATAATCAGGGAGTGAAGCTTTTGGAGAAGATAATATGAAGAGGGCGTATTACTCTATTTTATACAGCCAGACCGCTATCAATTTAGGATTCTCACTTTATACAATGGCTGTTATCTTGTTTTTGTTTACAAAAACCGGTTCGACGGCGGCGGCCTCTCTCATGACGTTCGTCAGCATTGTATGTCGCGTATTGGGAAGCGCCGTTTTGCCGCTGGTCACCGGCCGGTTTACGCTTCGGTCTTTGTTGATCGGTTCTCAATTGATGCAGGTGACACTGTTAGTCTGTTTGTTTTATGTAATCCAAGCCGGTTCATCGGCTTTCTTTTTTCTGCTGTTTTGTCTGATCGGAGGGATTTCTTTTTGCAACGGCTGGTTCGCTCCGATAAAAAGCGCACTGATTGGAGAAATCATTCCTCCTGATCAAAGGGCGAAGGCGAACGGCTTATTATCTGCGGCGGATCAGACCGTTCAGTTTGCCGGATGGTCTCTGGGCGGTGTCATCATCGCGTTTTTGGGAGAAAGCTATACAATAATCATCACTGTAATGTTACTGGTTTCTTCGGTTTTGGGCATCATTCTGTTTCTTCAAGTACGAATGTGTGCGACGGCAGCAGTCAGGGAACGTTCACTTTTTGCAGATGCGGCAAGCGGCTGGGTGTATTTATTTAAGCAAAAACAGCTGCGGGCCCTGATAGTGATGGATGTGATCGAATCGTGGGCAGGCATGATATGGATCGGATCTGTGTCCTTAACTTATGTGCATGACGTCCTTCAAAAAGGAGAAGCGTGGTGGGGATATGTGAACGGAGCCTATTATGCAGGGACGATGATCGGCGGATTGATCATCTATAGGTTATCCGGTAAGTTTCAGCGCAGCCTCATTCCGCTTATGCTGACGGGAGCCTTGGCGTATGGAATGCTCACTTTTATTTATGGATTGACCAGCAGTGCCGTTCTGGCCCTTTTTCTGGTGCTGTGTATGGGGCCGGCTTGCGTATTAAGAGATCTGACGCAGGAAACCTTTCTTCAAAACATCACGACCGAACAGACACGGGTCAATATATTAGCGGCGAGATCAGCATTCATTCAATTGATCTTTATGTTTTCCATTATTGGAACGGGGATAATCTCGGATGTATTCGGCGTGCGGTTTATTTATATAAGCGCGGGGATTCTTTTATTATTTTCAGCCTTTATCGGGTTTTCTCAGCTGCAAATGAAGAAAACGGTACAGAGCCGCATGTAGCGTGGTATAATCAGGAACGTACGTTCTGTATCGAGAGAGGAGAGGGTTTTGTGGGACATCTGGCACTGCAATTGTATGATTATCATCTTTGGGCAAATCAGCAAATATTCACCCGGCTTAAAGAGCTTCCGGAGGATGTGTACCGTAAAGAGATTCAAAGTGTCTTTCCGTCGATAGCCGGTGTATTGACCCATGTGTATCTGTCGGATAAGGGGTGGTTTGATGTGTTCTCCGGAGAGCGTCTGGAGGATACGCTGAAATCAGCTGAACAGCAAAAAGAGGACATCTTGTCTAAAGAGATAGAAGAGCTGGAAGATCTATTTTTGGAATTATCAGACCGATATCAACTATTTTTGCAAAAGGAGGAAAATATCAATCTCTCCCTTGAAATAGAACATCCGTCAGGTGACATCATGAAAACCACGGCGGCCGATATGATTCTCCATGTTGTGAACCACGGAACGTATCATCGCGGGAATATAACAGCCATGCTCAGACAGATGGGGTATGCTTCTGTGCCGACGGATTACGGTATTTATTTATATATAAACAAAAAGTAAACAAGACAGCCAAGTCGGCTGTCTTGTTATATCCGTAAAAAGCCAAATCATATGATTTGGCTTTTTCGTTTGCTAAGACATGTTCTGCAGACGTTCTAAACTGTTTTTCCAATTCGCTTTAAGCGCTGCAAGGGCAACGGCGTCGTCCTGCTGTTCTAATGCGTGAATGATAGCAGCGTGTTCATTGTAAGATCTGGTCAATGCATCATCTTCGCTGAAATAGCGGATCTCCATTCTCTGGATTTTTACCTTAAGCCCCACAAGCAATTTGCAGAGTTCGGCATTGTCTGTAAGCAGAATGATGCGATGGTGAAATGCATTATCCGCTTCCAGAATGGCCATTTTATCGCCGGCCTTCACCGTTTGAAGCAGCTCTTCATTAAGCTGTTTCAATTCCTGAATCACTGCAGCGTCCATATGCGGGAGGGCTTGCTGCAGCGCGAGTTTTTCAAGCGTCCAGACAATGGAATACAAGTTTTCCGCTTCTTTTAACTCAATCGGAGCGACAAGCGTCCATCTGTTTGCCTTTGTCATGACCAAGCCGTCATCTTCTAAGCGCAATAAGGCTTCCCGTATCGGAGTGCGGCTGATTCCCAATGTTTCCGACAGTTCCTTGTCCTTTAACTTTGTTTCAGGTTTGAGCCTGCCCGTTATGATCCAGTTTCTGAGCGTGTGATACACTTCGTCCCGCATGATGGTTCTTTTCAGCACAGGTTCTTTGTTTTGATTATCCAATGGAACACCTCATGAATCGTAGTATACATACAAGCATTTTAACACAGTCTGAACGCCGGTTAGAAATGAAGAGTGATCTAAGGATGAATGGAACCGAGATGCTTTATCTCAATATGCTGAAAGTCAGCGGAACCGCCTTCAGAATAGAGCGTGATTCCCTGATCTTCGGGTTTTGGAAACACTTCATTTGTGAGAACGGTTTTTCCGTCATCTGCAAATACTTCAATACTCGTTTTATCCACGAGAATTTTCAGATGAACGCGCCCTTTATTTCCGTCAAATGGCGCTTTGCTTTCAGTATATGTCCCGGTTTTATCAGGCTGATCTGTAAATGATCTGTTCACATAGGCACAGCCGTCTTCTGCTGAAATACCGACATCAATATGCCGCTTTTGGTCTGCTGATTCTCTGAGTCTGACGCCTGCATTTTTGATATCAGACCAAGAGATATCCATGTCAAGCTGATACGTATCACCCTTGATCGGCAACGTTTCAGAACCGTTCACCTGTTTGTCTTCAGTGCCGTCCGTTGAAGAGGTTAATTGGTTCAATGCTTCAACCGGCTCTGACATCAGGCTGTAGGTGCCGCCATCCTGCTGCTGAAGGCGGATTTCACGAACGATAGAATCCGTGCCGTTAAAGCCGTTCTTTAGTGTCGGAGTTTCATTGGGATAATCCCAATTGTTCATCCATGCCAGTGCATAGCGTTTTGTCAGCGGATCTTTGCTATTGCCGTCCTCAAATGTGACGCCGCCGTACCAGTCAAACCCGTAATCGAGCCATTGCGGTTCCGCTTGATCGGCAGTAAATTCTTTTCCGTCAAAGTTTCCGGTCCAATAAGCGTACGTATTCGGTTTGCCCTGAGGTTTGCCGTTTGCGCTTGCGCCGAGAATCCACTTGGCCGTGCCGTCATCTGCACGCATCATATAAAGGTCAGGGCATTCGATGAGGCCGATCTGCTGGGTAATAAAACCGCCCGTGTAATGCCAATTCTTTAAATCGGATGATTCATAAAAGCCGATTTTTTCGCCCTCGGCCATGGCCATCACCCATTTATTATCCTGTTCATCCCAAATCACCTTCGGGTCCCGGAAATCTTTAGTGCCCGGGTTTTTCATCACGGGCTGATCACTATAGGATGTAAATGTTTTTCCTTTATCCGTGCTGTACCATAAATATTGTTCTTGTGCTTCGGTTTTGGCCGTCGGCTGTGTTGTAATGGCGACCAGTGCGTTTTTGCCGAAGCCTGCCGTGTTGTGTTTATCAATGACGACAGAACCGGTCCATATATCGCCGTTTGGGTTGGTGTATTTCGGAATAGCCGTGCCTTCGTCCGTCCAGTGCACCAAGTCCTCTGATACAGCGTGCCGCCATTCTGTGCCGTTGCCGTTCGGATAATCCCGATTATAAAGATAATAGTAATGATATTTCCCATCGAAAAAAATGGGCTTTTGAGGGTCGTTTTTCCATTTGTCCGGGGTTGTGAAATGATATGCCGCCCGGTAATCCGGTTTATTCTTCGTGTTTGTTTTTGAGGAATTGTTGCTTTTGTCCGGCAGTAAGCCGACAAACAGGAACGCACCCAGAATGAGCAATATTGCAATGGGCCATTTTCGTGCCATGATTGAATTCACCATCTTGTTTAGAAATAAAAGAAAATGCCAATGAAATATGGCATTTTCTTTTTATTATGATTAGTTGTTAACCGTAAGCTGTCCTTGTTCAAGGATGCTGTTTTTGACAACGGATGTTTTCTTGCCTTTGATGTTCATTAAGAAGCTTGGCGCAAAAGTTGCCTTTTTATCCTCAAAGAAGCCTCTGTTTGTCATGTAGCTTGTGATCACGACATTGTTGCCTTTGGCTTGAGGCACTGCGAAGTGAGAGTATGTGAACGTCACATCGTTAGGATCAAGACCCATTTGCAGTACAAGACCTGTTTTGTTCAGCGGCTTGTAAGGACCTGTTAAAGAGTTTGATACATAACCAAGCATGTAAATATCGTTTGAATTAATACCGTCGATCGTCATTTTTGAACCGCGTGAATCAGTGAACAAGTACCATTTGCCGTTCATTTTGAAAACGTTCGCGCGTTCGATTTCATCAGTTACCGTGTTTGAAGTGATCAGCGGCTTCATGACTTTTTTCAATGTGTAATCATTATTTAACTCTATCATACCGAGGGCGCCGTTCGCTAATTCAGCATCGCGTTTTTTAGCACTCTGCTGAAGCTTCTGGCTTTCTTTACGGAAGAAGTTCGTGCTGCCGCCGTAGTACGCTTTGTTAAATAAAGATTCTTCGCCTTGGTATCCGTTTTCTGTTCCTGTATTGGCTTCGAATACAAGGTATTTATGGCCTTTGTCTTCAACGTAGTGAGGGTCTCTCAGCGTATGGTTGTCGCCGGATGTATAGTTGCCTTCATCGATAAACTGCTGAACGTTCTGATATGTTTTTCCGTCGCCGTCAAAAATCGTTTTGTGATCTTCCACTCCGTTGATATTGAGCGTGCTGTCGGATTTTGACACATTTACCTGCGCCGTTGTAAGACTTTGTTTACCGTAATGTTTACCGGAAAAGTCAGTGTAGAATAAACGGATTTTTCCGTCAGAAGTAAGGGTGGCAGAACCGGACCATTCTTGTGTCTGATCTTTCAGGATTTCATCGTTGGCGTTGAACTTATCGCTGTCTTTAAAGACACGGCCCGCGTTTTTCCAGCTGTCAATCGAGTTGTCGCCGACCTTTTGATAAAACATGTAGATTGATGTGTCATCAGCGTCTTTCGGGCTTCCTGCAAGTGCAAACACGACGTGATAGCCGTTGTATTCAGCTACTGTTCCGTCAGCGTTTTGGAGCGGCCAGCTGTCCCACACATCGAGTCCTTTTGCAGATTCAATATTTTTAATCGTTGATTGATCGAATTGAGGCACTTGGTATTTTTCACTTTGCTGCTGTTTAGGGATCTGCAGCATATCATGGCGTGTGATATGAGAGACGCCGTACGTTTCTTTGTATGGTTTTTGAGTATTTTCTTTCGCGAAGGCTTGAGTCGCTCCCCCTGCCAGAAGTGCAGTTGTAAAAGTTAGAACTGTGGCTCGTTTTGCAAATTTTTTGATGTTCATGTCCATGTCTCCTTTTGTATGTACTTTTGTTGCGATCTGCCGATTCGATCCTCCCGCATTCATGGATGGCAGGTTTGTTACAGAAAAAAAGACCTAAAATATGCAAGGGGTGACGCCAAAGAATACACTTTGCCCTTAACACATTTTAGGTCTTGCCTGCTTTATCAGTAACAATCCTGCGTGATTTACTTGTCGACATCATTCTATTCGACTCTGAATCTATTGACAACTGGTCTAATTTCCTCTTTTGGAAGATAGTAAAATGAAAAAAGGCCCTTTAATATATGGGTAATTGAGACTAAGGGGTGCTCCAGGCCTAGGAAAAAACCTCTCTAAAAAAAGAGAGGTTATTTTTTCTTGATAGATAATAAAGCAATGGTGGCTAAAATCAATAAAGTACCCAGCCATTCTGATATTCCGAAGGGAACATGCAGCCAGATCACTGCTAAAAAAGCTGCCGACAGCGGCTCCGCACAGGCGAGCAGGCTGGTTTCAGAGGCACTCAGATATTTCAGGCTTTCCAAGTAGCAATAAAAAGCGATGAGCGTTCCGAAAATGATGATAAATACAATCGCGGCATAAGCGGATAATGACCATTGGCCTTCAAACTTCCAAGGCGGCCGGACTAAGCTGAGAGCGGCCCCGCCGATCAGCATGCCCCATCCGACGATAATGGCCGATCCCCATTTCTTCAAAAGCCGATGCGGCTGAAGAGTGTAAAACGCCAGCGCAAAGGCTGAGCTGATACCCCAAAAGACGGCCAGGCCGGATATGGACAGGCTGCCGGCATTCCCGTGCGTGACCAAAATAAATGTGCCTGCAGCCGCTAATAAGACGGCGAGCAGTTCTTTCGCTGAAGGCATTCTCTTTGCGCGGATCGCTAAAAAGCATGTAATAATGGCTGGCCCTAAATATTGGAGAACGGTAGCGGTGGCCGCATTGCCGTACTCAATTGCCGCGAAATAGGTGTATTGAACGCCTAACATTCCGAAAATCCCGAATAAAAGAAGGGGAACCCTGTCCCGTCTGTCTTTCCAAACAGCCCATATGCGTCCTTTTTCTTTGCGGTACGCGATTCCGAGCAGAAGCGCCCCTGAAAGCAGCAGCCGTACAGAGGTCAGCCATTCTGTATTAAAATGGCGGTCCTGAAACAGATACTGGGCAACTGTTCCTGAGACACCCCATAAGATAGCTCCTGTAAGCACAAGCCAAATTCCTGTTGTTCGTGAATAGGAAAGAGCAGCATGTTTTTCCAGCGCAGAACCCCCCTCTCGCTGTATTGATTTACAATGAATAGAAAAAACGCCTTTCATGTGATATATTATATATCACATATCAAAACGCGTCAAAGCGATTTTTTGGTGAGCGCTTACAAAAAAAGCCGTAAAAAAAACACCCCGGCGGGTTCCCGGGGTGTTTTGGTTATTCTGCAATCGCGTCTGTTAAAACAGGAACGACTTGTTTCTTTCTGGATACAACACCTTTTAAAAGAGCCGTGTTGTTTTCTAAAGTGACGTTGAATGCTTTTTCCACTTTTGACGCCTGATCGCCGATGGCAAGCGCAAGAGAATCGTTTTCCAAAATGTCCGTAATCACGAGAAGGAACAGATCAAGGTTTTTCTCAGCAATGACTTTTGAAAGGGCCGCTTCTAATTCCGGCTGACGCTTTTTGACATCTTCAATATCAACTGTGTTGACTTGGGCGATTTCGACTTTTTTGCTGCCGAGCGTGAACTCTTTCGCATCAAGGGAAATCAGCTCTTCCACCGTTTTTTTGCTTAAGTCGGCACCTGCTTTAAGCATGTTTAAGCCGTACTCTTCCGCATCTACGCCGGCAATTTCAGCAAGCTCTTTTGCCGCCGCGATATCTTGCTCTGTGCAAGTCGGAGATTTAAATAAAAGTGAGTCGGAAATAATCGCTGACAGCATAAGACCGGCAATTTCTTTCTCGATTTTCACGTTATTTTCTTTGTACATTTTGTTTAAGATCGTAGCCGTACAGCCGACCGGCTCTGCACGATAGTAAAGAGGCTCCGCCGTTTCGAAGTTGGCGATACGATGATGGTCAATGACTTCAAGAACCTGAACGTCTTCGATATCCTTGATGCTTTGCTGGCGTTCATTGTGGTCAACAAGGATGACGCCGTTTACTTCGTTTGCGGCTGTTTCCACGAGACGCGGGCTTTCCTGCTTGAAATAATCAAGCGCGTATTGAGTTTCGCCGTTGACTTGTCCTAGGCGGACAGGCTCAGCATTGAAACCGAGTTTGTTTTTAAGATCAGCGTAGGCAATGGCAGAGCAAATGGTATCTGTGTCTGGGTTTTGATGTCCGAAAATAAGAATTTTTTCCATAATAACTCCTTGTCCTTTTTTGTAGTGTAAACAATCTTTTTATAGTTTAACACGTCTTGCGGAGGGTGTAATCTTCAAAACCTTAAAAATTGATGTGAAAAAGAAGCATTTTTGTTGAGAGTGGGAGCAGATTGCGAGTAAAATACTGGGTAAGTCAGATGCTAATCAGCATGTAGTATCAAAAAAGGTACTATGGAGGATGAATTATGAACATATATCCGAATAAAGAAGGTTGCCCGGTTGAGCTGACACTTTCCGTTATCGGGGGAAAGTGGAAGGGTATTTTGTTTTATCATATGATCGGCGGAAAAAAGCGGTTTAATGAGTTTCGGCGCATCTGTCCCAGCATTACGCAGCGTATGCTGACGCTTCAGCTTCGGGAGCTTGAGGCGGACGGCATCGTGCATCGTGAGGTGTATCAGCAGGTGCCTCCAAAGGTTGAGTATTCACTCACCGAATTCGGCAGGTCGCTTGAACCGATCGTGCTGCAAATGAAGAAATGGGGAGACGCCAACCGGGAATTTCTCGAAACATACCGGGAAAAAACGTCGGCTCAAGATCAGTCCGCTCAAAAATAAGAAGCAGCAAAGGATGAGAGTCCTTGCTGCTTTTTTTTATTTCATGGCAATGGCTTTTCTGGCGTTGCGGACGTCGTTTTTCAGCAATTCGCTCAAGTTATAAGCCGGATATTGACCGCGTTCTTCCATATACTCAAAGACCATTTGGTGCCACTTGATGGCCGCGTTTAAGTGCTTGACGAAGACGATTCTTAATTGAGGTGTGGCCGTTTCTGTAATGGCTCCGGCGTAATTGCGGACAGATGTTTTGGCCATGCTCAGCAGGCCGCCGCTGTAAAAGGAGGAATCAGCCCGCTCTTCTGTCTCATCTTCACGAAAGCCGGGGGCTTCAGGGAAGAAGGGAAGCAGTTCACGCAGATTTTGTTCCAGCGAATGGATGGAAAATCTATAAAGCTGTTTTAATCTGGCATCGCTTACTTCACGTTCCGTTCTTTTTAATTTCACAAGCCCGTTTGCCTGGAAAGCCACTAACTCGTGCAGTTCTAACGTTTCATGCCATGCTAATGTTCTCCGCTCAGTCATGGTGTGAGAATCTCCTTTATCCTTCATTTTCACTATCAGCATATGCCCCGGTCCCGATGTTGTTCCTGATGTTTTGAAGTTTCCAGAAAGGGAAACTCAATGTAAAGGAAATACGAAGCAGAGGTGAAACTATATGTGGGACATGATAAAGAACTTCTTCCTTTTCAGCAGCGGTGTTTTACAGGCAACCACTCTCTTACTTATCGTTATCGTCTTGTTATTTGTACGGAAAACCAAAAAGAAAAACAGAGATACTTCTGGTTTCATGGACGATCAGGATCATTGATACAACGGGCATTCTTTCACTAGGATGTCCGTTTGTCTGTTTTCATGTTTCACATGGAACATTGGAGCCGTCTGTGCTCATTTTACTTACGATTTTGACTTATGTTAGAATAAATACGTGTATTTTGGAGAGTTTATGGAAAATTCAGGTCTTGGAAGAGACATTGCGGCGTCAAAAGAGCAGTCGTCTAAGCTGCTCTTTTCTATTCGTATGTTCTGAATGATACAAGGTTTGAGGTGAGTAAGTGAAGAATACAAGGGCTCTAATAGAAGGCGCCATTTTGATCAGTATTTTTGCAATCATTTCCCTTTTGGTCGTGTACCTCCCTTTACTGGGGGCGATTCTTCTCTTTGCTTTGCCGTTGCCGATCATTCTTTATACTATTCGGCACGGTTTGAAGCCGGGGATATGGATGGGTCTTGCCAGCCTCCCTGTCAGTTTTATTGTGAGTTCGTTTGCCGGGCTTACAGGCGCGTTTACGGCGGCCTGTACGGGGATCGCTATGGGATATTACTTTAAAAAGAAACAGCCCGGTTATGCGGTTGCGGCCGGCGCTATGGCGTGTATGCTGTGCGGTGTCGTTATTTTTGTGTTCAGCATCGTGTTTCTTAATATGAACGTGGTTGATAACACTATGTCCCAGCTTCGAGAGTCGCTGTCTTTAGCAGAAACCATGTCAAAACAGCTGGGTTACGGAGATCAGTTCGGGAAGCAGACCAAGCTGATGGAAAGACAGCTGAGCACGCTTCAATATCTTTTTCCGACTGCGCTTATACTGACCAGCATTGTTTCTGCTTTCCTCAGTTATGCTATGGCAAGGCCGTTTTTAAGGAGGTTTTTCCCTGATCTTCCGAAGATGAAGCCTTTTAGAGAGCTCAGACTCCCGCAAGTCGTTGTTATTTTGTACTTTGTTGTGACGATATTAGGGTTTCTGCATTTAGAAAAAGGGCATATGATGTATTCGGTTTCATTGAATGGGGGATATATTCTCAACTTGCTGATTTGTATTCAAGGGTTAGCGTTTATTTTTTTCTATTGCCATGAGATGGAGATGCCAAAAGCGGTTCCTGTATTAGCGATTGTGCTGGGTGTGCTTTTTCCGCTCATCATGTCCGTGTATCTCCTCTTAGGCATCATTGACATAGGCTTTAACATAAGAAATAAGGTGACGCGAAATTGAGTGTGACTTACAGGTGGGGAGTTGATAGAAATGCCTAGTTTTTATGAAAAGCCGTTGTTTCGGTATCCCATCTATGCATTGATTGCATTGTCAATCATCGTAATCCTCATCAGCATTTACTTTAACTGGCTGATAGGAGCCGTCGGCGTTGTGCTGCTCGCCGTGATCTTGTTTTTCATTAAGCGTGCGGATTCTTTGATCAGAAGAGAAATTGACAATTATATCTCCACGCTATCCTATAGATTGAAAAAAGTAGGCGAAGAGGCATTAATGGAAATGCCTATCGGGATTATGCTGTTTAATGATCAATATTACATTGAGTGGGCGAATCCGTTTTTGTCTTCCTGCTTTAATGAAAGCACGCTCGTCGGGCGCTCGCTGTATGACACATGTGAGGCCGTCGTGCCGCTGATCAAGCAGGAGGTCGATTCGGAAACGATCACCTTGAATGAGCGGAAGTTTAAAGTGGTGATTAAAAGAGATGAGCGCCTGCTTTATTTCTTTGATGTGACGGAACAGATTCAGATTGAAAAGCAGTACGAAAATGAGAGAACCGTGCTGGCATATGTCTTTTTAGATAACTACGATGATGTCACACAGGGGCTGGATGACCAGACGAGAAGCACGATGAACAGCCAGGTCACCTCATTATTAAATGCGTGGGCGCAAGAGTACGGCATTTTCCTGAAGCGGACGTCCTCGGAACGGTTTATCGCGGTGTTAAATGAACACATATTAACGGAGCTTGAAAACGCGAAATTTTCGATTTTGGATGAAATCCGTGAAAAAACATCTGTTCATACGGTATCTTTGACCCTCAGCATCGGGATCGGCGCATCGGTTTCTTCCTTGAAGGAGCTTGGAGATCTGGCGCAGTCCAGCCTCGATTTGGCTCTCGGCCGCGGAGGCGACCAAGTGGCGATCAAAATGCCGAACGGCAAGGTGAAATTTTACGGCGGCAAAACGAATCCGATGGAGAAGCGCACAAGGGTGCGCGCCCGGGTAATTTCCCACGCGCTCAAGGAAATTGTCTCAGAAAGCAGCAATGTCATTATTATGGGTCATAAATTTCCTGATATGGACGCAGTCGGAGCCGCAATCGGAATATTAAAGGTGGCGCAGGCCAACGGCAAGGAAGGCTACATCGTCATTGATCCGAATCAGATCGGATCAAGTGTTCAGCGCCTGATTGAAGAAATTAAAAAATACGAAGAGCTGTGGTCGCGGTTTATCACGCCGGAAGAGGCGATGGAAATTTCAAATGATGACACGCTGCTTGTCGTCGTGGATACACATAAACCGTCCTTTGTGATGGAAGAGCGTCTCGTGAACAAAATCGAGCACATCGTTGTGATTGACCACCACCGAAGAGGCGAGGAATTTATTAAAGACCCGCTGCTCGTTTATATGGAGCCATACGCTTCATCCACCGCAGAACTCGTGACGGAGCTGCTTGAGTACCAGCCGAAGCGGCTTAAAATCAATATGATTGAAGCGACGGCCCTGTTAGCTGGTATAATAGTGGATACGAAGAGCTTTTCCCTTCGCACGGGCTCGCGGACGTTCGATGCCGCTTCTTATTTGAGAGCGAAAGGCGCAGACACGGTTCTGGTGCAGAAAGTCCTCAAAGAATCAGTCGGTTCTTATATCAAGCGGGCGAAGCTGATCCAGCATACAACACTTTATAAAGAAAATATCGCGATTGCTTCTCTTCCTGAAAATGAAGAGGAGTACTTTGACCAAGTGCTGATTGCGCAGGCTGCTGATTCCCTCTTGTCGATGAGTGAAGTGGAAGCTTCATTTGCCGTAGCCAGACGGGATGAGCATACGGTGTGCATCAGTGCGAGATCGCTTGGCGAGGTCAATGTGCAGATTATTATGGAGGCGCTGGACGGCGGAGGGCATTTAACCAATGCGGCAACCCAGTTATCAGGCATTTCTGTTTCAGAAGCGCTTGTCCGGCTGAAGGAAGCCATTGATGAATATTTTGAGGGAGGCGTTCAGAGATGAAGGTTATTTTCTTACAAGATGTAAAAGGTAAAGGGAAAAAAGGCGAAATGAAAAACGTAGCAGACGGTTATGCACATAACTTTCTCATTAAAAAAGGCCTCGCTGTCGAAGCAAATGCGACAAACATCAGCGCATTGAAAGGACAGAAAGAAAAAGAGAAAAAAGAAGCGATTGCAGAGCTTGAAAGAGCGAAAGATTTAAAAGAAACGCTTGAACAGCTGACTGTTGAGCTGAGTGCCAAATCCGGTGAAGGCGGCCGCCTGTTCGGATCTGTCACAAGCAAGCAGATTGCAGAAGCGCTGCAAAAGTCGCACAAGATTAAAGTGGATAAGCGGAAACTGGAACTCCAAGACGGTATCCGCACATTGGGATATACAAACGTTCCTGTAAAGCTGCATCCTGAAGTTCAGGCTGTGCTGAAGGTTCACGTAAAAGAAGAAGCGTAATATATAATAATAAAAAAACCCGCCGATTCGGCGGGTTTTTTTATGTCAGCAGCGTAAGAAAATGATGAGAATGTTTCATGTCCGATGCTTATCAGATTGCATATGATATTACAACATAACGAAGGATGTGTCGGTATGATACGATTTTTTTCTGAAACATATTTTAATGATCCGGAAAATAAAAAGACGCTGGAACACTATCCGCTGATCGGGAACGGAAAAGACGGGGAAGTCTATCGCTTAACACACAACAAATGCTTAAAGTATTTCTTTGAAATAGAAACATGCGAGAAGGAATTGGCAGCTTTGCAAATCGGACAAGGTTCCCCAGTGATTCCAAAACTGTATGAATACGGAGATCGTTATATTGTGATGGAATATGTTCAAGGCACCTCCCTTGCCCGCCATATTAAAACAGAAAAATCCATTTCCGAAAAACTGGCGGCTGATATTTTAAATATGCTGGATGAATTAAAGAAAATCGGTTTTACCAGATGGGACGCTGAAATCAGGCACATTCTAATCAACGAATACGGTAATCTTAAAGTTATTGATCATAAAAGAGCCTTTTCCGCAATTGCCCGCTTTCCTGTAAAACTATTAAAAGGATTGAACCAATACGGCCTGGCGGATGAGTTTTTGGACACCATAAAAAAATTAAATCCGTCACGTTACCTGGAATGGCAGCTGCACATGTAAGTTTCTGAAAATCCGCACATGTAAGTTTCCTTTTTTTAGGGTCGTCATATGATACTTGTAACAATTGTTTGGTGGAGTGTGGAAAAAATGGAAGAATACATTATGGTTATCGGCGCTCATCCTGATGATGAACTATTGGGATCAGCGGGCACCATAAAACGGCTGATCAATGAAGGATATAAAGTAATTTCCGTTATTACGGCATTAGGAAGAAAAGAAGAAGCTCATCATATTAAACAATTAGGCGAACGTGCGAATCAAGAGCTTGGAATTGAGAAAGTCATCTTTTTGGAGCATACGAATTTAGAATTGGAATGTATCCCTCTTCATAAGCTTGTCAAAGAATTAGAACAGCTCATTCGCGTCTATCAGCCTGATAAAATCTTTACTCATCATTACGGCGATATCAATATGGACCATCAGAAAACATTCCAAGCAGTTTTAACAGCCGCCAGACCTCTTCCGGATCAAAAGCCGATTGAACTGCTTACGTTTGAAACGCTGTCTTCAAGCGAGTGGGAGAGGAATACGGCTGATAAACTCTTCAAGCCCAATTACTTCGTCAATATCACAGACACGATGGATGCCAAACTCGCGGCGCTTCACCACTACGACGTAGAAATGAGGGATTACCCTCATCCCCGTTCATATGAAGGCGTTAAACATTTAGGAAGAGTCAGAGGGATGACAGCGGGTGTGGAATACGCCGAAGCATTTGAAGTGGTGCGGAGGATCTGGAAATGAACAAGACATTTTCCGTCCCCTATCCGTATATGGTCCAGACGCTTGACCGCTACTACGGGGTCAAAACGCGCCCGCAAAAAAAGAAAGCCATAAAGACACAGATGAAACATGCAGATCAAATTCCGCCGGTATACAGGAAAAAGAAGAAGTTATCCATTTTGATTGCCACGTTTTGGGACTACCCGCACACGGGCGGTTTATCAAACTATATTAAAACGCTTAGTGAAGGCCTGAAAAAGAGAGGCCATAAGGTGGATATCATATCCCCTAATCTGTTTCCTTCCGACAAAGTAAAAGAATTGCGGGATGCTGTTGTTCCGAAATTAAAAGATTTCTTTAAAGACAGATACGGGGATTATAACGATCATATTTTGAGAAATAATCGGCTGATGTTTGTATACGAGCAAATGCTTCAAAAGATTCCTTTGGAAAGATATGATGTGTTCCACGCTCAAGATTTATTTACAGCCAATATGTTAGGCAGGTTCAATCAAATCTATAAGAAACCTTTATTTTTTACACCGCATGGCATGTTTACTTTCAACAGACTTAAATTTCACATATTTAAAAAAGGCTCGGTAGAAGAGATTTATTATAAAACATTAGAGATGAAAGCCATTGAATACGCAGACCGCCTGATTATTATCAGCGATACGTTCCGCAGGCCGCTCATGAAGCTCGGGGCCGAACAGAAAGACATGACAACGGTGGTCACGGGAATTGATTACGATACAAAAACAGGCTGGAAAAAGAAAATCCCGTTACCGAAAAATAAGATTATCATCTCGTGTATTGCAAGATTAGGCCCGAGAAAGGGACATAAGTATTTGCTGGAGGCACTCTCGCGAATTCCGTCTCACGTACTTGATGATGTAGAAGTGCTGATCGCAGGAGACGGAGAGACAAGGAGAGCCCTGGAGGAACAGGCTCGAAAACTGAAACTATCAATGGTCTCCTTTTTAGGAAAAAGAGACGATGTTCCCGCTATTTTGAATATAACGGACATATTCGTACTGCCGACCATTAATGATAGTCTGCCCATTTCGATTATTGAAGCGATGTTCAGCGGCTCGGCTATCATCGCGACCGATTGCGGGGGCATCCCGGATCTCATCCGTCATAACAAAACAGGGCTGATTGTCGAGCCGGGAAATGCAGAGGCGCTAGCCCGGGCTTTAACGTTTTTTATCTCTAACAAATCTGCGCGGAAAAAAGCTGCTTTAAATGCAAAGGCCTACGCAGAGAAGCACTTAAGCAGCGAGACAATGATCAGAAATATTGAATCCATTTATCAAAATACCATCAAGCTCGGAGGGAGATTATGAAACACGAACATGCGGCCGTTGTACTTGATTTCAGTGCAAACGGGATCGGGATGATTCGAAGCCTGGCCCGAAGAGGAATAGATGTTTACGCGTTTGACACGGAGGAACCTTATCGTATCGGAAAATCAAGATTGGCAGATTGCGGGGTCTGTCCCAGCCCTTTAACACAAGAGAAAGAACTGCTGACATTTCTGACTGATTTCGGGAAGCGATTTCAAGCAAAACCGGTTCTGTACGCAGGATCTGATGATTATGCGGGATTCATATCCAAATTCCGCGACACATTAGCCGGTTTTTTTTTATTTTTGCTCCCGAGCCGCTCTCTGTTAGAGACGGTTTTAGATAAAAGCAAAGCATATGAATTAGCGATGAAGCACAACATTCCCTGCCCGAAAACCTTTTTTCCGAACAATCAGGATGAACTGGAAGAGGCCATCGCCAATATTGACTTCCCGTGTATTTTAAAACCGGTGGCCGGCCATGAATACAGAAAAAAAGTAAACAAAAAAGCAATAGTGATGAAGGATGCCGCACAATTGCGCAGGGAGTTCAGCTCCTACAGAGAAAATGGAGAACTGCTCGTGCAGGAGATCATTCCCGGAGACAATCAATGTTTTTATAAAGTGGCGACTTTTTATGATGACCAAATGAAGTTAATGGGCTTGTTTTCACTGCGAAAAAACCATCAATTTCCTGCTGATTTTGGCGCTGGGGCTCATGTCGTGAGCAAACGGGTTCCTGAATTAATTGAGAAGACCCTGCCGTTTTTTGAAGCGATTCAGCTCAAAGGAGTAGGCATGGCGGAATTTAAAAAGGATCCGCGGGACAATGTTTACAAGTTTATAGAAATAAATCCGCGCTTTTGGCTCAGCCATAGCCTGACGGAATCTGCAGGCGTTCATTTCGTTTACATGTACTATCTGTATTTGACCGGACAAAATGTAAAGCCCCAGCTCGAACAAAAAGAAGGAATCAGTTGGATTTATGAGGTGCGTTACTTCTTAACGTTTTTGAAGAAACGAAAAAGAGGAGAAATGACATTCCGGCATTTTTGGAGAGGATTTAAAGGAAAAAAAGAATATGCCCTTTTTGCTTGGAATGACCCGATGCCGTTTATCAGAAACACTTGGTCCCATCTCAAAAACAGCTGGAAACGGAAGCGGAAGGAAGATCGGCATGTATGAAAAGGATCGTTTGTATGCTGCGTTTCAGAAACTGAGAATTGACGAAAAACTATCGTATTCACTTGGCGAAAAGGCGGCTGTGAATCCGGACGGCATCACATGTCTGAAATCAACGGACAGAAGCGCCATTTATAAACTCCTTGTGAAAAAGAAATCCGGGACTGTACCGCTGATTTTGAAGGTGTATAAATCTTCCCGTGAAAAAAACGCGGTCGAGATTAATATATACAGTAAAGCCCGTTCTGTCTTAGGGGATTTGCTGCCGGAAATCTATCTTATCGAAGAAAGCAATCATGAAACATGGATATTTATGGAGTTTGTCAGCCAGATCAGGGGACAGCTTACATTTCATCCTCAGCATTTCAAATATATTATTCCGTCTGTCGCAGAACTGCACAGCCGCACCTTTGAAAACAAGAAAATTTCTGACGGAAAATGGCGCTCATGGCTCCCAGTATATGAATCGGAAACGATGAGGAAGGGGCGTAAAAAGCAGATCAAAAAGACAGCGGAATTATTGGATAGGGCCCTTAAAGATGAACGTACAAAAGATATCGTCAAGCCTCATTATCGGCAGATCTCTCACTTGCTGGAGCAAAAAGGACCGGATTTTTTCCCTGAATTGATACAAAACGGCTCGGCCATTACACATGGCGACCTTCATATGCAGAATATCTGCACCCATGACGCGTCCGGCCATGAACCGTGGGACATTCAATTCATCGATTGGGAATCAGCAAAATACGCGCCGGTATGGTTCGATATGACGGTTTTGGTTGAGATTCTGATCGGCTTCAGAAAAGATTGGAGCCGCCACGCAGAAGAGATTCGGACGTTTTGTGTAAAAGTGTATGCGAAAGAAATGAAAAAGCGGGGCATTCATTTTGAGACGCCCCCTATGACGCTTTATAAAATGGCTTATGTGCAGAGAACACTTGAGAAAGGGCTTCATACCCAATTGCGGAGAATATTCGACAATCGGGGAGGAGAGCTGCTGCCCTATCATGCAGACAAAGTGTCACAATGGGGACGGGAATTAGGTTTATAGGTTTGAGAGAGGGGGAGCGGGTTTGAGAGAAGAGATCGGGAGGCCGTGCAGTCTGGTGCCTCCTGCCTTATTGCGCGTCATGGATCAATTTTATGGCATCGGCCATCAAGATGAACAAGAGCTGCATTCATTTTGTGCGGAAAGAAAAAGCTCCCCCAAACGAAAAAGGCTGTTGCGTATTTTGTACGCAACTTTTCTCAAGTACCCGAATGTCGGAGGATTGGCGAGCTATATCACGTCAGTTAAGACAGGTTTTGAGCGCGCCGGTCATCAGGCGGATGTCATCTCGCCCCTTCAAATGCCTCCATCGTTTTTTCAGGAAGATATTCCGCGTGCGGCTGATGAAGTCAGAGTGTTTCTTCTTGGCAGATACGGCGCCGCAAACGAAAAACTCGTCAAAAATCTCAGCTATTTACGTGTCTTTCAACGATTTTTGATGGAAAAGGATTTAGAGCAATACGATCTGTTTCATGCACAGGATTTGTTTGCGGTATTTTTGCTGGGACATCTTAATCGAACGTATCGGCGTCCTCTTTTCTTCACGCCGCATGGACATTTTACGAAAAGCCGGATGAAGTTTCATAAAATCCAAAAGGGCTCAATTGAAGAGGCATACTTCTCTGAGATAGAAAGACAGGGCATTCGGGCTTCGGATAAAATCATTACCATCAGCGACTCCTTTCATGCGCCTCTTCTGGAGTACGGTGCAAAAGAAACACAGCTGACGACTGTTTATACCGGCATTGACATCCGGGATGCACCCGAGCCAAAACGTGCTGAGAAGCTCGTGATTGCATGTGTTTCCCGTCTGACAGAGCGAAAAGGACATGACGTGCTGCTGGACGCTCTCGCACAAATCCGGCAGCACTTATCCGGAGTCGAAATATGGATAATCGGAGACGGGAAAATGCGGGGTTTTCTTGAAGAGAAGAGACGGAAACTGGGTCTTTCAAATGTGTTTTTCTTCGGAAAACGGCGTGATGTGCCGGCGCTTTTGGCTGAATCGTCTATTTTTGTTCTGCCTACATTGAATGATAATTTTCCCATAGCGATCATCGAGGCGATGTTCGCAGGGCAGGCCATTGTCGCAACTGACTGCGGGGGGATCCCTGAGATGATCCGGCATGAGAAAACAGGCCTTATCTGTCAGCCCGGCAGCATACGGGAGCTTGCCGATGCCCTCTTAAGACTGATTACGGATCAAGCTCTCAGAGAACAGTTTGGAAAAGCAGCAAAGACCTATGCCGGCCAGCATCTGCGTCAGGAGAACATGGTTTCACAAATAGACAGTATTTATCAGTCATTTTTTAAAATGAGTGATTAAGAGCAAAGCAAAGAGACTGGGTCTTGATCTCGCCTCGTCCGGCCGCCATTCCTTATTTACCTATAAGAAAAAGAGGCGGAAAGCCATTGCTTCCGCCTCCCGCACATATATATGAGGGAACAGCCTTTATTTTTGATCGTTCTCTTTTTGGACTTCAGCTAATTTGGCAAGCAGAATGTGCTGAGGCATGTGCATGATTCGTTCAAGCGGCATATTCAGTGATTCTGCAAGCTTTTGCGCCGTTTCAGCGGAAATTTGCAGCGGTTTCATGTGATCACTCCTTCCGTTTCTTTATTGTACTAAAATCAAAATTCTATCGTAAGAGGATATGACAAAGAAATGGAGGTTTGATAAGCCTGGCTTTATAACAGAATGGGGGAGGTTTTTTATGCAATCGCCATTGATGTTATTACAGCTGAAGCTGGCTGATTATCAGAAAAAAGCCGCAGAACTGCGGACAATTGACGAATTTATCATACTTAAACAGACATTGCAGGAAATGATGAAAGTATTCGCCGCCTGTGAAGAATGGGATCTGTATCAAAAAACGGCTGATCTCATGGCGCAGACGGTGCTGCATATCCGCTTCATCGAATAAGAAAAGCCCTCGCGCGGGCGAAGGCTTTTCTTAAAAGGAACGTTCCTCTTCAATGTTTTTATGCTGATCATAAATGACAAGCTTAGCCGGGCTGTTCTCTTTCGCCATCTGCTCCGCTTTTTCGATCGCCGCGTCCTTTGATGTACAAAGAGCCGTCGGCGCCACATTTTCTGCCTTCACAAACCATCCGTCTGCATCAATACTTGGTGTTACTGCATATGTCTTCATCCTTCTTCCCTCCTGGGTTTGGTTTGTTTATTTGTTTCCCGGCATTCGGAACGGCAAAACACATAACCCTCTCCTGACAAATACAGGGAAAGTGATATTTTTCTATTCTTTTTCATGAGAAATGGTAAAATGGAGTTTGGATATTTTTTAAGGAGAGGACGGTGCTTAGCATGACAGACCTTCTGAATGATCGGCTGCCGCCGCAAAACATAGAAGCTGAGCAGGCCGTGTTAGGTGCTGTTTTTTTACAGCCGTCTGCGTTGACACTGGCTTCTGAAGTGTTGATTCCGGATGATTTCTACAGAATGTCACATCAAAAAATTTACAATGCCATGCTCGTGCTCGGAGACCGCGGCGAACCGGTTGATTTGATCACGGTAACGTCAGAGCTTGCGAATACCGATTTGTTAGAAGAGGTAGGAGGCGTTTCTTACCTGACGGATATCGCGAATTCCGTTCCGACAGCGGCTAATATAGAATATTACGCGAAAATCGTTGAGGAAAAATCAATTCTCCGCCGTTTAATCAGAACGGCGACCTCGATCGCCCAAGACGGGTATACGCGCGAGGATGAAGTTGAAGATCTATTAAGCGATGCGGAAAAAACGATTATGGAGGTTGCGCAGCGAAAAAATTCGGGTGCCTTCCAAAATATTAAAGATGTGCTTGTGCAAACATATGACAATATTGAGCAGCTTCACAACCGGAAAGGCGATATTACCGGGATTCCGACCGGCTTTATTGAGCTTGACCGGATGACGGCGGGTTTCCAGCGAAATGATCTGATCATTGTCGCAGCCCGTCCGTCCGTGGGGAAAACGGCGTTCGCCTTAAATATTGCGCAAAACGTGGCCACCAAAACGGATGAGAGCGTCGCGATTTTCAGTCTTGAGATGGGAGCCGAGCAGCTTGTCATGCGTATGCTCTGTGCCGAAGGGAATATTAACGCCCAAAATCTCAGAACGGGAAATCTGACGGAAGAAGATTGGGGCAAGCTGACGATGGCGATGGGAAGCCTGTCAAACAGCGGTATCTTTATAGATGACACCCCAGGCATCCGCGTCAGCGAAATCCGTTCAAAATGCCGCCGGCTGAAGCAGGAAAACGGATTGGGCATGATTTTAATTGACTACTTGCAGCTCATTCAGGGAAGCGGCCGTTCAAGCGACAACCGCCAGCAAGAGGTATCGGAAATTTCACGGGCGCTAAAATCGCTGGCACGGGAGCTTGAAGTTCCGGTCATCGCCCTGTCTCAGCTCTCCCGGGGTGTTGAGCAGCGGCAGGATAAACGTCCGATGATGTCAGATATCCGTGAGTCAGGAAGTATTGAGCAGGATGCCGACATCGTCGCCTTCCTGTATCGTGATGATTACTATGATAAAGAATCCGAAAACAAAAACATCATCGAAATCATTATTGCCAAACAGCGTAACGGCCCGGTGGGCACCGTCTCACTGGCTTTTGTGAAGGAATACAATAAGTTCGTAAACCTGGAAAGACGCTTTGATGACGGCGGTGTTCCGGCAGGTGCGTAAAGCCTCAAGCGATGTCTTGAGGCTTTTTTTCATCCGAAAGAATGAGAGAATGCCGTCCGTTCTGCAGTCGATAAAAAGAAAGCGCTTTTATATAATGGCATCAAGGGAGGAATGATGATGACAATTGAATTTCCGCAATTCCAAGCGGCGCAAATCCGGATTGCCCGGCCGACCGGACAGCTCAAAGAAATCATCAGGTTTTATGAAGAGGGCCTCGGACTGAAGAGGGTCGGCAGCTTTTCCGGACATAGAGGCTACAGCGGCGTCATGTTCGGCCTGCCACATACGCAATATCATTTAGAATTTACCGAAGAAACGGGCGCGTCTCAGCCGGCGCCCGTTCCGCACGGCGACAGCCTGCTTGTCTTTTACATCCCGGATTCTCAGGAGGTCATTCGCATCAGCACGAGGTTAAAGCAGATGGGATATGAAGAGAAAGAACCCGAAAATCCGTACTGGGAAGAAAAAGGCGTGACCATCGAAGATCCCGACGGCTGGCGGATCGTTCTAATGAATACAAGCGGCATATAAATGACTGTCTGGAGAACCCGGGATACGGGTTCTTTGTTATGTTAAAGTATGAAAGTTTCGGGAGTAATAGATAACAATTGAAAGAGAAAACGCTTTTAAACGGAGTTAAGGCGAACAAATATAGAATGATAAGATTTTAATGTTCGGATTTACGATTGACTTTCTGTTTCGGCACTGATACACTTAATTTGTTTGAATGAGATATCGTTTTGAAAGGTTAACGGAGGTGCACGGATATATGTCTTCAGTAGTCGTAGTAGGTACGCAGTGGGGCGATGAAGGAAAAGGTAAAATTACAGATTTCCTATCAGAAAATGCAGAAGTGATCGCACGTTATCAAGGCGGAAACAATGCAGGACATACCATCAAGTTTGATGGCGTCACGTACAAGCTTCATTTAATCCCATCAGGAATTTTTTATAAAGAAAAAGCGTGTGTCATCGGGAACGGAATGGTTGTTGATCCGAAAGCGCTCGTAACGGAGCTTGCGTATCTTCATGAACGCAATGTGAGCACGGATAACTTGAGAATCAGCAACAGAGCCCACGTGATTCTTCCGTATCATCTGAAACTGGATGAAGTAGAGGAAGAACGCAAAGGGGCCAATAAGATCGGCACAACGAAAAAAGGCATCGGACCTGCTTATATGGACAAAGCGGCGCGGATCGGCATTCGGATCGCAGACCTGTTAGATCGCGACGTGTTTGCAGAAAAGCTTGAGCGGAACCTTGAAGAGAAAAACCGTCTTCTTGAAAAAATGTATGAAACGGACGGCTTCAAAATTGAAGATATTCTGGATGAGTATTATGAATACGGCCAGCAGATTAAAAAGTATGTATGCGATACATCCGTCGTCTTAAATGACGCGCTGGATGAAGGCCGCCGCGTCTTATTTGAAGGCGCTCAAGGGGTTATGCTTGATATCGACCAAGGGACATACCCGTTTGTTACTTCATCCAACCCGGTCGCCGGAGGGGTGACGATCGGTTCAGGCGTAGGCCCGACAAAAATTCAGCACGTCGTCGGCGTATCGAAAGCGTACACAACCCGTGTCGGTGACGGTCCTTTCCCGACTGAGCTGAAAGACGAAATCGGGGATCAAATCCGTGAAGTCGGACGCGAATACGGCACAACGACAGGACGCCCTCGCCGTGTCGGCTGGTTTGACAGCGTTGTTGTCCGCCACGCCCGCCGCGTCAGCGGAATCACAGATCTTTCTCTGAACTCAATTGATGTGCTGACTGGCATTGAAACGCTGAAGATCTGTGTCGCTTACCGCTATAAAGGTGAAGTGATTGAAGAATTCCCGGCAAGCCTGAAAGCCCTCGCTGAGTGTGAACCGGTATATGAAGAAATGCCTGGCTGGACGGAAGATATTACAGGCGCAAAAACGTTAAGCGACCTTCCTGAAAATGCGCGCCATTATCTGGAACGCGTGTCTCAGCTGACAGGTATTCCGCTTTCTATTTTCTCTGTCGGTCCTGACCGTTCACAAACGAACGTCATCCGCAGTGTATACCGTGCTAACTAAGGATTTGCAGCAGACAAGCCTCCGTGACCGGAGGCTTGTTTTTTCATGTAGGAAAAAAATAATAGATTTTTTTCAAAAAAGTAGTTGCCACTTTCGAATATTCTATGATATTATAAATCTCGTTGTTACGGAACAGCTTCAATAGAGTACTGCAAGAAAGCTTTTGTCTGAATGCTCTATGATACATAATCCGACACATTAAGAGCCATTAGCTCAGTTGGTAGAGCATCTGACTTTTAATCAGAGGGTCGAAGGTTCGAGTCCTTCATGGCTCACCACTTTTTATGGCCCGTTGGTCAAGCGGTTAAGACACCGCCCTTTCACGGCGGTAACACGGGTTCGAATCCCGTACGGGTCATTGATTTACTTTAGCGTTATTGCTAACTCCTTATTTGTCCTGGGAGGGCCGCCACGATACGGTTCCCCGGACAAATTACTGTAAGGTCCGGTAGTTCAGTTGGTTAGAATGCCTGCCTGTCACGCAGGAGGTCGCGGGTTCGAGTCCCGTCCGGACCGCCATTTTACTTTACTTTATAGTATAGAAAAGAAACATCTGGCTCGGTAGCTCAGTTGGTAGAGCAACGGACTGAAAATCCGTGTGTCGGCGGTTCGATTCCGTCCCGAGCCACTTACCCAAACGCATCTGCAATAGTAGGTGCGTTTTTTCTTTGTGATAAAAAAAGGGAGAGCCGGCTTTTCAGCCGGCCCAGAAGAAGACGTCAAAAAGTAGACGGCGTTTTTTTTCGTGAGGTTTCAAAAAAATATTATTTTTTAAAAGAAAATAAAAAACATGACAAAAGGATGGCAGTTCAATACGTTTTTGCGCTGTTCTCTTTAATTTTTTTATCTTTTGACCTGAAACCGTTATAATAGACGGGGAACGTTTTTCACGATCCGAATTGTGATCATCATGAAACATCAATAGATGAAATGAAGTCATTCTGGCAGGAGGAAAATCAAGATGATGGATAAGAAAATCCTTGTAGTCGATGATGAAAAACCGATTGCAGATATATTAGAGTTTAATTTAAGAAAAGAAGGCTATGACGTGCACTGTGCGTATGACGGAAACGAAGCCGTGGAAATGGTGGAGGAGCTTCAGCCCGATTTAATTCTATTAGATATTATGCTTCCGAATAAAGACGGAGTTGAAGTGTGCCGGGAAGTCCGGAAAAAATATGATATGCCGATTATTATGCTGACGGCAAAAGACTCGGAGATTGACAAGGTCATCGGACTTGAAATCGGAGCGGATGACTATGTCACTAAGCCTTTCAGCACGCGTGAGCTTCTGGCCCGCGTCAAAGCAAACCTGCGCCGCCAGCTTACGGTTGCGCCGGCTGAGGAAGAATCAGCTTCAAATGACATTCATATCGGTTCCCTCGTCATCTTCCCTGACGCTTATGTCGTATCAAAAAGAGAAGAAACGATCGAGCTGACCCATCGTGAATTTGAATTGCTGCATTACTTAGCCAAACATATCGGACAGGTCATGACGCGCGAGCATCTGCTGCAGACTGTATGGGGCTATGACTATTTCGGTGACGTGAGAACGGTGGATGTGACAGTTCGCCGCCTTCGCGAGAAAATCGAGGATAATCCGAGCCATCCGAACTGGATCGTCACAAGACGGGGTGTCGGTTATTACTTGAGAAACCCTGAACAGGACTAACCGGCGATGAATAAGGTTGGTTTTTTTCGGTCGATTCAATTTAAGATCACGCTGATCTATGTGCTTCTCATTATCATTGCCATGCAGATTATCGGCGTGTACTTTGTGAAACAGGTGGAGAATTCTCTTCTCAAGTCCTATGAATTATCGTTAAATCAGCGGATTGACAACCTTTCCTATTATATTGAGCAGGAATATAAAGGGGACAATGACGGCACCGTCATTAAGGATGACGTCAAGCGTATTTTGAATGATTTTACGAAAAACAATGAAATACGGGAAATTACCTTTGTTGATAAAAGCTATGAGGTCGTCGGTTCTTCGAGGCCTTATGGCGAGGAAATAGCGGGGAAACAGACGACAGACCCGATTTTCAAACGGATTTTCTCTACAAAACAGGCATATTCAAAAAAATATTATGATCCTAAAAGCAAAAACAGAGTGCTGATTTCGGCAAAACCGGTCATTACAGAGAATCAGGAAGTTGTCGGCGCGATATATGTCGTGGCCAGTATGGAAGATACTTTTAACCAAATGAAAACCGTCAACTCGATCCTTGCTTCAGGAACAGGCTTAGCCCTCGTTCTGACGGCTCTTCTCGGTATCTTTCTCGCCCGGACCATTACCCATCCGCTTTCGGATATGCGTAAGCAGGCGATGGAACTGGCAAAAGGGAATTTCTCCAGAAAGGTTCGAAAATACGGGCATGATGAAATCGGTCAGCTCGCAACAACTTTCAACCATCTGACGAAAGAGCTTGAAGATGCCCAAGCTATGACGGAAGGGGAGAGAAGAAAGCTTTCTTCCGTTATCGCGTATATGACGGACGGCGTCATCGCCACGAATCGCAACGGGGCTATTATTCTGTTAAACAGCCCTGCGCTTGAGCTGCTGAATGTTTCACGTGAAACGGCTTTAGAGATGCCGATTACGTCTTTATTGGGCATAAAAGAGAACTTTACATTTGAGGATTTAGTAGAGCAGCAGGACTCCATGCTGCTGGAGATCGAACGTGACGATGAAACGACTGTGCTGCGGGTCAATTTCTCCGTGATTCAGAGAGAGCACGGAAAAATTGATGGTTTAATCGCGGTTCTTTATGATGTCACCGAGCAGGAAAAACTCGATCGCGAGCGCAGAGAATTCGTTGCGAATGTGTCCCATGAACTTCGGACGCCGCTGACGACAATGCGAAGCTATTTAGAGGCGCTTGCAGAAGGCGCGTGGGAAAACAAAGAGATTGCTCCGCGTTTCTTAATGGTGACCCAAAATGAAACTGAGCGCATGATCAGATTGGTGAATGATCTGCTTCAGCTTTCTAAGTTCGACAGCAAAGATTATCAGTTTAATCGAGAGTGGATTCATATGATCCGCTTTATGTCTCTGATTATTGACCGTTTTGAAATGACGAAAGAACAGCATGTCGAATTTATCCGCGAGCTGCCGGACAGAAATCTGTACGTGGAGATTGATCAGGATAAAGTGACGCAGGTTCTTGATAATATCATTTCTAACGCATTGAAATACTCACCGGAAGGCGGACATGTCACCTTCTCAGTTGATGTGAATGAGAAAGAAGAGCTGCTCTACATCAGTGTAAAAGATGAAGGGATCGGCATTCCGAAAAAAGATGTGGAAAAAGTATTTGACCGTTTCTACAGGGTGGATAAGGCGCGCACGAGAAAGCTCGGCGGCACCGGACTCGGCCTTGCGATTGCAAAAGAGATGGTTCAGGCGCACGGCGGTGACATTTGGGCCGACAGTGTAGAAGGCAAAGGCACGAAGATTACATTTACTCTTCCATATAAAGAAGAGCAAGAGGATGATTGGGATGAGGCGTGAAAATATAAAAACAGTCATACTGTCGGTGCTAGTCGTCATTAGTCTTGTTTTAACATGGGGAATTTGGACATTCCAGCCCAATTTCTCAGAAGGCACGGCCTCAACCAAATCGACTGTCCGGGAAAAGCATAAAATTGATAAAACGAGCCAAAAAATGTCGCAAACGGTAAAACCCCGGGATATGTTCATTCATACAAACGGCTCTCATTATAAAGTGGTTGATGAAACGCTCTTTAATGACCTGTGGGCGGATTTGCCGCAATGGGAAGTAAAAGGGATGAAGGATATTTCTGATCAATACGACAAACTCGGTTTTAAAAATTGGCTTTACGGCAGAAATGGGAATTCGGCAAAGCTCGATCTGCAATTCAATGACACCATTCCGATTGATTTCTTCCAATCGATGTTTAAATGGTCGAATCCGTCAATGGAATACAGCTCATTTGACCATATTGTCATTCCGTTTAATGAGAATAAGCCGAATAAGAAGATTTACATGGTCTCTTACAGCAAACAGCTGATTCTGGAAGTGACTGTCGAGTCTGCAAATTACCGCAATCTGATGAATGAGCTGTACAGCAAAAAATCGAGTATGCCGTTATACCACCTCTATTCGGTCGGAAAAAGCAAAGAATTTCTCATGCCGAATGCGCGGTTTAATATGAAGGAAAAAGAATTTATCACTGAAACCATTAAGACGAACCTGTTTAAGCAGACACTCTTTAATGATCCGAGCACGGTCAGAGAGGACCCGAATTACAATCGGAACGTGCTGACTGACGGAATCAGCCGTCTGGAAATCAATTCGACGCAGCGGCAGATTCAGTTCCAGCACCGGAACCTGGCGCAAAGCGCTTCTTACCAAACGGGAGAGCTGATTAAGAAAAGCTATAAATATTTAGAGGATACGGGGAGCTGGACGGATCATTATCAATTTTTCAATGTGAGTGATAACCAGCAGCTGAGTTTCTACATGTTTAAAGACCAAATGCCTGTCATCAACAGCATGTCTAAGCCTTTCGGGTCCGGGCCTGTTATGACCCTGCAATGGGCCAATGACGAGGTTCTCAGCTACAAGCGGCCGAACTATGTTCTCGGGCCGAATCCGATTAAAACAAAAGACGTAAAAATGATGAGCGGCAATGAGATTGTGTCTCTGCTGGAGCAGCAGGATAAATACGATGTGAACAAAATCGACCAGATCTTCCTGTCCTATCAAATGGTATCTTCATCAACGAATGATCTTGTTGAGCTGGAACCCGTCTGGAGTATGAAAATCAACGGGAAGATCGTTCCGATTACGAAAGATCTGCTGGGGAAGGAGGAGGCCGATAATGGAGTGGAATAAGACAAAAACGATCTTCATCATTGCCTTCCTCATCCTCGATATTTTTCTCGGCTATCAGTTTTTTGAAAAACGCTCAAGCAGTGAATACGAAGTGATTAAAAATTCAAATGTGGAAAAAGACATGGAGATGGATCATATCACATTCGGCAACCTGTCTTCTGATTCCGCGACGGGCTACCGGCTGACGGCGGGCCAAAAGGTATTCACCGCGGAAGATATTGATGCCTTGAAGGATCAAAAGCCTTTAATGGAGATGCCGGCGGATGATCACAAGGTCACGACGCTGAAAATGAAATTTACCGATCCGGTCGGTTTATCGAAGCAAAAACCGCAGGATGATGCGGAATCGCTTGTCAGCTCTAAAATAACCGGCGGTGAAAAATATAAACTGTGGAAAGTCGACAAGGATCAAAAACAGATCATTTTTTACCAGACGTATGACGGACAGTTTATTTATCAGGATTTTGACTCGTCCACTGATGCGATCGGACAGGTGATTCTGCATCTGAACGATAAAAACGAGGTCGTGTCTTACGAGCAGACCATGCTGGAGTCATTCAAGCGAATCCAGACGGAAAGCCTGATTCCTGAGCTGGATGCGGTCGAATTATTGTATTCTCAAAATTACTTAAAAGCGAATTGCGCCGTCAAAAGCGTCAAGTTCGGCTATATTGCCCAATACCCGCTGACAAGTACGCAGGTGCTGGCGCCGGTATGGAGAATTACAATTGAAGATAAGTCAAAAGGGACGAAGAAAAAGACACAGCAAACGTACACTGTGAATGCATTGGAAAGCACAGTCATTGATAACAATCAAAATAAATAATGGAGTGAGAACAAATGAGCTTGCAATTTAGCGTTCTTGCGAGCGGGAGTACCGGAAACGCGTTTTATCTGGAGACAGAGGAGCACTCTTTTCTGGTGGATGCCGGCCTGAGTGGTAAAGCGATGGACGGGCTGATGGAGAGAATCGGCCGCAAGATAGACGACGTGGACGGCATCTTTGTCACTCATGAGCACAGCGACCATATTAAAGGGCTCGGCGTCATTGCGAGAAAGTACGGTCTTCCCGTCTACGCCAATGAAAAGACGTGGAAAGCGATGGAGAATCAGATCGGCAAGCTGGATACCGGACAAAAGTTTTTGTTCCCGATGGAAAGCGTGAAATCTTTCGGAGGGCTTGATGTTGAGTCATTCGGCGTCTCTCATGACGCGGCCGAGCCGATGTTTTATGTTTTCCATTACCAAGGCAGAAAGCTCGCGCTGATGACGGACACCGGATATGTGAGCGACAGAATGAAAGGCATTATCCGTTCGGCCAATGTATTTGTGTTTGAAAGCAACCATGACGTCGGCATGCTGCAAATGGGCAGATACCCTTGGAGCATTAAGCGGCGGATTTTAAGCGATGTCGGCCACGTCTCAAATGAAGACGCGGCGCTCGCCATGACCGATGTCATCGGCGACGGCACATCCCGCATTTATTTGGCGCATCTGAGCCAAGATAACAATATGAAGGAACTGGCGAGAATGTCCGTGCAGCAGACATTGGCTGCGAAAGGATTTGTCGCGGGGGAAACGTTTCAATTATTTGATACCGATCCGAAAATCCCGACGCCGCTGTGCGCCGTGTAATTTTTCCAAATGAATCATGATTATTAATCCGCGATATAACCCACACTATAAGCAAATTGAGTTCTCTTGAAAGGATTTGAGATAGGGTGGATTATAATCGCGATGATGAACAGTACGCCCCCGAACAGCCCCGCCGCAGTAAGAGAGGATACTTCCTTTCTAGTCTGATCGGCGTCATCGTCGGGGCCGCGCTCATGGCTTTACTGCTGCCGTACTGGACAGGCGGAGACCATGGTGAAAGCAGCAGAGGCGCCAATCAGCGTATCGGAAGCGAACAAGTGAAAACAGTCAACGTAAATGTCAACGATGCTGTCACGAATATGGTCAGCCGTGTATCGGATTCGGTAGTCGGCGTTCTCAATATCCAAAAGACCGATATTTGGGGAGAGGGCGGCGAAGCGGGAAGCGGGTCCGGTGTCATTTACAAAAAGAACGGAAACACTTCTTATATCGTAACCAATCACCATGTCATTGAAGGTGCGACTGAGATTGAGATCAGTCTGAAAGATGACTCGCGCGTGCCTGCCGATCTGATCGGGAGCGACCGTCTGATGGATCTGGCCGTGCTGAAGGTGAAGTCTGATAAAATCAAATCGGCCGCCCAGTTCGGCAATTCCGATCAAGTCAAAGTCGGAGAACCGGTCGTGGCGATCGGAAATCCGCTCGGGCTTGAATTTGCGGGATCAGTGACACAGGGAATCATTTCCGGCAAGGAAAGGGCGGTGCCCGTTGACTCAAACGGAGACGGACAGCCGGACTGGAATGCGGAAGTGCTGCAGACCGACGCCGCGATTAATCCCGGCAACAGCGGCGGCGCTTTGATGGATATATCGGGTAAGGTGGTCGGCATTAACTCAATGAAGATCGCCGAATCCGCCGTTGAAGGAATCGGCCTGTCCATCCCTTCAAAGCTTGTCATTCCCGTTATTCAGGATTTAGAAAGATACGGAGAAGTCAGACGGCCTTTCCTCGGTATCGAAATGAAATCTTTAACGGATATTGCGAGCTACCACTGGAGCCAGACGCTGAAACTTCCGAAAGGTGTTAAAACCGGGGCGGTCATTATGGGTGTCGACGCGTTTTCACCGGCCGGCAAAGCAGGACTGAAAAAGCTTGACGTGATCACCGGTTTCGACGGTCATAAGGTCAACGACATTGTGGACCTTCGTGAACGTCTGTATCGCAAAAAGATCGGCGACCGTGTGAACATCACGTTCTACCGTTCAGGAAAGAAAAAAACAGCGGAAGTCAAACTGACAGAAGCGGATCGATTACAGAAATAAAAAAACAGCCCGGAAAAAACCGGGCTGTTTTTTATTGATTTATTTGTTAATATGATGAAGAAAAGGGGGTGAAACACATGAAAACGGCTGATAAGATTATTGTATTGAACGAAATCGAGGGTGAATGCGAAGGAAGAATTATTTTAGAATGCAGAATTTAAGAAAATGAAATATGACATATCAAACGTCCTTTTTCAGGGCGCTTTTTTTATGCCGTTTTTTCCTGAAGGCGGGCCGCAACACGCTCAATTGATAATAGGCAGAAACAGACTGATGCTGCAAAATCGAAGCGGCAGGTGAAATTATTGTGATGTGCAGACTGCACCGTTTTAGGCGTTGACTTTAACCAATTCAGCTAAGATTCCGTTTTGTTTCAGATAAAAGCGAATAATAGAAGAGGAAGCGAAAAAAATAAACACAGGCTGATACATCTAAGGAGAGACTGCATCATGAATAAGTTGAAAGGCATCTGGCTGCTGAGTGCAGACGGCGGGTCTGTACTCATTGATTTGATAACGATGGGGCTTCGCCACGGAACGGTTCTCGGGGAAGACAATACCATCGAGGCACATATCCGCTCTTTACGCGAAAAGCTGAAGGACAAAGAGCACAAGGTGCGGGGCGCCGAATGCAGGGCGGACCTGGGATGAAGCGGAGAAAGCTGTTCAGAACCCTGCGATTCCAGCTCCTGTTCAGGTCACTGGCGATTTTGGCCCTGCTGTTATGCTTCATCGGAGGCACTCAGTACATGTTTATGGCACGGACGATGTATGAAAATCAGGCGGCCAGCATCCAAAGCTATATCCATTCAATGGATCAAAGTGTATGGAGGTCAATCAAAACCCTTGCCCGTTCCGAAACACCGGCTCACCCGAATTTGATTTCCCCCGGGATGACGGCTGCTTTTATCAATCCATCATACAAGATGTCTGTTTTATCAGAAGACCCGCAAGCGGGAGCCGCCCCATCTTTTCCGAAAAACGTGTATCGGGATGCGCTGACAGACCCCATGGCGCTTCACTATCAGGTGGCTCACAATAAAGCGGGTAAGGAAATCATCGTCGTGTTTCAGGCGATTTCCGTTGACGGAAGACAGGCGGGAGTTGTGCAAATGAGTACGCTGACCCAGCCTCTGAATGCTTCGCTTTTCCGCCAGATCGGCATTTTTGCGGTGCTTTCCTTTGCGGCTCTGGTTATCGGGCTGTTTGTTTTCTTACCGATGATCCGGCTCACACTCAAGCCATTATCGCGCATTAGGCGTATGGTGGATGACATCAATGCCGCCAGTCTCGATAAACGGCTGCCGATTGATAAAAGGCAGGCAGAAATGGAGTCGCTGGGCATATCCATCAATCAGATGCTGGGACGGATTGGAACCGCGTTTCAGGCTGAAAAAGAAGCGAAGGAGCGCATCCGGCAGTTTGTATCAGACGCGTCACATGAGCTGAGAGCACCGCTTACCTCCATTCACGGCTTTATTGAAATTTTAATGCGCGGAGCGGCGGAGAAGCCGGAGCAGAAAGAAAAAGCGCTTCAAAGCCTGTACGCGGAATCCGCCAGAGCGAATAAGCTGATAGAGGACCTTCTGTTTCTAGCGAAGATGGACCGGGAGCCGAGCTTTGAAATGAAAAAAGGCGCGCTGGGAGACGTCATTTTGGAAATGGAGGCTCAGCTGAGGCTGCTGGCGGGAAACCGGAAGCTCGAGTTTTTTGTCGATCAAAAGATTGAAGCCGTTTTTGACAAAGACAAAATGAAGCAGGTCATTCTCAATCTTTTTTACAATGCGGTGCAGCATACGGATGAAGAAACGGGCGTCATCACCGTCTCCCTGCAGAAAGACGGCGGAATCATGCTCATGATGGCGGACAACGGAGCGGGCGTCGCCCCGGAGCATGTGCCTCATTTGTTTGACCGGTTTTACAGGGCAGAAACCTCCCGATCCCGTAAATACGGCGGCACCGGGCTGGGTCTTGCCATTACCAAAACCATTATCGACAGCCATAACGGAACAATTGAAGTGAAAAGCGAGCAGGGAAAAGGCTCCGTGTTCGTAATCCGGCTGCCGGGGTAAGCCTGTTGATCCAAAAAGATCCCGCTCATACAAGAAGAATAATAAAATTCACCCGGACTATTTAGAATAGGAAAAACGGATGGAAGCCGCAGGAAAAAACCGATCCGAATCGTGTATGCCGATTATTATCCGAACGCGGGCCGGAGCGGACGTATCTGTCCCCCGCGTCAGCCAATTCAATGATTTAAGATTTGAAAACAGTGAACACGAAACGCAGACGGTCGGTGACATCTAAAGGAAGTCAAGGACTTCTTCAGGCTGAACAAAGCCTTTAAATATCTGGTGCTGTCACTCTCCGTTTTCTTTGCGATTACATCGGTTTTTTATATCGGAAGGGCTGTCCGTGCGTCACATATCCGTTATTTTTGCGGGACTGTCCATCTTACAGGCGCTGTGCTCCATCTTTTCTTCAAAGCCGGCGGAAAAATTCACGCCGAGGCGCGTGCTTCTGCTGACATTCTGCATCATCGGGGCGGCCTATCTGTTTATACCTTCGGGCAGCCTGTACGTGACGATAGCCGCTTTTGTCGTCATTAACACGCTCTATGACGTGATAGAACCCGTCTCCAGTCAGGTGGTGAACAATGAGATTCCGTCAAGAACGAGAGCCACGCTGCTGTCAATTATCAGTTTGCTGACATCGCTCTTCATGTTCATTGCCTTTCCGTTTATCGGATTCTTAACGGACTATTTTGATTCAGCCTTGCTGCTGACCGCAATCGGGGTGTTATCCATCTTATTGTCGCTATTTATGATGCGCAGCTTTTACAAACTGAAAGCGAGCGTCGCCATCCAGTCGAGAATACGGAACATACATTGGCAGTGAGGGAAAACTTTTGGTTTACCGGGGAGCGGCTCGCCAATCAGACATAACCTGACGAAAGGCTGAAGAGCATCTCAGCCTTTTTTCAGTTGGATTCATTTCATCCGGTCCAGACCGAATTTTTTCAGGCGGTATTGCAGGCTTTGTCTGCTGATTCCGAGCTCGTTTGCCGTTTTGGATATGTTATTGCCGTGTTTTCTCAGGGTCTTTTCGATCATATATTTTTCGAAGTTCTCCATTTTATCTTTTAAATCAGTGCCGGGCTGGGTGCTTGCGGCGGCTTTGGCGTCCGTGTCAGCCGGTTTGATTTTCATGCGGTACTGATAAGGAAGGTGGGCTGCCGTAATCGTCGTTTCATCCGTCATAAAGTTCATGGCGCCTTCAATCATATGTTCAAGCTCGCGAATGTTGCCCGGCCAGTCATATTCCAGGAAGAATCGCTGCACATCGTCACTGATCGAATCGACATGCATTTGAAACAGGTGATTGTTTTTCTGGATAAAGACTTCGGCCAGAGGCAGAATGTCCTCTTTGCGCTCCCGGAGCGGCGGAATGATCAGCGTGACAACGCTTAATCGGTAGTATAAATCTTTGCGCAGCCGCTCTTCTGAAATGGCGGTGATCGGGTCTTCATTCATCGTGGCGATGATGCGGACGTCGATCGGTTTGTCCTGCGCTGATCCGATGCGCCTGATTTTCTTTTCCTGAAGGGCGCGGAGCAGCTTTGCCTGCAGGCTGAGATTGAGAGAATTGATCTCATCAAGGAGAAGGGTGCCTCCCTGCGCCTGCTCAAATAAGCCCGGCTGGTCGATGGCTCCGGTAAAGGCGCCTTTTTTCGTGCCGAATAAAATGCTTTCGACCAGACTGTCCGGCAGGGCGGCGCAGTTTTGTGATATGAACGGGGCGCCTGAGCGCTGGCTGCCGTTGTGAATGCTTTGGGCGAACAGTTCCTTGCCCGTTCCCGTCTCACCGGCCAAAAGCACGGACGATGACGTGCGGGTTGCCCGTTTTGCGTTTTCGATGACTTCCCGGATAACCGGGCTGTTGCCGAGAATGCTGTCAAACGTGTAGCTGTTTTGTTCTTTTCTGTGCATATTCTCCCTGATCAGCCGTTCGAGCTTGGTGACGTCTTTGGCGATCTCCACGGCGCCTTTGATCTCGCCGTTTTGTACAATCGGGAAGGTGTGGTTGATCGTCGTGATTTCCTGGCCTTTGTTATTGAAATAGCTTTGCTTTACATTTTTAATGGTTTTGCCTTCCTGAAGGGCCTGGACGAGTGTGCTGTCCTGCTGATTGGAAAACATAAATACATCAGTCAGGTTTTTATGCAGGACGTCCCGTTCATCCATATCTTCAATCTGCATCATTTTCTTATTGTAAATGACGGTGCTGCCCTTTTCGTCCACCACATGCAGCCCGACATCAATCTCTTCCAGAATGCTTTGTAACACGAGTGTGAAAAATTCGCTGGTTGTGTGCAGGTCAATTCCCCCTCCCAATCGTCGTAACATTCATTATTTTAAAATAAATTGATTACGAAACGCAAAAAAATGTTGCGCTCGGCTGATATTTTAAAAATAAATGGTAATTAAGGTAATAAAACCATTGACTTTTTTAGGGAAATGGTTGATATTTAGATATATACTTAAATATCTAAATCATGCATGTATGAGAGGGGGAACGTTCTTGAATAAAGCATTTAAAGCACTAGCCGATCCTACAAGGAGAAGAATTTTGGATTTATTAAAAAAACAAGATATGACAGCTGGAGAAATTGCGGAGCACTTCGACATGTCAAAACCCAGTATTTCTCATCACCTTAACATATTGAAAAATACTGATCTGGTTCACGATGAGAGGAAAGGCCAATTTATTATGTACTCATTAAATACCACTGTATTACAGGATCTTATAGGCTGGTTCTTTTCTTTGGCTGATTCAGAACATGATAATAAGAAAGGCGGGGAATCATGAAAAAATATCTCTTTTCGGCAGGAATTATTGTTTTAACTGTTTTAACATGGGTTTTCACATATTCATCTTTACCGGACATTTTGGCGACACACTGGGGATTAAACGGAAGTGCAAATGGTTACCAAACGAAAGCTAATGCGATGATGATGCTTATTGGCATAATGATGATTCTATATATTTTAATGGTTATCATCCCTAAGATTGATCCTAAAAATAACTACAACACATTTATCCGGCCATATATGGCTATATTTAATACAATGTTTGCGGTTCTGTTTATCATTAATCTGATGACCATCTTGACCGGACTGGGATATGATCTCCCTATATCTTATTTAGGAAACTTTATCGTGGGAGTCATTTTCATTGTGTTTGGAAACTTTATTCAGATCGTTAAGCCTAATTTCTTTTTAGGGATAAGAACGCCTTGGACGCTGAGCAGTGAAAGAGTTTGGAAGGATACACACAGGGTCAGTTCGAAAATTTTTGTCTTAGCGGGCATTATCATGATGCTTGCAGCTTTTTTGCCTCCAGTGTATAGAGTGTCAGTCATTTTCATTGCCGCAATCGGCTGTATCATATTATCCTTACTATATTCTTACATTGTATATCAGAGACAATTGAATAAATAACGGTTGAATGGGAGCAATCTAATTGGATTGCTCCTATTTTGTCAGCGGGAATGCAAAAAAATTTTGCGCTTGGCTGAAGTTTGCACGCAAACTGCCGGAAAATTTTGCAGGAAGAGAAAGAATGCTGGCGAAATATCCCGTTTTTTCGGATTGGCACGGAACTTGCTTTATAAAAAGGGAAAGCAAGATCTTATGTTGAATGATATACAAAACAAGGGGGAATCAGATTATGTCAGCTTTCACAAAATCTCAAGAGATTATCAGCCAAACTTCACACTACGGTGCGAACAACTACCATCCTCTTCCGATCGTTATTTCTGAAGCGCAGGGTGTTTGGGTAAAAGACCCTGAAGGCAATCAATATATGGATATGCTCAGTGCTTATTCTGCCGTGAACCAGGGACACAGACATCCGAAGATTATTCAGGCGCTGAAGGATCAGGCGGATAAAATCACTTTGACGTCACGCGCGTTCCATAACGATCAGCTCGGCCCGTTTTATGAGAAAACAGCCAAGCTGACGGGAAAAGATATGATTCTGCCGATGAATACGGGGGCGGAAGCTGTTGAATCCGCTGTCAAAGCGGCGAGACGCTGGGCATATGAGGTCAAAGGAGTAGAAGATAATCAGGCGGAAATCATTGCGTGTATCGGCAACTTCCACGGCAGAACGATGCTTGCGGTATCCCTTTCTTCAGAAGATGAGTATAAACGCGGTTTCGGGCCTATGCTTCCGGGTATAAAATTAATTCCATACGGAGACGCGGAAGCGCTGCGCCGGGCGATTACGCCGAACACAGCCGCTTTCTTATTCGAACCGATTCAGGGAGAAGCGGGCATCGTCATTCCGCCGGAAGGATTTTTACAAGAAGCGGCCGCTATTTGTAAGGAAGAAAATGTGCTCCTGATCGCTGATGAAATTCAGACGGGACTCGGCCGGACAGGGAAAAGATTCGCGGTTGACTGGGAAAATATCGTACCGGATATGTTTATCTTGGGCAAAGCGCTCGGCGGCGGCGTCTTCCCGATTTCGTGCATCGCGGCGAACCGTGATATTCTCGGCGTGTTTAATCCGGGTTCCCACGGCTCGACATTCGGCGGAAACCCGCTCGCTTGCGCGGTATCGCTCGCATCTCTTGAAGTCCTAGAGGAAGAAGGGCTGGCAGAGCGTTCCCTTCAGCTTGGCCGGTATTTTAAAGAAGAGCTTGAGAAAATCGATAACCCGATCATAAAAGATGTGCGCGGCCGCGGCCTGTTTATCGGCGTGGAACTGACTGAAGCGGCCCGCCCGTACTGTGAAAAGCTGAAAGGCGAAGGGCTTTTATGCAAAGAAACACATGATACCGTGATCCGGTTTGCACCGCCGTTAATGATTTCCCAGGAAGACTTGGACTGGGCGGTCCAAAAGATCACAAACGTGCTTCAAAACGCGTAAAAACTTGATGTGGAAACGCTTTCCCTCAGCTTGTATGGAATTAACAAATAAAAAATTCAGCACACTCTATTTGCGCGGCGACAGTATTTTAGTATAATGTATCTTTATGTACGAAAATGAATTTCATATAACTTTCATATACAAATAGAGGCTCTTTGGACAGCAAATCGGTTTCAAAGCACCGGCTTGGTTCCAATACAAGTTGCTGAAGGGGTGCAGAATAGTGAATACAAATCAAAAAGAGAATCAGCTTCAGCGCACAATGAAATCGCGCCATTTGTTTATGATTTCATTGGGCGGAGTAATCGGCACCGGGTTTTTCCTGAGTACCGGATATACAATCAACCAGGCGGGACCGCTGGGCGCGGTTCTGTCTTATCTGGTCGGCGGTTTTATTATGTTTTTGACAATGCTCTGCTTAGGCGAGCTTGCGGTTGCCCTTCCCGTATCAGGGTCGTTTCAGACGTACGCCACCAAATTTATCAGCCCCGCTTTCGGTTTCGCATTCGGCTGGCTGTACTGGCTCGGCTGGGCGGTGACATGCGCCATTGAGTTTTTATCTGCGGGACAATTGATGCTCCGCTGGTTTCCGCATGTTCCCGTATGGGTGTGGTGCCTCGTGTTTGTCGGGCTGATGTTTCTTTTGAACGCCATTACCACAAAAGCGTTCGCTGAGTCGGAATTTTGGTTTTCCGGCATTAAAATTTTAGTCATTCTGCTGTTTATTATTTTGGGAGGCGCCGCCATGTTCGGCCTGATCGATCTGAAACACGGCGAGCAGGCACCTTTCTTCTCTCATTTTTATGAGGATGGATTGTTCCCGAACGGCATGAAGGCGATGCTTGTTACGATGATTACCGTAAACTTCGCGTTCCAGGGAACGGAGCTGATCGGGGTTGCCGCGGGAGAAAGTGAAGACCCCGAGAAAACGATTCCGCGCTCTATCCGGCAGACGGTATGGAGAACGCTTGTCTTCTTCGTTCTCTCTATCATCGTCATTGCCGGCATGATTCCGTGGAAGCAGGCGGGAGTGGTCGAAAGCCCGTTTGTCGTGGTGTTTGAACAAATCGGAATCCCGTATGCCGCCGATATCATGAACTTTGTTATCTTAATTGCGCTGCTGTCAGTGGCCAACTCAGGCCTGTTTGCATCGACGCGTATCCTATATGCCATGGCGAACGAAGGACAAGCTTTTAAAGCGCTCGGCAAAACAAATAAACGCGGCGTGCCGATGAACGCGCTGATTGTGACGCTGGCCGTCGCCTGCCTGTCGCTGCTGTCTAAAGTGGCAGCGCCGGAAACCGTTTATATGTTTCTTTTATCATTAGCCGGACTAAGCGCGCAGGTCGGCTGGATTACGATTTCTCTGTCGCAGCTGATGTTCAGACGGAAATACATCCGCGAAGGCGGCAAAGTGAAAGACCTTAAGTTTAAAACACCGCTGTACCCGGTGCTGCCTATTGTCGGGCTGACATTAAATACGGTCGTTCTGATCAGTCTCGCATTTGATTCAGAACAGCGGCTCGCCCTTTATTGCGGCATCCCGTTCATGGCGGTGTGCGTTATCGTCTATCATCTGTATGTAAAAAAGCATAAACAGTCAGAAAAACAGATAGAGCTTTAAATCTTTTCGTGTCCAAGTCATCTTTGAGAAACCCGCACAGGACAACATACAACATGTTGAGGTGGAAAAACGGATGAACAAGAATATCTCAGTTATTGGAATGCCGATGGATTTAGGACAAGCACGACGCGGAGTGGACATGGGCCCGAGCGCCATCCGCTACGCGCATCTCATTGAACGGTTATCTGACATGGGGTATGCGGTGGAAGACTTAGGCGACATCCCCGTCAATCGTGAAAAACTCAAAAATGATGAAGAGCTGAAAAATCTGAACTCTGTGCTTTCTGGGAACGAGCAGCTCGCCCACAAGGTGGACAGCGTCATTGAGAATGAGCGGTTCCCACTCGTCTTGGGCGGCGATCACAGCATCGCGATCGGAACGCTGACAGGAACGGCCAAGCACTATAAACAGCTCGGCGTCATCTGGTACGATGCGCACGGCGATTTAAACACGCTGGAAACATCGCCGTCAGGCAATATTCACGGAATGCCGCTGGCCGTCAGCCTCGGCGTCGGGCACGACACATTGGTGAACCTGGGCGGCTATGCCCCGAAAATCAAGCCGGAAAACGTCGTCATCATCGGCGCGAGATCGCTTGACGAAGGCGAGCGTGAATACATTAAGGAAACAGGCATGAAGGTTTATACGATGCATGAGATTGACCGCCTCGGCATGACGAAGGTCATTGAAGAAACCATTGACTACCTGTCAGACTGTGACGGCGTTCACCTCAGCCTTGATCTCGACGGCCTCGATCCGAGCGACGCGCCCGGCGTAGGGACGCCTGTCGTCGGCGGCATCAGCTACCGTGAAAGCCATTTGGCAATGGAAATGCTGCATGATGCCGACATTATCACCTCAGCTGAATTTGTCGAAGTCAACCCGATCCTCGATCACAAAAACAAAACCGGCAAAACAGCGGTTGAGCTGGTGGAATCTTTGTTGGGAAAAAAACTATTATAAAATATGCGCCTCCGCACCTGCGGAGGTTTTTTTGTTGCCACGAGGAAACTAGCAGGCTGTCACCCTCTTTTTGACCCTGTAAATATGATATATTTATTACACAAAATGGGAAAGGGAGGTGTCCTGACAGATGGCTGAGGTGATGGCCCACGAAACTGTTGCGAAAAAAATCAGTGACTGGTATGAAGAAATCAAAAAGCACAACACCGAATCGGCTGAGGCGTTAAGAGAACAACTGCTTACAGATCTGCAAAATATGACACAAAATCAAACGGTGCTCCTTTATTTTAATTTAATTGATTCCCGCTATAAGCTTTTGATGGAACAGTATGAGAAAACAGACGGCATTTTAAAAACGATCCAGCTGACCGCCGATAAAGAAAAAACAGACCAGATGATTCAATACTATTATTACTTTTTTTCCGGAATGCACGAGTTTTACCAAAAACGGTTCATGAACGCCATTAATTTTTACAGGATTGCTGAAAGCAGGCTCCGGCACATACCGAATGAGATTGAAAGAGCGGAGTTTAATTATCAAGTGGCGATTGCCTATTATGAAATCCGCCAAAACTACTTTGCGATGAACCATGCGGAAAAAGCGTTAGAGATCTACAAAGCGAACGAAATGTACGCGGTCAGAGAAGCACAGTGTTTAATGGTGATCGGCTGTAACAGAATGGACCTGTTTCACTACCAGAAAGCTGAAGAGCTCCTGCAGACGGCAGTCCATCAAGCCGCCAAAGCGGGCGATCCGCACATTGAAGCGCTCGCCCACTTTAACGCAGGCATTTGCTATGAAAGACAGGAGAAATTGGAGGAGGCGCGAGTCGAATTTGAAATGGCTCTCGATCAAAAGGAGCATTTGCGATCAGCGTATTCGGTGCGGAGTCTGTACATGCTGGCCAGAGTATTATTGAAGCAGGAACAGACGGATGAGGGCCGGTTTTGGCTGCATAAAGCGCTGAATGCCGCAGAAGACAAAAACGAGCCCGTATATACCCAAAAGCTGCGCATCTTACAGCATGTATTTATTGACCACAGTGAAGAAGCGCTTGAATCAGCATTCGCCGAGTTAAGAAGGAAAGAGCTGTGGAGTGACGTTTCCGATTTATCGTATCAAGCCGCAGCGCATTTTAAAAAACAGGAGAATTACAAACTGGCGGCGAAGTATTTTCAGGAATCAATTGATGCCAATGACCAAATTTTGAGATTGACGGAGGGGATTCGTAATGAAAACATGTAAATTCATTGTACTCTCAGCAGCTTTAGCAAGTCTCATTTCGATTGGATTATTTGCGCAAACTGGTTCAACGGCACAAGCCGAACAAATCATAAAACCGGCGGAAAACGGAGCCTTCGGATAATACTTCATGAACCGCTTTCAGTCTGTGTTTTGTAAGGAGTGATTCAATGGCTATCACGCTGCAGCCGATGACAGGACAAGAATTTCAGTCCTATCTCGCTCATTCAACAAAGCATTACGCTGAAGAAAAGGTAAAAGCGGGAACGTGGCTTCCTGATGAAGCGCCGGAGTTAGCGGAGCTGGCGTTTGATGACCTGCTTCCTGACGGCCTGGAAACGGCCGATCACTATTTATGGACGCTGACATTGGACGGTAAGGAAAATGCCGGCTGGCTTTGGCTGCACGCAGATCCGGATCACCCGCAGCACGACGCATTTATTTATGATTTCGGCCTTCATCCGCCTTTCCGCGGCAAAGGCTATGCAAAAGAGGCACTCGCAAGGCTGGAGGACAAAGCCAAAGATCTGGGTGCCCGCAAGATTTCTCTCCATGTATTCGCTCATAACGAAACGGCGCGGAAGCTGTATGAGAAGACGGGATTCCTGGAGACCGATGTGATTATGAGCAAAAAGCTGTCATGAAAAGAGGCCCGCACGATGGGCCTCTTTTGTTATTCATTTCCCGGGCAATGGCGGTAAGTTTTTGGACGAGCTCCGTATTGGCAGCTAAATGAAATCGCGGTGTTTCATCGGCATCAAGCTGATCCGCCTTTACCGAGCTCACGCAGGGGGACGCCTCTGATCAGCCATCCTCCTTCATGGCGCCGCCGGTCTCTTCAATCGGCACCCGCGGATCAACCTATGCAGATCGTTTCTGAGCGGGCCTGCATCGCGAGGTAAAGAATTTTTCTGTATGGCGCCGAGTGCTTTTCCGACAAGCTCTTCATTCGATCCAATCCACATTGATCACCCCGAGAGGAACGGCATGACTCCCTCTGGCTGCCGTAGTCCTTCCTGCATGCCCATGCACCCTAACCCCAATGAGAAAACCGCAACGACCCGATTGTTATGTATTTGATAAGACGATTATGCATATCTTTTACTATTGTTATAAAATTTTTAAAAATCTGTAAATTGGCTATTTTTTTATCACAATTCCGTCATATAATGCAAATGTGGAAAAATTATACTTTGAGAAAAGAGGCGAAGTAATATGTGTAAAAAGCTGTTCAAAGCTGTCCTCCCGTTTGCCCTGTCGTTCACCATGGTTCTGTCGTTCTCCGGTACGAATGTCAAAGCGAAAGAAACAGAAGCAGCCCGCTACGCAAAAGAAATCGCAGAGCTTCAGCAGGGCACAACCCCGCAAGACGTTATCCGATCCGCCAAAGAGCTTGCCGAGCAGAAGCACGTTTCAACAGAAGCGATTCTCAAGCAGTTTCATCAAGAAATCACGGCAGACAAGGTGCAAGGAAATGTAATCGCTTCCAAAGGCGGGCTCTCTGCAATGGGCGGATCATCCGGCACAAAAAAACTTCCGAAAAGCACAAAAGGCAATATTTATTACACGAACTCATACACGGCTTATTACAACCACGGGCATGTCGGCATGTATTCATCCGCTGATAAAATTGTCGAATCCGTGCCGGGAGACGGCGTCCGCCAGATTGCTTATAACGGAAGAGAAGTCGAAGACAATTCAATCGTCCAGACCGTGAAAGTCACTGATGCCCAAAAACAAGCCGCCGCTGACTGGGCTGTATCAAGAGTGGGTGATGAATACTCCTTCAACTTCGTCAATAACAGAAATACGGGCCATGAAGGCGCCAAAAACTGCTCAAAACTGCTGTGGTCGGCATTCCTTTTAAAAGCCGGGATTGATATCGACTCTAACGGCGGCTTAGGCGTATATCCGCGCGACATCACAAGCTCGTCTTACACGACCACGATTCTGACCATTCACTAAGGGGAACAACGTGAAAAAAATCATCTGGATACCCTTAGTGCTCATCCTTGCCGCAGCGGTCTTATGCTTCTTCTATTTCCGCACGGAAGAGCCTGCGGAGGTTGATAGGGAAACATTAAATGACCCTGATTTTCTGAAAGATAAAGAAGCGCTGCTGTATTTCTCCACTGCGGCTGATCAAGACACATTCGGCGGCGGAAAAAGCTATGCCCTCTTCGCCGATAAAAAGGGGCGGCTCTCTTCTTATCAAATGAAGGGGCTTGAGCTCGGATCGGCCAAAGTGCATGACGGCAGCGTACTGCTGGAGGACAAAAAAGGAATCTACACCGTTCAAAATGGTCTTCACACGTATAAAAGAGCGTACCAGCATACGGGAGACAGCGCCGGGTATATCGAACGGACGAAAGGCTTTTACACGCTGTACAATTCGGGCTACGACAAGAGCGGCGGCAGCTACCGCTCAGAGCTGTACCGCCAGATTGACGGCAGGTGGAAGCAAGACGTCATCCCGCACTATATCCGCGCTTCAGGCTTTTTTAAAGATCATCTTTTCGCGCTCACGCCGACAGATGACGAAAAAGGCTATCACATACAAGACATTCAGGCCGATAAAGAAAAGCTCCATACAAAATCAATTGCGACATGGACGTATAAAGAAGGCACGTCAGTCGAATCCCAGCTCGCTGCGGACGACGGCGCCGTCTGCTTTGTCACCAGAGGGGAAAAAGCAGAACACATCTACCAAATGGTGAAAGTTATGAGAAAGAGCGGCGCGATCAAAACATATGACATCGCCACCTATAGAAATGACGAACAGACTATCTATGACTCCATGCCGTTCAGCTTCAAAAAAAGCTTTTTCATGGAGCGGCGCAGCTTCTATTTCGTTGACGGCTTCGGAACCGTCCACCGCATCAATCCTGAGACCGGAAAAAGCAAAAAGGCCTTCACCCTCCCCGCATCACGAATGAAAGCTGACTTCAAAGACCTGACGCATCGAAACGGAAAGCTGTATCTGTTCACGTACAGCTACAAAAAGCCCGCCAAAATCGAATCCTTCGACCTGAAAACGGGCAAAAAGCTGAACGACCGGACCATTCCCAGCCTGCAAGACATCGTGTCACCGAAAAGCCATCTCAAGCTGTATGATGTGCAGGTGATGGGCGGGTTTTGAAGAGTATGAACATTAGGGAAGAGCTTGCCGCTTTTGGTAAGCTTTTTATAATGAAACGTTACTGCAAGAAAGAAGGTGTTCATTTGAAATCATTCAGTCTCTTCTTATTGTTGTCCGTCATTTGTATAACCATTGTTTTTGTCATAATGAATATGTTGATTGGATTCCCGGATGTGAGTAACGGGGCATTGATTATGATTGTATATATCGTTGTGACCCTCATAATCAGGCTATATAGCAAGAAGAAAGCCGACCGAACATAGAAATAGAGGAATTTGAACCGTAAAAGCAGAAGACAGTCAGATGAAGGAGGGAGCCGATGAAGAAAAAGCTTGCCGCGGTGACCGTAACCATTCTCCTGGTTTCCGTGATAACCAACTCATTTCTAAACGGCGGAAAGCCGGACTGGATTGACGTATGCTGTACGCTGCTGGCGTGTCTATTAGGAATTCTGTTCGTCCTTCGCTTAGAAAAAAGAGAAAACACGTAAAGAGCCGGATGCTGCAAACGCCGGCTCTTTTTGCGCGTGATTTGCCGAATTGTGGATAAAACTCAGCCCGAAGCACTACTAACATGTGTATAAATAGGTTATATTGAAAAGAGAACAATTGCCGCGCGCAAAAGAAAACCGGAGGATGTAACAATGAAAACCGCTTATTATTCTTGTGAAGAACATATCGAAACCGTGCTGGACATGTACATAGATGATCATGAGCTTCCGCCCGAAATCAGAAAAATCGAACATACTAACAGTTTATCCACAGCCTGTGAATTATGTGGGGACACTGCAACATATCTAGTAGGGAACGAATGATCCTACACAAAATACAGAAAAGATATCCACAATTGTGGACAATATATATGAATAACTTGTTTCTAAAGTGGGGATGACCTGTGAATATCAATATTGTGACCATCGGAAAGCTAAAAGAAAAATACCTCAAGCAAGGCATTGAAGAATACAAAAAACGACTTTCAGCCTACGCAAAAATCGACATCATCGAACTCCCGGACGAAAAAGCTCCGGAACACCTGAGCGACCAAGACATGAAAATCGTCAAAGACAAAGAAGGCGAACGCATCCTGGCCAAAATCAGTCCGGACACCCACGTCATCGCCCTCGCCATCGAAGGAAAAATGAAAACATCCGAAGAACTGGCCGATACAATAGATAAGCTGGCGACTTATGGAAAAAGCAAAATCACCTTCGTCATCGGCGGCTCACTCGGCCTAAGCGACGCCGTCATGAAACGCGCAGACGACAAACTGTCATTTTCGAAAATGACATTTCCTCATCAGTTGATGCGTCTCATACTTGTAGAGCAGATTTATCGCGCGTTTCGGATTAATCGTGGGGAGCCTTATCATAAGTGAGTGTGGTTTATAAAAGGGGTGATAGATTGTAGATGACTGACCTTAAAAAAATTATGGAAGTAATAAACAGATGCACCGATATAGCTGAAGTAATTAGATTTGCTAAGATACATTATAGAAAACTAAATAGGACAGAAAGGGCCCTAATTTTTAATCAAGTTATACAAGATAGACAAGTGAATTTAGAAAGGTTTAATTTTTCTTTAAGACTATCTGTTGAGTTAAGTTCTATATTTATTTCGTATAAGACTAATATTATTAAAACTTTAGGTAAATATAAATTTGATTTAGCTACGGAAAAAGAAATATTTATAATTATTATAGAGAAAATATATGAATTAGATTGGTCCAAGAAAGTAATTAATAATGGATTTGAAAGAAATAATTTTAGAAGATATTTTAATTACAAATATGATTATCCTTCTATTCATTTGTACGAGTATTTTAAGCTATTTCAATACTTTGAAACATTGTCTGAAGATATTTACGGTATATCAATAAAAAGAAATTTTTATAATTTGATTATCCTTTTATCATCAACAAAAAATCTATATATTAAAAATAAAAATTTTAAAGAGGAATTTGGAAAACAAGAGGATTTTGATAACTTATTTATAGATGGTAATGAAATTAATGAAAAAATGTTTATTGAAGATAATCTAAGAAAGGCCTTTAAAGGAAAACTAGGAATAAAGTTTTCTGATGGTTTATATGTTCCGCGAACTTATCATTTATTTGAAAACATTTTAAGAGGAATTCTAGAAAGTCCAAAATCTAAAGACAAAAAAGGTGATGTTTTAGAGACATATTCAAAAGAAATTATTGGAAATTTTTTTGAAAAAGTATACCATACCTCATTTGACAATAAAGGAAATGAACAAGATTTAATTATAACATATGAAGATATAATTTTATTCATAGAATGTAAGTCTCAAAATTTTAAAAATATCTTTATAGAAGGAAAAGATGCAACATCAACAATAGAAAAACACTTTAAAGATGTTATTGTGAAAGCATGTAAGCAATGTCAAAGAGGAAAAGAGTATTTGTTAAATAATAATAATGTTATTTATTATAGTTCTAATAATAAAAAAGAGAGAAAAGAAGTACTAAAGATTAGTAAATCAGAGCATAAAAAAATATATAAAATAGTAGTTGTACTAGACGAATATTTAGATTTAGCAGAGCTATCAAATAGATATTTAGAAGAAAAGTATAAAGATACATGGGTAGTTAATATTTTTGCATTGCAAAAAATCCTGTGGATTTCCACTAGAATAAATGGAATAAAAACTTTTTTTGAGTACCTAGAATATAGAACACAAAATTATTTGGCTATAGAATCATTGCATTCTGATGAACTAGCGCAGTTTGGGTATTGGATTTCTCCTAATTATCATTTTTACCCACGATTAGATTTAAATCTTAATATAATTCTAGGTAACAGATTTTCTAGTGTATTTGAGGAGTATGATTCTTATTTTTTTAAAGAATTAGAACAAGAGTTAAGAGTAATAATGAATACGTAATGAAAGTAATTACAATTTTTATGAAAAGTAATGTAGAGAAAACCTCACTTCGATATATTGCGGTGTGCCTTATCATAAGTAATTAAGGTTTTTTTAAAAGTATTAAAAAACTTTTTAGTTTTTGAGGATAGGTAAGTTGCAGTCAAATAGCTTAGGGTTCTATAAGCAATAAGAAAAAAGTGGTAAAAACAAATTAGAATTAAACACCATTAAAAATCTAGAATAAATTCTGAGAAAAATTCGGGGGTAAATGAAGTGGAGATAAAATCAAGAATTACAGATACAAGAATAAATGCTGAAAATATCTTTATCGAATTAACTTATCAGGAATACTTAGCCGTAGCCCGACAAATCACCAAAAACAACCCTCTTCAAAGAAGGAGAGTTAAATCATCTAATACAGTTTACTCCTTACTAAGAACTGATTTAAAGAGAGGTTGTTTAGTTCCGCCTATAGTGTTGGCGTTAACAAATGGCGGAGAGGGAAATTACCAAAGTATGAGTAATGAAGAAATTATTGAATACTTTAATAGTAATAAAGAAAAAATGGTCATATTAGATGGACTTCAAAGGACTCACACTTTTCTAGACGTAGAAAGTGAGCTACTTCAAAGTGAAGAATCGGAACAAATAGAAATATTTAATAAAAATAAATTAAGAATAGAACTTTATTTAGGGATTAATAAATTTGGGATTTTATACAGAATGCTCACGCTTAATACAGGTCAGTCACCTATGTCTATTCGACATCAAGTAGAAATTCTATATAAAGATTATATGATGGATGGCCTTGACGGAGTAAAACTTGTATCAGAAGTAGATGGTGAAAATATTAGTGAAATAAAAAGATATAAGTTTAAAGATATAATTGATGGCTTCAACTCATATCTAGAAAGAAATGAGCTGCCAATAGATAGATTTGAAATTTTAAATAACATTAAGGGGCTTGAAAAACTGTCTGAAGAAAACCAGAAAAAAGATCTGTTTGAAGGGTTTTTAATTTCATATAATAAGTTTGTAATGAAGGTGAATGAGTTAAGTGAAGAGTGGGAAATAAGTGAAGAGGATAAGGAAGAATTAAATTTATCTGGTCAACCATTTGGTAAAAAAGCTTACAAAATATTCAACAAGTCACAATCAATTACTGGTTTTGGTGCAGCTCTAGGAAAATTAAAAGATGTAAATAAAGTTAATGGATTTGATGACTGTGAAAAAAAGATTGATAGCTTAAGTTTTACAGGTAGTCCGGAAGAATGGATTTTAAATATCCTAAGCCACTTAGATAAAATAAAAACTACTTCTAAAAAAATAGGTAACTCACAGCGGATTTATTTTTACTGGTTTTTTAGGGAGTTGTTTAATGAAGACAGTGACTCTTATTTAAATCTTAACGAAGCAACTCTAAATGGTTATCAAAGATACCGTAGTCAAATGGAGTAGATATAATGAACTTAAGAGTGAAAATTGATGACTCAGACATTGTAGAATTAACAAAAATACAGTTCAATACAGAAAAATCCGAATTTGTATTAAGGGGTTTTTCTAAGAATTTCAATAAATTTAAAGCTGAAATCAATTATCCTTTAGAGCCTAAAACTCAATATAAAAAGGATGAATATGAAATTTACTTATTTTTCAATGATAATTTTGCCGAGAATGATATTTATCAAGTATATGAGCATCAACATGGTGTTAGAGTGGGTTGGGTTTTTCCTATGCAATCATTATTGTCTAATAAACATAATTATGCAGAAAATGAACACTTTTTACCTTATGCATATGTAGCTTTTGAAAAACTTTTAAACATCCATCAACCTCAATTTATAAATATCCCACTCTTCAATGATCAGGATAAATATTCATTGGACGATTTTTACAACACTGACGAGTCTATTGTAATGATTTTAAGTAAAAAGAACTTAGAAGGTATTGAAGGTTTTGATATTTGTAATTACCTACCTTATTTATACAGTAAAGGTTTTTACTATACTACCGGAAATTACAGAAATCCAATCTCGATAAATGACAAAAGACTCAATTTAAAAAGTGTTTCTGATAGTGTAAAGAATGATGGTTTTATTATTCAGTTATTTAAAGAATTATTGTTATATGAAAAGCATCATCTTGTAAAGTTTTATTTGCTTTATCAAGTTATTGAGCTACTAATTGAGAAAGTATTTAATAAAGAACTAACAAACATGCTAAACGACCTATCCACACAAAAAAAATCATTATTTCAGGTTAAGGAGGACTTGAGTAATATTGCAAGAGAGAAAGAAAGAATAATAAAACTTTTCTCTAAGTATACTAATACTATGAATTCTAAAACAATGTTAATGAATTTTTGCAATTCTTTACTAGAAATTGTAAATAGAGGTATTAAAAATAATGTTGCAGAAGCTCTTTATAGTGTAAGAAATTTGTTTGTTCATGAATATAGAAGTATTCCAGAAGCTCAACATACTTTAATTGATAAAATTAATGAAACATTTGAGGAATTAATTATAGAAATGCTATGTGAAGTTAAAGATATAACTTGATAGTTTGAGACGATGTGAAGTAGTTATTTTCCTTATATTATAAATATTTTATTTTCACGGAGCTATTCTTATTACTGGAGTAATCGTTTTTTTGTAAGTAGTATCAGATAACTAGCTCTTTATGTAAGCGAAAGAGGTATAACTTATGATGTTTTAACGTTTAAGAATCATAATATCGGCCATATCGGGCTATTTTCTCCACTTGCGTGTGAATGCTATATTTTTCAAAGTAGTAGTTACCTCTTTTGATTATGACTTTCCAATCACGAAAAAACTCCCCCAAGGTAAACCGATTTTATTATTTCATCTGGCGCCTGTAGGGGGAGCCTCCTATCACTTACTCCTGAATAGCCACTTCCCTCAGCGATTCCTCACCCACATTTGTTTCCTTCGCTTTCTTCCGCTCAAGCTCTTTGTCCACTAATCGTTTCACCGTTAAGACGTGGGGGCCTGGTGCTCAGCACTTCGGCCTTGGAGTCAAGGTGTTTATAGGCGACGAACTGCATGCCATAGGAGTTGTACAGCAGCATGTAGCGGTCGATGCATGTTGTGGGTTGTAGGCTTTGGAGAAGCCGCCGTCAATGACGATCATTTTTCCGTTTGCTCCCAAGAGTGACCAAAGATGTATCGTTTCCTAATGTTTCCCCAACCCCAAAAAGAATCCATCATTCAAGAATCCCCCATCGAACAACAGCTTCTTCCGCTTTTTCCATACGACAGTATAAATCCCTTTCCGTCACGGAAACCTAGTGGAAAAGGTTTCTGAAAGGAGGGGGGCGTATGATGAAGAAAAGTAAAAAAAACCAAAACAAATCATCCTTGGTTTGGAAGATGGCGATTGCCTCCGCTGTTTCTTGGGAAGCGGCAAAGCTGGCGGGTTCTAAACACCCGTATTTAGCGCCTCTATCTGTTATCTTATGTTTGCAATCGACCATAGATCAGTCGGTTCGATTTTCTTTTCATCGGATTGCGGGAACGGTCATCGGAATCATGTTAACCTCTTATCTTGTCAGTTACTTACAAATGAATGGCTGGATGCTGGGGCTGTTACTATTAGGCGGGACTTACATTGCAAAGTGGTTGCGAATAGATGAAACGGTTCTGCATCAGGTAGCCCTCACCATTTTATTGGTATTTACGTTTGAACGACACTCTAAAGATTATGCAATGGATCGGATCATCGATACGGTGATCGGCGTCGTCATCGCGATTCTGGTTCATATGTTCCTTTTCCCGCCGGACTATACAAAAAGGGCAGCGGACTCTTTTCAAAAATTGGCTCATCAGCTTTCTGACACACTTTCAGACGTTTCCCAATGGGTGCAATCAGAGTGGGGACAAGGAAAAGGGACGCTCATGGAAGATAGAGTGAATAACCTTCTGCAGGAGCTGCATACGGCAAAAGATATGCTGCAAACAGCCTCTGAGAGCTTGAAATTCAACCCCATCAGAAAAAAACATAAAATCATTCTTGCAAGATATCAAACAGAGATGCAAAAGATGAATGCTGGATATGAGTATATATCCAATGTCGTGAAAACGTTAAAAGAATGGGAAAAAGAAGGAGCTTTATCTTCAAGTGACAAAAGGGAGCTGGGCAATGATTTACAAGTGTTAAGTGAATTTTTTGCGGGTTTTAAAGGCATACAGCAGGGTGAAACAGACAATTGGAAACAGAAGGAACAGAACGTGTTATTGGAATCTCTCCGTTCCGGCAAGAAGTCACACCCGCCGCCCGGTCATAAGGTCTATAAAGACTCTTTTTTTTTAGAAACGAAGAAATTGCTGAAGAGTTTGTAATGTTCTCTGGAAAAAAAGAATATGGATATACAGATGATCAGGTAAAAGCGGGGGAAATCAAATGGATGATATACACCGGATTTTGGATGTCATCGCGGCTTCTGCGAAAGCTAAGGTACTGGCTACCATCATTAAAACAGAGGGGTCCGCTTATAAGAAGGAAGGGGCCTCCATGTTAATTTTAGGGGACAAAACAAGAGTCGGAATGTTATCCGCCGGTTGTCTGGAAGAAGATCTTGCTGAAAGGTCAGAGCAGATCTGGGCTGCGGGAGAGCCGTTGATTGTCCGCTATGATATGAGTGCGGAGGACGATTTATCCTGGGGGCAGGGTGTTGGCTGTAATGGTGCTTTGACGGTGTTGCTTGAGCCTGTAAAAGGGGAATTGGAACGAAATCTGATGACAGTCAAGACATGCTTAGATGAAAAAAAGTCTGTGACCCGAATGAAACGATTCACTGAAACGTTAGAGCCGAAGGAAGATCTGTATATAGCTGAAGACGGCAGCGTGTTTGGAACCGGGGATGTTATGGAACAAGGCTGTATTCAAAAACTGAGACTGACAGAAAAGGGAATCAAAAGGGATGAACATACATCTGATTTATTTTTTATCCATCAGATGGTTCCAAAACCTTGTCTATACGTCTTCGGAGCAGGAGAAGATGCAAGGCCGCTCGTTTCGTTGGCGGCTCGTGCGGGCTTTCATGTGACGGTGATTGACTGGCGTCCCGCTTTATGTTATCACGGCCATTTTCCTGAAGCCGGCCAATTGATAATAGGAGCACCGGAAGAAGTCATAGAAGGCCTGAGCATGACCCAAAGGGATTTTGTTGTTATTATGACGCACAGCTTTCAAAAAGATCAGATCATTTTACATACATTAAAAAACAAGAATGTGTTTTATAAAGGTGTATTAGGCCCCAGAAGGCGCACCGAGCGGCTATTAGGCGGAGCTGAGATTCCAGAGAATATTCATTCCCCTATTGGGCTTCCCATCGGGGCACAAGGGCCTGAGGAGATTGCTGTAAGCATTGTTGGCGAGATGATAAAAGAAATGCGAAAACAAAGGGCTCGCTTATGAAAACAGCAGGCATTTACCTGGCAGCCGGTACAAGCAGACGCATGGGGACGGATAAGCGCAGTTTATTTCTCAATGGGGTCTCCCTCGGAAGTATGGCGCTTAAACATGCCCTGTTATCTGAATTAGATCATATCTTCGTTATAACGAGAAAGGGAGATTCACTGCATTGGCTTTCGGATTTTTTCTTTTTAAATCCCATCTCAAATAAGTGGAGTCAGGCAGAATGTGAGCAAGCGGGTAAGGGCCAAGGCCATTCTATACAATGCGGTTTGAAAAAAGCGGCAGCGTACGAGGCTGACGCCGTTATCATTCTCCTTGCAGATCAGCCGTTTGTCACCGCAGATATCATCAATACGTTGATTGATTCTTATCAAAAGGAGCGCCGCTATTCATTTATCGCCGCTGAAAATCAGCATCTTCCTATGCCCCCCATTTTATTCTCAAATCAATGTTTTCCAGTATTGCATCAGTTAAAGGGAGATCAGGGCGCCCGGCACGTGATCCGTGAAAGTATGGTCAAGACGGGAAAAATGATCAGCTTTCAAGACCCTTTGCTTTTTTATGACGTAGACACGGCTGAAGATTATACTTTCCTGCTGAATAAATTCGGGGAGTGAATGAGTTGGAGTATATCGGGAAAAGTGTCATTCGGAAAGAGGCTCTTGAAAAAGTGACGGGTAAGGCGAAATATACGGATGATTTACATGCAACAGGCACATTACACGCAAAAATGCTGATCAGCCCATATGCTCATGCCGATATTGAGTCTATTGATTTTTCAGAAGCCTGGAAGATTCCCGGAGTGAAAGCGATATTGGGCGATGAACCTTTTCCGCTTGCAGGTGAAGAAATTAAAGACAGGCCGCCGATTGCTTATAAAAGGGTCAGGTACCACGGGGAGCCGGTTGCTGTAGTTGTGGCGGAAAATCCAATCATAGCTAAAAAGGCCGCGGATGCCATTAAAGTGTCCTATAAACCTCTTCCCGTCGTCAATTCCCCCCGTGAGGCTTTTCAAAAGGATGCTCCCCTCGTCCATGAACATGTTGACCGCTATGAGAAGAAGGCAGGTGTATTCCCGGTTCCGAAGACAAATATCGCGAACCTGGATAAAATCAGAAAAGGAAATATTGAAGACGGGTTTAAGGAAAGTGATGTGACAGCAGAATTCCAAATTTCCTTTAACCCTTCTGATCACGCGGCTATGGAGACAAGATGCTCGATTGTTGAAATTCGGGCTGATGAGGAGATTATCATGACAACATCCTCTCAAGCTCCTTTTGCCATTAAAAAATTAATGGAGTGGTACTTTGGAATTGAACCCGGAAAGGTTATCGTCAAAACTCCTTTAGTAGGAGGGGCGTACGGGGGAAAAGCAGCCGTTCAGTTAGAGGTCATTGCCTATTTGGCCTCAAAAGCAGTCGGAGGCCGGCCCGTCAAATTATTTAATACGAGAGAAGAGGATATGATCACATCTCCTGGTCACATAGGATTGGATGCCATTGTCAAATTAGGGGCCACAAAGGATGGAATTTTAAAGGCGGCAGACATTCAGCTTTTATTTGATGGCGGAGCATACTCTGATAAAGGAGTGGACATCAGCCGGGCTGCGGTGGTTGATTGTACGGGTCCGTACGCTATCGATCATATATCGTGTGATTCATATTGTATGTATACGAATCATCCATATCCAAGTGCATTCAGGGGCTACAGCCATGCTGAAGTGTTATTTGCCTTTGAGCGGACGATGGATGTATTGGCGGAAAAGCTGAACATGGACCCGTTAGAACTCCGCTATAAAAATGCCATTCGTCCCGGTGATACTACACCTACTCAAGTTCTTCTCAATTCAAGCACGGTCGGAAATGTGCCGAAATGCATTGAGAGATTGAAGGAATTAATGAATTGGTCCGAGGGACAGAGAATTGAAATCGACGGCCGGAAGATACGGGCGAAGGGGATCAGCTGCATTTGGAAAACCTCAACATTTGATACAAATGCAACGTCCGGGGTGATTTTAACCTTTAATCCCGATGGAAGCATTAATTTGATGTCAGGGGTAGTGGAAATTGGAACAGGGACAAAAACAGTGTTAGCCCAAATCTTGGCGGAACGAATGAAAATGGATATAAGCAAAATTCACGTGAAAATGCTTGTAGACACCCAAACAACACCCGAGCATTGGAAAACCGTGGGGAGCAGAGGGACGTTAATGGCCGGAAGAGCCGTACTGAATGCAGCGGAAGAAGCCATTCGAAAGCTTAAGGAAGTGGCATCATGCGTGTTGCGGGTTCCTGTCGAGGAATTGGAAGTGGCCGATGGGAAGGTTTATTTTATAGATTATCCTGCTGTACATGTTGACATAAAAGACATTGCTTACGGATACACGTTTCCAAATGGAAATACCATTGGCGGCCAAATCATTGCGAGCGGCAATTATACATTAACCCGGATGACGAATTTAGACCGGGAAACGGGAAGAGGAAAGCCGGGACCCGAGTGGGCTGTAGGTGCGCAGGGAATTGAAGTTGAGTTGGATAAGCGGGATTATACGTATCGGATCACAAAAGCCTATTCTGTTGTAGATATAGGAACTGTACTGAATGAAAAAGCTGCAAGGGGTCAAGTGATGGGAGGGATGAGTATGGGAATCGCATTTGGAGGAAGAGAAACCTTTGTATTTGATCCGTATGGCCGAGTATTAAATCCTCAACTCAGAACATACAGACCCCTTCACTATGGAGAGCAGCCTGAATATATCATTGAATTTGTTGAAACCTCGCATGTGATTGCGCCTTATGGAGCGCGCGGCGGCGGGGAACACGGACTGCTGGGGATGCCTGCAGCATTGGGAAATTGCCTTTCCGCCGCTTTAGGAGTCCAATTGAATCAACTTCCTCTCATTCCCGAACAATTATGGAGGACGCAAATGGGGTGGAAAGATGATACCGTTTGATTTCGACTATTTTAAGCCGAAGACCATACAAGAAACAACCCGTCTGTTTCACTCGCTTGCGGCTGAAAAGAAAACACCAATGTATTTTTCCGGCGGCACGGAAATTATCACGTTAGGAAGGCTGAATATCGTCTATACGGATGCAGTGATAGATATGAACGCACTTCCGGGATTTCACGCCATCCGTTTTTATGAACATGATCTGGTGATCGGAGCGGGCGTATCACTAACGAAACTGGAGGAAGAAAATCCATTTCCGCTATTAAGTAAAACAGTAAGTGAAATTGCGGATCGGACGTCTCGAAATAAAATCAGCCTGGGCGGAAACATTTGCGGGGGCATCTATTACCGTGAGGCCGTGCTGCCGCTGCTGATTTCTGATAGTTTGCTAGGGATTGCAGGGAGAGCGGGGATTCATTACCGTCCCATAAATAAAGTATTTAACAAGGAAATACAGTTGCGAAAAGGAGATTTTTTATTTCATGTCGTGGTGGATCGAGCGTATGTTGACTTGCCGTTTGTCAGTATCAAAAGAAGACAGCAGTGGAATGTCGGATATCCATTGGTGACAGTCTGTGCGCTGAAAAAAGATGATGAGATCAGAATGGCCTTCAGCGGCGTATGTCCATTTCCTTTTCGTTCTGCTGAAATGGAGGCTGTGCTTAACGATAAAAGCGGCACAGCAGAAGATAGAGTGCGCAGGTCTTTACAGTATGTACCTAAACCCGTTCTTGATGATGCAGAAGGCTCAAGTGAATATCGGATATTTGTCTTGCAGCATACAATCTTAGATGCCTTACAAGAATTAGAAGGAGGTTCCCATGTCTGATCCTATTACGTTGAAAGTAAATGGCGAAGAAAGACAGATGACGGTCAGACCGGCCGATACTTTGTTATTTGCTCTCCGTCTTCGTCTCGGATTAACTGGTTCAAAGCCGGGCTGCTTAAATGGGGATTGCGGCGCCTGTACGGTATTAACGGACGGGATACCGATGAAATCTTGCTTAATGCTTGCGGCAGAAGGAGAAGGAAAGGACATTACGACAATTGAAGGACTGATCAATACGCCGATTCAAAAGGCTTTTATTGAAAAATTTGCGTTTCAATGCGGGTATTGCACACCTGGTTTTATCATGAATTGTCATGCTTTAGTGAATACTGAGCCGAATGCAAGTGATGAAACGATTAAAAATTGGCTGGAGTCCAATATTTGCAGATGTACGGGTTATAAGGAGATTGAAGAAGCGGTTAAATCAGTTTTACATACAGGGAAAGGGGATCATTAGCCGTTGTTACGGGGAATCATAAAAAAGAGCCCAGAGAATCATCCCTGAACTCCATATTCCTCAATTCATATACCGATACTCCCGCAGTTTCTCCAAGATCGCGACTTCTTTCATCAGTTCTTCACCGACATTCGTTTCTTTCACTTTCTTCCGCTCCAGCTCTTTGTCAACTAATCGTTTCACCGTTAAGACGTCGGTTCCTGTGCTCAGCACTTCGGCCTTGGAGTTAAAGTGTTTATGGGCGACGAGCTGCATGCCGTAGGAGTTGTATAAGAGCGTGTAGCCGGCGATGCCTGTTGTGGATTGGTAGGCTTTGGAGAAGCCGCCGTCGATGACGATCATTTTTCCGTTTGCCTTGATCGGATCTTCGCCTTCGATTTCTTTTACCGGTGTATGGCCGTTGATGATATGGCCGTGATCCGGGTTGAGCCCGAATTCCTTCAGGATGTTTCGGCAGGCTGCCTCATCTTCACGCAAATAGTAATACGGGTTTTTCTTTTCTTTATGCGTTTCCTTCTCTTTGATGAAATACCGCTCAAAGGTGGTCATGGCGCGTTTTCCGAAGAGGGAGGAATACTCGCCTGTCCATAAGTACCAGACCATGTCTGTCGCAAGGTCATCGGTTTCTTCCGGATGAGCAAACGCTTCCCGTAAGAACCGTTCAAATACATCGAGAAGCTCACGGCCCGCATAGGCTTTATCCTCTATCATCATCGTTTCCATATTGCCGTTTTCGTCAACAGGAATACAGCCGTGAATCAACAGGTTGCCGTTATATTTTAAATACAGGCTGCCTTTTTTCATCATAAAATTCATATGGCGGCCCAGCTTTTCGGAATTCTGGACAGAGAACAGCAGCTTGTCCATGACTTCTGCTTCTTCTTCTAATAGCTGATCGGGCTGTTTGGGATTCACCGTCGCGAAGCAGGTGTTTTCCAGTTGATATGTTTTTCCGTTCAGCGTGATTTCATTGCAGTCATAATCAATCTTTTCCAGTAACAGCCGTTCTTCCATATTAAAGTTCGGCCGTCTCTTAATAATCGGGCTCTCAAGCTTGAATTGGATCATCGCGATCGCCTGATGGATTTTTGTGATTTGCTTAATCTCATCTTCCGGTCTGTTTTCGGTTGCTTTCGGGCGGAAAGCCGGGTTATCATCATAATATTTTTCGGCAAGGTTCAATAGCGGTCTCAGATTGATGCCATAGACGTCTTCAATAATGTCCAGGTTGTCATAGCGGGCACAGATACGGATAATATTGGCCAGACATACTTTCGAACCGGCATAGGCGCCTATCCAGAGAACATCGTGATTCCCCCATTGAATATCCACTGAATGATAGTTGATCAGTTCTTCCATAATCCTGTCCGGCTGCGGTCCCCGGTCATAAATATCGCCGACAACATGCAGATGGTCGACTACCAATCGCTGAACGCTGTAAGCAAGCCCGATGATCAGCTTATCAGCTTGGCCGAGCGCGATGATCTGTTCTATGATTTCGGAGTAATATTGTTCTTTGTTGGCGGCTTGTTCTGTTTTGTACAGCAGCTCTTCGGAAATATAAGCAAATTGGGCAGGCAGCGCTTTGCGCAATTTGGAGCGGGTGTACTTGGAAGAACAATATGAAACGAGCTTAATCATCCGATGGATCGTTTCTTTATACCACTCGTTTAATGCCTCTTTCGTATCAAAGTCATGTTTGATCAGCTTCAGTTTGTCCTCCGGATAATAGACCAAAGCCGCCAGTTCATCAATTTCTCTATCGTAAATGACGCCGCTGAAAATATCGCGGATCTTCTCTTTGACTCTTCCTGAACCGTTCCGCAGCACGTGCTGGAATGCCTGATACTCTCCGTGCAGATCACTGACGAAATGCTCGGTTCCTTTCGGCAGGTTCAGTATCGCTTTCAGATTAATGATCTCTGTGACCACTTTTTCTTCACAATCGTATTTTTGTGCGAGCAGATCTAAATATTTGGTTTCCAATCTCGTCCATCCCCTTTTTATTTACGAGCGATTGCATGATAAGGTGAATTTAAAGTATGACATGATATTTAAATCATTAGACCTTATATGATAGTACCTCATAAGTCCTTTTTGAGACAAACAAAACAGAAAATGCGGCGCTTGAGGCCTCAACATATACCTTCCGCAGACAGCTCATCACCCTATTGACAAATGATTAAACTTCCATTAAAATAAAAAGTTATCTGATAGTTATTTCTATCGGAAACTTAATACGTAGCAGGCTATGATTGCTGTGGGTCGCACTACAGCAGGAGCGGCTTCTGGAGAGACCGCGGGTTTACCGCGGCGCCGAAGGGTTCACAATCTCAGGCAAAAGGACAGAAGAGTACCGAATATGTATTTGGCATGCTGTTGATTGTCAGCGGCGCAAATATAATTTGATATTCTTATGACCATGAGATTGGAGGGCATCCAATCTCTTTTTTTATTGGCTTTATTTTCTCGTCGTTCATCAAAAAGTAAGGAGGAGTCAGGTGTGGAACAGCGAGAGCTAAAGAGGGACTTGTCGAATCGGCACGTGCAGCTGATCGCCATTGGCGGCACGATCGGCACCGGATTGTTTTTAGGATCCGGTAAGGCGATTCAGCTGGCGGGTCCTTCTATCATCTTTGCGTATTTTATTGTAGGTATTGCGCTTTTTTTCGTCATGAGGGCGCTGGGAGAACTGCTGTTATCTAAAGCGGGGTACCAATCATTAACGGATATTGCCGAGGCGTATTTAGGGCCGCGTGCGGCGTTTGTCACCGGCTGGACTTATTGGTTTTGCTGGATTATGACGGCTATGGCGGATGTGATCGCCGTCGGTGTATATGTGAAATATTGGTTTGACATTCCGCAGTGGGTTCCTGCACTTATCTGTTTGCTCATTTTATTAGGGCTTAATCTGTTAACGGTCAAGATTTTTGGAGAATTGGAGTTTTGGTTCGCCTTAATTAAGGTGATCACGATTCTCGCGTTAATTGTCATCGGTTTGGTTTTACTGGTGATTGGGTTCAAAACGCATACCGGAACGGTTTCAGCGGCGAATCTGTGGGAGCACGGCGGCTTGTTTCCAAACGGGTTTTCGGGCTTTTTGCTGTCGTTCCAGATGGTGATCTTCGCCTATGTCGGTGTGGAATTAGTGGGTGTGTCGGCAGCGGAGACATCAAATCCGAAAAAAAACATTCCGTCCGCTATCAATAAAATTCCATTGCGTATTTTATTTTTCTACGTGGGGGCATTGATCATTCTTTTATGTATTAACCCTTGGACGCAGCTGAATGCGGCGGAAAGTCCTTTTGTGAAAACCTTCAGCTTAGTCGGCATTCCGGTGGCTGCGGGAATCATTAATTTTGTCGTATTAACGTCGGCCGCTTCTGCTTGTAACAGCGGGATGTTTTCTACAAGCCGGATTTTGTATAACTTAAGCAAAACGAAACAGGCGCCGGCAAGTTTCGCGAAGCTGAATAAAAACCATGTGCCGAGCAGCGCATTATGGGTATCCGTCATTGTGCTGTCAGCGGGCGCTCTTTTAAGCAAATTGATACCGGAAGAAGCGTTTGGCATCGTGACCACCATCAGCGCAATTTGTTTCATTTGGGTGTGGGGCGTGATTCTTGTCTGTCATATCAGATACAGGAAAAGCCGTCCGGACTTACACGCAAGCTCGTCTTTCAAGGCGCCGTTCGCGCCGTTTATCAATTACGCCGTGCTGGCGCTGTTTGCCGCCATTCTGGTGATTATGCTATTTGCGGATGCGACGCGCCCGGCTTTGCTGCTGACGCCGCTGTGGTTTATTGGACTGTTTCTTATCTATCGGGCGAGAGGGAGCAAGACATAAAGGTTATGAATGAAATAGTCATCAGAGTTTCAAGAAAAAGACAGCGTACCGCTTGCAGTATGCTGTCTTTTTCTTTCGTTGACCAGGCGAATATAGGGCCTTAATAGCGAGCAAGCCTTATGTATAAATAGATTAGAGAGTCAACAACTAAAAAAGACTCGAATCATTTTATTAAAAGAAAAAGTATGCCTCCCAAAATACAAATTAAAAAAAAGAAAATGGATGAGTCAGTAAAAGACTTTCTTTGCAATTCAAATAACCCCTTTCTAATTAAAGGAAAAAAGTAATAGATATAAATGGAAATATATTGATATTTTAACAAGGGTAATGTTAACATTACCCTTAAAATTCAAATGATATAGAAAGAAGGCGAAAAAGTGGGAGCAGCTGCAAAACGATGAGGAAAAGCATGTGTTGGCGGGGCAAACCCTAACTGATAACATAAAAAGCCGCCATTCATATGGCGGCTTTTTTATATTAATTCCGGATCAAATAATCAAATGCGCCTAAAGCGGCAGTTGCACCTGATCCCATTGAAATAATGATTTGGTTGTACGGGCCGTCTGTGCAGTCCCCTGCGGCGAATAGGCCGGGAACGCTTGTCGCGCCGCTCTTATCGACGATGATTTCGCCGATGCGGTTGCGTTCGACAGTTTCGTCTAACCATTCTGTATTAGGCACGAGACCGATTTGGACGAATACACCTTGAAGTTCAACGTGTTTTTCTTCGCCTGTTTCACGGTCAACGAACGTAATGCCGTTTACGTTTTGGTCGCCTGTGATTTCTTTCGTTTGTGCATTTTTGTGCACAGTGACGTTTGGCAGGCTGTAAAGACGTTTTTGCAGGACTTCGTCTGCTTTCAGTTCAGGCGCGAACTCCAGCACAGTCACGTGATTGACGATACCTGCAAGGTCAATCGCCGCTTCGATTCCGGAGTTTCCGCCGCCGATAACGGCTACGTCTTTGCCTTCAAATAATGGTCCGTCACAGTGTGGGCAGTATGCAACACCTTTGTTCTTGAACTCTTGCTCACCAGGTACGTTGACATTGCGCCAGCGGGCACCTGTTGACAGGATCACTGTTTTACTTTTCAGTACAGCGCCGTTTTCAAGTTCAAGTTCGAAGAGGTCTTTTTTCTCAAGGCGTTTCGCGCGCTGAAGGTTCATGACGTCAATATCATAATCTTTCACGTGCTCTTCAAGGCTTGCAGCGAGCTTCGGTCCTTCAGTCGCTTTGATGCTGATGAAGTTTTCGATGCTCATGGTGTCGAGTACCTGGCCGCCGAAGCGTTCAGCGACGACACCAGTGCGGATGCCTTTACGCGCCGTGTAGATCGCCGCGCTTGCGCCGGCAGGTCCGCCGCCGACAACAAGAACGTCAAACGGCTCTTTGTCGGCAAACTCAGACGCATCTGCGCCGCTGCCCATTTTCGCGAGAATCTCTTCGATGGTCATACGGCCGCTTCCGAAAGATTCACCGTTTAAGAAAACAGTCGGAACAGCCATAATGTTTTTGCTTTCTACTTCTTCTTTGAATGCCGCGCCGTCAATCATTGTATGAGTGATATTCGGGTTGAGCACGCTCATCATGTTTAATGCTTGGACGACATCAGGGCAGTTGTGGCACGTCAGGCTGATATAAGACTCAAAACGGTATTCTCCGCTGATGTTCTTAATCTGGTCAATGACCTTTTGATCAGCCTTAGGCGCTCTGCCGCTGACTTGAAGCAATGCCAGCACTAATGATGTAAATTCGTGGCCGAGAGGAACACCGGCGAATGTAACGCCTGTGTCTTCTCCGGTACGATTAACACTGAAGCTCGGTGTTCTGTTCAATTCAGTTTTTTCAACTGAAATTTTAGATGACATGGAAGCCAGTTCGTCAACGAGAGCCAGCATGTCCTTAGAAGTGTCATCATCACCAGCGCTTACTTTGAGAACAATGTCGTTCTCAATTAGCTGCATGTATTGATTTAATTGTGCTTTGATATTTGCATCAAGTACCAATTGAATGCACTCCTTAGATTTTACCTACCAAATCAAGGCTAGGTGTAAGTGTTTCGCCGCCTTCTTCCCATTTAGCCGGGCAGACTTCACCTGGGTTTTGACGAACGTATTGAGCTGCTTTTACTTTGTTTACAAGGTTGCTTGCGTCACGGCCGATACCGCCAGCATTGATTTCAACTGTTTGGATGACGCCATCAGGATCGATGATGAATGTTCCGCGGTCAGCAAGACCAGTTTCTTCGTCAAGAACGTCGAAGTTGCGGGAGATCGTTTGAGATGGGTCACCGATCATTGCGTAAGTGATTTTGCCGATTTTTTCAGAGCTGTCATGCCAGCCTTTGTGTACGAAGTGAGTATCTGTAGAAACAGAGTATACTTCAACGCCTAATTCTTTCAGTGCAGCGTATTGTCCTTGAAGATCTTCAAGTTCAGTCGGGCAAACGAAAGAGAAATCTGCTGGGTAGAAGCAGAAAACGCTCCATTGACCTTTCAAATCTTCGTTTGTTACATCGATGAATTCACCGTTTTTGAAAGCTTTTGCTTCGAATGGCAGTACTTCTTTTCCGATTAAAGACATAATATCTTCCTCCTGAAATGTGATTTTAAAATATATTAAAAAGACAAAGCATTCACTTTATCTTTCAATAATAATTCTAATTATATATAGATTATTAAATAACATTTATTTTTTGTCAAGCTATATGAGGTATTATTTTCTGCTTTTTTTGCTTTAGACGTTAAAAATCGCTTGGTATAAGCGGTTTGGCGCTGTTTATCACGTTCAGCGCCGGGCGGAAGGTGGATTCTCAATTGGTGAAACGAAATAGTGGGAATCAACCCCTCTATATGGCAGTATAAACCAAAGGGGGTATGATCATGCAAATAAATAACATTACTTTGTACAGTTGTGCTTTAGAGGAGACGAAAGACTTCTACGTACGGGTGTTGGGTTTTTCTTTAGCGGGTGAGTCCGATGATTCGTTTACAATCAAGGCGGGAGAAAGTGAATTGGAATTCAGGCGCGCCGATTCTCAATCTCATCCGGCGTATCATTTCGCGTTTAACATTCCGAATAATCGTTTTGATGAGGCGAAGGCGTGGATAAAGGATAAAGTCGTTTTTCAAACGGAAGATGGGGAGGATGAGGTGTATTTCTCTCATATACATGCGCGTTCCTTTTATTTCAAAGATCCGTCCAACAATCTGGCGGAATTCATCGCGAGAGAAACGTCACCGGCAAGCGCAGAACGTTTTTCGATTGAGTCCGTCCTGAATATCGGCGAGGTGAATCTGACGGCTGCCGAGGTGGTATCGACGGGGAAGGAGCTGCAGCGTTTCGGTATACCGGTGAGAGACGGCGCGCCTCTTAAGGAGAACGGGTTTCATTTTATGGGTGATTACAATGATGGGGCGTTTTTGCTTTTAGGGCGGAACGGGCGCCGCTGGATTTTTTCTGATCAGCATGCGGAGTTTCATCCGCTGTCTGTCATTGTGAACGGGACGATCCGCATTGAGGCTGACGGAAAAGGCGGCATTGACATCAAGCGGGCGCAGCCGTCATAAAAAAGCCCGGGCTCAAAAGGCCCGGACTTAAGGACATTATTTATAAACCACCCGGGTGCTGCACATGATGTCGTGCAGCGCTTTTTTCTCTCCGAAGGCACCCATAATGAAACCGATATAAAGAATGACCTTAGATATGATATAAGCGAAAGCGCGTCCGAAGGCCTGGCCGATGGAAACGCGTCCGCCATCTTCATTGACGACCTTAAGGCCGAGCAATGCTTTTCCCAGTGTCCCCTGCATCTTTGAGGCTGTGAGCAGGCTGAAATATAAGATGCTGATCACAAAAGAGCTCACAAGAATCGGGATAACGCCGAACACCAGAAAAGAGATGTTAAACTGATTTTCGGTCATGAAGGGGTCAGCCGCCGCAACGCCTGCCGCAAATAAAAAACTGACTGCAAATTGAATGATAAAAATCGGAATTCCTATGATGATCTGATCAATGACGTAAGCCAGAAACCGAATCCAAAATCCTGCCGGTCTTTCCATGTATCTTTTTCTCTCCCTTGCTTTAATCTGCCATATTATACGTAATCATGCCGGATTTTGCAACGGAGCTTAAGCTTCTGCGAGCGGCCTCTTTCCCCATGCTAAGCGTCCCATGATCAGCCCGAAAGCCAGAAGGGCAAACATGATGCCGCACCACATCAGCTGATGGATTCCCAAATGTGAAATAAACCAGCCGCCCGCCGCCGTTCCGATGGTGATGCCGAGGTTGGAAAAGGAGACAAACAGGCTGTTGCCGAATTCGGGGGCCTCCTTTGCTTCCGCAGTAAGCCATGTCTGACTCACAATGAGACCGCCGGAATGAACGGCGCCCCATACGAAGACAAGGACGGCCATCGGTGCGAAAGACGTCCCAAACCCGTATATGAGCAAGTAGGCGGCTGTATAAAGAAGCGGAAACAGGATGACGGTCTTTTTCATATTTTTGTATAACAAAGCGCCGAAGACGAAATTCCCGGCTATCATAATCACCCCAAAGCTCATCAGCATAAAGCTGACCCATGTGCCGTTCATATGGGACACCCGTCCGAGGTACTCCGCAAAATAGCTGTAGACAGAAAACATGGCCGCAAAGAGACAGGTGACGGCAGCGATATTAAGCCACAAGGCCGGTTTGCGAAGGATGCCGAGCTGGCTTCTGAAAGACATTTTTTCTGTGACCGGCATGGATGGCAAAAAGAGAAGAATGCCCATGAACGCGATGAGACTGACGATCGCGCCGAATAGGAAGGCTGATTCAAGGGAGAGACGCTCAGCCAAATAGGATGTGAAAGGAACGCCGAACGCAAAGCCGGCGGTGATGCCTGAAAAGACTTTCGTTACGGCTTTTCCGGATTGGCCGGCGGGCACAAGGCGGGCCGCGGCCGCAAGCGCTACAGAAAAGAACACGGGGTGGCATAAAGCCGGAATGATCCGAAACGCAAGCATGACACTGAAATGCGCCGTATACGCGTAGACCGCATTAGAAACGGCAAACATCAGCACCGTCAAAAGCAGAATGTATTTCCGGTTTATACCTGAAGCAAGCAAGGTCAAAAACGGCCCCGACACAGCGACGATGAATGCGAAAATACTGACAAGCCATCCCGCTTTTGAAGCAGAAATATGAAATCTGTCCGCCACTTGCGGAAGAACCCCGATGATGCCCATCTCGGTTGTAATAATCCCGAAAACCCCTAGTGCCAAAAATAGAATGAAGATGGAACTGCTTTTTTTCATTGTTATGTATGCCTCCTTTTATAACTACATATATAGAAAAATAGATATGTTAGAACGAAAAAGCCCTCCTTTCATGGTTATAGCTGGTGCTGAACATAGTCAGCAAAGGCTTTAATTTGTTTTTCATTCCTTCTGTAATAGGTCCACTTTCCGATTCGTTCAGATTCCAGCAGGCCGGCTTTTTGCATGGTCAGCAGGTAGCTGGAGATGACGGACTGCGCAAGCCCCGACTTTGCCTGAATATCACCGACGCAAATTCCGGTGCGGAAACTGAGGCCCTGCTCAAGATAAGGCCTTTCATCAAAATGGTCCTCCGGGTGTTTAAGCCATGTCATAATATCACTTCGTGTTTTGTTGGATAACGCTTTATGAATCAATATCGGTTCCATAACGTTTATTATATCTATTTTTCTGGATTTGTAAATTCGTTTTTTAACGAAACGCTTCTCAAAATAAGTAAAAACCGTGTTAAAATATAACATATTATCAGATTACCGGTAAAAAATCCGGGTATTTGTCAGGAGGATATTCACATGAATCAAAAGAAAAAAGGTACGGTCGCGGTGACCTTGCTGTCCGCTCTGATGTTTTGTCTGTTGCCGGTCATCGTCTCGCTTTCTCCGCTTGCAGAAACGGGGCCGAACGCGAATCGTTTTAACTCTGCAGGCATGTGGGCCGCCGTCGGCCAGATCTTTGTTATATATGCGGTCCCGTTCATTATGTATGTTCTCGGTGTTCGTGTCATGAAAATCATCATGGCCGTTTTTTGCGGAATCGGGCTTATCATTTGCGCGGCTGTCTTGTTGGTGGCGCTATTGGCCGCCATTTCCTTAGGGCAGGAGCTGTCTCTTTATTACGGTCTTCTCGTTTGGTCAGGCGCGGCTTTTATCGTCAATGTGGTGTGGTACATTGCCGCGTTTCGATCATCCCCGAAGCATCAGCAGCAGTCTATGTGACATTTGTTCTATAAATCTACTTAAAATACAAATATTTCATAGGATGATTATGGTATGATGAAAGCGGTATAGCAGTTTTTAATAGAAACGGGAGGAACTGACATTGAAAAAAAAGACAGCTTCACTTCGAATGAAAACATTGGCGGCCGGCGCTGCGGTTGCTGCGGCTTTATCTGTGGGAGCGGTTTCTGATCTGCCGGGGGCAAAATGGCTGCATCCAGCGGCTGCTCAAGCTGCGGAAACGGTATTTAAACAAAATCATGCGGCATCCGGTTTCTTGACGGGACGGTATGACGCGCAGGCGATGTCTCCGACGATGTTCAACTGGTCAAGGGAAAGCCGGTTCACAAGCACTGCCGACGGATCGTTAAAATGGGAAAAGAATGTCCCGGCCAATCCTCAAAACGGTGCGGGAGCCGCGGTTGACGGAGACGGCACCGTATTTATTCAATCAAAAGACGGGAAGCTGACGGCATATCATCCGGACGGTTCTGTGAAATGGGTGACGGAAAACCTCGGGACAACCTATACGCTGACTCCGGTGCTCGGAACAAACGGTGTCATTTATCTTCCTTCTCACGATAAAAAACTGTATTTCATCGACAAAGAAACCGGAAACATTTTAACTTCAGTTCCGCTGAGCGCAGCGCCGAGTTCCGATGCGGCTATCGGTTCTGACGGCACGCTGTATGTGTCGACGCTGGATAACTATATTTATGCGATTAAACCGACGTCGCCTTCGACATGGACGCAAAAGTGGAAGTTTAAAACAAACGGCGTGGTCGGCTCCGCTCCCGTGTTAGCATCAAACGGCACGCTGTATACGGCAACGTACAATAATATCTTTTATGCGATCAATTCCGGAACGGGCCAAGTGAAATGGTCAAAAACGACGTCCAACGGGTTTAAAGGCTATCCGGTTATTGACAGAGACGGCACCGTTTACGCCGGAAACCAAGACGGCAGCTTATACGCCTATACATCAACGGGTGCTGTAAAATGGACGTTCCCGTTAAATGGTTTCTCGAGCTCTTCATTAGCGATTGACCATAACGGCAATGTGTATATCGGTTCCGGAAGCGGCGAACTGTTTTCCATCAGCAAAACCGGTAATATGAACTGGTCTTTCTATACGGACGGGCCTGTGAGAACGGCGCCGCTGATTGATGCAGACGGCAATGTGTACTTCGGCTCCGACGATAAAAACGTCTATGCGGTTGACGCTGACGGTAATGAAAAATGGCGCTATCAAACAGACAGCAATGTCATTTCCTCCCCGGTTCTGGCTGAAGACGGCACGCTTTACGTCGGCACTTATACGAAACTGCTCGCATTCGGGGCAAAAAAATAATAAAAAAGAATCCGCGTCATCTGCGCGGATTCTTTTTTTATTTAGAGGCTTGAATAAAAACGCCTTTTTCATGAGAAAATTCTTTAAAGCCGTACACACCGTGATATGAACCGATTCCGCTCGTATTAACGCCGCCGAACGGAAGGTTAACGTCAGTGAAATGAACGACGACATCATTGATAGAAGCATTGCCGGACGTCGTGTGCTGCAGAACATAATCGATCAGCTCCTGATTACGGCTGAATACATATAAGGCAAGCGGCTTATCCCGTTCAGTGATGTAATCAACGGCTTCACTAATATCTTCGTAATTCATAATCGGCAGAATCGGTGCGAAAATTTCCTCTTGCATGATCTTCATATCAGGCGTGACGTTTGTCAGCACGGTCGGAGAAATCGTGCGGTCATGCGCATCGAATACGCCGCCGAAGGCCGTTTTCGCCCCTTTTTCAATGGCATCATCATATAGAGCTTTGACACGGTTAAAGTTGCGCTCATTGACAATCTGCGTGAATTTATTGCGGTCAACCGTATGATCATCCTCCATAAAACCTGCATTGACAATAGTTTGCAGGAGATCTGTAAAGGTGTCCTGTACATCTTCCTTCATAAGGAGATAGTCAGGAGCGATACATGTTTGCCCCGCATTGACAAATTTGCCGACGGCGATTTTTTTCGCTGCGTCCATTAAATCATAGCCGCTGTCAATGATCGTCGGGCTTTTTCCGCCAAGCTCAAGCGTGACGGACGACAAGTGCTTCGCCGCTGCCGTCATGACGATTTTGCCGACATTCGTGCTGCCGGTGAAGAAAATGTGGTCAAACGGCTGATCGAGCAGTTCTGTCGCGACATCAACCTCACCTTCAAAAATGGCGACTTCTTCTTCATGAAATGCTTCACGAATGACTGTCGCGGCAATATGGCTCGTCTCCATCGTAAAATCAGACAGCTTCACAATCGCGCTGTTGCCGGCCGCAATGGCGGCGGCAAGCGGAGCCATCGTCAGCATAAACGGATAATTCCATGGGCCGAGAATTAAGGTGACGCCTTTTGGCTCGTACATTAATACGCCGTCAGCGTCCGGGCTGACGGATGAGCCGACGCGTTTCGGCGCCATCCAGGTGTCGAGATTGTTCATATTATCTTTAATCGCCTTGATCGTTCCCTGCGTTTCCGCTCTTTTCACCTCATGATAAGGCTTGCGGACGTCCCGTCTGATCGCCTCGATGATTTCTTCTTCATGAGCGGTGACGGCATCTAAAAAGCGCTGAAGCTTTTCTCTGCGCTGCTCGGCTGTTGAAGCACGCAGTGTTTTTTGATTTTTTTTCTGAAGCTCAAAGACGCGTTTGATGTCTGCTTTTATATGCTGATCCATCGGTCTTCCTCCTCTGGTTGCTTTTTTGTTTCTTCAGGGCCTATTATAGTGTGATGTGATTTTGCGGCAAAGACAGCGTAAATGCATCTATACGTTACCGTACAAATTGCGGTGATCTGTCTAATGAAAGGAGTGTCTCTTATGCCGGATTCTGTGACAACTGACATCAAACAAGCGCTCTTGGTTATGCTTGGGGAGCGGGATATCCGCCGTGTGACCATGAAGGATATCGCCGAACGGGCGCACGTGAGCCGGGGGACACTGTACCTTTATTACGAGGATAAATATGCAATTTTAGAAGATATAGCGGAAGAAATGAAGGACGGGCTGAGTGAAGCGCTGTATGATTCGCTGAAGCATAAAGATGTGCTTCATTTAAATGGCGGCTGGCAAAAAGTGCATCCGACCCTGTCTTTTGTTGACCGGCACCGGGTGTTTTTCCAAACGATGATGGATCGTCAAAAAATGCCGTATTTTCACTTTCATGCGTTTTTTAAAGATGTATTTCGGCATGATGTGCTTTTGTCACCGGTGAATGCAAATTTCTCACCGACCGAACAGGATATGTACATTCATTACCGCTCTTTATACACGTATGCCATTGTGTTGTACTGGCTGAATGAGGAGCCCGGGGCATCACCGGAAGCGATCAGCGGGCAGGTGTGGGATTTGATTTCTCAAAAACGGTTTTACTGGCTGTTCGGCCGCCGAGTGCCGGAACAAGAAGAAAAAAAGCCCGCCGACCGGCGGGTGACACGGACGAGGCAGGCCTTGCAAGAGGCTATGATCGGCTTAGCAGCGGAAAAAAAGGATTACGCGGCGATTACGATTTCCGATATTGCCCGTCAAAGCAACCTCCGCCGTGCCACTTTTTATGACCATTACGCCAACAAAGAAGCGTTGCTGAAAACGATCATCCATCAATCATGCCGGGAGCTGATCGGATTATTGACGGTAAAGGGAGATCCTGCTGACTGCTCCATGGAAGAAGCGGAAGCTGCGCTCGTCAGGCTTTTTTCCGCACTGTCGGAAGGCATGCCGCTCGTCCATTTTTTGAGAGAGGGTTCCGGAGTGCCTGACGTCATCCCGGAAATGTTCAGAGCGCTGCAATCGTTTTATCTTCATCAGCCTCTGCACATTCAGGCGGGCAAAAAGCTCTATGCATACTATGTCGCATCCATGCTCGTCGGTCTGATTCAATATCGCCTTCATGAAGGAAAAGATCACGCACCGGACATGCTGGCCCGGGAGTTTCTGCAGTTTTTGGATGTGAAGAAGTATCGGGTGATTTTGCTGTGAAGATGATGAAAAAGAACTCCCAAAACAGGCGGAGTTCTTTTTTTCTGTTTTCTTTGAGAAGTGCCGATATGAAGTGTCCGGCGTTATCCCTTATAAAAAAAGAAATTCTGCTGCCAAACATGACAAATGTCATATCCGGGGCATGATGGCTGCTACTACAAAAGCGTCTGGCGCCCCGTTATACTTGGGATCATAATGAAAAAGAAGGGACGTGACATCCATGATCAATCACGCCGCAACTCAAAAACAAGCGTCTTTAAAAAAGCAGGTTGCCGCATTTTCCGGCGCCGATACAAAGCATAGTGTCATTCAGCTTCTCAACACGTTTGTACCGTTCTTTGCCCTTTGGTTTCTTGCTTACTTCAGCCTCGATGTCTCCTATTTTCTGACCCTCGCCTTTACTGTAATAGCAGCGGGATTTTTGACAAGAATCTTTATTATTTTCCACGACTGCTGCCATCAATCCTTTTTCAAACAAAAGAAGCTGAACCGGCTGTTTGGGTTTATTTCAGGTGTGCTGACACTGTTTCCGTTCTCTCAATGGCAGCGCAGCCACTCCATTCATCATGCGACAAGCAGCAACTTAGATAAACGGGGAACAGGCGATATTTGGATGATGACCGTCAAGGAATACAACGAAGCTTCAGCCTGGACAAAAGTACGCTACAGACTTTATCGCAATCCGTTTATTATGTTTATTCTCGGCCCGATTTACGTATTTCTGATTAAAAACCGTTTCAATGTAAAAGGCGCCCGCCGCAAGGAACGCTGGAACACCTATTTCACGAACGCGGCGATTGTCTTATTGGCTGCTGCGACGTGCCTGCTTGTCGGCTGGGAAAACTTTTTGCTTGTTCAGGGTCCGATTTTCCTTATTTCGGGGTCAATCGGCGTCTGGCTCTTTTATGTCCAGCATACGTTCGAGGATTCTTATTTTGAAGCCGATGAGCATTGGGACTATGTGCAGGCCGCGGTAGAAGGAAGCTCCTTTTACAAGCTTCCGAAGCTTTTGCAATGGCTGACGGGCAATATCGGCTACCATCATGTCCACCACTTAAGCCCGAAAGTGCCGAATTACAAGCTGGAAGCGGCTCACGAGGGGCACGAGCCTTTAAAAAATGTACCGACCATTACGCTTAAAACAAGTCTTGAATCCATGAAATTCCGTCTGTGGGATGAGGATGAAAAGCAATTTGTCACCTTTCGGGAGGCGCGGAAAACACCGCCGCCCCAGCAGGTGCCGAAAGAACCTTTAAAGAAAAATGCCTGATATGGCGCGCGGCTCTTTCTGTTATCAGAAAGGGCCTGCTCTTTATGTGTGAGGATGCAATAAAGGCGGCGTTTTGGTAAAGTGATGGTAGACACAAGCGGCAGAAGGTGGAATAAGGATGAAGAAATATTTTAAATTTCAAAAACTGAATGGGATTTCTCCTTATATATGGACGATTTTTTTCATCTTGCCTTTTTATTTTATTTTTAAAAGCTCTTCTACCTTTGTCATCGTGGCCGGCATCATTTTCACGCTTGTTTTCTTTGGCGCATACCGCTTTGCATTTGTTGCAAAAGGCTGGCCGCTTTACTTATGGGCGTTTCTTCTGATCGGCATTTCGACCGGATCAGTCATGCTGTTCAGCTATATTTATTTCGCTTTCTTTATCGCCTACTTCATCGGCCATATCCGGGACAAAGTTCCATTTTACATCTTATATTACATTCATATCATCAGTGCGGCGATTGCCGTCAACTTCAGCCTTGTTCTGAAAAAAGACTGGTTTTTGACGCAAATCCCGTTTATCGTCATTACTCTGATCAGTGCCATCCTGCTCCCGCTCAGCATTCGAAGCAGAAAGGCACGAGAGCGCCTCGAGGAGAAATTAGAATATGCAAATGAACGAATCGCGGATCTTGTGAAGCTGGAAGAAAGGCAGCGCATCGCCCGGGACCTTCACGATACACTTGGACAAAAGCTCTCCTTAATCGGACTGAAAAGCGACCTTGCCCGGAAGTTGATTTACAAGGACCCTGAACAGGCCCGCACCGAGCTGAAAAGTGTTCAACAGACGGCCCGCACCTCCTTAAATGAGGTCAGACAAATTGTCTCGTCGATGAAAGGCATCCGATTGAAGGATGAGCTCGGCAATGTTCGGCAAATTCTTGAAGCGGCAGGAATTGAATTTGTGTATGAAGAAAAAGAAGCGCCAAAACATATCTCTCTGCTGAACGAAAACATCGTCAGCATGTGCATTAAAGAAGCCGTCACCAATGTCGTGAAACACAGCGGCGCCAAAGTATGCCGCATCACCATTCAGCAGCTTTGGAAAGAGGTTGTCATTACGGTAGAAGACGACGGCAGCTTTCAATGCAGAGAAGACCGTTTTTTTTCACAGGGAAACGGCCTGCTTGGAATGAGAGAACGGCTTGAATTCGCGAATGGCAGTTTAGCCATCGATACAGCTGCCGGAACAAAGCTGACCATGAGAATCCCAAATGATTCAAAATCAAAAGAAAAGGATGGTAGCAGATGATCAACATCTTCATTGCCGAGGATCAGCAAATGCTGCTTGGCGCACTCGGTTCGCTGTTGAATTTAGAAGAGGATATGACGGTTGTCGGCCAAGGCACAAGCGGCCAGGATGCCATCGATTTCGTGGAAAAACACGCTCCTGACATCTGTCTGATGGATATTGAAATGCCCGGGGTATCAGGACTTGAAGCGGCGGAAAAACTCAAGGACAGTGATGTGAAAATCATCATTTTGACGACCTTTGCCCGCTCCGGCTATTTTCAGCGGGCGCTAAAAGCGGGCGTCAGCGGTTACATGCTCAAGGACAGTCCGAGTGAGGAGCTCGTCAGCGCCATCCGCAGCGTTATGAAAGGAAGACGCGTCTACGCCCCTGAATTAATGGAGGACATCTATGGTGAAGAAAACCCGCTGACTGAACGGGAAAAAGCGGTGCTCGAACTCGTCGCAGACGGAAAAAATACGAAAGAAATCGCAAACGCCCTCAGCATCAAAAGCGGAACAGTCCGCAATTACGTTTCGATGATTCTGGATAAATTAGAAGTGAAAAATCGAATTGAGGCCATTACCCGATCAAAGGAAAAGGGCTGGTTTAAGTAACCAGCCCTCCTTGTTCAGCCAGTGTTTTTGCACTGGCTTATTTTTTTAGCCGTCACTCTGTCTCTTCCTTCCACTTCTTATCAATCAGCATTTTCCCCGGCCATGTGTATGCCATGATGCCGCCGTCTGCGGTGATGTCTTCTCCTGTGACGTAAGAACTGTCGTCTGAAGCGAGGAAGAGCGCGACAGCCGCCATTTCTTCCGGTTTTCCGAGCCGGCCGAGCGGCGTGATCCATTTGTTGGCTTCACGGAACGCCTCGCCCATTTCGTCTTCTTTCGTGCCTGCCAATTTATCAATGAGCGGCGTTTCAATCGTGCCCGGCGATAAGGAATTGACACGGATTCCGCTTCTGGCGTAATCAATGGCCATTGCTTTAGTCAGGTTCGTGATTCCGCCTTTTGCGGCGTTATAGCCGGAGCGGTCAAGGTCTGCGGCCCGGCCTGACATGGAGGAGGTGTTAATGATAGAGCCTCCCTTTTCGAGCATAAGCGGAATGAGATATTTGCTGCACAGAAATGTGCCGCGCAGATCGACGGCGATGATCCGGTCAAAAAGCTCGACCGGGTATTCATGGACTTTGCCGCCCTCTTGGTCAACACCGGCATTGTTAAAAAGAATATCAATTGTTCCGTACTTTTGCTGAATGCCGTCTGCAAAAGACTTTACGTTTTCTTCGTCTGATACATCAAGATGAAAGGCCTCTGCTTCTCCGCCGTTTTTTCTGATGGCGCTGACGGTTTCATTCAGTTCGCTTTCATTGATGTCACCGCAAATCACGCGGGCGCCTTCATCGGCGAAAACCCGTGCCGTCGCTTGTCCGATGCCTGTCGCAGCCCCTGTGATGATTGCGGTTTTGTCTGTTAATCTTCCCATATTGCGATTCCTCCTTTTTCTATATCTGTTCCCGCTGATTAGGGGGATAAACATATAGAACTTCATTTCTAAATACCTATTAAATATGTTAATATTATGTATATACATCATTGGGAGGCTTACATATTTTGAAGATACAGCATAAGAAGGAGATAGCGCTTTATTGTTATACCGTTGTCCCTATATGGTTTGCTATCTCCATCGTCATCGCTATTTTTTCTCATGACATCACATTTCCTCTCACCGTAAGAAATGTTCTGCATGAGTTTTTGCGAAACATGGGATCTCTTCTCTTATTTAGTTTGTTTTTCTACCCGTCATACATATGGATGAAGAAGGAATTCGGCCGCTGGAAAGAAGAAGAAAGGAGAGGATGATCAGCATTCTCTCTTTTTTATTGATAAAATGGGTGAAATGAATCCATTAACATGTTAAATTTACAATATATGCATCTGCTGATCCAGTTGACAATTGTCACCGCATATGATAAATAGATGCTGAAAAGATTTTACATACCATCAAAGCATAATTAAAGGAGAGATCTGAAGTGCGGAAAAAAAAGTTTAAAGCAGAATCCAAGCGTTTGCTGGATATGATGATTAACTCCATTTATACGCAGAAGGAAATTTTTCTCAGAGAGTTAATTTCCAATGCGAGCGATGCGATTGACAAAATCTATTACAAGGCGCTAACCGATGATTCTTTAACGTTTGATCAAGACAATTACTACATAAAAGTGACGGCGGACAAAGATGCAAGAACGCTCACTGTCACAGATACCGGTATCGGAATGACAAAAGACGAGCTTGAACAGCATCTCGGAACGATTGCGAAAAGCGGTTCACTCGCTTTCAAGCAAGAAAATGACACGAAAGACGGCCATGACATTATCGGCCAGTTCGGCGTCGGGTTTTATGCGGCGTTTATGGTGGCTGATAAAGTCACGGTGAAAAGTAAAGCGCTCGGCAGTGACGAGGCGTATGTATGGGAGTCGGAGGGGGCTGCCGGCTACACGATCGAGCCGTGTGACAAGGAAACCGTCGGTACGGAAATCACCCTGAAAATAAAAGAAAACACAGAAGATGAAAGCTATGATGAGTTTTTAGAAAACTACCGCATCAAAGCGATCGTGAAAAAGTACTCAGACTTTATCCGCTACCCGATCAAAATGGAAGAGACGGTCAACAAGCCGAAAGAGGGCAGCGAGAACGAGTTTGAAGAAGTTCAGGAAGAACAGACGGTCAACAGCATGGTGCCGATCTGGAGAAAAAACAAAAGCGAGCTGACAGATGAGGATTACGAGGCTTTTTACGCCGAGAAGCATTACGGCTTCGATAAACCGCTGACCCACGTGCACATCAGCGTAGATGGAGCGGTGCGCTACAATTCGATTTTGTTTATTCCGGAAAACATGCCGTTTGACTATTATACGAAGGAATTCGAAAAAGGATTGGAGCTGTATTCCAACGGCGTGCTGATCATGAACAAATGCGCCGACCTGCTTCCGGATCATTTCAGCTTTGTAAAAGGCATGGTGGATTCTGAAGATCTGTCGCTGAACATTTCCAGAGAAATGCTGCAGCATGACCGCCAGCTGAAGCTGATTGCGAAGAACATCAATAAAAAAATCAAAGCCGAGCTGAAGAGCCTGCTGAAGAACAAAAGGGAAAAATACGAATCTTTCTATGAATCTTTCGGCAGACAGCTGAAATTCGGCGTCTACAATGATTTCGGCGCGAATAAAGACGTATTAAAAGACCTGCTTCTTTTCTATTCTTCTAAAGAGAAAAAGCTCGTCACACTGGATGAATATGTGTCCAGAATGCCTGAGGATCAAAAATATATCTATTACGCGTCCGGCGATTCATATGAGCGGATTGAAAAGCTGCCGCAAACTGAAATGGTGGCGGACAAAGGCTACGAGATTCTATATTTCACGGAAGATATTGATGAGTTCGCGATCAAAATGCTGACAAGCTATGAGGAAAAAGAGTTCAAATCCGTATCTAGCGCCGACTTAGGCATCGACAGTGACGAAGATGAAAAGCAGACTGAAGCCGAAGAAAACGAATATAAAGACCTGTTTGAAAGCATGAAAGACATTCTTGCGGATAAAGTCAAGAATGTCAGAGCATCAAAACGCTTAAAATCTCATCCGGTCTGCTTTGCGACAGACGGCGAAGTGACGATCGAAATGGAGAAAGTGTTAAACGCGATGCCTGACAGCCAGCAGGTCAAAGCGGAAAAAGTGCTGGAAATCAACCCGAATCACGAAGTGTTTGAGACGTTAAAGAACGCGCACGGACAAGATCGGGAAAAGCTTGCTTTATACACAAATCTTCTGTACAATCAGGCGCTTCTGATTGAAGGGCTGCCGATCCATGATCCGGTCGAATTTACGAATGATATTTGCAAAGTCATGGTATGACGCCAAAAAAGGAATCGCCCATCGGGGGCGATTCCTTTTTTTATTACAGCGTGCGCTGTTTAAGAATTTGATTTTGTTTGCTGCGCTTCTTTAAGGAGAATCGTTTTTTAAAGTGCGTTTCGATTTCTTCTAAACTTCTGCCCTTCGTTTCAGGAACGATGTAAGCGGCGAAGAAGAAGGATGTGAGGCAGATGACTGAGAATATTCCGAATACCCAGCCGATGCCCATGGCGCTCAGCATAAGCGGGAATACCAGTGAAACGACCAGGTTTGTTGCCGACAGAATCAATGTCGTAAATCCGGTTGCGGCTCCGCGTGCGTTTGATGGGAACAGCTCCGGCATCAGGACCCATACGACGGGACCCCATGTCGCCTGGTAAAAGACGATATAGATTCCGAGAAACAGCACGGTCAGCCAAGCCGTTGAAGCTGACAGGCCGGCCAGAAGGAGAATGGCTGATAATGACGCCAGACTCAAGGTGATGCCGATGCTTCCCCACATCAGCAGTTTTTTCCGGCCGATCCGGTCAATTAAGATCATGGCGGTGATACACATGATGACGTTTAAGACACCGATTCCCATTGTGCCGAGAACGGACGCCGAGGTGCCGAGTCCGGCCTTTGTAAAGATGGTCGGCGCATAGTAAATCACCGTGTTGATACCGACCGCCTGCTGGAAGATGGCGAGGCCGATCCCGATCAGCAGCATAGGGCGGATCCATTTTGCTTTCAGCAAGCCGAGCGTAGATTCTTTTTTCTCAGCTTCACCTTGTTTCATTTCCGCCAATTCAACGGCGATATCCTCTTTGTCGTGCGTCATTTCCATGACTTGTCTGGCTTCCTGTTCACGGCCGCGTTTGACGAGCCATCTCGGTGATTCCGGCATAAACGCGATTCCGATTAATAACAGCGCCGCCGGTACTGCGGCGAGACCGACCATCCAGCGCCAAGCTTCAAATGGGGTGAATATGTAATTCACAATATATGCAAGTAAAATTCCGGTTACAATCATTAAGTTATTCAATGTGCCAAGCGTTCCGCGTATTTTTGTCGGAGCCATCTCAGAAAGATAAACGGGAACAAGCGCCGTTGAACCGCCGACGGCTAATCCGAGAATGACACGTGAGATGATCAGCATGATGACGGTTTGCGAAGCTGCGCAGGCAAGCGCGCCAAGAATAAAAATGAGTGAAAGGACGAAAACGACTTTTCTCCGGCCCCATCGGTCAGAGCATGTCCCGCTTAAGGCGGACCCGAAAATCGCACCGAGCAGCAGCATGCTGACGACCAATCCCTCAGTCAGCGTGTTTAAAGGAATATCATTGTTGATAAAAAGCAAAGCCCCTGAAATCACACCGGTGTCATAACCGTAAAGCAGCCCGCCTAATGCTCCGAAAAAGTAAATCAGGTATTTTTTGGTGTTTTTCTTCACAGATGATCCTCCTCATCTTTTTGGAACGCATAATAGTTTATTTAGATAACTATTTCATTCCCCTGTGAAAAAAATATAAACCTTCAAAAAAAAACACGCCCTTTTAAAGGCGTGTTTCTTTTTTCTTAGGAAAACAGCTTGTCGATAAACGCGATTTCTTCTGCAGAAAGCGTAATGGAGGCTGCTTTCATATTGTCTTTTAATTGATCCGCGCGTTTGGCGCCCGGAATCAGGATGTCGATTTCAGGTCTCGCCAAATACCAGGCAAGCACGATATGCGCCGTGTCGGCATTGTGCTTCTCGGCAATCGGTTTGAGCTGGTTGACTTTTTTGATGTTTTCTTTAAACTGCTCCCCTTGGAAATGCGCCTGATCATTGCGCAGATCGCCTTCAGGGAAGGTGGTGTTCTCGTCGTATTTGCCGGCTAACAGTCCGGATACGAGCGGGAAGTACGGGATGAATGAGATGCTGTGTTCTGTCGTATAAGGGAAGAAAGTCTTTTCCGCCTCACGGTTCAGCAGGTTGTATTCCCCTTGAATCACATCGACTAAGCCATTCTTGTTGGCTTCTTTCAGCTGCTCCAGAGAGAAATTGGAGACGCCGATGGAACGGATTTTTCCTTCTTTTTTCATCTCATTCAATGCTTGGACGGCTTCGTCCTTCGGTGTGTGCTCATCCGGGAAATGGATGTAGAATAAATCAATGTAATCAGTCTGCAGACGTTTCAGGCTGTCTTCAACTGATTGTTTCAAAAAGGCCGGTGAGTTGTCGAAAACAAAGTCATCGCCTTCTTTTCTGTGCGCGGCTTTTGTGGCGATGAAGACATCCTCGCGGTTAAACTCTTTCAGCACCTCGCCGATTAATTCTTCAGAACGGCCCACCCCGTAAATATAGGCGGTATCTAACATGGTAACGCCGCTTTTAATCGCTTCCCGGATCAATTCTTTTCCCGTCTCTTCATTCAGATTCGGATAGAGATTGTGTCCGCCGACCGCATTTGTTCCCAAACCGATCGGAAATACTTGTAGGTCAGTTTTGCCGATTGTTACTTTGCTCATGTTTTCGCCCCCTGAAAAAGTAGATTAGGATATCACAGCGCCTGCCGGAAAAATACGGCAGCGCATTCTCTATTAATTGTAACGCTATGCCAAGTGAATGTCGATTTGGTGCTCTTGACAATACTTTGTATATTCCTCATCAAGCTGCTGAGAAGTGACGATGCTGTGAAGCCGGTCGAAAGGCGCGTATGTCAGAAGCGTGGATTTGCCGAATTTGGAATGGTCCGCGAGCAGATACACTTCGTTCGCCTTTTCGGAAATTTTCTTTTTCACCTCGTATTCCAGCAAGTCGGAATTCGTCAGGCCGTGGGTGATCGTTGTCCCGGTAGCGGACATGAACGCCTTGTTAATATTGTATTTATTGAGGGTGCTCGGATCATCAATGCCGACAAATGACCTTGTCTTCCGCTTGTAGTTGCTGCCGATGATGATCAGGTCGACATTTTTCATGGATGAAGCGGCGTTAATAATATCAAGACTGTTCGTCAGCACCGTCACATTCTTATCCGGATCAAGCGTCTCCAGCAACGATTTGGTCGTCGTGCCGGAATCAATAAACACAAGATCGTGATCCTCGATAAACCGTGACGCATAACGGGCGATTTTGATTTTTTCATCCTGATGTTGAATGGTGCGGTTCTCAAAAGGGACGAGCATGGATTTTTCTGCTGACGTCACGCCGCCGTACACCTTTTTGATCACCCCTTTTTCCGCAAGCTTATTAATATCACGTCTGACCGTGTTTTTAGAGACGTTGAAAACCTCGCACAGCTCATCCAGCGAAGTGGCTCCGTGTTTGAGAATGTATTCTTCCATCTCCTGAATCCGCATCAGTTTCATAAAAAAACTCCTTCTAGAATTCTTAAAGTAATTAAAATATATAATAAACACCAAGAGTTAATCAATAGTTACTTAACAAATGATAAAAAAGATGGATCTCCCGTACGATTCGACACCGTTCTTCAAGTTCCTGTTTTCCTGCTCTAAAAAGGTATGATGAAAATAATGAAAAAATTTTGATTTTTTAGATTGACTTGGAGTGGCGTGGGGATTAAAATGTAACCAAGAAATGACCAAAATGTAACCCGTAAAATTAAAAATGATAGATGTAACCGTTTGCTTGGGTCGGTACATGACCAACTTTTACATGGAAAGAATGGGAGACACCATCATTTTAGCATTTGTAAGCGTTTAATTCATGTCTTTTGTATGTAAAAGATGAATATATCCATCCGTTATTACCCAGCTGAACAGGATGTTTACTATTTAAGGAGGCAATGAGCATGGCAGAGATCAGAAAACTGAAAAACTACATCAATGGTGAATGGGTTGAAAGTAAGACAGATCAATATGAAGACGTTGTCAATCCGGCTACAAAAGAAGTGATGTGCCAGGTTCCGATTTCTACGCGGGAGGATGTGGAATATGCCGTCCGCTCAGCGTCAGAAGCGTTTAAAACATGGTCAAAGACGGCAGTGCCGCGCCGTGCGAGAATTCTATTTAACTATCAGCAGCTTCTCCAGCAAAACAAAGAAGACCTTGCCCGTCTGATTACTTTGGAAAACGGTAAAAACACGACAGAAGCACTCGGTGAAGTGGGACGCGGAATTGAAAATGTCGAATTCGCAGCAGGCGCGCCGTCACTCATGATGGGCGATTCACTTGCCTCTATCGCCACAGATGTAGAAGCGGCGAACTACCGCTATCCGATCGGGGTGGTCGGCGGCATCGCACCGTTCAATTTCCCGATGATGGTCCCGTGCTGGATGTTCCCGATGGCGATTTCGTTAGGAAACACGTTCATTCTGAAGCCGTCTGAGCGCACGCCGCTGTTAACGGAAAAACTGGCAGAGCTGTTTGAACAGGCCGGTCTGCCGAAGGGCGTCTTCAATGTCGTGCACGGCGCGCATGACGTCGTAAACGGCATTCTTGAACATCCGGAGATTAAAGCCATCTCATTCGTCGGTTCAAAGCCTGTCGGCGAGTATGTTTTCAAAAAAGGCAGCGAACATTTGAAACGAGTGCAGGCGTTAACGGGGGCGAAAAACCACACGATCGTGCTGAATGATGCCCACCTTGAAGATACGGTCACAAACATTATCGGAGCGGCATTCGGTTCGGCAGGAGAGCGCTGTATGGCATGCGCGGTTGTGACCGTTGAAGAGGGAATCGCCGATGAGTTTATGGCGAAATTACAGGAAAAGGCCGCGGACATCAAGCTCGGAAACGGACTGGATGACGGCGTGTTCTTAGGCCCGGTTATCCGCGAGGACAACAAGAAGCGTACGCACAGCTATATTGAAAAAGGCATCGAAGAGGGAGCGAGACTGCTTTGTGACGGCCGTGAAAATGTAACGGAAGACGGCTATTTCGTCGGACCGACGATTTTTGACAACGTGACGACGGATATGACGATCTGGAAAGATGAAATCTTTGCGCCCGTTCTGTCGGTCATGCGTGTGAAAAACTTAAAAGAAGCGGTTGACATCGCCAACCAGTCTGAATTTGCGAACGGCGCCTGCCTGTTCACTTCAAATGCGAACGCGATCCGCTACTTCCGTGAAAATATTGACGCGGGAATGCTCGGGATCAACCTTGGCGTTCCGGCGCCGATGGCATTCTTCCCATTCTCGGGCTGGAAGTCTTCTTTCTTCGGCACACTGCACGCAAACGGAAAAGACAGCGTTGACTTTTATACACGTAAAAAAGTCGTGACGGCACGATATCCATCTCCTGATTTCAATTGACAGCCGGCCCGGACGGCTTTGTGATTCCGTCCGGGTTTTCTTTTACCATCAATTAAGGAGGAATACACATGAGTCATTTGCTGCGCAAACCGCAGGCCGATGAGATTTCTCAAGGCGTGAACATCATACATGACGTCACTTCAGCCAATTCAGACCTCAAATACGTCGGATTTAAAGTCGTTGATCTCGCTCCCGGCTCAACATATACAGAAGATTTGAAAAAGACGGAGTGCTGCATCGTGGCGCTCACGGGAAAAATCACCGTCACGGATCATGATCAGACATTTGAAAGCATCGGCACCCGTGAAAGCGTATTTGAAAGAAAGCCGACGGACAGTGTTTATGTGTCCAATGACCGCTCCTTTGACATTACAGCCGTCAGCGGGGCGAGGGTCGCGCTGTGCTACTCTCCGTCCGAACACCAGCTTCCGACAAAGCTGATTAAAGCGGAAGACAACAGTGTGGAACAACGCGGCAAGCTGGCAAACAAACGAACCGTTCATAACATTCTCCCCGATTCAGATCCATCGGCAAACAGCCTTCTCGTTGTTGAAGTTTACACGGACAGCGGCAACTGGTCGAGCTATCCGCCGCATAAACATGACCAAGACAATCTGCCGGCTGAATCCTTTTTAGAAGAAACCTATTACCATGAAACGGACCCGCCGCAGGGGTTTGTCTTCCAGCGTGTGTACACGGACGACCGCTCGATTGACGAGACGATGACCGCAGAAAATGAAAACGTTGTCATCGTGCCGGCGGGCTATCACCCGGTTGGTGTTCCGGACGGGTATACCTCTTACTACCTGAATGTAATGGCGGGACCGACACGAAAATGGAAGTTTCATAATGATCCGGCCCATGAATGGATTCTGGGACGCTGACAAGTGAGGAGTGGCAGATAACAATGAAATATACATTTAATGAAGAAAAAGAGTTTGATATTGTCGCGATCGGACGCGCGTGTATTGATTTGAACGCGGCGGAATACAATCGGCCGATGGAAGAAACGATGACGTTTTCTAAATATGTCGGCGGTTCCCCGGCAAATATTGCGATCGGCAGCGCCAAGCTCGGATTAAAAGCCGGTTTTATCGGCAAAATCCCGGACGACCAGCACGGCAGATTCATCGTTTCCTATATGCAGGGAAAGGGCGTTGATACGTCACAAATGGCGGTTGACAAAGAAGGGCGCAAAGCCGGACTCGCTTTTACGGAAATTCTCAGTCCCGAAGAGTGCAGCATTCTGATGTACAGAGATGACGTGGCGGATCTGTATCTTGAGCCGTCGGAAGTCAATGAAGGCTACATCGCAAACGCGAAAATGCTGCTCGTATCAGGCACGGCGCTTGCGAAAAGCCCGTCGCGCGAAGCTGTCCTAAAAGCGGTGCATATCGCAAAAAAACATGACGTAAAAGTCGTTTTTGAGCTCGACTACCGTCCGTATACATGGCAATCGGCAGAAGAAACCGCCGTGTATTACACGCTGGCGGCGGAACAATCCGATATCGTCATCGGAACGCGTGACGAATTTGACGTAATGGAAAACCGCAGCGGCGGAAATAACGATGAAACCGTCCGCCGTTTGTTTGCGCATTCCGCCGATCTTGTCGTCATTAAGCACGGCGTTGACGGATCATACGCATACAGCAGATCGGGAGAAGTTTTCCGGGCGCGCGCCTATAAAACAAAGGTGCTCAAGACGTTTGGAGCGGGTGATTCCTATGCGTCTGCCTTCATCTACGGACTTGTCAGCGGCCGGGATATTGAAACGGCCTTAAAATACGGGAGCGCTTCCGCTTCCATCGTCGTCAGCAAACACAGCTCGTCAGAAGCCATGCCGGCTGCCGGTGAAATCCTCGAACTGATTGAAGCGCAGCACAGCCTGAATGGTAAATAGAACGTATAAAAGGTGGGATCGTTTGTGGGCAAGACAATTCGCTTAACGACAGCACAAGCGCTGATTAAATTCTTGAACCGGCAGTATATTCATGTTGATGGGAATGAAGAGCCGTTCGTTGAGGGCATTTTCACGATTTTCGGCCATGGAAATGTGTTAGGGATCGGGCAGGCGCTTGAGCAGGACGCCGGGCACCTGAAAGTGTATCAAGGCAAAAATGAACAAGGCATGGCGCATGCCGCAATGGCATACAGCAAGCAGATGCTGAGAAGAAAAATTTACGCGGTATCGACATCGGTCGGTCCGGGTGCCGCAAATTTGACAGCTGCCGCGGGTACGGCGCTGGCCAATAACATTCCGGTGCTGCTGCTTCCGGCCGATACATTTGCGACGAGGCAGCCTGACCCGGTGCTTCAGCAGGTGGAGCAGGAATACAGTGCCGCCGTCACGACAAACGATGCGTTAAAGCCCGTGTCCCGCTATTGGGACCGCATTACCCGCCCCGAGCAGCTGATGAGCAGCTTAATCCGGGCCTTTGAAGTGATGACGGATCCGGCAAAAGCGGGACCGGCGACAATCTGCATTTCTCAGGATGTCGAGGGAGAAGCATATGATTTTGATGAACGCTTCTTTGAAAAACGCGTTCATTACATTGACCGGATGCAGCCGAGCGAGCGTGAACTGAAAGGCGCCGCGGAGAGAATCAAGGAGAGCAGCCGTCCCGTCATTTTAGTGGGCGGCGGCGCGAAGTATTCCGGGGCACGCGAGGAATTGATTGCGCTTTCTGAAACATACGGGATTCCGCTTGTCGAAACGCAGGCCGGCAAGTCAACGGTTGAAGCTGATTTCGCCAACAATCTGGGCGGCATGGGCATCACAGGCACTCTCGCCGCGAACAAAGCCGCCCGCCAGGCTGATCTTATCATCGGTGTCGGCACACGGTATACGGACTTTGCGACATCCTCGAAAACGGCGTTTGATTTTGACAAAGCAAAATTCCTGAATATCAATGTCAGCCGCATGCAGGCTTACAAGCTTGACGCATTTCAGGTCGTAGCCGATGCGAAGGTGACGCTCGGCAGACTGCACGGCTTATTAGACGGATATAAAAGTGCATTCGGCACGGCGATTAAAGACTGGAAAGATGAATGGCTCGCTGAACGGGACCGGCTCGGCAAAGTCACTTTTACACGTGACGCATTCGAACCGGAAATTAAGAACCATTTCTCACAGGACGTGTTAAACGAGTATGCCGACGCGCTCGAGACTGAGCTGCCGCAAACAACGGCGCTGTTGACCATCAACCATACGATTCCTGAAGACAGCGTCGTCATCAGTTCGGCGGGCTCTCTTCCGGGAGATCTGCAGCGGCTGTGGCATTCCAATGTCCCGAATACGTACCATCTGGAGTACGGCTATTCCTGTATGGGATATGAAGTATCAGGCACGCTCGGCCTCAAGCTGGCCCACCCTGACAAAGAAGTCTATTCACTCGTCGGTGACGGAAGCTTTCTGATGCTGCACTCAGAGCTGATTACCGCGCTTCAATATAACAAAAAAATCAATGTCCTGCTCTTTGATAACTCCGGCTTCGGCTGTATCAGCAACCTGCAGATGGATCACGGCGGCGGCAGTTATTTCTGCGAGTTCCGCACAGAGGACAATCAGATTTTAAACGTTGATTACGCGAAGGTGGCAGAGGGCTACGGCGCTAAAACATACAGAGCCAATACGGTTGAAGAGCTGAAGGCGGCGCTTGAAGATGCGAAAACCCAAGACGTATCCACTTTAATTGAAATGAAGGTTCTGCCGAAAACGATGACGGACGGCTATGACAGCTGGTGGCACGTCGGCGTGGCGGAAGTGTCTGAGCAGGAAAGCGTTCAGCGGGCATTCGAAGCGAAAGAGATGAAGCTGAAGTCTGCGAAGCAGTACTAGAGGGGAGGCATCACGATGGGCAAACAAGATATTCTGTGGGGTATCGCTCCCATTGGATGGCGCAATGACGATATGCCGGAAATCGGAGCCGGGAATACGCTGCAGCATCTGTTGAGCGATATTGTCGTCGCCGGCTTTCAAGGAACGGAAGCGGGAGGATTTTTCCCTGAACCTTCCGTCCTGAATAAGGAGCTGGCTCTCCGAAACTTGCGGATTGCGGGGAAATGGTTCAGCAGTTTTAGCATTCAAGACGGTATTGAAAAAACGGCTGAATCATTTACGGAACACTGCGATTATTTGCAGAAAGTCGGAGCGGATGTCGCCATCGTTTCTGAACAGACGTACAGTGTCCAGGGCTTGGACATTGATGTTTTTAAGAAAAAACCGCACTTCACAGATGAAGAATGGGTTACGCTGTGCAATGGCTTGAACCGTCTCGGGAAAATCGCGGAGGAATACGGGCTGAACCTCGCTTTTCATCATCATCTCGGCACAGGCGTCCAGACGGCGGAAGAAGTTGACCGGCTGATGGAAGGAACAGACCCCCGGTATGTCCATTTACTTTATGATACCGGCCATGCCTATATCTCCGACGGAGACTGCATGACGATTCTCAACAAGCATATGGATCGGATCAGACACGTTCATTTCAAAGATGCGCGGATTGACATTATGGAGCGGTGCAGACAAGAAGGCAAATCATTCAGGCAGTCGTTTTTACAGGGCATTTTCACGGTTCCCGGAGACGGATGCATCGACTTTACCGAAGTGTACCGGACGCTCATCCGTCATGATTATTCAGGCTGGATCGTCATTGAAGCCGAACAAGACCCGGCAATCGCCAATCCGCTTGAGTACGCGCTGATAGCGAGAAAGTATATCGACAGTGAACTGCTTGATCCTGCAAATTAGGGGGGCCTATAGGAATCGTGCCAAGGCGGAATCAGCTTTCAGCAAAAGGACCATCTATGGCCGGTATTCTGCTCATATGTGTGACGGCCATCGGGCTTGTCTTCACACCGAATACGTCCGGCAATCCGCTTGAACAGATTCAGCAGGAACTGTACGGTGCTCCTCAGGGCGGCAGCGACAAAAGAAAGACGAGAACCATTATTTGATTATCATAAGGAGTGGCGATCAATGAACTTACGTATAGGTGTTATCGGAACCGGTGCTATCGGAAAGGAGCACATCAACCGCATCACAAATAAGCTGTCCGGAGCGGAAATTACCGCTGTAACAGATGTGAATCAGGAGGCCGCGCAGCAGACCGTTCAGGATTTCGAATTAAACGCCTCCGTTTATCCTGATGACGACAGCCTCCTCGCTGCTGAAAATGTGGACGCCGTCTTAGTGACAAGCTGGGGCCCGGCTCACGAGTCCAGCGTTTTGAAAGCGATTCAGCACGGAAAGTACGTGTTTTGTGAAAAGCCGCTCGCCACAACGGCAGAAGGCTGTATGCGCATCGTCAAAGAAGAAATGAAGACGGGTAAACGTTTAGTTCAGGTAGGCTTCATGCGCAGATATGACAGCGGTTACGTTCAGCTGAAAGAAGCGATCGACAATCGTGCGGTCGGTGAGCCGCTGATGATTCACTGTGCGCACCGCAACCCGACAGTCGCATCGAATTATTCAACCGACATGGCCGTCGTCGATACGCTCGTTCATGAAATTGATGTCCTCCACTGGCTCGTCAATGACGATTATGAATCCGTACAAGTCATCTATCCGAAGAAATCAAAAAATGCGCTGCCGCATCTCAAAGATCCGCAGATGGTCATCATCGAAACAAAAGGCGGTATCGTCATCAATGCCGAAATCTATGTGAACTGCAAATACGGCTATGACATTCAATGTGAAATCGTCGGGGAAGACGGTGTCATCAAGCTCCCGGAACCGTCAAGCATCAGCTTGAGAAAAGAAGGAAAACTCAGCACCGATATCCTGATGGATTGGCAGCGCCGATTTGCGGCTGCGTATGATGCGGAAATTCAGGACTTCATTGATTCGATCCGGAAAAAAGGCGAAGTCAGCGGTCCGACGGCATGGGACGGTTATATTGCCGCGGTGACAACTGACACGTGCGTAAAAGCTCAGGAATCCGGACAGAAAGAGCCAGTGGCGCTGCAAGAAAAACCGGCATTCTATCAATCCTTTACGACTGTGAGCAAATAATAGATTTGGAGTGAAAACAATGAAACTGGCCTTAGATCCATCCATGTACCGTGATGATTTAACGTTAGAGGAAATGGTCTATAAAACGGCGGAGCTCGGATACGAGTATATCGAACTGTCCCCGCGCGAGGATTTCTGTCCTTTCTACAAATATCCGAAAGTCGATTCAGCAAAAATCAAACAATTGAAGCGTCTTTTAAAGGATACAGGCGTGAAGCTGTCCTCTCTTCTGCCGCTTTACCACTGGGCGGGGCCTGATGAAGACCGCCGCCAGGCCGCTGTGCGCAACTGGAAACGGGCGATCGAAATTGCGGTTGAGCTTGAAGTGGATTTGATGAACAGTGAATTCAGCGGTTCAAAATATGATCCGTTGACAAGTGAAGAAAAATTCATCAAGTCCATGGATGAGCTGCTGCCCGTCTTTGAAAAAGAAGGCGTTAAACTCAATCTGCAGGCCCATCCATACGATTTTATCGAAACGCACAAAGGTGCGATGAATATGATCCGCGCGCTTGATAAGGATTGGATCAATCTTGTCTACTCGACGGCGCATACGTTCTTTTACGATGACGGCAAAGGCGATATTGCGACTATGTTTGATGAAGCCGGCGGCCGCCTCACACATGTTTTATTTGCAGATACCTTTAATCATAAAGCGGCTCACGGCCTGCGTTACATCGTCAATCCGCCTGACGCGAAAGTAACGGTTCATCAGCATTTGGACATCGGGCAAGGCGAGGTTGATTTTGATACGATTTTCAAAAAAATGAGAGAGATGAAATTCGACGGAATTGCGACGAATGCCGTTTTCGCTTGGGTCGGCGAAAGAGCGGATGAATCAAGCAGGTTCATGCTTAAGAAATTAAAAGAAGAATTAGGTATGGCATAAGCTTTAGTACGGAGTTCGGCGGGGCGGAAAGGCTCCTCAGCTAAACGCAGATGGGAGAGGCTGACATGAAACTTTGCTTTAATGAAGCGACTACGCTGGAGAATTCAAACTTGAAACAGGATTTAGAGTTGTGCGAAAAGCACGGCTATGATTATATTGAAATCCGCACAATGGATAAGCTGCCGGAATACTTAAAAGACCATTCACTGGCCGATCTGGCGGAATATTTTCGAACCCATCACATTAAACCGCTTGCCCTGAACGCACTGGTTTTCTTCAACAACCGTGATGAGAAGGGCTATAGGGAGATCATTTCGGAATTCAAGAGCATGATGGAAACGTGCGAAACGCTCGGCGTGAAATATGTGGTGGCTGTGCCGCTTGTGACAGAGCGGAAAATCTTGAAAGAAGAGATCAAAAAGAGCAGTATAGAGGTTCTGACTGAGCTTTCGGATATCGCTGAGCCGTACGGCGTAAACATCGCTCTTGAATTTGTCGGCCACCCGCAATGCACGGTCAATACATTTGAACAGGCGTATGACATCGTGAACGCTGTGGGCCGCGATAATGTCGGACTTGTGTTTGACAGCTTCCATTTCCATGCGATGGGCTCCAATATTGAAAGCCTGAGGCAGGCGGACGGAAAGAAAATTTTCATCTATCATATTGACGATACAGAAGATTTCCCGATCGGCTTTTTAACGGATGAAGACCGTGTCTGGCCGGGGAAGGGAGCGATTGACTTAGACGCCCACCTGTCAGTGTTAAGGGATATCGGATTCAATGATGTTGTCTCCGTAGAACTGTTCAGGCCTGAATATTATAAGCTGACCGCGGAGGAAACGATCAAAACGGCAAAGGAAACAACGGAAGCCGCCGTATCAAAATACTTCATGAAGGAGGCGTGAACATGGCTTTTGTCACCATGAAACATCTTCTTGCAGAAGCGAAACGGGAGCAGTATGCAGTCGGCCAGTTTAATATAAACGGTCTGCAATGGACGAAGGCGATTCTGCAAGCGGCGCAAAAGGAGCAATCGCCGGTCATCGCCGCGGCTTCCGATCGTCTGGTCGATTATTTAGGCGGCTTTAAAACGATTGCCGCCATGGTCAGCGCGTTAATGGAGGAAATGGCGATTACCGTTCCCGTCGTGCTTCATCTTGATCACGGAAGCAGTGCGGAACGCTGCAGACAGGCCATTGACGCCGGATTCAGCTCAGTGATGATTGACGGCTCCCATCAGCCGATTGACGAGAACATTGCGATGACAAAAGAAGTCACCGATTATGCAGCAAAGCACGGCGTGTCAGTAGAAGCTGAAGTCGGCACGGTCGGCGGCATGGAAGACGGTCTGGTCGGCGGTGTCCGCTATGCCGATATCACGGAATGTGAGCGAATCGTCAAAGAAACCAGCATCGACGCGCTGGCCGCCGCCCTCGGCTCCGTACACGGCAAATATCAGGGTGAGCCGAATCTCGGATTTAAGGAGATGGAAGCGATCTCCCGCATGACTGATATTCCTCTCGTTCTTCACGGGGCATCCGGAATTCCGCAGGATCAGATCCAAAAAGCCATCACGCTCGGCCACGCGAAGATCAATATCAACACGGAATGTATGGTCGCCTGGACAGACGAAACACGCCGCATGTTTCAGAAAACCAGCGATCTGTATGAGCCGCGCGGCTACATGATACCCGGCATTGAAGCTGTAGAAGAGACGGTGCGAAGCAAAATGAGAGCGTTCGGATCAGCCGGAAAAGCCGCTAAGCAGCAGGTCGGCTGAATGAAAAAGCACTCACAACCTCGTGAGTGCTTTCAATACTTCTGTTTATTTCCAACAAATCAACCTGTTTCCTGACTGAAAGCGGATTGTACAGGGAGAAGGTATCAAAGTCATTGATGAACACACGGTTATGGTCGACAGCGGCAAGATTTTTTTAAATGGGGGATTGCTCTGGCTTGTTTTGTTTCAGCCTTTCAAACGGTATTCTGTAATGAAAATATAAGCTGCGGTATACTAGGAATGAAATCTTGAGAGAGCTGTTCCACCTTTCTTTTTTTGTGACATCCTGTTCAATCGTCTCGGGCGCTTTCAATCAAAACGATTGTTTACATTGGGCCGCCTTGTTTGCCATTGTTAGTTTACATAGGAGAGATAGAGATAAAGGGAATAGGCATCCGTTATTGAAATAAGGTAAAATCAGCAGTTTTAAGTTTTGCCAATTGGCTCATTAGGGAAAGGGGCTGTTTGCAACGCAGCTTTCTGTCTATCTCCTACTTGTTTTATCCATAAATCGTAATAGTATCCTTTCTTCTCTAATAATTCTTGATGCTTCCCATTTTCAACTATTTTTCCTTGATCTAATACCACTATTAAATCAGAGTCTTGGCTACTTAAAAGACGATGAGTTATTACAATACGGGTAATATTTGATTTTGCAAAATATTCGTCAATTTTATGCTCTGTTAATGTATCCAAGTTACTTGTTATTTCATCCAAAATGACTACAGAAGGGTTATCGACGATGGCTCTCGCTATTGCTATACGCTGGCGCTGCCCTCCTGACAACATATTTCCATTTTCCCCGATAATTGTGTTATATCCCATGGGCATTCTTATTATGTCTTCATGTAACTGCACTTTCTTTGCTGCTTGTTCAATTTTATCCTGAGATAAGTTTTTAAATCCAGCTATATTGTTTGCAATAGTATCATTGAAAAGAAAGCTTTCTTGTAATACGACCCCCATTTGTTTTCGAATTTCGTAAAGGTTTAAGGTATTCAAGTCCTGTTCACCATATAGTACTTTTCCCTTGGTTGGTTTGTATAATCCCAGAATGATTCTTGATAAAGTTGTCTTTCCACTACCTGTACGGCCTACCAGAGCTAATTTAGTACCTGATTTAATGTTTAATGAAATTTCTTTAAGAATATATAAGTTATGATGTGTAAATGTTACATTTTCAAGTTTTATATCTTGCTTTGATAATTCAGGTTCAATTATTGAAGCTTGGTTGAATTGTTCGGGTTCAGTTTCCATAACATCTTGTATTCGTTCAAAAGTATCACCAACCAACTGAAATTGTTGCGTGCTTGTTATTAGAGAAGCAATCGGCAACAAGAAAGATGTTCCTACGCTGCTGAACCCTAACAATCCCCCTAGTGTTAAGTTTCCGGTGATAACTTCTATTGATCCAAACCATAATAAGAGAAGAGGGGCACAATATCGAATGCTTACACTTATGCTTTCCATTAAAGCGTCTAAGTGGTATCGATGTGAAAATGCTTCAATTTGTTTGTCATAGTAATTTGACCACTTTGTTAGAATAGAATGATCTAAACCATTTGATTTAATAAAAGTGATAGCTCTTAAAGCTTCCACCAAAAAACTTTGTGTAGTTGTTTGAGTTGATAAGTCACCGCGGATTAAATCTTTTATTCTTGGAATCAAAACCATCATTAATAAGAATTGAATAATGGCCAATCCAATAGCAAAAAATGCAAGTTTAAATGATTGAGTTAACATAGCAATAAAAAATGAAACCAAAGTAATTATATCTAGTACTACTGTTGATCCACTCTTAGCTATAATCTCCCTAACCATGGCAATGTTACTTACTCTCATTGCAATATCACCAGTTGTTCGATTTTCATAAAAATTGAGAGGTAATTTTAATAAATGTTCCACAAAATCTTTTGAGATGTTTTTACTTATAATAGCTTGAAGTTTAATTGAGAAATGATTGCGGATAAACATAACAAGTCCCAATATAAAAACTGCTATTATAATTAAAAATCCTAAAAGTGGTAAATGAGTTGGTGATTTACTTATCAAAGAATGATCCACTAAATATTTAATTAAAAAAGGAACGGCTAAGGAGACTACTTGTATGGTTAATGAAAAGAGAAGGATAAGTGGAGCAATAGTACGGCATTTAACTATATAATGCGAATAATACTTTACTGCGGATGATGGCTTCATCTTTTTAAATTTATCCGTCTTCTTAAAAGTCAATATTACCTTGCTATAATGACGTTTAAATTCTTCTTCGGATAATTTCAATTTCCCTTTGTTAGGGTCAATTATATGAAAAAGGCTGTTTTTAATCTGTTCTAAAACCACAAAGTGCCGTTCATCCCAAAATATGATGCAGGGAAGATATGAGTTGATGTATTTTTTCAAATCTTCAAATGAAACTTGGTATACTTTGCAGTTAAGCCCATAGTATTCTGATACTGATTTTAAGACGGAGACAGATACTCCATTTCTTTGGGCATCACATTGTTCACTTATTTTATTTAAAGATATTGTAATCCCATAATAACTTAAAATCATGGTAAGACAGGCGGGACCACACTCATATTGTCCCATTTGCCTTACCAGAGAAACTCTTCTTCTCATTGGATCACTCCTAAGAAATAGAGCCTTAACAAAGTAAGGCTCATGTTAATTTTACAATTTTAGTTCTAAAGGTGATTGAAGTCTCAAAACTGACGGTACTTCGGTTGGTGCAAAAATTTTAAGCAATCCAAGTCCTATACCTGCATACCCCATCATTAAGGATGGGGATTCGTTATTTTTTTCAAATCCAGTTAACCATCCTCTGAGCTTTATATCATTTAAAATTTTATGGCTTAGTTCTGTTACATTTACGCTTAACTTTTTATTAAAGTTTTCTGTTGCGTACATAAGGATGTCCAGATTACCTAAATCACCGTGACATAAAGAATGATCATGTTCGAAACCATATTTTAGAGTTGTATTAATTGCGATATGTGCTTCATTCTTTATCATTTCATTTTGATTGTGTGGAAGAATCAATATCCTACTTAACCCTATACCTGCTGCGCCATTACACCAAGCAACAAAGTTATCATTTCGGAACTGTCCGTTTTCAAGTTTAATATCTGCCCAATTATTTTTTTCTGGAATAAACAAAGTTCTTTCAAATTCTAACGCTTTGTCAGCTACCTCTTTAAATACAGTTTGCTCAGTGATTGCGTAAATCTCATAAAGTGCCCATATAATTCCTGAGGCACCATGAGCAAATCCGGAGGCTGGCATTGGGTTTGCCGGGACTTTCCATCCAACTCCCTTTTCCATAACGTTTATATTTTGAATAAGACGATTTCCGCATTTTGTAATCAAGTTTAAGATTTTGTCTTCTTTATACCGTTTAAACAAATTTATTAAAATAACTGCTGTTCCAGCCACCCCTGTTAAAATATCGTTGTTTTCATCCCTTTCGATCAAATAATCTAATTTGTTGAGGGCTGACTGAAGTTCGTTTTTCAACAGTTGTTCATCATTCCATAATTTTGATAAATGGTCCAATAAATAAAGGTAAGAAGCAATTCCCCCAAAGGCACCTAAATCACTAGATGCAGACATGTTTTTGTGTACTGGCACTAAAGCTTTTTTAGACAGTTTAGTGTACTTTTCATCGTTAGAGATGTGGCCTAAATAAGCAAGGAAGAGAGAAATACCTCCTACACCTTCGTATAATGAATTATTTGCCGCTGAAATCTTGAATTGATCCTCTCGTTGATTGTCAACAAACGATCCAATCCAAGATACATCCTTTTGTCCATCTTGCTGTTCGCCTACGATTGCCCTGCTAACAAGAAAGTCTCCAACTTTAATAGCTTCTTGTAAAAAATCTTTTGGGTTAAAAACGTGTGATCGAGGATTTATGTCAAATACTTTATGTTTACGATAAGAATCCTTAATTACTAAAATAGCTGTTCTTATAAAGCTTACTTGTTCTTGACAGTCACTTTCATTCATTTCATTTATTTTATCCTTTGTCTCATTTAAGGCACTTGTTTTAAAAAAATTATTGATTCTTCGACTTTTGGAATCCCACATATTTTTAGACTCGGGCTTGCTTGTGAAATATGGTATATCCCCAAGGAATAAGTCTTCTTTTTCACTGTTTACTACTTGATTCAATCGGGGATTCAATTTTGTATCTAGCCACAATTTATCTAAAATCATTTCACGATCTAAGCCGTCTCTCATGAAATCTGGATGTAAACTTATTTTCAGAAGGTTTGCATAGCGAGATGTTCCACGTAATATTTGTCTTACAGTAACCCCTTTAAAAGAATCGATTTGATCGATCATGTCTTGTTTATATTTCATGAAAAGAAAGTAGGTTTCTTCAAATCCTTTTATAATATCTTCTTCGTAAGCAACAGTATTAATGATTTGTCCATGCAGCATAGGTCTATGTTGACTAACTGGAATTGGAAAGTTTTTTTCTTCTATTCTGACTGTATCTTTATCTCGATCCACTATTGTACTGGTTTTATGCGGAGATACTTGTCCTTCTTGTGCACCTAATGCACTAAGGTCAATTCCTTCAAATCCAGCTTTACTATTTATTTTTCTCGGTAATAACCCAATCCGTAAAACTGAACGTTCAATATGTTCTTGTGCGCGACTAAAAGCACTGGTATCTGTATACGTAGAATTATTATGAAATAAAGATTCTAAATCAACTAAAATAGGATATTCCCCATTAGCAATTAAATTCTGCATATGAAAATCTACCGCGTTCATTGCATATAAGATAGCCAAGTAACTGCCAATACGCCAATAAAACTTCCCAATTTGCAGTTCTTCCTGACATTCTTTATAAGAGATAAACTGTGTCCATCCGTAAGATTGTTTGTTAATTGTGTGTACAGTTTTTAAGTCATAACTTAAATTTTTACCGTTTAAGTAATTTATTAGTTTATTGAATCTTTCGTCTATTTCTAATGAACGAGGCTTGTACACAATTTTAATTCCAGTTTCAAAGTTTAAAATGGCGACTGTTTTTCCTTTGTTATGAGTATCTGATACGTTGCTTCCTGTATCGATGGAAATAATTTTCCCTAATTTTTGACCATTACTAAACTCAGATTCTAATATCCCTTTATCCTGATGAAATCTTACAAGGAGATCAGAAGTATTTTGAATCCAATACATAGTTTTTGTTGCTAACAGCCTTGTTAAAACTATGTATTCTTCTCGAATTGATCGAACATATGCTGGGTCATTTAAAAGGGCTTGATTGAAATAAGAGGCTCGTTCTTCGGAAGTTTCACCCCGGAGCTTTCCTGATACCCTTGCTACATTTAACTCCAATATTAATATCCGACTACTTATAGCTGATAAAGTTTCACCAAGATTATGAAGTAAATCATCAATTACCGACGGACTAAGTTCTTTCTTTATCAGAGATTTATTAGAGTGAGAATATAATACTTCCTCTAATTTGCCTCTTGCTATTTTCAAAAATGGTTTTATAAAACTAAAGAAGAGAATATCTTTTCTAACTTCTATATTTACATCTTTATAGGATTGTTCATCAACTAGCTGAATAATTTCCAGCCATCCTTGATGATCATCTTCATTAATAAATTCCACTTCCCTTTCATTGATGATAGTGTACTTTAGAGTCTCTTGATCAATATTTTGGGCAGCTAATACATCCTCAATTCTAATCCCTTCATCACTTTCAACGAGGCTTTTCCATCTTTCAAAGCGTCTATTTGTTAGCTCATCCCAATTAGTATTAAGTGAACGCCTTACTTTTCTTTCACTTATTGCAGAAGATCTATTCCATACCGAATTCCGTTTGAATTTTGTATGCATATTGAACACCTCATTTTTAATAAATTTGAATATCGCCAAGTTCCTTAATTACCCATTACTATAGCAGGAGCACTTAAAAGTTAAAAGAATGTCAACTGAAGTTTAAATTTATTTTATATGTGTTTATAAAGAATACTTAATATTTAGGACAAACACCTTAAAAAGAGTAATTTTGTAGTATAATCGTTTAAAATTTACAGGAGGGAAAAAATGAATATTTCAATATTAAAAGATAAAAAGTTACTGATCGGGATGTGCGGGTCAATTTCATCTGTTGGCATATCCTCGTATCTCTTGTATTTTAAAAGCTTTTTTAAAGAAATAAGAGTTGTTATGACAAAAACAGCGGAAGACCTTATTCCGGCCCATACAATTTCTTATTTTTGTGACCATGTATACTCAGAACATGGGGAGAACGGAAAAAGACATAGCCACGTAGAACTTGCCCGCTGGGCGGATATATATTGCATTATTCCAGCTACAGCGAACATCTTAGGACAAACAGCTAATGGTGTAGCAATGAATTTAGTTGCAACTACTGTATTAGCTCATCCACATAACACTATTTTCTTTCCAAATATGAACGATTTGATGTGGAATAAAACTGTTGTTTCCAGGAATATTGAACAATTAAGAAAAGATGGGCATATTGTTATTGACCCAGTTGAAATTATGGCGTTTGAGATTGCGACAGGCACAAGAAAACCTAATCGAGGTCTAATTACACCCGACAAAGCTTTATTAGAAATAGAAAAAGGGTTTAAAGAAAGAACAAAACACCCCTCAGTAACATAAATGGGATGACTCAAAAGTCATTTAAAATGATTTTTGGGTCATCCTTTTTACACCACATTTTTTGAGTCTGCTTTTTTTTCAAGACAAATATATGTATTGTCAGATAAGAGGTACCCTTTTCCAAACTTTGTTTGAAGAATCTTTGGATCTCCGGGGTTATCCTCTACTTTTTCTCTAAGAGAACTAATGTGTACATACAGACTTGACCTACCAGTAAGATCAGCATATTCAATAAGTTCTTCAGAGCAGACTATTTTATTTGAATTCAAGTAAAGTAAATATAGAATTTTAAATTCTTGTATTGCTAGAGGGATATATTCGTTATTTTTCCAAATGCAATGTTTCCCAACATCGAAAAAAGTTGTAAAAGACAATTGAAAAACATTATGTTTTAGGGTCGAGATATTATTTATTTGATTTAATATTGGACCAGGGTTATAATCTGAAACGTTAGTTTCTAAGGAGTTAAGTATTATGATTGGGCAAGATATCGATTTTATCATTTGCAACACTAAATCATTAGGGTGGCAAGTATCGATGATAACAGAGGAAAAATTTTCTTTAGATATTATTTGTTTTAATTCATCTAATGTTTTAACATTTGTTATTTCATTACCATTTGGTGTTAATAAATGATTCATATATGCTTGGAAATAGCTATTTTCTGAACAAACGAGAGTTTTCCCCAATGAATTTACCCTCCTATTTTTAAGAATTTTCTAATAGTTTACATAATAAATATAGGCTGTTCCTTCTGAAGGGAAACAGCCTATATAAAACAAATTAGCAAATACATTCAGAAGTAAGGGTACAAACACCGCCGCCACCAGGCAATGTAAAAGTACACGCTGCTTCCATGTCTCCCGCACCTACTAACTTATCCATTTGTGCTTCTTTTAGCTCACTGAATGGGTTGCCAGCTGGATTTTGAGTAGAATTTTCACGGGAAAAAGGATCTTTCCATGAACGAATGATAGCTTCTTGACTCATTGTATTCACCCCCTTATTAAGTATAGTATTATATTAACTCATAATCAAAAAAATGGAAGTAAAATTATTAAATGTAAATAATGTTTAAATAAAGAGTCTTAAGATATCTTTACATTTCTTATGTCATATGTTCTGAAACATTATTCCCCTTTTCCATTAGTCGTTTAGTTTCAAAGAATACAATCAAAAAGGTTTAGTCTTGCCTTCATATAAATTTAAATTTTTTTGTTTTCACATGGTGCTAGTGAGATTAGTTTGCCTTGTCTCGAATTCTCATAAGTTTACATAGCATATACCCTACGTAAGGTCTCGTTTAGTAAAATTTCTTATTCCATATACCAGGAGAACGATACAGGTACTTACCATAATCGTATAAAATAAGAAATTTGATTGGATCGGTGATTCATCTTCGGGTGACATTGCTAACATAGGCTGTGTCCATGGATATACTTGACCTAATGGTGTACTGGCAATAATGATGGCTGGTAATGTAAAAACAATGCTAACAGCGAGTGGTATGCCGAATGTTTTAGACCTGATTGAAACAATAAGCTGCAGTAAAATCAATGGTAAACAAGCTAGGATCCCTCTAATTCCATATCCTAATATTGTGAATAAAGGAAGGCTTCCGCTTATGCCTAACATATAACCTAATCCGATAAATAAGAGGATTAAAATGAACATGCTAATGAGTATCATGCGGACCACTGTTAGAAACTTTCCCAGAAAGATATCTGAGTGTTTGACTGGTAAGGCGAGAAGCTGTTTCCAACCGCCACCTACATGTTCCCCCCTGCAAACAAGAGCGGCGAAAATTCCCACTATGATAGGTAATACAAAAGGGCCCATAAATAAAGCAACTTGTGTCCAAGCCTCTAACCAAGCATTGTCTCCAGGATTCATAAAAAGGTTATAGTTTTTAATAAAGTTAGTGTATGCCAGGGATACACCTAACAAAGGCCCTAATAAATAGATGATCCATAACTTTGATCGCTTAAGCTTTAAACGTTCTACAAATAAAATGTTTTTCAAGTATTTCGCCTCCTTTTTACAAAGCATCCCGTTTAGCAAAATGAATAGAGCCCAGAAATAATATAATTATCCCTAAGAAAAGACTAATGCAAAGGTAAGATGAAAGATCTGGGTTATATCCTATACCTTCATACTGCAGAATGACTGTCGAAGATTGACTAGGATAAGCCAGCGGAAACCATCTCGTTGATTGAGCAGCAGCCAAAAACAAACCCATTATAGATGATACTGATCCTACAAGAATTGAGAATGCTTGGTTGCTAAACACCATAGATAACCATATCTGGAATGCCATTATAGGCAGTACTGTAACTAACATGCTGTAACTATCTCCAAACAAAAGTCCCCAAGGTACACTACCTTCAAATCCCACCAGTTTGCCCAGCAGTACCATGCCGAGCAAAAAGATTGTTGACGAAATAAATAAACTGACTACTAAACAAATAAATTTACTTACATAAATTCGCATTCTAGATACGGGAAAAGAAAGGGTTTGCTTCCATCCGTTTGCTTGATGCTCTATATTTGCTATTATTGACGCAGAAAGTGTGGCGGCTAATGGAAAACCCAGACCAAATAACAAACTATTATCATACAGTAAATACATCCACATTGATCCAGCATGGAACATTTCAGCTTGTTTTTCCACGTATTCAGATCGATAAGTAAGATTTACCAACTCATATGCTATAATGAGTAAGGGAACCAATAAGACGACAATCAATAACGACGAACGTTTCAGTTTTAATTGATCTGCCCATAATAACTTTTTCATAGACTTCCCTCTGTACCAGTTAATTCTAAAAAAATATCCTCAAGCGATCGTGTCTTTTCTTCAAGTCGAAATACAGACAGCCCTGAATGAAGAAGTATGGAATTGATTTCTGAAACAAACTCCGGTTCTGTTTGAGACAGCCACAAATAATTTTTTTGTAAATCAACCTTTAATCCTTTCCTGTTTAATATTGTTTTTGCTTCGATTACGTCACTAACACCGACTTTTAATAGTGGTTTTCGTTTTTGATGTAAACTTGCAATTGAGTCCTGAAAAATCATCCTTCCATTGTTTATAATCCCCACTTGAGTAGCCATTTGATCTATTTCACTCAACAAGTGGCTGGATACAATGACACTCATTCCTGATTTAGGCAATTCTTTGATTAACTCTCTTATTTCTTGGATACCAGATGGATCTAAACCATTTGTCGGTTCATCCAGAATTAATAAATCAGGACTGCTTAACAGGGCAACTGCAATTCCCAAACGTTGTTTCATTCCAAGGGAATACTCCTTAGTCAGTCGATTTGCTACTTTAGATAACCTTACAGTTTCCAATACTTCATTGACCCGTTGTTCCGGAAGTCCTCGTAACCTCCTAACAGCTTCTAAGTTTTCGTAACCGGTTAAATTACCATAATAAGTTGGAGATTCTACCAGTGACCCGATTCTTTGTAATATCTGCAAACGATTCTTGTTTAGGTTTTGGCCAAAAATTTCGATGTTTCCTTTTGTTGGTTTAATTAAACCTAATAACATTCGGATGGTTGTTGTTTTACCAGCACCATTCGGTCCAAGAAAACCATAAATTTCGCCGCGTCTAATCCTTAAGTTTAATCCATCAACTGAAGTATGCTTTTTATACTTTTTAGTTAGATCGTGTGTTACCACTATTTGATCATTCATTTGTCTCTCACCTCACTTTTATCATAAGCGATGTTCTTTAAACACAAACGAAACTCTTCCTAAACATTCACTTAACAACATCCATGGTTTATTGACTGCATATAGTAAAATGGAAAACTGAATATCAAGATTAATCGTTTAATGGAATATTCTGAAACTTAAACAAGAGCTAAATTCTTTCCTTTTCCAACTCTTATGTATTTGATTTCATTTAAAATAAGAAAAAAAGGAGGGTAATTTATGACGTTAGAAGAGAACAAAATCCTCATGGTGGATGATGACGAACATATCTTAAACTTATTAATAACTTGCTTTGAAAAGGAAGGTTTCAGCAATATTTCCACAGCTATGACAGGGAGCGAAACCCTTCTGAAAATCGATCAGGAACTTCCGAATATTATTTTATTAGATGTCATGCTTCCGGACACTGATGGCTTCACCTTATGCAGCAAAATACGCTCCCATACAAATGTGCCGATACTCTTCTTAACGGCAAAAACAACAGATTTAGATAAATTGCAGGGGTTTAGTTTTGGGGGAGATGACTATATTACTAAACCATTTAATCCACTGGAAATTGTAGCTCGTGTAAAAGCCCAATTAAAGAGAACGACTCAACTCTCTTCTTCTTATCCTCTAAAACAGGTATACGATTATGAATATTTTAAAATAGATCCCAATACGGGAAGACTTGTTGTTAACGGGACAAGAGTTGATTGCCCTGCTCAGGAAATGAAACTTCTGATTTATTTTTGTGAACATCCCAATCAAATTTTAAGTAAACACCAAATTTATAAAGATGTGTGGGGAGAGTTTTATGGCGGAGATAGTACTGTAATGGTGCATGTAAGACGATTACGTGAAAAATTAGAGGAAGATCCGAGCAGACCAAGATGGATTAAAACAGTTCGGGGGCAGGGTTATATATTTGAAGTAGAGCCTATAAATGAGGATTTATTTTGAAGCTGAGAAATAGGATAGCATTTTACTTCGTATCGCGACTTTTTTTACTCATGTTTATTTGGGGTCTGCTCATTGTGGGGAGTATCATTTTTTTCAGTCTCGTCTTGGGTCAGAATAAAACGGAAACTCCACACTTATCCTTAAAAAAAATTGTTGGCCAAACAATTGTTGCAGATAAACACTTTTCAATTAATACGAAAGCAAAAGAAGATTTATTAGAGAACCGGATGTGGATTCAAATTTTAGATGAACAAGGAGATGAGGTTTTTTCTTTTAATAAACCTAAAAATATACCTAAGCATTATATTCTTGGAGAGTTAATATCAGATTACATGTATCCTGCCAAAAAAGGTTATCAATTATCTACGTGGTACGAAACGAAAAACAATCAGGATTTAACATGGGTATTGGGAAAGCCGATGGAAAAAAATAACCCTTTTTTCTATTGGGTGAATAACTTGTGGATTGTTGCTATTATGATTGCAGGGATTGTAATTGCCATATTTTATGGAAAAAAACTAGGTGCGCCCCTGCTGTTTATTGTATCTTGGATTGAGAATTTGTCTAAAGAAAAATATGAAGAACCTTATGACTGGAAGTTTCATTCAAGCAAACATAGACATAATAGATCTGGATATAAGACCTATCAAGAATTAATGCAGGCTTTGTCTGAACTTACCTCAACGCTTCAAAAGAATAAGACTGAGAGAGAATTATTAGAAAAGACACGAGAAGAGTGGATGGCTGGTGTCTCACATGATTTAAAAACTCCTCTTTCGGTTATTAAGGGGTATACTGTCCTTTTATCTTCAAATGAATATGAGTGGGAAAATCAGCAAGTGCGAGATTTTTCCTTAATAATGGAAGAACGTGTCGAATATATGGAAAAGCTGATTGAAGATTTCAACTTAACTTTTCAATTGAAAAATGAGTCGCTTCCAATCCATCTTGAAGAAAAAAACGTAGTGAAAGTAATGAATAACACTTTAGAAAAAATGAAGTTGTTACCGGAGTCAGAGAATAAGAGATTCGCTTTAGAATCCAGTCACAATAAGATACTTTTTAATATGGATGAAAGGTACCTAAAGCGTGCAGTTGAAAACTTGATTGCTAATTGTATTAAACATAATCCTCCGGGCACTAAAATAAAGGTCATCTTATACCAGGACGTGTTACATGACAATGAAATACAAATTATAATAGAGGACGATGGGATAGGAATGGATGAAGAGACGGTTGAATGTTTATTTGATCGGTATTTCAGAGGTATAAGCGCTTCGTCTAATAACTCCGGGACTGGATTAGGAATGGCTATTGCTAAACAAATTATTAAGGCGCATGGGGGAAATATTGATATATATAGTCAGCCGGGAATTGGCACAAGATTTAAAATTACCTTTCCGGGCTTGGCATCTAAGTATAACAATGTCAATTAGAAATAATCTATCTTACGTTTAGAAAGGGTGAAGCGGGTCTTTATAAAGGCCCGCTTTCTCTTGTTGCAGGGAATCGCTGAAAGCATTATGATGGGGGCATCAAATAATGATGGCTCCGAAAAGCCGTATCCTTTTGGAGGATGGTTGCATGAATAAAATCATGATAGTAGAAGACAGTGAAGACATTCGCGGACTATTGCGGAATTACCTTGAAAAATACGGCTATCAAACCGTGGCCGCCGATGATTTTACAGCTGTTCTTGATGTTTTTTTGCGGGAAAAACCTGATGTGGTGCTGCTTGATATCAACCTGCCGTCCTATGACGGGTATTATTGGTGCCGGCAGATCCGCCAGCATTCCACAAGCCCGATCATTTTCATCTCAGCCAGAAGCGGGGAAATGGATCAGGTGATGGCGATTGAAAACGGCGGAGACGATTATATCGAAAAGCCGTTTTCCTACGATATTGTGCTCGCGAAAATCAAAAGCCAGATCCGCAGAGCATACGGAGAGTACGCCGCCAAGCAGGGAGAGAAAGTGGTTGAATATGCCGGTGTGCAGCTCTTTGTCGAACGGTTTGAACTGCGCTTTCAAGACGAAAAAAGCGAGCTTTCTAAAAAAGAAAGCAAGCTTTTGGAGGTGCTGCTGGAGCGGGGAGAAAAGGTGACGGGGAGAGACCGGCTCATGGAAAAAACGTGGGACACCGACATTTTCGTCGATGACAATACACTTAATGTGTATATCACGCGGCTCAGAAAAAAACTGCGGGAGCTGAATGCGCCTGTTTCCATTGAATCGGTGCGGGGTGAAGGCTACCAGCTGAGGGCGCTGTCATGAAGCTGTTTCTCCGTTCCCATGCCGTGCTGATTCTGCTTTTTCTCCTTCAAGGGCTGTTTGTCTTCTTTTATTACTGGTTTGCGGGTCTTCATTCTTTTTCCCACCTGTTTTACATATTGGGCGTGCAGCTTCTTATTTTGGCGGGGTACCTGGCCTATCGCTGGTACAAAGACCGCGGCGTGTATCATTGGCTCAGCTCGGAGCAGGAAGGGACGGACATCCCGTATCTCGGGTCTTCAGTGTTTTGTTCAGAGCTGTACGAAAAGCAGATGGAGCTGATCCGGCTGCAGCACCAGAAGCTCCATGAGACCGAAGCCAAGCTCGACGCGCGGGTGACGTATATGAATCAATGGGTGCACCAAGTAAAGACGCCGCTGTCGGTCATTAATTTAATCATTCAGGAAGAGGATGAGCCCGTCTTTGAACAAATCAAAAAAGAGGTCCGGCAGATTGAATTCGGGCTGGAGACGCTCCTTTATTCATCACGGCTCGACCTGTTTGAGCGGGATTTTAAAGTCGAAGCGGTTTCCTTATCAGAGCTGCTCCAATCGGTCATTCAAAGCTATAAACGGTTTTTTATTCAATACCGCGTCTATCCGAAAATAGACATTCGCGATGATCATCAGATTTACACCGATGCCAAATGGCTCAAATTTGCGATCGGCCAAGTGGTCACAAATGCGGTCAAGTATTCGGCAGGCAAGAGTGACAGACTGGAGCTGAATGTCTTCCGCGATGAAGACAGGACGGTGCTTGAAGTCAAAGATTACGGTGTCGGCATTCCCTCGCAGGACATCAAGCGGGTGTTTGATCCTTATTTCACCGGCGAAAATGGGCGGCGTTTCCAAGAGTCTACAGGAATCGGCCTCCATCTCGTCAAAGAAATTACGGGCAAGCTCAATCATACGGCGGACATCAGTTCGTCCCCCGGTGAAGGGACATCGGTTCGATTTTCATTTCTTACAAAAATGTAAGACTGCGTTAAGAAAACAACATAGCTCGTTTTGTTTCCCCTTGATAACATGGATTCATGTCAAGGGGATTTTTTATGCTGAACGCCCCGGCACTACATGAAAGCAGCCCTGATCAACAAGAATAAAACCATAAGGAGGATTCTCATGGCGAATATGCTTGAAGTCAAACAGATAAATAAAACCTATAAGGGACAAGTATCCTATCAAGCCTTAAAACAAATTTCATTTTCAATAGAAGAAGGCGGGTTCACGGCGGTGATGGGACCGTCCGGCTCCGGAAAGACAACGCTTTTGAATATCATTTCTACGATTGACCGTCCGGATTCAGGCGATATCCTGATTCACGGAGAAAACCCGCACCGGCTGAAGCGGACAAAGCTCGCCCATTTCCGCCGCAAGCAGCTCGGATTTGTGTTCCAGGATTTCAACCTTCTGGACACGCTGACGATCGGTGAAAATATCATGCTGCCGTTAACGCTTGAAAAAGAAGCGCCGTCTGTCATGGAAGAAAAACTGCTCGGCATCGCGAAAAAGCTCGGAATCGAAGACCTGCTCAGCAAACGGACGTTTGAAGTATCCGGCGGACAGCGCCAGCGGGCCGCCATCGCAAGAGCGGTCATTCATAAGCCGTCACTCATTCTCGCCGATGAACCGACGGGAAATCTTGATTCCAAAGCGTCAAAAGACGTCATGGAAACGATGCAGAGCCTGAACCAGGATGATCATGTCACGGCTTTGATGGTGACCCACGATCCGGTTGCGGCAAGCTACTGCCGCCGTGTCATCTTTATAAAAGACGGCGAGCTGTTTAATGAGATTTACCGCGGGGAAAACCGCCAAGTCTTTTATGAACAAATTCTTGATGTGCTGTCTATGCTGGGGGGAAACGCAAATGACCTTTCTTCAGTTCGCTTATAAAAACGTCACGAGAAACAAAAGGGCCTATCTTGCATTCTTCTTGAGCAGCGCCTTTTCCGTTTTGATTTTCTTTACCTTTGCAATGTTCCTGTTTCATCCGGCATTAAAGGAAGGCTACCTGAATAACATCGCCAGAAAAGGGTTAACCGCAGCGGAATGGATGATCTTTGTTTTTTCTTTCTTATTTGTTCTGTATTCGGTTAATGCCTTTTTGAAATCGAGAAATAAAGAATTCGGCATCCTGCTGATGCAGGGCATCACGCCGGGGCAGCTGAGAAAGCTCATTACGGCGGAAAACATGATCATCGGCGTCATGTCGATCGCAGCCGGGATTATCGGAGGCTTCATTTTTTCGAAAACGTTCTTTACGGTCGGCGCTTATATTTTAGAAATGGACGCGCTGCCTCTGTATATGCCTTGGAAAGCGCTCGGCATGACGGCCGGCGGATTTCTGCTCTTATTTTTCCTTTTATCGCAGTTCACGATCCTTTTTGTCAGATCAAATACGGTGATCAAATTAATAAAGGGCACTGACAAGATCAAGCCGGAGCCGAAGCCGTCCGTGCTTCTGTCCTTATTCGGCATCGCCTGCCTGTGCGGCGGGTACGGCATGGTTCTGAAAGGCAATGTCCACGGGACTGAACCGTTCATCATTTTACTGCTCACCGTCATCGGCACGTATTTCTTTTTCAGCCAAAGCAGCATCTGGATTCTGCGCGCGCTGAAGAAGTGGAAAACCTTTTATCTGCGCGGGAAAAATGTCATTTGGGTTTCTGATCTTGTCTATCGTTTAAAAGACAACGCCCGCCTGTTCTTTATCGTCAGCATTATTTCCGCGGTAGCCTTTACGGCGACGGGCGTGCTCGCGATGTACAAAGCGACCGTCGGGGCGGAAGAGTCCGCTTATGAGATGGAGTATGTATCTTTCAGCAGCAATCCAAAGGAAAAGACTCATTTGAAAGATATTGACCATGAATTGAAAACACACGGCTTTACGTATAAGAAAGACAAAATAGATGTTTCCTATGTCCGCTATCAGGAAGGGGATACTGTTCCGCCTGTTTACATGATCAGCGAATCGGAGGCGGCGAAGTACTTCCATGTTAAGCTGAACGGCCTGAAACATGGTGAGGCCGTCTATTTCCCGGGCACGTATGACCGCAATTTCAAAAACGAAGCGCCGGATCAGCTGAAGCTGCTGGACCAAAAAGGCAAGCCGTCCGGCCAAAAACTGTCGGTAAAAGAAGTCGAAAAACCGCTGATTTCATTGAATGCCATCATCGCGGTGAACGATCAAACCTTTGATCGGCTGAAATCACTTGGTGATAAAGCGTCATTATACGGCTACAGCTACGATCATTGGAAAGACAGTCTTGGGATCAGCCAATCCTTGAAAAATGAGATTTACGGCAACTATATTGACGTGCATTCTGATTTTATGGCAAAAGCGGGCACCTACTATGATACGGTGCAGCTGCCGAGCTTGAGTTTATTCATCGGTCTGTTTATCGCGATCGTCTTCTTTGTCGCGGCAGCAAGTTTCTTATATTTCAGGCTGTTCACCGATTTAGATGACGACCGGGAGCGCTACCGTTCACTGGCCAAAATCGGCCTGAGTGAGCGTGAAATGTCACAAAGCGTGACGATACAATTGGCGATTCTCTTCTTCTTTCCATTTGTCATTGCCGTCATGCATACGCTGTTTGCCTTGAGAACATTGGCTGTGGAAGGTTATTCCGATGTAGCGGGGCCGCTCAGTCTGACCATCGGAGGATTTTTCATTTTTCAGCTTCTGTTCTTCCTTGCGGTGCGGTCAAGCTATTTGAAAAAACTGAACAAGTAAGGGGAGTGTAAAGATGAAAAAGGCATTGGCAATCCTGGCCGTCTTGGCGGCCGCTGCCGTCATATGCGGGCTTCTCTTTTTTCATAACGATGTTACAGACAGATTTAATCCGTTTATTCACCAGCAAGATGTTTATGTACAGATTGACCGAGATGGCAAACATCTTAGCCCGGGCGGTACTGAATATACATTAGACGGATACAACGCATCCGGAAAAAAAGAAGAAGTGACCTTTTTCGCCGGGAAAGACCTTCGGAAGAATGCCTATTTGAAGGTGAAGGCGAAAGGAAAGTATGTCGAGACTTGGGAAGAAGTCAGGTTTAAAGATATGCCGGACTCCGTACAGTCGAAATTAAAGTAAATCATACAAAACGGCACAGCGTCAGACTGTGCCGTTTTCTTATTTTTTATTTTCTTCAGCCCGTTTGATCAGCATGTCGGTGATGATATCCATCTGTTTGCTGACGGCAATCGGGTCATACGGATAGAAGGTGTTGAAGTCGTTGATAAAGACACGATTGTTCTTTACGGCGTCGAGATTTTTCCAAACGGATGAATCTTTCAGACGCTCAAATGTTTTGCTTTCTCCATTCGGATTGTAATCAGTGATGAACATATAATCAGCCGCATATTGAGGGATGACCTCTTGGGAAACCTGTTTCATGGCGCCCGTTTTCATGATGTCTTTGTCAATATTGGCCGGCGCTTTCAATCCGAGTGCGTTATAAACGGCTTGGCCGCCGCGGCCGGAATTGTCATTGAAAATCCAGATCTCGCCTTTATCCGTCGTTTCATAAAGGCCGACTGTCTCGTCTTTGCCGATCACACGTTTGAGGCGCTTTTGATCGGCTTCGGCTTTTTTGTTAAAGTCTGCCATAAAGCTTTTGGCTTTATCCTTCGCCCCGGCAATATCGCCGAACAGGCTGACCGTATCTTTCGTATTTTTTGCGGTGTTAAAAGGAATGACAATCGTCGGCGCGATTTTCGAAAGTTTTTCGTATTGATCATCCTTCATCAGCACGATTAAATCAGGCTTCAGCTGCATTACTTTCTCCACATTGACGGGATTGCCGATGTCCGTGGTGTTTTTCAGCTGTTTTTGGATAAATGGATTTTTGAAAGCCCATGAGCCCGCTCCGACGACATTTGCGTCAACGGACAGCAGCTCACCCGCATAAAAGTCAGTGACGATCCGCTTCGGATGTGCGGGTATGTCAATTTTTCCTTTTGTTGATTGATATGTACGCATGTCTGTTTTTCCTTTGCCTGATGCGGAGCCGCTGTTTTCCTTCGCGCCGCTGCAAGCGCTTAAGGCGAAAACAAGCAGAAGTGCCAGGCCGATCAGCCATGATCTTTTCTTCATCATGATCCCCCTATTTTAGTGATAATGATTATCATTATTAATATAGCAGGAAGACCTTATTCCGTCTATGTTTTTATAGAAATCCTTTCTTGATTATCCATGTTATAGTAGTAAAGGAGGAGGAATGAATGTTGATTACGAAGAGAGGAACTTGGTGGGAAGTGCTGCACAGCTGGTGGCTGCTGCTGACTTTTGCGCCGTTTGCGCTCACCGCTTTCTTGGCCTTTTTCTATATCGGCTACCGGGCCAAGAACAAAAAATGGCTGAAATACGGACTTATCTATTTTATTATTTTAGCAATTGCTTTTGTGCTGCCGGGCACACCCGGCGTGTATATCGTGCTGCCTCTATGGGCCATCGCCATCATCCACGGGCTGAAGGTGCGGGCGGCTTATTTGATACAGCTTGATGTGTTTAAACAAAACGTCGAAGCCAGAGCGTATGAAGCGGTTAGGCATGCGGCGGAAGAAAAATTCGGCGGAAAACCCGCTCAGCGCATTGACCTGACAAAACAGAGATAAAAACAAATGACAAAGCCGGTAACCTTGTGCTTTGTCATTTGCGTGATCGGGCTATTGCTGGTATGAATGCTGCTGGAACGGTGTGTGATGCTGGGTTTGCGGGAATGATGAAACGTTAGCGTTTGTCATCGGTGAAGTCAGATGTCCGCTTACTTCCTGCTGCAGCTGATTGCACACATTCACGATTTGCTGACATTTTTGGATGGCCATTTCATGACCCTGCAACGCTTGCTGAATGGTATGAACGGCATGCTGCTCATGGTTCAGCATCTGCTGAAGCATTTGAATGTTTTGCTGTTCCTGCTGGAGCATTTGCTTGTACTGCTGGCTGCTTTGCTGTGTCTGCTGAATAAGCTGCTGTGCGGTTTGGCGGCATTGCTGCAGCTGATTTCCGCTGTATTGGTTTTGGTACATCATGAAAACCTCCTGGAGTGATTGATTTTACATATTTATCATGTGAAAGAAAATGTGAGGCATTCATGCGAGAATGGCATTCAAATATTTACCTGTTATGTACAGAGCGGAATACAAGGCTCGGGAATGGCCTGTCGAGCTTTGTATTCCGGCCCTTTTTCTCAGAAGCCGCCTTCTGTAGCGTGAAAAGGGATATTGAGTCTGTTTTCGACTGCACGCAGGCGCTGATTCAAACGGTTTAAGCGGCGGGTATGGATTTCAATGGACTGGCTCAGCCGTCTGATCTGCTCATTCATCCGCGTGATTTCCCGGTTTTGGCGCTGGTCTTCTTGTGAGAGGCGGGTAAGCTCTCTCGTTTGCTCGGCATTTTGTCTTTCAAGCTGGGCAACTCTCCGTTCTAAACCTGTCGGCTGCCGCTCTTCGGACTGGTAGGGCGCATAATAGCTTTCCTGCTGATACGGCTCATACTCAACGCGGTTCACTTCGTATTCCTGCTGCTGAGGGAAATAGGCAGGCGGGGTGTAGTACTGATATGGGTTCATTCATCATTCTCCTTATCTAGTGAAGTCTTTATACACTATGTAGTCAATCGCACAGTGCCACGGCATCCGCCTAACTTACAGGCGTAAAAAAAGCTGCAAAGGAAGGTGATCATGTTGCGGAACATACGGATTTTCATCATGATGGTTCTTGTTTTCGGATGCGTCATGATAACAGGCTGCTCGCAAAAGAAAGCGGACGAGACCCCTTTTTATTACGGGACATGGGATGCGGGGCTGAAACCAGGTCCGATGGACGGAGTCAGATCTGAAACCGTCACGTTTACGAAAGACAGCGTGCTGACAAAGCAGGTCATTAAAGGCCGCGGCGAGGTTCCTATGCCCTCGGATGCTTACAAGGTGATCTCACAAAACACGGACGGAACGATCGAGATTGAATACCTCGGGCGTCCGCATCCCGTCAAAAGCACGTTGAAAAGAGGAAAAAACGATACGCTCATTTGGAAGATATACGGAGAAACAAAAACAATGACAAGAATAAAAACAGGCGGGGAGGATGCACATGAGAAATAAGGCTGCCGACAGACTCGTTTTGACGGGTGTCATCGTACATATCATTCAATGGTTTTCACTGGTATGGTTATTTTTTATGCTTGTAGATCAGTTCGGGCGTTTTACCATTTATAATCCCAATGTCGTCAACGGCAGCATGCAGTCTTTTTCATTCTTTGATATGATGCGCGCTCTTCTGTTTTCCGGCACGCTGCGGAATACACTCCTGCTGTTTCTGTTTGCGGCGCTGCTCATTTACCTATGGGTGAACGCCCTGTTTATTCTGCTGGAAATCGTTTCTTACATCATGATCAGGCGGAACAGCCGTTCATTATGGGCATACTTTCCCGCAGCGATGGGAATAAAGCTTGCCCTTCTGGACATAGCGGCCGTCCCTTTCTTTGCGGCCGGACTGATTCTCTTGAAGCAGAAAACAGATAACGGCGCAGAACAAACCGATAAGAGGACAAGACGGCCCCGTATCCGGAGACAGATCCGGTATAAGCAGAGAAGGCGGAGAAATCCGTCCGTTTAATTTTTCTTTGAAACGAAAAAACGATATGATGAAAGCATAAGACGAAAAGGATACAAAGGAGATGCAGGATGTACAAGTTAATCGCAATAGATATGGACGGAACACTATTAAACGATCATCATGAAGTGACGGCTGAAGTCCGCGGGGCGCTTGATGCCGCTAAAGCGGAAGGGGTCAATATCGTTCTGTGCACGGGACGGCCGATCGGCGGCGTGCGGCGGTATTTGGAAGAGCTGAACTTACAGGAGGAAGGCGACTTTGTGATTGCTTATAACGGCGCCCTCGTCCAAAATACGTATACAAACGGTGTCGTGGCCGAGCAGTCATTAGGTTATGAGGATTTGAAGTCCCTTTACGAGCTGAGCTTACAGCTGGACACTCCGATGCATTACTTTGACACAGCTAATCTGTACACGCCGAACCGGGATATCAGTGAATACACGGTTTACGAATCATATATCACGAAAGTGCCGCTTCATTTCCGCACGATTGATGAGGTGCCGAAGGATATTCTGATTCCGAAAGTCATGTTCATCGACGATCCCGACAAGCTGGAGAAAACGATCGCTTCCATTCCGGAATCATTCACGGAAACATACACAATGGTCAAAAGCGCGCCGTTCTTTCATGAGATTCTTCACCCGAAAGTCAGTAAAGGAAACGCGGTCAAGCTGCTGGCTGAAAAACTCGGAATTGAACAAAAAGACGTCATGGCAATCGGCGATAACGGCAATGACATGTCTATGATTCAGTGGGCCGGCTGCGGTGTCGCTATGGCCAATGCCATCCCGGAAGTAAGGGAAATTGCAAATTTTGAAACAAAATCAAACAACGAACACGGCGTAGCGCATGCGATTCAGGAGCTTGTGCTGAAAAAATAGGCACCCCATCAGAGGGTGCTTTTTTACCGCGTGTTTTGGTGATATGATAAGCGGAGAGGGGAGGCGCGATATGGATCGTGAAAAACAGCAGCTCAGCATAGAAGCGGCAAAACTATATTATCAATCAGATTACAGCCAGCAGCAGATCGCCGAACGGCTTAATCTGTCACGCCCCACCGTTTCGAGGCTGCTTCAGTACGCAAAGGAAAAAGGATATGTCCAAATTCGCGTCATGGACCCGTTTGAGGATCTGGACGAGCTCGGCGCGAAGCTGGAAGAAAAATACGGGCTGCTTGAGGCGCACGTCGTCTTTTCTCCAAGTGACGATTACCAGGCCATTACACATTACTTAAGCCGTTATGGCGCAGACTATATGCATAAAACCGTAAAGGACGGCGATATACTCGGCGTAAGCTGGGGGACGACGATGTACCAGATCGCAAGCCGCATGGAGCCGAAGCAGGTAAAGAGCGTTGAAGTCGTACAGCTGAAAGGCGGCATCAGTCATTCCAATGTCAATACGCATTCGTCAGAAACGATTCAGCTGTTCGCCGAAGCATTTCAGACCATGCCGAGGTATTTGCCGCTGCCGGTTATATTTGACAGCGCCGATGTGAAACAGATGGTCGAGCGGGACAGACATATTAAGCGGATCATTGAAATGGGCAGACAAGCCAATATCGCGCTGTTTACGGTCGGAACCGTCCGGGATGAGGCCCTGCTTTTCAGACTCGGCTATTTCCGGGAAGAAGAGAAACAATTGCTGAAAGCGCGCGGAGTCGGCGATATTTGTTCGCGTTTTTTTGACGAGGAAGGCAGGATCTGCAGCAGCAGCATTAACGGCCGGACGATCGGAGTCGAGCTCAGCGACTTGAAAATGAAAGAACGTTCGATTCTGGTGGCGGGCGGCAGCAGAAAATGCAAGGCCATTCACGGGGCCCTGAAAGGAAAGTACGCCAACGTTTTGATTACCGATCAGCACACGGCCAAAAAACTCATTCAAGAATTGTGACAATTCATGAACATAATTTCAATAACCAATTTACATATGTTCAAAATTCGGTTATTCTAAACCTATCCTAGGAAAAAGGAAGTGCATACAATGTCAATTGCAAGTCAAATAGACCATACTGCTTTGAAACCGCATACACAAAAAGCAGATATTTTACAACTGATAAAAGAAGCAAAAGAGTATAAATTCGCATCCGTTTGTGTGAACCCGACTTGGGTCAAACTCGCAGCGGAGGAGCTGAAGGGCACGGGAGTTGACGTTTGCACCGTTATCGGATTCCCTCTCGGCGCAACGACATCGGAAACAAAAGCATTTGAAACGAAGGATGCCATCTCAAAAGGAGCCACTGAGGTTGACATGGTCATCAATATCGGCGCATTAAAAGACGGTGATGATGAGGCTGTTGAGGCTGATATCCGCGCGGTAGTTGAAGCAGCTGATAAAAAAGCGCTCGTCAAAGTGATCATCGAAACATGTCTTTTGACAGATGAAGAAAAAGAGCGCGCGTGCCGTTTGGCGGTATCCGCAGGCGCCAATTTCGTCAAAACGTCTACCGGTTTTTCGACAGGCGGGGCAACGGCTGAAGACATTGCTCTCATGAGAAAAACAGTCGGACCGGACATCGGTGTCAAAGCATCAGGCGGCATCAGAACAAAAGCTGATGTTGACAGCATGATCGCTGCGGGCGCGAGTCGGATCGGCGCAAGTGCGGGCGTCTCTATCGTGAGCGGCGGAGACAGCGGCAGCAGCGACTATTAATCAGCAGTGCGGAAGCTGAAAGCTTCCGCCATCCTCTTTCTTTGTTGATGCATAAAAAATTGTAAGCGAATACAAATAAAAGGAGAACACATATGAAGTATCTCATCGGAATTATCGGTATCATTGTGTTTTTAGGTCTTGCCTGGCTCGCCAGCAATGGCAAAAAAAGAATCAGAATACGGCCGATCGCCGTCATGCTCGTACTGCAGCTGGTTCTCGGTTACATTCTCCTCAACACCGGTATCGGGAATTTTCTTGTCGGCGGTTTTGCAAAAGGATTTAACTATTTGCTGGAATATGCATCAGAAGGGATTAACTTTGTATTCGGCGGACTTGTGAATGCGAAACAGACGACGTTCTTCATGAGCGTGCTTCTGCCGATCGTCTTTATATCCGCTTTAATCGGAATTCTGCAGCATTGGAAGGTCCTCCCCTTCATCACGAAGTATATCGGTCTTGCGTTAAGCAAGGTGAACGGAATGGGGAAAATCGAATCTTACAACGCTGTCGCCTCCGCAATTTTAGGGCAATCAGAAGTGTTTATCAGCTTGAAAAAACAGCTCGGCTATCTTACTGAACAGCGCTTATACACGCTTTGCGCATCTGCTATGTCGACGGTCTCAATGTCGATCGTCGGTTCTTACATGATGATGCTGAAGCCGGAATACGTCGTGACGGCGCTTGTGCTGAACTTATTCGGCGGATTTATCATCGCTTCTATCATCAACCCGTACACCGTCAGCAAAGAAGAGGATTTGATTGTCGTTCCTGAAGAAGAAAAGCAATCCTTTTTTGAAGTGCTCGGTGAGTATATAATGGATGGATTCAGAGTCGCCGTTGTCGTAGCGGCGATGCTGATCGGATTTGTCGCACTCATTGCCCTGGTCAACGGCGTTTTTAACGCGGTCTTCGGCATTACATTCCAGGCGCTGCTCGGCTATGTCTTCGCGCCGTTTGCGTTTTTAACCGGTATTCCGTGGAATGAAGCGGTGAGCGCCGGAAGCATTATGGCGACGAAAATGGTATCGAATGAATTTGTGGCGATGCAGACGCTCTCATCCGGCGATTTCCATTTCAGTGCGCATACACAGGCAGTGGTATCTGTATTCCTTGTCTCATTCGCGAATTTCTCCTCTATCGGTATCATTACGGGTGCGGTGAAAGGACTGCATGAAAAGCAAGGAAACGTCGTCGCGCGGTTCGGGCTGAAGCTGCTGTACGGCGCAACGCTCGTCAGCTTCCTGACAGCGGCGATCGTGGGATTGATTCACTGAACATAATTGAAGGACAGGTGATAGATCATGAGAATGGTAGATCTTATTGTAAAAAAACAAAACGGAAAAGAACTGACAACAGAAGAAATTCAATTTTTCGTAAAAGGATATACGGACGGAAGCATCCCTGATTACCAGGCAAGCGCCCTTGCCATGGCGATTTACTTTCAGGATATGACAGATCGGGAGCGCGCCGATCTGACAATGGCGATGGTCAATTCAGGGGAAACGATTGATCTCTCCGCCATCGAAGGCATCAAGGTCGACAAGCACTCTACGGGCGGGGTCGGCGACACGACGACCCTCGTACTCGCACCGCTCGTCGCGGCGCTCGGCGTTCCCGTTGCTAAAATGTCCGGACGCGGCCTCGGCCATACGGGGGGAACCATTGATAAACTGGAAGCGATCGAAGGCTTCCACGTGGAATTGTCAAAAGATGAATTCATCAAGCTTGTGAATCGCGACAAAGTAGCCGTCATCGGACAAAGCGGCAACTTGACGCCTGCCGATAAAAAGCTGTATGCGCTGCGTGATGTAACGGGTACGGTAAACTCCATCCCGCTGATCGCAAGCTCCATTATGAGTAAAAAAATCGCCGCCGGAGCAGATGCGATCGTGCTTGACGTCAAAACGGGCGCCGGCGCGTTTATGAAAACGGATGAAGACGCCGTGAACCTCGCCAAAGCAATGGTCCGCATCGGAAACAACGTCGGCCGCCAGACGATGGCCGTGATTTCTGACATGTCACAGCCGCTCGGTTTTGCGATCGGGAATGCCCTGGAGGTTCAAGAAGCCATTGATACGTTAAGAGGGGAAGGCCCTGAAGACTTAAACGAACTCGTCCTCACGCTCGGCAGCCAAATGGTCGTATTGGCGAAAAAAGCCGAGACATTGGAAGAAGCGAGAACGAAGCTGCAGGAAGTCATGAAAAACGGCAAAGCGCTTGAAAAGTTCAAAGAGTTCCTGAGCAATCAGGGCGGAGACGCTTCCGTCGTTGACGAACCGTCCAAACTTCCGCAGGCGGCGTACAAAATTGACGTCCCGGCAAAAGAAGCGGGTGTCGTTTCAGAAATCATCGCTGACGAAATCGGCGTCGCAGCGATGCTGTTAGGCGCGGGACGTGCGACAAAAGAGGACGAAATCGACCTTGCCGTCGGCATCATGCTCCGTAAAAAAGTCGGTGACAAAGTCGAAAAAGGAGAGCCGCTCGTCACCCTTTACGCCAACCGCGAAAACGTTGACGACGTGACCGCCAAAGTCTATGACAACATCCGCATCTCAGAAAAAGCGGAAGCACCGAAGCTGATTCATACGCTGATTACGGAATAAGAAAAAAAGGCACATACCCCTTAAGTATGTGCCTTTTTTTATGGCATGGTTTTATCCAAATGAATGTCACGAAAGCGATCGGAACGAGAGGATATAACGGCGTGCGGAAGGTCAGATCTGTGAGGCGGCCGCTGTTTTTTACATCATGCTTTCGAAATAAGAGCTGAGACAGGGCAATGCTCATCCACACCACGACGCCGGCAAATCCGGCTGCAGCGTCGTACTGCTGCGCAGGAGAACCGGATACACATATCGGCAGCCGCCGCGGCCGGAACCTGCAAACTCATCCAGCATGGAAAAGCCATCACAGCCGCCATCAAAACCCCCAAAACCATCCGGCTTAACTCCAACGGCACCATTTCCGGGGAAATGACCAGGACCTGAACAATAACCGGCAGCAGCAAAGCCCGAATCAACCTGAACGGCACAAATTATGACGGCGTCTCCTGAAAGAATGGGACTCAGGCAAGTGAGAAGGAAGTCGTAACGTTCAGTGTGCTGAGCAGTGACGGCGAGGCTGTTTGGGGAGTGGAGTGAACCAGCACCAGTTCTATTTGGAGGGTGCTTTTTTGCTTGCTAATTAGGAAAATGACCTTCTATTGCTTTTAATAAACTATTTGAATTATGATGGATTCAATCTCTATCGTTTGCCGAACAGTATAAATAAAAAACTAAAAATATGACTACATATCTAAGAATAAACGAAAGGAAGTTTAATTTTGAAAAAAACAATAAAAGTAGCCGCCGCAGTTATACAAAATGAAAACAATGAAATTCTATGTGCTCTACGTTCGCCAAAAATGTCTCTCCCTAATCTATGGGAGTTTCCTGGTGGAAAGCTTGAAGAAGGGGAGAATGCACAGGAAGCACTTGTGCGAGAAATTGAAGAGGAACTGGACTGTAAAATTGTTGCAGGCGATGTGATTGCTGATATTCACCATGAATATGAGAAGGTCATCGTAAATTTAATATCAATAAAAGCGGAGATTGTATCAGGGAAGCCGGTAGCGAAAGAGCACGCAGAATTCAGATGGGTGCCTATCCATGAACTTGAATCACTAGAATGGGCACCCGCTGATCTTCCGACAGTTTCTGCTTTAATTCGTTAAATCCACATACAAGTTTTCTGGGACAGGCCGATGAAGCTTCCATTTGACATTCATTGGCTTGTCTCCGTGGCTTGATACGTAATCCGCTTCTCCTAAATAAATAAATGGTAAAGTAATGTTGTGCATTTCAGTGAATTTCCTCACAAATAAATGAATATGGTATCCTTTTTCCTTATGATGAATAAAGTTTTGCCCTACGCTTGAAGCATGTGAGGTTTGGTTTTGACTTTGCCAGTGAAAATGGCTAGGATCAATAAAATAATCTTTATATAGCAAATGATCTTCTACTTTTTCTGACTTATTCAAATTGATAAAGATTAAATAGTGATTTTTAACTCTACGTACGCCCTCTCGCCAAGTCCCTTTCTGATCAGTTGACTGAAAAAGATAAATGAGTTCATTTCTTGTATAGGTTTGATACATTGTAAGCTTTATCTCTTTTGAAGTCAGGGTTTCAATATTATTCATTCTACGATACTCCATAAGGCCGAATTGCACACGCTCCATGAGATAGTCCCCAAAAATAGGATCTTCTAAGATTTGGTTCACTTCAGGGGCTACCTCAAATGTATGATCTTTAAAAGAGCCGAATGACCAATTCTGTTTCTGAACGGGCTTTTCTAAACGCTCCATTGCCCGTTCAATAAGATTATCATGAGTATTTGTTGTGATTTTGATATGAAATTGTTGCTCTAATGTCTCTTTTACTTTTTCGACCGTAATGATATTAGCTTGAAAGGCACATTGCAAAATCAACCATTCATAGGGCCATTTAATAGGTAATTGCTGCTCTAATCTGGCTACCATTTCTACAACCATTGGATGATTGAGAATGAGCTGATCTGATTCGTTCAAATCGTCCATTTTCTTTTTTGTCTGTACCCATGACTTGTATTTCTTTATAAAAAAGGTAAGCCCAGGTGCCTGTTCGGAGTATAGAAAATCAATTAACTCTGGAGAGCGTCCTAGCTCTTGTTTAAATTGCTTGTATAACGTTTTCAGCATGGCATCTGAATTTAGTTTAATATGATCGATCTTATTCAAAATTTCTTTCTTCGTTACAGCTGAAAGGTCAACATATGATCCTCCAGGTAAATCTGCAAACTCATGTGTCACGGCCACTCGGAGGGAATCTTTATCAAACGATTTTTGGCTTGTTTGTCCAGATAGTGCGAGTGGAATAACGAATGACTTTTGATAGTTTCCGATAAAGTCCAGTATCGTTACAAACTCTTTGTCATCAGTTTTTCTTAGTCCCCGTCCTAATTGTTGAATAAAAATCGTTGGTGATTCTGTTGGTCTAAGGAACAATAGTAGATTGAGTTTTGGAATATCTATTCCTTCGTTGAAAATATCTACTGTAAATATAAGTTCTAAACTGTGGTGCGGGTCCTCCAATTGTCGAATGATCTCTTGTCTTTTTGAAGGAGGATCATTTCCTGTTAAGTAAGTTGTATAAAACCCCAATTTGTTAAATTCATCACTCATGTATATTGCGTGTTCGACGTTTGTACAGAATCCTAAGCCAACCATTTTCTCGCCGTGAAATCCATACATGTTGATCATCTTAATGATATATTCTACTCGTTTATGAGTTTTTAAATGATTGACTAGAGATTTCTCTTCGTACATCCCATTTTTCACTTTTACTTTTTCGTAATCTACAGTATGATCTGAAATTCCGAAATAGTGAAATGGCGCAAGTAGCTCTGCCTTTAGAGCGTCGCGAAGCCTGATTTCATAAACTACATTATGATCACAAATCTGAAGCACATCTTTACCGTCAAGACGCTCTGGTGTTGCAGTTAAACCTAATAAAAACTTTGGTGTAAAGTAGTTTAATACAGCTTGATAGGTAGATGCTTCAGCATGATGGAATTCATCAATCACAATGTAGTCAAATTCATCTGTTGAAAAGGATTCCAAAGTTTCTTTTTTGTGTAATGTTTGTACAGTGCTAAATAAAAAGCGCTTATCTCTTTCTTTTTTTGTTCCAGTCAATAAACCAAAGTCTTTATGATTATTTGTGACTTTCTGGAATGTTTCGATTGCTTTTGTAAGTAACTCTTCCCGGTGGGCAAGAAAAAGATATTTATTTGGTTTAAATTGCTCAAAATCAAATGCTGCTAAAAATGTTTTTCCAGTGCCAGTGGCGGCGATGATGACGGCTTTTGTTTCCCCTTCGTTTCTTGTTTTTTTAAGGTTTCGTAATGCTTCTTTTTGCATAGCATTCGGGGACATTTTCGTTTTGTAAAGAGAGTTTTGAGCAACAAAGGAAGCACTTACTTTTTGGCTTCCTGCTTGGAATTCCTCATAGGCTTGTAAAAATTGTTCGTCAACAGGCTGTGTCTTTTCATTCCAAACCGTGTCAAACAAATCTTTTGTTTGTTGATAAACAGGGAGATATCTGGTTTCGGGTAGTCTAACATTTAACTCATACCCTGTCGTAAGGGCAGCTTGCGATAGGTTTGAAGACCCTACAATGACACTATGCTGTCCAGAACAGCGTTCAAATAAGTATGCCTTCGTATGGAAGGATTTTTTATATTCATTTACAATTCTCAACTGAACATTCTCAAATTGAAGAAGATGTCTTAATGCCTTTGGCTCTGTAATACCCATATAGGTTGATGTAATGATGCGTACAGGGACGTGTCTTTTAGCAAGCTCCTGAAGAGGAGGAATCAGGAGCTGAACACCAGACCACCTTGTAAAACTAACCATAAAGTCTACACGGTCTGCCGTTAACATCTCGTGTTTTAATGCTTTGAAAAAGTTATCATGAGTTTGATGATTTCCTAGCAGTTTCAGACGATGCAGAGAAAAGTCATCTGAAACAGGAAGTTCCATTTCATTTAAGCTGTAGAGCACTGTGGAAAGCGGTAATGAGAAATTCGTATGTTGTCCCAGCTGGGATGAAATCTTCTCGCTCAGTTGAATCGCTTGTTCATACTGATTTTGATCCACAAGTGCTTGAAATGTCTCGCTGAGTTGTTTTGCTGTATGTAAAGTCAAAACCTCTGTATATTCTTTTGGGTTAACTGGTTGAATGTGATGTGGTGTTGGATAATGTTTTTGCTGTTGCTGAATTTCCTCATGGAAGCCTCTATGATTTCTCATCATAATCTCCTTTTTTATATCAATAATTCCATTTTATCACTACTTTTACCAATAGGTAATACTGAAAAAGGAGAGAATAAAGTCCTATTAAGCGTTTATAAAAATAATGCTGAGGTAAGTTTGGTGGAGTATTCTTATATAGCAAAGGAGGATCAATACTTTATATTTAATTGGTACATCCGTTAAAATGTAAGCGTTGACACCCAATAAATCCAGTGCTAAAGTATACATATCAACCCAATATCATTCACCTAGGATTGTTACTGCAAACCGCAGGCAAAACCTAAATTGCGTCAGACAGGGGAAGACCTCCGTGTGCTGTGCAGTTTAGGTTTTTTTTATACCCTTTTTTGGAGGTGATGCTGATTTCATAACAAAAAAAGCCGGAGAAAGGCGGCCACCTTTCGTCCGGCAGTTCCCCCATTTTTAAGGAGGTAGACTCATGGACTATCATAAAATATCAAAAGAGATATTACAACTTGTCGGCGGGGAGGAGAATGTTCAGAGTGTCATCCATTGCATGACGCGGCTTCGTTTTAATCTGTATGATAATACGAAAGCAGATCGGGACGGGCTGGAACAGACGGAAGGCGTGATGGGGACAAATATCAGCGGCGAGCAATTTCAGATCATTATCGGCAATCATGTGCCGAAGGTGTATCAGGCTTTAATGGAGATCAGCGGGCTCAGCAGTGAAAGCGCAAACAAAACTTCAAAGCAGAAGAAAAATGTGCTGAGCGCCGTGTTTGATGTGATTTCCGGCGTGTTTACACCGATTCTGCCGGCCATTGCCGGGGCGGGCATGATAAAAGGACTTGTCGCGTTAGCGGTGACATTCGGCTGGATGTCGGAGAAGAGCCAGACTCACAGCATTCTTACGGCTGTCGGTGATGGTGCGTTTTATTTTCTGCCGATTTTGCTTGCGGTAAGCGCGGCGAGGAAATTCAGATGTAATCCGTACGTGGCGGCTGCTGTGGCGGGTGCGATTTTGCATCCGGATTTGACGGCCTTGCTTGGGTCTGGGAAAAGCATCTCCTTTATCGGTCTTCCTGTAACCGCTGCCACGTATTCATCGACAGTCATTCCGATTTTGCTGGCGATCTGGCTGATGTCCTATGTGGAGAAGGGAATCGATCGAATCACTCCTTCTTCTTTGAAATTGATTGCTGTTCCGATGCTTACGCTTGTGATCGTCGTGCCTGTCACACTGATCACAGTCGGCCCGCTCGGCGCGATTCTCGGAAATGATCTGTCTGTCGGCGTCAATTATTTGTTCAGTCATGCGGGGATTGCCGCAATGATTCTGCTGGCCGGCACATTTTCGCTCATCATTATGACGGGGATGCATTATGCGCTTGTGCCGATCATGATCAATAACATCGCTCAAAACGGACGTGATTACATTCTGCCTGCGATGTTTTTGGCGAACATGGGGCAGGCCGGCGCGTCATTTGCGGTTTTCTTGAAATCAAAAAACAAAACCTTTAAATCACTTGCGTTTACGACGAGCATTACGGCTTTGATGGGCATAACCGAACCTGCCATGTACGGCGTTAACATGAGATTGAAAAAACCGTTCGCGGCTGCTTTAATCGGCGGCGCGGCAGGCGGAGCTTTTTACGGTGTAACGGGCGTCGCTTCCTACATTGTCGGCGGAAACGCGGGTCTGCCGAGCATTCCGGTCTTCATCGGGCCGACGTTTCTTTACGCGTTGATCGGGCTTTTTATCTCGTTTGCGGCGGGTATGGCGGCGGCACTGCTGATCGGGTTTGAAGATGTACAGTCTGAACGGGACAAAGCATCTGAAACGCCGGGTGTGACGGCTGGCGGAGAAATCATTCACAGCCCGATTAAAGGCGAAGTGAAGGCATTAAGCGAAGTGAACGACAGCGTGTTTTCCGGTGGAATGATGGGAAAAGGTTTTGCGATTCTGCCTGAAGAGGGCGCGGCGGTTTCTCCCGTAGAAGGCAGGGTGACAGCCGTATTTAAAACAAAGCACGCCATCGGCATTACGAGTTCCCGGGGAGCCGAAATTCTCATTCATATCGGGCTTGATACGGTACGGCTGGATGGCAGGCATTTTGAAATGCACGTTAAAGAAGGCGATACCGTCGCGCCGGGAGATCTGCTGATTACTTTTGATATCGAAGAGATAAAGGCTGCCGGCTTTGACGTGATGACGCCGGTCATCATTACGAATACGGATCAATATTTATTTACAGACGTGAAAAAACGCGGAATGGTCAAACCGAACGAAGCGCTTCTGGCGTTATCCTGAAAAAGAGGTGGAGAAAACATGAAGAGATTTCCGGAAGGTTTTTTATGGGGCGGCGCAACGGCTGCCAATCAGATTGAAGGCGCTTATAAAGAAGGCGGCAAAGGACTTTCTACGGCGGATGTCTCCCCGGACGGCATTATGTCTCCGTTTCATGAGACGGACGATGCGCTGAATCTGTATCACGACGCGATTGATTTTTATCACCGCTATCAAGAGGATATCGCCCTGTTTGCAGAGATGGGCTTTAAAGCGTTCCGCACCTCCATTGCGTGGACGAGAATTTTTCCGAACGGCGATGAAACAGAACCGAACGAAGAAGGGCTGCAATTTTACGATCGTCTTTTTGACGAATTGAGGAAACATCAGATCGAACCGGTCGTCACGATTTCTCACTATGAGATGCCGCTCGGTTTGGTGAAAAACTACGGCGGCTGGCGAAACCGCCAAACGGTCGATTTCTATGAACGGTACGCCCGTACGGTTTTCACCCGTTATAAAGACAAAGTGAAATATTGGATGACCTTCAATGAAATCAACGTCGTTCTTCACGCTCCGTTCACAGGCGGCGGTCTTATATTCCGGGAAGGCGAAAATAAGCAAAACACGATGTACCAAGCAGCCCACCACCAATTTGTGGCGAGCGCGCTGGCGGTAAAAGCCGGCCATGAGATCATCCCGGATTCACAGATCGGCTGCATGATCGCCGCGACGACGACGTATCCGATGACGCCGAAGCCGGAGGATGTATATGCGGCAATGCAAAAAGAGCGGAGCACGCTGTTCTTTTCTGATGTGCAGGCGAGGGGCAGCTATCCGGGCTACATGAAGCGCTTCTTTAAAGAAAACGGAATTACGATCGAGATGAAGGAAGGAGACGAGGCGCTCCTGAAAGAACATACGGTGGATTACATCGGCTTCAGCTACTACATGTCGATGACGGCCAGCACGGCGCCTGAGGATCTGGCGCAAGCTAAGGGAAATCTCCTCGGCGGCGTGAAAAACCCGTACCTGAAATCTTCCGAATGGGGCTGGCAGATTGATCCGAAGGGCTTGCGCATCACTTTAAACACGCTGTACGACCGTTATCAGAAACCGCTCTTTATCGTCGAAAACGGGCTCGGCGCGGTTGATGAGCCGGAGGAAGACGGAAGCATTCAGGATGAATACCGCATCGATTATCTGCGTGATCATTTAATAGAAGCAAGAGAGGCGATTGAAGACGGCGTCGACCTGATCGGCTACACGTCGTGGGGGCCGATTGACCTCGTCAGCGCCTCAACCGCTGAAATGAAAAAGCGCTACGGCTATATTTATGTCGACCGCGGCAATGACGGAAAAGGCACATTTGAAAGAAAGAAAAAGAAAAGCTTTTATTGGTATAAAGACGTCATCGCCACAAACGGAGAAAGTCTGTAAACATAATGTTCAGGAGAAAGCCGGCAAAATTGACATTCAGCAATGAGAGGAGGACAATAAAAGCAGAAAGGCGGGATTCATATGTTTAAAAAAATTCTTGCAGCAGTAGACGGTTCAGACATGAGCAGCAAAGCTCTGGATGCAGCGATCCATCTGGCGAAAGAACAACAGGCGGAACTCACCATTCTCTATGCGGGACGTGAAGCCGTTGTCTCCACAACAGCCTTAACCGGCATTGTCTATGTTCCGGAAAACTTCATTGAAGACATCAAACATGAAGTCGAGCAAAAAGGAGCAGCTATTCTGGAAGACGCTAAGCAGAAAGCGGCGGAAAGCGGAGTAAACGCGGAAAGCCTGTACGTTCAAGGCGAACCTGCACATCAAATTTTAAACATAGCGAAAGAACAGCATTTCAATCTGATTGTCGTTGGAAGCCGCGGAATCAGCGGATTTAAAGAAATGATGCTCGGAAGCGTGAGCCACAAAGTCTCACAATTGTCTCCTTGCCCTGTACTGATCGTTCATTAAACAGACGGCCCTGCTGATGCGGGGCTTTTTTTATGAGAAAAGACCTCCGTCTCTCGAAAAATAGGGTGAAATCTTCCTCTGAATCAAGTAAAATGGCTGTTAGTATTTGTCTGAATAAACAGTCAATGATATGGGGGGACGCGAATCAATGCAAGCTAAACAAACATCAAATGCCGTTATCAAAATGGTCATTTCCATGGTCATTTTCGGATCAATCGGCTTTTTCTCAGAACATACGAATGTGCCTTCAATTGAACTGGTCTTTGTGAGATGTCTGTGCGCCTCATTGTTTCTGGGCGTTTGCTGGTTTGGTTCCGGACGGTACCGCACCGAACAATGGAACCGGCGTGAGGTGCTGCAGACACTGGCCTGCGGTTTTTTTCTCGTGCTGAACTGGGTGTTTTTATTTAAATCATTTGAGGAAACATCAGTGACGATAGCGATTTCCGTTTATCATCTGGCTCCGGTTCTCGTCCTTCTTCTAGGGAGCCTTATATACCGGGAGAAACTGCATCTTGTGTCCGTCACTTCCATCGTGATTTGTTTTCTGGGCACCGCTCTGATTTCTGGCATCAACGGAAATACATCATTTTCTCAGCTGATGGGATCGGGTATTATTTGGGCCGTGCTGGCCGCCCTTTTTTACGCCTTTACGACACTGGCCGGGAAAGGTATCAACAGCCTCAGCCCATATGCGGTCACCTGTTTGCAGACCGGGTTGGGCGTTATCATTCTTCTCCCGTTCGTCCGTTTCGGCGCTTTTTCTGATTTGTCGCATGTGAACTGGATCATGATTGTGTCGACCGGTATCATCCATACGGGGATTGTGTATTTGCTCTTTTTTGACAGCTTGCGGTTTTTATCCACCCGGTTTATTTCAATCATCGTATTTCTTGATCCGGCAGTGGCGATTGTGCTTGACACCGTATTTACGGGATTTCGCCCCGACCTTTATCAATCTTTGGGGATCGTGATGATTTTTGCGGGGATGGCGCTGTCCTTGATTCGAAAGCATAAAGCCGTGCCTGCGGAGGCTCAGGCAGACAGCACCCGAATATAGGCGGCCGTACCGGCTGCTTTTTTTATTTTGGGGCTTTTCAGCCATAACGAAAAAGCAGACAAACAGATCATGGAAAAAGAGGATAGTAATTGTATAATACTTCATGTGTTTACAATTTAAGAGATTAAAGGAGTGAAGGGCATGAAAAAGAAGACGCGTCATCTCGCTTTCTTGGCTGCACTCGGATTTGCGCTTTGTCTGGCCATTATATGTTCCGCATCCAAGCAGGCAGAAGCGGCAGCGGCTTATCCGGATGTGATGCAGGGACTTACCGGGTTTGCGGGAAATGCGAAGGATCATAACGGAAAAGCAAAATACGCCGTATCGGGAGGCCAGGGCGGCCCCGTCGTCTACGTCAGCAATCTCAATGATTTGAAAAACAATGCGGGCGGGACGGACCGCAAAACCATTGTCATCACAAGTGATATTTACTCCCCGGGTAAAGCCGTTGTGACAGTCGGCGCCAATAAAACCATCGTCGGCTCTTATACCAGCCACAGGCTGACCAACATCTATCTGACAACAGGCTCCGGCTCAAACAATGTGATTTTCAAAAACCTCATTATCGGCCATAGTGCAGCCATTACGGGCAACAACGACATTCCGATGTACATAGCGAACGGACAGAATTACTGGATTGACCACGTGTGGTTTGAAGGGCACAGCTACAATCCGAGCAGCCACAGCGATTTGGGAAAGCTTCTGTATGTCGGCGCCAAAGCGGATTTTGTGACGCTGTCTAATTCTAAATTCTCCGATCATCTGTACGGCCTGATTCTCGGTTATCCGAATGATGATAACGAAGGACGCAATTATATCGGCTATCCGCATATGACGATCACCAACAACTATTTTAATAACGTCTATGTCCGTTCACCGGGCTTGATGAGATACGGCTATTTTCATGCGAAAAACAACTATGTGACCAATTTCAATTTAGGGTTCACCATTCATACAAACGCGACTGTCTTCTCAGAAGCCAACTACTTCGGCAACGGAAATGAAAAAGGCGGAATGATAGACGACTACGGGACGGCCCAATTCACCGACATCGGTTCATTCCCGTCGCTCATAGCCCCGAAATCACCGCGCACCGGCTGGAATCCGAGATCAAATTACAGCTACGGCACGCTTTCAGCGCAGGACGCCAAAAACTTCGCCCAATCCTACGCGGGAGCGCAAAATACAAATCTCCGCTATCCATAATACGAAAAACCGCCCTAGCAGGCGGTTTTTTTATATGAGTCAAAGGTTAGAAGTTCCTGTACTCCCTAAAATAACCTTTAATGTCTACTTGTATTATGGATTTGTATTACAAGTGGGGTATCTGTAAAATTTAAAAAAAGAACAAGTGAAAAAGCAGTCTCCGAATGTTCCGGCAAAACGTCAGGGTAAAGCGGCGGCGTTTCGCGTATAATGAGGGGAGCCTGACAGAGAAGGAGTTTAGTTATGAATGAGTTTAATGAATACGCGATCAGCCCCGATATCCAACGGGCGCTGAAAGGATTGCAATACACCGAGCCGACTGAAGTTCAGCGGCGCGTCATCCCCGCCGCGCTGCAAAAAAAAGATCTCGTCGTCAAATCGCAGACGGGGAGCGGCAAAACAGCGGCCTTCGGCATTCCGATCTGCGAGCTTGCGGAGTGGGAGGAAAACAAACCGCAGGCCCTGATTTTAACGCCGACCCGCGAGCTTGCGGCGCAGATTAAAGAAGATATCACAAATATCGGCCGTTTTAAACGGATAAAAGCCACGGCGGTTTTCGGAAAAGCTTCTTTTGATAAACAGAAAACCGAACTGAAGCAAAAAAGCCACGTTGTTGCCGGAACGCCGGGACGAGTGCTTGATCATATAGAAAAAGGGACGCTGCCGCTTGAACGGCTGGCGTATTTAGTGATTGACGAAGCGGACGAAATGCTGAATATGGGATTTATTGAACAGGTGGAAGCCATCATTCAGCATCTGCCGAAAAACAGAGTCACCATGCTCTTTTCAGCGACGCTGCCGGACGACGTCGAGAAGCTGAGCCGCACATATATGAAAGACCCTGAATTGATTGAAGTAAAAGCGGAAGGTCTGACGACAAAAGATATTGAGCATTTTGTCACCGGAACAGCAGAAGAGGACAAATCATCATTGCTGCGTGATGTCCTGATCACCGAAAATCCGGACAGCTGCATCATATTCTGCCGGACTAAAGAAAGAGTCATCCAGTTAACCGATGAGCTGGACAGGCTGGGCTATCCTTGCGATAAAATTCACGGCGGCATGGTGCAGGAAGACCGTTTTGAAGTCATGAATGAGTTCAAGCGCGGCGAGTTCCGCTATCTCGTTGCGACCGATGTTGCCGCCAGAGGAATTGATATCGAAAACATCAGCCTCGTCATCAATTATGATATTCCGCTTGAAAAAGAAAGCTATGTGCACCGCACCGGCCGAACGGGGCGCGCCGGACACCGCGGCCGGGCCATCACGTTTGTGACGCCGTTTGAGGGGCGGTTTCTGAATGACATTGAGACATATATCGGTTTCCGCATCCAAAAGCGGGAAGCACCGTCAGAAAAAGAAACAGCGGAACGGAAAGCGGCTTTTGCGGAAAAATTGAACGCCCGCCCAGACGTCAAAACAGACAGAAGCGAACAGTTAAACAAAGACATCATGAAGCTGTATTTTAACGGCGGGAAGAAAAAGAAAATCAGAGCGGTTGATTTTGTAGGAACGATCGCCAAAATCGACGGTGTGACAGCTGATGACATCGGCATTATCACAATCATGGACAACGCCTCTTACGTGGAGATTTTAAACGGAAAAGGCCCTCAAGTTCTTAAAGTGATGAAGAACACAACCGTCAAAGGGAAAAAGCTGAAGGTGAATAAAGCGAATAAATGATGAATGACCTGCTCCCAGTTAAAGGGGCAGGTCATTTTGCTGCTGGCTGATATCGGCACTGTTCTCCTCAGGCACAAATGCAAGGATGGCGATGCCGATCACAAATAATAAAATCAGGCTGAACACGGCGGCTGACGAATTCCCGGTCAGCTGGGCGGTCACGGCAATCAAAAGCGGGCCGATAATCGAAGCGAACTTGCCGAAGATATTATAAAAGCCGAAAAACTCATTGGCGTGCTGTTTGGGGACAAGCTTGGCAAAGTAAGAGCGGCTCAGCGCCTGAATACCGCCTTGGGAAGTGGCGACAAGCATAGCCAAAACCCAGAAATCAAAAGCGGAATCCATAAAATAAGCATACGTGCAGACAATCATATACACGCCGATCCCGGCATAAAGCATCGTTTTTCCCTTAAACCGTTCGGCCAGCCGCCCGTACAAAATCGAAAAAGGCGCGGCGATAACCTGTGTGACAAATAAAATAATCAGCAGATTTGCCGCGCTGATTCCGAGGTCTGCCCCGTATGACGTCGACATCGTAATGATGGTGCCGACCCCGTCGATGTAGAAGAAATAGGCGAGCAGAAACAAAAACAGCGCCCGGTATTTCCTGATCTGCTTCAGCGTGCCGGCCAGCCGTTTAAAACTGCTGACGACAAGCCGCGGCTCTCTCTCGATATAATAGCGCTGGCGGACGCGGCGAAGGAGCGGAATCGTGAACAGTCCCCACCAAGCAGCCGTAATCAAAAAGGCAATGCGGCCCGCAGTCTGGGCTGACAGCGGAATCACCCCCGCTTGTGCTGACAGAATGACGGCAATGCTGAGGAGAAAAGGGATCGTGCTGCCGATATAGCCCAGCCCAAACCCTCTGGCCGACACCATATTCATCCGCTCCTTTGCGGCCACATCAACGAGAAACGCATCATAAAACACATTAGACCCGGCAAAGCCGATCGTGGAAATCGTATAACAAATTAACAACAGCACCCAAGATTCACCGGGAATAAAAGCCAGCGCGGCGGTGCCCGCCACACCAATCAGAAAAAAGAAGGCAAAAAACCGTTTCTTGCATCCTTTGTAGTCGGCAATCGTTCCTAAGACGGGGCTGAGCATCGCCAAAATAAAAGTCGCGGCGGCAATCGTATACCCTAAATAAGCGGTGGAATCCGCCGCGCTGACGCCGTTTTCCGCCGCGGCCGCTTTAAAAAACAGGGGAAATACCGCCGTCATAATAATGACCGAATAAGCTGAATTGGCCCAATCATACAGCATCCAGCTGCTTTCTTCTTTCGAAAACCGTTTCATCACACACGCTCCTTCTCAAAAACCGGTTCTCTGCATTATATGCGCCTCATCTGCATCGTTGGACAATGTTTTCTGCATCCTGTTTTCTGATTGACCTGGAGATATTGACCTAGTACAAAAAGGATGTACAATCAAGGTGTGGCAGGTAAATGGTCAGGCGGGAGGGAGACGGAATTGAAGATTGCGAAAGTCATTAATAATAATGTCGTCAGTGTGCTCAAAGAAGGCAATCAGGAATTGGTTATCATGGGCCGGGGCATTGCTTTTCAAAAGAAAACGGGAGACCCTGTAGATGAAGCCCGCATTGAGAAAGTATTCACCCTCGATAACAGAGATGTATCCGAAAAGTTCAAAACCCTTTTGTATGATATCCCGATCGAGTGTATGGAAGTATCCGAAGAGATTATCAGCTATGCGAAATTACGGCTCGGCAAAAAGCTCAACGACAGCATTTATGTGTCGCTGACCGACCATATTAACTTTGCCATCCAGCGCAATAAGAAAGGGCTGGATATCAAAAATGCCTTGCTGTGGGAAACAAAAAGGCTCTACAAAGACGAATTTGCAATCGGAAAAGAAGCGCTGATCATGGTAAAAAACAAGACTGGCGTGTCTCTGCCGGAGGATGAGGCAGGCTTTATTGCGCTGCATATTGTAAATGCCGAACTGAATGAGGAGATGCCCAATATCATCAGCATTACAAAAGTCATGCAAGAGATTTTGAGTATCGTAAAATACCATTTTAAGATTGAATTCAATGAAGAATCGCTTCACTATTATCGGTTTGTCACCCACTTAAAGTTTTTCGCACAGCGCCTTTTTAACGGCACGCACATGGAAAGCCGGGACGATTTTTTGCTGGAGACAGTGAAAGAAAAATACCATCGGGCGTATGAATGCACGAAGAAAATCCAAACCTGGATTGAGAGAGAGTATGAGCACAAGCTCACCAGTGACGAGCTGCTGTATTTAACGATTCATATAGAGAGGGTAGTCAAACAAGCATAATGAGAGCGTTATCATTTATTCATTTTACATATGAGCCTAAATTACAATGAGTGCGGATTATCTCTTACTGTGCTAATGTAATTTAGGTTTTTTAAGATTGATTATTATCATTATTCTGACCGATGTTCCCTTTAAAAGAATGATGTATGATCAGAAGAGAAAACGCTTTCGAATAAAGGGAGGGGAATGCCGACATGCCTTATCGTATGAAACGGGTGCTGCTGCTTCTTGTCACTGGATTGTTTTTGAGTTTGTGTGCGGTCACTTCTAGTGCTTCGGCTCAAACAGGCGGATCGTTTTTTGAACCTTTTAACAGCTATAACTCCGGATTATGGCAAAAAGCAAATGGTTACTCGAATGGAGATATGTTTAACTGCACTTGGCGTGCAAATAACGTATCCGTGACGTCATCAGGTGAAATGCGTTTGGCGCTGACAAGTCCGTCTTATAACAAGTTTGACTGCGGGGAAAACCGCTCGGTTCAAACATATGGCTATGGACTTTATGAAGTCAGAATGAAACCGGCTAAAAACACAGGGATTGTTTCATCGTTCTTTACTTATACAGGTCCAACGGATGGGACTCCTTGGGATGAGATTGATATCGAATTTTTAGGAAAAGACACAACAAAGGTTCAATTTAACTATTATACAAATGGCGCGGGAAACCATGAGAAGCTGGCGGACCTCGGATTTGATGCAGCCAATGCCTATCATACGTATGCGTTCGATTGGCAGCCAAACTCTATTAAATGGTATGTTGATGGGCAATTAAAACATACTGCGACAACCCAAATTCCGTCAGCGCCGGGGAAAATCATGATGAATTTGTGGAATGGTACGGGTGTCGATGACTGGCTCGGTTCCTATAATGGCGTAAATCCGCTATACGCACATTACGACTGGGTGCGTTATACAAAAAAATAATGTATAGAAAAGGATTTCCGCCAGCGGAAATCCTTTTCTCATTAGAATGAAATAATCCCAATCAAAAGCGCCGCAATGGTCATGACAATCGTTGTCCCCACGGCCCATTTAATGGTGAATTTTTGATGGTCGCCAAAGCTGACGCCCGCCATTCCGACCAATAGATAGGTGGAAGGCACAAGCGGGCTGAGCAGGTGCACCGGCTGGCCCAGCAAGGAGGCCCTTCCGATTTCAGCGGCGTCTATTCCGTAAGCGGAAGCGGCTTCTGCGATGATGGGAAGGACACCGAAATAAAAGGCGTCATTTGACATGAAAAAGGTGAACGGCATGCTGGCAATCGCAGTGATCAGCGGCAGGTGCGGGCCCATGGCATCAGGAATGAGTGAAACGAGAGAATGCGCCATCGCATCCACCATTTTTGTACCGGAGAGAATACCTGTGAATATGCCTGCCGCAAATACCATGGACACAACGTTTAACGCGTTCCCCGCATGCGCCGAGATCCGCTTCTGCTGCTCTTTGACATTTGGATAGTTAACCATCAAGGCGATGGCGAACGCGGTCATGAAAAGAACAGGGAGCGGGAGCAGGCTGGTGATCAGCGCGGCCATCAGAGCGACAGTGAGCAGCAGGTTAAACCATTGGAGAGCGGGACGCTTGAGCGGCGCTGCATCCGGATCGGAGGACGGCGCGTGATCAAGCGAAATGACGCCGAGCCGCTTCCGTTCTTTCTTTCCGAGGAGATAAGCAACGGCGATCACCCAAAGAATGCCGGCAATCATGGCGGGAATCAGCGGAGTGAAGACCTCTGACGTGTCCAATTTCAAGGAAGCCAAAACCCTCGCCGTCGGTCCGCCCCACGGAATAATATTCATGACCCCTGAACCGAGCATCGCAATCCCCGCTAATACCAAACGGTTCATGCCGAGCCGTTTATAAAGAGGCAGCATCGCCGCAATCGTAATCATATAGGTCGTTGTCCCATCTCCATCGAGCGAAATGGTCATCGTCAGGACCGCTGTGCCGACGGCGATCTTTAACGGATCTCCTTTGACAAATGATAAGATTTTGGCTATGAGAGGGTCAAACAGACCTGAGTCAATCATAATGCCGAAATATAGGATGGCGAATAACAGCATGATACCGGTAGGGGCGAGGTCTGTCACGCCCTGAATCATCATCCCGCCGAGATCTTTGCCGAATCCGCTGATCAGGGCAAACACAACAGGAACGACAATCAAGGCAATAAGAGCGGAAAGCCGGTTAGACATAATAAGGTACATAAAGACAATGATCATCACAAAACCGAGTATGGCAAGCACGATAGGACCTCCCTTTTTCAACGGATGTTTTGGTAAGCGCTTCCATGATTTCTTTCTGTCACGAAGGCTTATTTCAAATGTGTATGACCGCATATTTATATATAGACCTAAAATCCTATTGAGCCGATCAGCAGTTTATATAGGGAACACCGCGGGTAAATGTGCTGTAGATTGTTTCGTTTTAAAAAGGGGGAACTGACATGAGTGATGATCAAAACAAACGAGTAAATGAGCACTCAAAAGACGAGCAGCTTGAGCAGTACAGGTCTGATAACAGCGGGAAGAAAATGACGACCAATCAGGGACTTCGTGTGTCTGAGGATGAGCATTCTTTAAAAGCGGGTGTCCGCGGCCCTACGCTGATGGAGGATTTTCATTTTCGTGAAAAAATGACGCATTTTGACCACGAGCGGATTCCGGAGCGGGTCGTTCATGCCCGCGGATACGGCGTTCATGGGCATTTTCAGGTGTACGAACCGATGACGGAATATACACGGGCGAAATTTTTACAGGATCCGTCTGTCAAAACACCTGTCTTCGTCCGTTTCTCAACAGTCGCGGGCTCCAAAGGGTCAGGCGACACAGTCCGTGACGCCAGAGGATTCGCGACTAAGTTTTATACCGAAGAAGGGAATTACGATCTCGTCGGAAACAATATTCCGGTATTCTTCATTCAGGACGCGATCAAGTTCCCGGATCTCGTCCATGCCTTTAAACCGGAACCGCACAATGAAATGCCGCAGGCAGCGACGGCTCATGATACGTTCTGGGATTTTGTCGCCAACAATCCTGAATCCGCGCACATGGTCATGTGGACCATGTCTGACCGCGGCATCCCGCGAAGCTACCGGATGATGGAAGGCTTCGGCGTGCATACATTCCGTTTCGTCAACGAGAAAGGAAAAGCGCGTTTCGTGAAATTCCACTGGAAGCCGGTTCTCGGCGTGCATTCTCTCGTATGGGATGAGGCGCAGAAAATTGCCGGGAAAGATCCCGATTTCCATCGCCGCGACCTGTGGGAGACCATTGAAAACGGAGGCAAAGTCGAATATGAGCTCGGTGTTCAGATGATTGATGAAGAAGATGAATTTAAATTTGACTTCGATATCCTTGATCCGACGAAGCTGTGGCCGGAGGAACTGGTTCCCGTCAAGCTGATCGGAAAAATGACCCTCAACCGCAATCAGGACAATGTCTTTGCGGAAACGGAGCAGGTCGCATTCCATCCGGGGAATGTCGTACCGGGCATTGATTTCACCAATGACCCGCTCCTGCAGGGACGGCTTTTCTCTTATACGGATACACAGCTCATCCGTCTTGGCGGACCGAATTTTCACGAGATTCCGATCAACCGGCCGGTCTGCCCGTTCCATAACAACCAATACGACGGCTACCACCGGATGACGATTAATAAGGGCCCTGTCGCCTATCATAAAAACTCTCTGCAGAACAATGATCCGTCGCCGGCCTCAGAAGAAGAAGGAGGATACGTTCATTATCAGGAAAAAGTAGAAGGCAGAAAAATCCGCCAGCGCAGCGAGAGCTTCAATGACTATTTTTCTCAGGCGAAGATGTTCTGGAACAGCATGTCTCCCGCCGAGAAAGAACATATCATCTCCGCGTTCAGTTTTGAGGTAGGAAAAGTGAAAAGCAAGGATGTGCAGCAGCAGGTGATTGATGTCTTCAGTCACGTCGACGCTGATCTTGCCGAGCGCGTTGCGAAAGGAATCGGCGTGAACCCGCCGCCAAAGGACCGTGAATCTGATGAAACTTTCACTTCTCCGGCCTTAAGCCAGGAAAATACGGTAAAGACGGCAGCCACAAGGCAGGTCGCGGTTTTAGCCGATCACGGGTTTGCCGATGAGGAAGTCAAACAAGTGCTGGCCGCATGCAAACAGGCGGGAGTCAGAGCCGATATCATCAGCCCTGTGCTTGGAACCATCAAGGGAGAAAACGGCACGGAGCTCGAAGCGTCAGCCACTTTCCTGACAGCGGATTCCGTCCTGTATGACGCTGTTTTCATTCCGGGCGGACAACAAAGCACTGACAGCCTCAAAGCCCAAAAAACGGCTAAAGATTTCGTCAGTGAAGCCTTCAGCCATTACAAAGCGATCGGCGCCTCCGGTGAAGGAAAAGAACTTCTCGCCCTCGCCGCCGGAACTGAAAACGGCCCCGGCCTTGTTCCGGACGGAAACTGCGAACAATTTCTGAAAGCCGTGGCAGCGCATCGGCATTGGGACAGAAAAATATAAGAATGAAAAAGCGCCTTTTTATGAGAGGGGCGCTTTTTTTCTTGTGAAAGTGAACGATCGGAACGAAGCATTAATATTGGAAGAAAACGAAAATCGCTTCCGTGCACATCCGCACCTTCCGCTGTGAAATAATATGTTTCACCCTCTTTGGTTTACTTCCGCTCTGTGTTTGTGTATCTTAGGGATAGATTTTCTGGAGGAGCGAATGATAGTGAAGCCGTTTACCGAAAAACAACTCGAAGAATATTACCGGCGTGACGAAAACATGATGATTTTGGTGTTTGCCCAATGGTGCGTCAATCATGATCTTGATCCGATGGCGATTTACAGCAGGGCCTATCCCGGACAGCCTTTAAACGAAGAGCTGCGAAAAACGGCTGAAGAGCTTGTCGTGCCGAAGGAGGAATCAGAACCGATTCCTGATCAAACCGTCATCGGCGTTTTGGAGATGTTCGGCAACTCCGATCTGGCGGAAGCTGTTTATGAAGCCATTGCGCAAAGACCTTCACGGTAAAAGAGGCATGGATGATCCATGTCTCTTTTTTTATGGAGAAAATGTGAGGGAAGGCCCAGAAACAATTTCCTGATCTGCGCTGTCTATAGTGTGTAACCCGTTTTCAAAAAGGGAACGGGTAAATGAAAAGGAGGAGTTGTGATGAAAAAGACATTCAAAATGATGGCGGCTGTGCTTTTGGCAGTGCTGACAGCCGCGCCGTTCGGAGGTTTCGCCCCTTCAGCCGAAGCTGCACAAACCGCAAAGCCCGTTGTCAAAAGCCATACGTATAAGCATGTAAAGCAGCTGACATACCCCGAGGTCACAAATACGGGAGACACATCTTTTGAAAAGAAAATCAATCAGGACTTCAAACGCCATATTGAAAACTCGTACAAAGAATATGTGAAAAACAAACAAGACGGTGAGAAACAAGGCTATAAAGCGGAATACCAAGCAGACTTCAAGGTGAAGTATAATCAAGGCGGAAAGCTCAGCATTCTGACGGAAAACTACATTTACACAGGCGGCGCACACGGGCTGACATCCGTTCAGACCTTTAATTACGACTTGGCCGCAAAAAAACGGGTCACACTCCATGATGTGCTGAATACGAAAACGAAAGGTAACAAAACGAGAGACTATCTTTACGGCTACATCAAGAAACATGACGATCTGTTCGATCAGGACGTCAAAAAACAGGAGATCACCCTGAACAACGAAAGACCTTTCTTCTTTACGAAAAACGGCATTGCCGTTGTGTTCGGACAATACGTTCTTGGGCCGTATGCGGCAGGAATCCGGGATGTTTTCGTGCCTGCATCCGTCTATCAATAAAAAAAAGCGATATCACTCCAAAACGGAGCGGTATCGCTTTTTTTTCTTTTACCAGACAAACAATCCGACAATAGCCGCGCTCAATAAGGAAACGGCAATTCCGCTGACAAGCAGCTTCCAGACATTTTTCCCGATGATGGCTGATTTTTCACCATCAAGCAGAGATTGATAAGATCCGTAGATCATACCGATGGTGCTGAAGTTTGCGAATGATGTCAGGAATGTCGTCGCCACGGCAATCGTGTGCGGCGGAAGTGATTTCAGCTGCCCTTTCAGATCGGCCATTGCCACAAACTCGTTCGTCGCGAGCTTGATGCCCATCAGCTGTGCGACATACATCGCGTCATGTACGCCTAATCCGAGAAGGAAGGCAAACGGACTGAAGATGTATGAGAAAATCTTTTGAATGGTCAAACCGTGCACGAACAGTCCGAGCACGCCGTTTAATGCGGCGGTTAACGCCACATATCCGATCACCATTGCTAAGATGACAATGACCATGTTCATGCCGACAAGCATACTGTTAGAAATCGTGGAGAAGAAGTCCTTTTTCTCCGCTTTTGAAGGTACGTAAATGATATCGTCCTCTTTAGAAACGTCAACGGGATTCAGCATATTTGCGATTAAAAGCGCGTTTAAGCAATTCAGCGGGATGGCTGTAAACACGTAAGTGGACGGAACCATCGTCAAGTACGATCCGATGATCGAGCCGCTGATGCTGCTCATACTCATCAGCCCGAATGTCAGAAGCCGATTGTTGTTGACGGCGGCAAGCTGCTGGCGGATGACGGCTAGGGCTTCCGTATTTCCTAAAAACATCATCTGAATGGAGAAAAAGCTCTCCAGCTTCGGCAGACGGGATATTTTAGAAATCAGCCAGCCGATTTTATCAATGAGCCACGGCAGAATACCGAAATACGACAGCATATCAAAGAAGGTCACGACGAAGATAATCGGCAGCAATGCGCTGAAGAAAAAATCAACCGTCGGATTGGCCATGACAGACGGAAAAGCGAACGCAATCCCTTGACTGGCGCAGGAAATCAGCCATGTAAAGAACGCGCCGATCTTCCCGATGACAAAGCCGCCGACTTTTGTCCCTAACATAAACCAAGTAATCAGAAACTCAAAGACGAGGAGCATGACAATCGGACGCCATTTAATCTTCTTCTTGTTGGGAGAGCATAAGAAAACAACAGCCATGACAACAATGAGACCGACAATGTTCAATAAAAAGTACATGTGAGCAACTCCTATAAGGGTATTATGGAAATAAAAAAAGCTCTTATTCGTCACAAATTCCTGAAAGCCAGAAAGTGTGATAAATAAGAGCCAAAAGAAAAGAATAGACTGACAGCATCATATGCTTTTCACTCGTTCAAATTTATGCAAACTTTCTTGTAGTCTAGTCTTTTACGGCACTAGGTAGAAACAATCAGACCATATTACTGATCATATACAAGAATAACGATATTACATGAGATAGCAGTATTTTATCGTTTCAATTTTTGAAAATCAACCTTTTTAGATATTTTCAAAATAATAAATTTATATTATAAATAAAGAAAATAAAGGATATGTAAAAGTAATTGGATAATAAAGGTATAACATGTCCCTAAAAAATCGGTCCGGTTCATTGTAAAGACTGGATGCAGCTGGTAAAATGGATCTGAGGGCACAGCCTTCAAAAGGCGGCAGAAAAGGGGTCATTTTCGTGATCATTCAGTTCATTCGTTACAGATAATGAGAGGTATAGATAAATAGGTTAAACTTCCAATTTTGCGAGGTTTATTTGTCTATGCCTTTTTCATTTCATCGGAATAACGAATGAATGAGGTGTTTTTTTGGCGTCTATAAAAAGAAAACGCGCGGAATTACTGCAATCGTGCCAGTCCGTATTCAGGTGTCCGCTATGCCGCACGGCCATGGCGGTCTCACAAAATCAAAGCTTGATATGCGGAAACGGGCATACATTTGATATATCAAAACAAGGATATGTGAATTTCCTCAATAAAGCGGTCAACACACGCTATGACAGGCATCTGTTCAAAGCGAGACGCGAGCTTTTTGACAGCCGGGAGTTTTTTGCGCCGGTTCAAAAAGAGATCGCCGCCATCATCAGCCGCACTCAATCTCCGCAAAAACAGGCGGCGGTATTGGATGCGGGATGCGGAGAGGGCTCCCATTTAGCCGCAGTATGCCGATTGCTGCAGCCCGCTTTTTCTGTGACGGGAATCGGCATTGATATCTCGAAAGAAGGTGTGCTGCATGCGGCAAAGGCCTTCGGGGAACAAATGGTTTTTGCCGTCGCTGATGTGGCGGGTGCGCCGTTTGCCGACAGCTGTTTTGATGTCGTGATGTCTGTTTTATCGCCTTGGAATTACAAGGAATGCAGCAGGCTTTTACGAAAGGGCGGCACAGTCATTAAAGCGGTGCCGCGGCGTGATTATTTGAAGGAAGTAAGGGAATTCTTTTTCGGAGACAGTCCCCGGCGGAATGACACCGCCGATTCAGCGGCCTGCCGTTTCCAAGCGGGCTTTCAAACCTTTGATCGTAAACGGCTGCGTTACACGAAGACGTTATCGCAGCCTGATCTTGAACGGCTTGTGAAAATGACGCCCCTAACATGGAAATGCACTGAAGAAAGCATTCAGCGGTTTATCGGCCGGAAAGCGGCTGATATCACGATAGATATTGAAATTTTAATCGGGACCGATCCGCTGTAAAACGGAAAAGACACGCGATTAGCGTGTCTTTTTTTTATTTCCAGACTTCACCGGCAATATCGACGACATGGCGCAGTTTTGCCCATTGCTGTTCTTCTGTGATCAGATTTCCTTCCTCAGTGGAAGCGAATCCACATTGCGGGCTGAGGCAAAGCTGATCCAGGCTAACATATTGAGAAGCTTCTTCAATCCGGCGTTTAACCGCGTCCTTGTCTTCGAGATCGCCGTGTTTCGACGTAATCAAACCGAGCACAAGCTGAAGATCGGAGCGTTTGACATAACGGAGCGGTTCAAAGCCGCCGGAGCGGGAATCATCATATTCCAGGAACAATCCGTCAAGGTCAAGCCCGTCAAAAATCGTTTCCGCCGCCGCATCATATCCGCCTTCAGCCGTCCATGTGGACTGGAAGTTGCCGCGGCAGATATGCATCGTAACCTTCAAGTCGGCAGGACGGTCTTTGATGGCGTCATTAATAGAAGCTGCGAACAGCCCGCGCAGCTCATCCGGCGTCGTTCCGAATGCTTCAATCTGACGAAGCCCCGCTTCAGATAAGAAAACGGCCCATGCGGTGTCATCGAGCTGAAGATAGCGGCACCCGGCGTCATAGAAAGCTTGAATCGCTTTTTTATACGCCTTTGATACATCATGCTGAAATTGTTTGTAATCATTCTGATATGCCGCTTTTTCCAATTTTCCGCGGAAAAACAGCATATTCGGGCTTGGAATCGTCATTTTTGGAACAGCATCGCCAGCAATGCTGTGAAGAAATTTATAATCTTCGAGCATCGGATGCTGAGAAAAATCAATATCTCCCGTTACTTTAATGCCGCGCGCTTTCGTCTGTACATTGTGAAACTGAATGCCGCTATCTGGCGTAAACGCTTCGACGCCGTCTAAGTTTTCGAGAAAATCAAAATGCCACCAGGCCCGGCGGAATTCGCCGTCAGTCACGACATTGAGGCCGGTTTCTTTCTGCTTTTTCACGCTGCGGATGATTTCTTTGTTTTCGATTTCGCGCAGCTGTTCTGCCGAAATCTCACCCGCCGCTCTTTGCAGGCGGGCTTGCTTCACAGCCGCCGGCCGGAGCAGGCTTCCGACCTGATCCGCGCGAAACGGCGGGTTTTTTCTAAGAAGAGTATGCAATGATTGTTCTGTGTTTTGCTGTGACATGAACGATTCCTTCTTTCCTCAATGAAATATAAAAAGCTCTTCCCTTGGATAGGGAAGAGCTTGCGTCCGCAAATCTCAACCTTATCTTCAGGATTTAGCACCATTCTGCTGAACAGCGGTTGCCGGGTATCATAGGGCCAGTCCCTCCACCTCTCTTGATAAGGAAATATGCTATTTTTCAGAATAAACTGTAATACTCTTAATCTTAGTATATTATCTTATATTGTCAATATATTTCGATAAATATTTTTATTTATCACCCTCAAATAGAATCATATCTATTACGATTGCGATCGCAAGACAAAGAACAATATCTTCTTCATTTTCAATCTCCAAATGATAAGAATCGCCCCAGCTCATCCATGATTTGGTGACGGTCATCCGGTTTGATTTCCCGTCTGTCACTTGAAAATTCCGTCCCCACACATCGCCGGTAATATCCCAGCCGACTCCGGAAATTTCAAATTTCGGTTTGAAAAACGTCATTTTCTTGATGACTTGGCATACAGGCTTGCCGCCGACGGAAATTTCGTAACGGGGAACGAGCGACATCAGTTTCTGACTGACACTGGCGAGCGTGCGGCCGTCCAAATCAGACAGCTTCAGTTCGTCACCGAAAGAAAACAGCTTTCCCTCCACATTGAAGACTTCTTTACCGCTTTCAAGAAACACTTGAAACCGATTCTTAAACGTAAACATCCGCTCTTTGATATAAAAATGATACATAAAAAAACTCCTTTTTTATGTTGTACGTAAAAAGGAGACGGATGGTTTCATATTCGAGGGGTGCACAAAAAAAGGCTGCCGATTTTGCGGCAGCTGTCGTTTTTATGATAGCGGCATCCGGCGTTTCTGACGGATCGCATTTAAATCAATGATGTTATTCGTGTCGGCAGCTGTCACCAGCGGGCTTGTCTTTGGCGTTTTCCGGCGGTTGTCCTTACTGAAAGAGAAAACCAGGTATCCTGTCAAAGCAGCAAAAATAAGTAGCATCATTTTACATACCTCCCAAAAAAAGTTTTGGTATTATTATTGTACGAAAAAACAAACGAAAAGTATTCAAACAATTGTCACTTTTTTAAAAAATAAAGACATTTTCCGTAAAAATGACTATGATCTGCGATTGATTTTGCTCTTGTTGTGGTTCTATAGATTGTATCGGCTGCTGAGTGATTATCGTTTATATAACTTTTTCACTATTTTTTGACAGTGTCGAATTAACTAATACATTGTTTTCGTTTGCCTTGTGTTATTCAGTACCCTAAAAAACCTTGCGATATGCAAAATAACTGCTTCTAACGGAAGATTATGATTTGATAGCGCTTTCCTTATTTTTTGTAAGAAAACGAGATGTTATCTTACAAAAAATCGTCTGAACATTTTTCGCAGCTTTTTAAAAGGGTTCGATTTCGTCTCCAGAACGCGGGGGTCTTTTAAGGTTTTTTTCAATTCTCTTGCTACAGTGCCTCTTGCCATAGTCTTCACTCCTTCCTTCCAATTCATACCTTATATACGGAAAGAAAGAAGGAAAGGTTTCATGTGAAAGAAAAAAACCAAAGCAGGGAGCTTTGGTTTCACGCGCGTTCTTCAAACAGTCTGGCGATCTCAATAATGACGTTTACCGCCTTTTCCATATGGTCGACGGAAATGTATTCATATTTTCCGTGGAAGTTTTCGCCGCCCGTGAAGATGTTCGGTGTCGGCAGTCCCATGTAAGAGAGCTGTGATCCGTCAGTTCCGCCCCGGATCGGTTCGATAATCGGTTCGATGCCGAGGTTTTTCATGGCTTGATAGGCGATGTCGACAATTTCTTTGACCGGTTCGATTTTTTCTCTCATGTTGTAATATTGATCATGCAGTTCAAGCTTGATGCTTTCCTTGCCGTATTTAGCCGCAAGCGCGTCGGCGGTTTTCTGCATAAATTCTTTTCGTTCTGTAAAGCGGTCTCTGTCAAAGTCTCTGATGATGTACGACAGGGCGGCTTCAGAAACGTCTCCGTTCATTGAATTTAAGTGATAGAAGCCTTCATACCCTTCCGTATATTCCGGCGCTTCTTCTTTCGGCAGCGCGTGATGAAATTCCATCGCGATTTTTGAAGCGTTGACCATTTTGTTTTTCGCCGTTCCGGGGTGAACGCTTTTTCCGTAACAAGTAAGCTTTGCGGAGGCTGCGTTAAAGCTTTCATATTGCAGTTCGCCGAGGGGGCCTCCGTCTACCGTGTAGGCGAATGCGGCGTTGAAGCGGCCGACATCAAATTTGTGAGGCCCTCTGCCGATTTCTTCATCCGGCGTGAATGCGACCCGGATCGTCCCGTGTTTGATGTCCGGATGTTTGATCAAGTACGCCATTGCCGTCATGATTTCGGCAATGCCCGCTTTGTTGTCGGCTCCGAGCAGCGTCGTGCCGTCGGTTGTAATCAGCGTCTGGCCTTTATAGCGGGAAAGCTCCGGGAATTGCTCAGGCGACAGGACGACGTTGAGTTTGTCATTCAGAACGATATCATGTCCGTCATAGCTTTCAATAATCTGAGGATTCACATTTTTTCCGGTGAAATCAGTCGCTGTATCTACGTGGGCCAGAAAACCGATCGTCGGCACGTCTTTATCCGTATTTGCCGGAAGAGTCGCCATGACGTATCCATTGTCATCGACTGTGATTTCTTTCATGCCGATCGACTTTAATTCATCTGCCAGCATGTTGGCCAATGTCAGCTGTCCGGGGGTGGATGGACAGTTTTCATTGTTTTCGTCAGACTGTGTATCGACTTTTACATAAGAAGTAAAGCGTTCAATGATTTCGTTTTTCATACCGTCATCTCCTTTGTCTTATCTTACCATGTGCGGGGGAGGGATTTCTATTTCACAACCCGTTTGAATTACGCGAATGAAAACAAAATATGAAGAAACGATGACTAAACGATTAAACTTTCTGAAAATGGATGATTGAGGAAGAAAAAACCTATATAATATGGTCAATTCATTCAATAGGGAGGCTTTCTTCATGGCGATTTTAGTGACAGGCGGAGCGGGTTATATCGGAAGCCACACATGTGTCGAGCTGTTAAACGGCGGCTATGACATCGTGGTTCTGGATAATCTGTCAAATAGTTCACCGGAAGCATTGGAGCGTGTGAAAGACATTACCGGAAAAGGGCTTGTGTTTTACGAAGCGGATCTCCTTGACCGTGATGCCGTTCACCGGGTGTTTGCTGCAAATGAGATTGAAGCCGTCATTCATTTTGCGGGTTTAAAAGCAGTCGGTGAGTCTGTGGCTGTTCCGCTCCGTTATTATCATAATAATCTGACGGGGACGTTTATTTTATGTGAAGCCATGCAGGCACACGGTGTGAAAAAAATCGTCTTCAGCTCATCAGCGACGGTTTACGGCGTTCCGGAAACAACGCCGATCACCGAAGATTTTCCGTTAAGCGCGACCAATCCTTACGGGCAGACCAAGCTGATGCTGGAACAGATTTTGCGCGATCTGCATAAGGCGGACCCTGAATGGAGCATTGCGCTGCTCCGCTACTTTAATCCGTTCGGCGCGCATCCGAGCGGCCGGATCGGAGAAGACCCGAACGGCATCCCGAATAATTTAATGCCATACGTCGCCCAAGTGGCTGTCGGCAAGCTTGAGCAATTGCAGGTGTTCGGTAATGATTATCCGACAAAGGACGGCACCGGCGTGCGGGATTACATCCATGTCGTTGATCTTGCCGAGGGCCACGTCAGAGCGCTTGAAAAGGTGCTGGACACAACGGGCGCCGACGCCTATAATCTCGGCACGGGAAGAGGGTACAGCGTTCTTGAAATGGTCAAGGCGTTTGAAAAAGTATCAGGAAAAGAAGTGCCGTACCGTTTTGCCGACCGGCGCCCGGGAGACATTGCCGCATGCTTCGCAGACCCGGCAAAAGCGAAGGCAGAACTAGGCTGGGAAGCAAAGCGCGGCCTTGAAGAAATGTGCGCCGACTCTTGGAAGTGGCAGTCCTCCAATGTGAACGGGTACCAAAAGGTATAAAAGAAAAGAGACCTTCAAATGATGAAGGTCTCTTTTGCTATGATCATTATTTAACTTTTACTTCAACATCGTTGCTGAATTTTAATTTCCAAGTGCCTTTAGAGTATGCGTTTTTATCAACTTCAAAAGCTTTTACGTCAGTAACTTTAATGTTCGGGTTCAAGTCACTTAAAATTTTACTGTTGTCTACTTTTGTTTCTGTTGCATAGCTTGAAGAAGCATCAATATCTGAATCATAAGATGTTCCTTTAGAATCTACTAATTTCGCTCTTGGAATGGAGAAAGAGCTTAACGGCTTGTCTGACACATTTTTAACTGTGTATTGAACAGCTACGATAACGCCGCCGTCAGACGCTTTTTTCTCGACAAATTGAGAGCCTACTGAATCTCTTTTTTCCACTTTCGTCACAGTCACTTCTGTTTTTTCTGTCTTAACAGTATCACCGATGTTATACAGTTTTTCCTTGGACTCCGCAGCTTTTGAGGACGCAGTTTTAGATGATGAAGATCCGCCTCCGCCGCCGATATTTACGAGAATGATAATAACCACTACTGCCAGAAGCAATGTGATGATTTTATGTCTCATAAAAAAGTTTCTCTGATCTTTACCGCAGTTTGGGCATTTTTTAACGCCTTTAGCGATTTCTTTGCCGCATGCCTTACAAGACACTAAGTTGCCTGCCATAATATTTCCTCCTATGTAAACTATTTCTTAAAAACTACATACTATAATGCCTGTAAAATAACCTATAGTCAATACAATTTTGAGAAAAATAGTATTTTAATGATTTTTTAGTCATATATTTTAAGGGCCTTTATTAGTATCGGCAGGCCGTTCGAATTTTTCATAGGTTTATGGAAAAAAGAGTGGTTGAACATGTTCGTGATTTCCCGTATAATCTTGAAAGAAATATAAAAACTGAACATAAAAAACAGTGGTTTTCTAGGGTTCCGCAATGTGAATTGGTCTGGACCGAGAGAAAACACACAGCAGGTTTTTTGCTGTGACACGGTGGGATAAAAGCCCGGGAGTTTCTGCTCTTTTGATGAAGAGTGCTCTCCCGGGCTTTTTTGATTTTATAAAAAGGGAGTGTCTGGGATGAAAAAGAGGTTGCTGGATGTGCTGATGCTGATGATTGGGGCTTTTATCTTCGCATTGGCCGTTAATTTATTCGCCATTCCGAATGATCTTGGAGAGGGCGGGGTAACGGGGATTACCTTGATCTTGTATTATGTGTTTGAATGGTCGCCCGGGGTGACGAATATCATTTTGAACGGGATCTTATTGATCATCGGATATAAGTTTTTAGACGGTAAAACAACGCTTTATACGATCATTACCGTTGTCGCCAACTCGCTGTTTCTGCATCTGACGCATGACTGGCACTCGCCGTCACATGAACTCATTATTAATACTATTTTTGCGGGTGTGTTTGCCGGTGTCGGAATCGGAATCATTATCCGAGTCGGAGGCACGACTGCGGGATCTGCCATTTTGGCGAGGATTGCGAACAAATATCTCGATTGGAATATCAGCTATGCGCTTTTGTTCTTTGATCTGATTGTCGTCTTCAGTTCTTATTTCATCATCGGTGCGGAAAAAATGATGTTTACCATTGTGATGCTGTACATTGGAACGAAGGTGATGGACTTTATCATTGAAGGGCTGAATACGAAAAAAGCGGTGACGATCATATCTGAGCATAAGCACGAAATCGCTGAGCAGGTCAACACGCTTATGGACAGAGGGGTGACGCTGCTGTCGGGTAAAGGGAATTACACGGGGCAGTCGAAAGAAATTTTATACATCGTCATCCAGAAACAAGAGCTCTCCATGCTCAAGAAAATTATTAAAAGCTGTGATACAAAGGCATTTGTCATTGTTCACGATGTGCGTGACGTCTTTGGTGAAGGCTTCGTCGATATCTCTAAATAAAATAAATCCCTCTGCCGGTGCGGAGGGTTTTTTTATATGCCGGGGAGAAACGGTAATGATCCGTTTCCCGGGAAATAGCCGGAAAGCTGTTTCTAAAATGAAGTAGATACAACCCGCCGGACGTTTTATACTGAAAATATAATAGAGCGATAGAGAGGAGCGCATATGAACCCGTTATTGGCAATTTACCCGAGGGCTGTGCTGTCTGATACGTGCTGTACGGCAGAGGATGTCTTTTGTTTTTATGATGAGACGAGGCGGGTCTATGTCGCCATTCCGAAGGAGGATATCACCCCGAAGGAGAAACTGCTTCTGGAATCGTTTTTGACACCTGCTGAAGAGAAAGGCGTTTTTTTTGCGGAGACGGCGGAAGCAAAGAGGTGGCGGCGTTTTCTGCTGGAAGAGGGACTGGTTCCTGACGTCAAAGAGTCTCGTGTCCGTTTTATTCATTATGACTTAATGGTGGAACGGAACTGGGGGGCGTTTACGGAAGCGTTGCGTCATTTCTGGCCGATGCCGTATACGGTTGTCCGGACGGGAAGGGATCAGGGTGTGATTGTAGAGGAAGAAAAGCTTGAAGCCCCTGATCCGGGTGATATCGCATCTTTTGTGAAGGTTTCTGAATGTGATTTTTATTTCAGTGTCCGTTTCTTCATCGGTAGGTATTACGGTGCCGGGGAACGTCTGCGCCTTCATTACCGGAGAGAACAGCAATATTTTCAGATTGGAAGGCGTCATCTCCCTCAGCTGAGCACGCTGACCGCGGAAACAGTATTTCCGGCCATGCTCTCGGAAGAAAGCAGAGAAAAGCTCTCTGCATTGCTTCACGAAGAGGCGGTGTTGCTGTTTCAGAAAGAACCGGAGCTGAAGCATACGATTCAGACTTTTATTGAACATAACTCAAACATGTCGCTCACATCGAAAAAACTGCATTTGCACCGCAACAGTCTTCAATATCGGATTGATAAATTTGCGGAACGCTCAGGTATTGATATTAAGACATATCGGGGCGCCCTGCTGGCTTATTTCATTTGCCTGCAGTATGAAAAATCACAGTAAATGGGAAATGTGCACGAAGGCTGCTGGCTTTTTTTATGAACATTGCCTATACACGCCGCCGCCGGACGCTGTTACAATCCTATTTAAGAAAGCGTTTACAAATAAAGGGGGATATACATGGCAGAACTTCGGCTCGAGCATATTTATAAGTATTACGATCAGAAAGAAGCGGCTGTCGATGATTTTAACCTTCATATTAAAGATAAAGAGTTTATCGTGTTTGTCGGTCCGTCGGGATGCGGGAAGTCGACAACATTGCGGATGGTTGCCGGGCTGGAAGACATCTCGAAGGGCGATTTTTATATCGGAGACACGAGAGTGAATGATATCGCTCCTAAAGACAGGGATATCGCCATGGTGTTCCAAAACTATGCGCTGTATCCGCATATGACGGTCTATGATAATATCGCTTTCGGTCTGAAGCTGAGGAAGATGCCGAAACCGGAGATTAAAAAACGGGTCGAAGAAGCAGCGAAAATGCTGGGGCTCACAGAGTATCTGCACCGCAAACCGAAGGCGCTCTCCGGCGGGCAGCGGCAGCGTGTTGCATTAGGACGGGCGATCGTCAGGGACGCCAAAGTGTTTTTAATGGATGAGCCGCTGTCAAATCTGGACGCAAAGCTTCGGGTGCAGATGCGGGCTGAAATTATTAAGCTCCATCAAAGGCTGCAAACAACTACGATCTATGTGACGCACGATCAAACAGAGGCGTTGACGATGGCGACACGCATTGTAGTCATGAAGGATGGGAAGATTCAGCAAATCGGCACACCGAAAGAAGTCTATGAACATCCGGAAAACGTTTTTGTCGGCGGGTTCATCGGCTCCCCCGCGATGAACTTTTTTAAAGGAAAGCTGACAGACGGCGCCATTCAGATCGGTTCAGCCGCTCTCAGCGTGCCGGAAGGGAAAATGAAAATGCTCCGGGAAAAAGGGTATGCCGGCAAAGATGTGATCTTCGGCATCCGCCCGGAAGACATACATGATGAGCTGATTGTGGTAGAATCCTATAAGAATTCATCCATCACAGCTAAAATCAATGTCGCGGAATTGCTCGGGTCAGAAATTATGGTTTATTCCCGGATCGGGGATCAGGATTTTATCGCCCGGATTGATGCCCGCCACGACATTCATGCCGGTGAGGAATTGACTGTCGCTTTCGACATGAATAAAGCTCATTTTTTCGACAGTGAAACAGAAATCAGAATCCGCTCATAACGAAAAGCCGGACAGCTGGATGTCCGGCTTTTTTGATGTAACAATTTTTGCCCGTCGACCGATATAAAAAGTAAATAGCAGACAGAAAGCAGGAAAACCATGAAACGCATAATCACGTGCATGTGCCTTTTGGCTGCTCTGTTAACGCTTGCCGCCTGTTCGGACCATGAGGCAAGTGCCGAAGAGAGCATTCCGAAGGCAGAAGCGCACCAAAAGTCTGTAAAGCGCCAAATCAAAAAGGAGCCGGATACGTCCGCCTGGGTTAAAACGAAGGGAACGGCGAGGCTGCCGATTCTGATGTACCACAGCATTTCTGAGGGAAACAGCCTGCGTGTGCCGAAGGAAGAATTCCAGCAGCATATGAAGTGGCTGCATGATCACGGCTATTATACGATGACTCCGGAAGAAGCCTATCTGATGCTGACGGAGGATAGAGAGCCGCGTGAAAAATGCGTTCTGATCACATTTGATGACGGCTATACCGACAATGTGAAAGCGGCGTATCCTATTTTAAAGAAATATAAGATGAAAGCGACCATCTTCATGATCGGTAACTTTATCGGACATAAAAATCACCTGACTAAGAAGCAGATGAAGGAGATGGCCGCACACGGCATTTCCATTCAAAGCCATACGATGAACCATCTCGAATTGAACGGGCTCGCGCCTCAGCAGCAGCAACGCGAAATGGCGGACTCTAAGCGTTTATTTGATCAAATGTTCGGGCAGCGGACGTCTGTAATCAGTTACCCTGTCGGACGATATAATAAGGAAACATTAAAAGCCGCATCTGCTGCAGGCTACCGTATGGCGGTCACGACGGAGCCGGGAGCGGCATCGAGAGATCAGGGGCTTTATGCGCTTCACCGTGTCCGTGTGTCGCCGGGCATGTCCGGTACGGCATTCGGCTCTTATATCCAAAATGTGATGAAATAACAGAGCCTCCGCATATGGCGGAGGCTTTTTTCCGTTTAATAGAATTGATGAAGCAACAGGAGGGTGACGCTCACGGTAATCGCCCCGCCGATTCTGGTCGACACTTGGGCAAACGGCATAAGCTCAAGCCGTTCAGCGGCGCTTAAGATCGCGACGTCGCCTGTGCCGCCCTGACCGGAATGGCAGGCATTGATGACCGCCGTCTCAATCGGGTACAGGTTCAGCCATTTACCGGTCAGAAAACCGACGGCTATCATCGTAATGACGATGGATAAAATGGTAATGATATTGCTGATATTAAACGCTGCAATCAGTTTGTCCCACGGTGTCATTGAAACGCCGATCGCAAATAAGAGCGGATAGGTCACGGCTGTCGAGAAAAAACGCGAAACGCCGAAAGCTCCGTTTTCAATCGAGGCCGGCGCCAGCCTGAACAGCTTAATAAGCACGGCAAGGACGAGCATCACGACAGGAGCCGGAAGCTGAAAGAAATCATGCGCCAGCATGCCGACTAAATACAGGGAAACCGCTAAAATCCCCCCCGAAGCGAAAAAAGACAGATTAAACGCATTGTCATTGGCCGGCTGTTCCAATGCAGGAGCGGATTGATCAGACTTATCAACCTTCCCATTGCCCGTCCATTCCGGCTTGCGTTTCCCGATGACGTTCAGCAAACCCGATAACATAATGGCGCACAGGCTGCCGAGCATGATGGACGGCAGCACAAGCGCAAAGGCGTCTCCCTGGGACATCGGCATAATATCGGAGTAGCCGATGGATAAAGGAATCGCGCCCTCGCCGACACCTCCCGCCATAATCGGGACGATAATATAAAGCAGTGTGTGCTGAAAACCGAGCCCGAGCAGCGTCCCGACGCATAAGCCGACGATGGCGGCCGCGATCGAACCGGCAATCAGCGGAATGAAAATCTTGACGAAAGCTTTGACGAGAGTCTCTCTTTTCATCCCGAGAATACTGCCGACGACGATACCGGCAATAAATAGATAGAGAAAGTTAGAGTTTTCCGTGAATTCTGTTGTTGATGTAATAATGTCTTTCGGAAGCAGGTGGTAGTAGACGACAGCGGACGGAATAAAGGTTGCGAGGATCGCGGGGCCGCCGATGGAACGCACGATCGGAATGGATTTTCCGATCTGGCCGAAGGTAAATCCGAAAAAACTCATGACGGCAATCGATGTCAGGATGTCGCTTTTTACATCGTGTTTCATGACAAACACCGTAATAAGCAAGAAGAGCAGGATATAGATAGGAAGAGGAATAATGCCGATTCTAATATTCATTGCTCTGGCAAACCAATTATCAGTCCGTTGCTGTTTTGGAATTGAATCCGTTTGCAAATTTGGTTGAAGTTCTCCCATGCTTGTTCCCCCAGTCTTTATGTAGTGAAAAATATCCCCATTTAAAGTATACTAAAAAATTTAAATTGTTCATATATTATGAATTTACTAGAAAACATACTTTCACCTCATTTTCTTTCTTAAAAAGGCGATTTGGCGGCCTTTCCCGCTGAATAAAGCATTTTGTTCGCCACACGAATAAAAAAGAGGTACGATATGGAAGGGACAAAAATCCTAGATGCCGACATAAAATCTCTACAAATTCGACATTAATCGGTCACAATTTCAGCCTATTTTTAGGTATATCGATCTTTTTTTTTAGGCGGAATCGTTGTAAAGTAATGATATTGAATCATTTCTATGACAGCCGGCTGCCCCCCAGGGAGTGCAGGCTGATAATTCATTAGTTTTGACAAATTTGTGAAACATTGAGCAAATATATCATTTCTTGTGAAATACCGAGCAATGGTTTTGTCGTGTTTGTGAAATGTTGAGCAATTTACCAGATTGGAGGAAAAACATCATGAGTGAGTTGGTTTTAGCCCGCATACAATTTGCATCTACAACATTGTTTCACTTCCTGTTTGTGCCTATGTCTATCGGGCTTGTGTTTATGGTTGCTTTGATGGAGACGCTTTATGTTGTCAAAAAACAAGAGACCTATCTCAAAATGGCTAAATTTTGGGGACATCTCTTTTTAATTAACTTTGCTGTCGGCGTCGTCACAGGGATTCTTCAGGAATTCCAGTTTGGATTGAACTGGTCTGATTATTCCCGTTTTGTCGGAGACGTATTTGGAGCTCCGCTTGCGGTTGAAGCGCTTTTGGCGTTTTTTATGGAATCTATTTTTATCGGATTATGGATTTTCGGCTGGGACCGACTATCTAAAAAAGTGCATTTGCTTTGCATTTGGCTTGTATCCTTCGGGACGATTATGTCATCTTTCTGGATTTTGACGGCAAACTCATTCATGCAGGAGCCGGTCGGCTTTGCGATTAAAAACGGCCGCGCGGAAATGAATGATTTCGGGGCGCTTTTGACAAACCCTCAGCTTTGGGTTGAATTCCCTCACGTCATTTTCGGGGCGCTTGCAACTGGTGCTTTCTTTATCGCCGGTGTCAGCGCATATAAATTATTGAAGAAAAAAGAAGTGCCTTTCTTCCATAAATCTTTCAAGCTTTCTATGATTGTCGGTCTGATCGCCGGTATCGGCGTTGCGTTCAGCGGACATATGCAGGCTGAGCATTTAATGGAATCGCAGCCGATGAAAATGGCCGCCAGTGAAGCGCTTTGGGATGACAGCGGTGATCCTGCCGCGTGGACGGCTTTTGCGAACATTGATACGAATAAAGAAAAAAACACATCAGAAATTTCAATTCCTTACGCACTCAGCTACTTGGCTTATCAGAAGTTCAGCGGCAGTGTTAAAGGGATGAAAACTCTTCAAAAAGAATACGAAAAAACGTACGGAAAAGGCGATTATATCCCGCCTGTTAAAACGACGTTCTGGAGCTTCCGCATTATGGCGGGTGCAGGCGCGCTTATGATTTTTGCCGCGATTGCCGGCTTTATTCTGAACCGCCGCAAAAAGCTTCATACGAGCAAGTGGTATTTACGGGGCATGATCGCACTGATCGCATTCCCGTTCATTGCGAACTCTGCCGGATGGATTATGACTGAAATCGGACGCCAGCCGTGGACGGTCATGGGGCAATTGACGACCGCACAATCCGTTTCGCCTAACGTAACGACGGGATCTCTGCTGTTTTCAATTATCAGCTTCGGCGTCATGTACTTGATTTTAGGCGCGCTGCTTGTTTTCCTATTCGTTCGTGAAATTAAAAAAGGTGCGGACCATGATGATCACAAGGATGTTCCTGTATCAACAGATCCGTTCAGTCAGGAGGTCTACCATGGGGTCACTTCATGATCTTTGGTTTATACTCGTTTCGATTTTGTTTGTCGGATTTTTCTTTTTAGAAGGTTTTGATTTCGGTGTCGGCATTTCGACCCGATTTCTTGGCCATAATGAATTAGAACGCAGAGTGCTGGTTAACACCATCGGCCCGTTCTGGGATGCGAATGAGGTGTGGCTGATCACAGGTACGGGAGCGATTTTCGCGGCATTCCCGAACTGGTATGCAACGATGCTCAGCGGATATTACATTCCGTTTATCATCATTCTTCTTGCCTTGATGGGCCGCGGCGTGGCATTTGAATTCCGCGGACAAGTGAACAATCTGAAATGGGTCAAAACATGGGACTGGGTGATTTTCTTCGGAAGCCTTATCCCGCCGTTTTTATTCGGCCTTATCTTTACAAGCTTGTTCCGCGGTGTGCCGATTGACGGACACATGAACATTCACGCAGGTTTTTCAGATATTGTGAACGTGTATTCCGTTCTTGGCGGAGCAGCCGTCACCCTTCTTTCATTCCTGCACGGTTTAATGTTTATCACCTTGCGCACGATCGGTGATTTACAAGAGCGTGCGAGAAAAATGGCAAAACGCGTAATCGGTGTTATCTTTCTTGTTGTACTTGCTTTCTTTGCGATGTCTGCATACGATACGGATATGTTTACACGCCGGGCAAACATCACGATTCCAATATTCGTGCTGATTGTCATCTGCAACGTTCTTGCCATTGTGTTCATGAGCAAGAAAAAAGACGGCTGGGCATTCGGTATGACCGGCGCGGGTCTCGCTTTGACAGTCGCGATGATTTTTATCTCCCTGTTCCCGCGCGTCATGGTCAGCTCGCTGAAAAGCGCGTATGACTTAACAGTAGCTAACGCGTCTTCCGGTGATTATTCACTTAAAGTCATGACAATTGTTGCACTGACTTTGCTGCCGTTTGTCATCGGCAGTCAGATCTGGAGCTATTATGTCTTCCGGAAACGCGTCAGCCATAAGGAGCCTATGACTTATTAATGGGAAAAGACCTGTTTCTTTATAAAGGAATGAAGCGGATTCTTGCGATCATTACGGGATTAACGATCATACAAACGGCCGCCATTATCTTGCAGGCGGAATGGCTGAGCCAGGCGGTAACCGGATTATTTAACGGGAAGCGGATTGCTTCTCTTTATCCGGTTATCGGCTTTTTCTTGCTTGCGTTTTTCGTCCGGCATGCGGTGACAACGGTCCGGCAGAAAATCGTGTACCAATATGCCGCGCAAACCGGCGCAGACTTAAGAAAAAGATTTCTTGAGCAATTGTTCCGTCTCGGCCCCCGCTTTGCGAAAAAAGAGGGGACAGGCCGGATGGTGACGCTGGCGATGGAAGGCATCAGCCAGTTCCGCCGCTACTTAGAGCTGTTTCTGCCGAAAATGGTCAGCATGGCGATCGTGCCGGCTGCCGTTGTCATTTATGTGTTTTTTCAGGATAAAACATCGGCTTTGATTCTGATTCTTGCGCTTCCGATTTTGATTGTATTTATGATCCTGCTCGGACTTGTCGCACAGAAAAAAGCTGATCGCCAATGGAAGTCCTATCAGACGCTTTCCAATCATTTCGTGGATTCGCTCCGCGGACTGGAGACATTGCGGTTTTTAGGATTAAGCAAATCACACAGCAAAAATATTTTTCATGTCAGTGAGAGATACCGCAAGGCGACGATGAGCACACTCCGGGTCGCGTTTTTATCATCATTCGCCCTTGATTTCTTCACGATGCTGTCGGTGGCGACAGTGGCGGTGTTCCTCGGCTTGCGGCTGATAGACGGACAGATTCTTCTCGCTCCGGCATTGACCGCGCTGATTCTCGCGCCTGAATACTTTCTCCCGGTCCGCGAGGTGGGAAATGATTACCACGCGACATTAAACGGGCAGGAAGCGGGAAAAACCATTCAGGCGATTTTGACGCAGCCCGGTTTTAAAGAAGAAAAGCCGCTCGAGCTTGATACGTGGACTGACGGAGATGAATTACAGCTTACGCGTTTGTCCGTCCGTGAATCGATGTCTGAATTTAATCTGTCCTTTAAAGGGAAGAGAAAAATCGGGATTATCGGGGAAAGCGGCGCGGGAAAATCGACTCTCATTGATGTGCTGGGCGGCTTTTTAGAGCCTGCGTCCGGTGAGATCAAGGTAAACGGTGAATCCCGCTCGCATCTGCAGTCGGACGGCTGGCAGAAGCAGCTGCTCTATATTCCGCAGCATCCGTACATTTTTGATGACACGCTTTTGAATAATATCCGGTTTTATCATCCTGATGCTTCCCGTGAGGAAACGGCGCAGGCCGCTGCTTCGGCGGGTCTTTCCGAACTGATTCGTGATCTGCCCGGCGGTCTTGACGGCCGGATCGGCGAGGGCGGACGGGCGCTCAGCGGAGGGCAGGCTCAGCGTGTCGCGCTGGCCAGAGCCTTTTTAGGAAACCGTCCGATTCTCCTTTTGGATGAGCCGACCGCTCACCTTGATATTGAAACAGAGTATGAAATAAAAGAAACGATGAAAGACCTGTTTGAAAATAAGCTTGTTTTTCTGGCCACTCATCGTCTTCACTGGATGCTTGAAATGGACGAAATTATCGTGCTTGATGACGGCGCGGTGGCGGAAATCGGCACCCACGACGAATTGATGGCGAAACAAGGCGTATACGCCAAACTTGTAGAGGCGCAACTGGGGGAAAGAACATGAGGAAAGAAGAATGGATTCTGCCGTATATTAAGCAAAATGCCCGTTTGTTTGTTCTTGTGATTTTTTTAGGCGCGGTGACGATTTTTTCGGCGGCCTTTCTCATGTTTACTTCCGGTTTTTTGATCTCAAAGTCGGCGACAAGGCCTGAGAATATCCTGCTGGTGTACGTTCCGATTGTGGCCGTGCGCACCTTCGGGATCGCCCGTTCAGTCTCCCGGTATGCCGAGCGTCTGACGGGGCATCACATCATTTTGAAAATCGTGTCCGACATGCGGGTGCGGCTTTACAATCTGCTGGAGCCGGCCTCTCTCATGCTCTCTTCCCGTTTCCGAACGGGCGACATGCTCGGCATTTTGGCTGAGGATATTGAGCATTTGCAGGATGCGTTTTTAAAAACGATTTTCCCCGGGGTTTCCGCTTTGCTGCTCTATGCGGCATCCGTTATCGGGCTCGGCTTTTTTTCCTGGCCGTTTGCCGCTCTTGCGGCGATTTACCTGTTTGTATTGGTTGTCTTATTTCCGGTTGTGTCGCTTCTTGTGACGAGAGCGAAAAACATGAAGCTGAAAAGCGGACGGAATACGCTCTACAGCCGGCTGACCGATGCCGTACTCGGCGTGAGCGACTGGATGTTCTCGGGACGTCAGGCCGCCTTTATTTCCTCTTATGAAGAGAAAGAAAAGGCATGGTTTGACCTTGAGAGCAAACGCCAGCGATTTACGAGGCTGCGCGATCTCGCCGCACAATGCCTTGTCGGCGGCTTCATATTGATCATGCTGTTCTGGACGGCGGGTCAGTATGCGGACGGCAGCATCGCCAACACGATGATCGCGGCCTTTGTGCTTGTTGTATTTCCATTGACGGAGGCGTTTTTGCCCCTTTCGGATGCGCTGACGGAAGTGCCTTCTTATCAGGATTCGATCAGAAGAATGAGTAAGGCTGCTCCGGAGCTGCGGGGGCGTGAGGTGAAGCAGTCAGATGAGAAACTGGATGTCACTGATGTGACACTGATGTTTGATAACGTGTCATTTTCTTATGATCAGCACAGTCATGTGCTTGACCGCTTTTCCTTCACTCTCCGCCAGGGTGAAAAAATGGCGCTGCTCGGCAGGAGCGGGTCCGGTAAGTCGACCTCTCTCGCTTTAATTGAAGGCGCCTTAGTTCCCGATTCAGGCAAAGTGACACTGAACGGGCTGGAAACTGCGGCCGTGCAGGATCAGATTTCCTCAGCGGTAGCCGTTTTGAATCAGAAGCCTCATCTCTTTAATACGAGCATTATGAACAATATCCGGCTCGGAAACGGCAAGGCGAGTGATGAAGATGTTAAGCGTGCGGCGCGGCAAGTGAAGCTGCACGACTATATTGAATCATTGCCTGACGGGTATGAAACGTCCGTGGAGGAGACGGGGATTCGTTTCTCAGGCGGGGAGCGGCAGCGGATCGCGCTTGCCCGCATTCTGCTCCAAGACACGCCGGTCATTATTCTTGATGAACCGACGGTCGGCCTTGATGCAATTACTGAACGCGAATTGCTTGATACGATTTTTGACGTCTTTAAAGAGAAAACGATTCTCTGGATTACACACCATCTAGCAGGTGTGGAAACAGCTGATAAGATTGTCTTTTTAGAAAATGGAAAAGCAGAAATGGAAGGAACCCATCAAGAGCTGCTTGCAGAAAACGAACGGTACCGGAAGCTTTACCGTCTTGATGTTCCGATCAGAACATAAACAGCCGCAAATGTGCGGCTGTTTTTTTGTGCGGTTTAAAATCTCTTCTTGTTTGGAATATAAATAAGAGACAGAAGAGGAGGTACAGAGATGAACATACTGGACTGGACGGAACGGGATGTGAAAGATACATTGCCAAAGCGTGAGGCAGACAGCCATAAGGGGACGTTCGGGACGGCGTTATTGCTGGCCGGAAGCGATGACATGCCGGGAGCCGCCCTTCTTGCAGGTTTGGGCGCGATGAGAAGCGGTGTCGGCAAGCTCGTCATCGGTACATCGGCAGGCGTCATCCCGCTCATTGTCCCGGTGCTGCCGGAAGCGACGTACTGGCGGGACGGGTGGCAAAAAGCCGCGGCAGGTCAGCCGGAAGAAACCATCCGGGCCGCGGCCATCGGGCCGGGGCTTCCCCAAACGGACGAAGTGCAGCAGGCGGCTGACCAGCTGCTTTCTGCCGATTATCCCGTCATACTGGATGCAGGCGCCATAACGAAAAGAACCTATCCGGAAAGGAAAGCCCCGGTGATCTTGACGCCTCACCCCGGCGAATTTTCAAGAATGACCGGCCTTCCGATTCAAGAGATTCAACAGAATAGAGCGGCATATGCCGCGGAATGGGCGGAGCGGCTTCATGTCACGATTGTCCTGAAAGGAAACGAAACCATTATCGCTTTTCCTGACGGGGAGTGCCGTCGGAATACAACCGGAAACGGCGCGCTTGCAAAAGGCGGGACGGGCGACACGCTGACGGGAATGATTCTCGGTATGCTGTGCTGTCATCAAGACCCGAAACATGCCGTATTGAACGCCGTCCGCCTTCACGGCGAATGTGCGGAGTTATGGACGGAAGAGCGCTCCGCACATACCTTATTGGCGCACGAACTTTCCGGACTGCTGCCGCGTGTATGGAAGAAATATGAATAAAGAAAAGGCGTCTTCATAGGGAAGGCGCCTCTTTTTGTTTTAACCTTGATTTCATCAGAACATAATACAACAGCGACGGAACGGCCAGCCCGACGACCCAGGCAATGTCGCCTCCGCCGAATATTTCTGCGAGCGGTCCGATGTAAAAGGATGTATTGATGAATGGGATTTCTAATATGATCGACAAAACGAAGGCGGCCGCTGTAATCCAGTTGACCCTGCCGTATTGTCCGTTGACGTCAAACATTGATTTGACGTGGTATTTTCCGCGGCGGACAAAATAGTAATCCACGAGGTTGATCGCTGTCCATGGAATTAAGAAATAACTGATAAAAAAGATGAAATTTAAAAACAGTTCCATGAAATTGTTTTGGCCTAGAAGACTTAACACAGTACCCGCTGCCGTCACATAAAGGATCATTACCACTCTCGTTTTCGGCGTCACCTTCAGTTTTAAAAACGGCTCCAAGGTGGTCGTGGTTGACATAAAGGCTCCGTATAAATTAAAGACGTTGATCGCCATTTGTCCGAACAGGACGATGATCAGCATAATAAAGGAAAACGGGCCGAACAATCGGACAATTTCATTTCCGGCATTAGCAGTGAATCCCGGGAGCGCCGTCGTCAAAATAGCGCCGAGAAGCATCATCCAGATAGAACTGACTGACGTACCTGCGTAGCTGTACCAAAAGGTATGCGATGCCGGTGTTTTGACCGGAAGATAACGGGAATAATCTGCGACATATGGCGCGTATGCCAGCTGCCATGTGGCCACCGCGCTGACCGCCACTAAGAAAACAGGCAGATCTAATGAGCCGGGCGCCCAGCTTCCTGAGGGAATCGGCAGTTGAAAAATAAGAATCGTTGCAGCAAAAAAAACGGCAAAGGAGGTCCAAGAGAGGATTTTCTGCATTTTGTGAATCAGATCATGACCGTAGATCGTGAGTAAAAAACAGATGGCGCTTAAGCCGATAATACACCATGAAGCCGGAATCGGTACAAAGCTGCTCAGTGTACCGGCTGCGAGAATCGTACTGCTCGCAAAGAAGCCCAGGTAGATAAACATGACCAAAAAGAGGGGCAGAATCGCTCCGATCACGCCGAATTGCGCGCGGCTTTGAATCATTTGCGGAATTCCGAGCTGAGGTCCTTGTGCGGAATGAGACGCCATAAAGATTGCGCCGATAAAGGTTCCGATCATAATGGCGGCGATACTCCAAAAGAGATCGAGTCCCATTGTAACGGGCAGTGTGCCTGTGACTAACGTCGTTATATGCATATTCGCCCCGAACCAAACGGGGAATAAATCTTTGGCCTTTCCGTGTCTTTCGTGATGCGGAATATGTTCAATCGTTCGCCTTTCTACTTTCAATAGATAATCTCCTCCGTATGTCTTCTTTTAACATAAAGTCATAGCTTAACAGATTGACTTACCGTTTACAAATTCCAGTACACAGGAAAAACATTGTAAAGCCTCGCTGACAGCCGTTCTGAGATTTTTTGTGAAACTGAACAGACACTGCCGCCAAAACGATTTACCGGGGTTTAAGAGGCATGGATATGCTTACGGACTAATATGTATGAAGGAGAAATGTGTCAATCTTTTGACGAATGGAATCATTATTCGCTAAGCTTTAAGAATAGTTTACTTTGTGTAAATTTCATAAATGAAAAGGGGATTGATGATATGTGTACAAGTCTTACATTGAAAACGGCAGATGGTAATCACCTATTGGCGCGAACGATGGATTTTGCTTTTCAGCTCGACACCGACGTCATGCTGTACCCTCGTCAGTACAGCTGGAAAAGCGAAGCTGACGGCAGGCTGCATAAGACGAAATACGCATTTATCGGCATGGGGAGAAATCTCGGCAATATTCTGTTTGCCGACGGCGTGAATGAAAAAGGGCTGTCTTGTGCGACGCTGTATTTTCCGGGCTTTGCGGGATACGAGAAAGCGGAACGGGAGGGCACGTGCCACATCGCTCCTCATGAGTTCGTCACATGGACCTTATCAAACTGTGAATCTCTTGAAGACGTAAAGGAAAAGCTCGCTTCACTGACAATTGTAGAGAAGAAGTTAATGTTATTGGATACGGTGCTGCCCCTTCATTGGATTTTATCAGACCGCACGGGGAGCTGTATTGTGATCGAGCCGACGCCGGAAGGTATGAAAGTCTATGACAACAAACCCGGAGTGATGACCAACAGTCCTGAATTTCCTTGGCATGTGACCAATCTGCGCCATTATATCGGAATCAGGCCGCAGCAGTCAGAAAGCAAAACATTGGGCGGAATGGCATTAACCGCATTCGGCCAAGGATCTGGAACGATCGGGCTTCCCGGTGACTACACGCCGCCATCCCGATTCATCAGGGCCGCTTATCTGAAAGAGCATTTAGAGCCTGCCGCTCAAGAAACAGATGGCGTTACGGCCGCTTTTCACGTGCTGTCCAATATGAATATTCCAAAAGGCGCCGTGATCACCGAGGAGAATGAAATTGATTATACACAGTATACGTCCGTCATGTGCTGTGACACGGGGAGCTATTACTTTCATCTGTACGACAACCGGCAGATCCATAAAGTAAGTTTATTCCATGAAGATCTTGACCGTCCGGAGCCGAAAGTATTTGCGGCTGTGGCGGAGCAGAATATACAGGAGCTTAATTAGCTCAAAAAAAACAGGACGCGATTGTCCTGTTTTTTTGTTTAATACGGATCTGACGGATGGCTTTCCCGTTCAGCCTGCTTTGCCGCCTTTGCCGCATCCGTAGTGCCGATCGGTCCGCCGCTGTTGCTTTCGGAGGCTTTTTTCAGCCCTTCAGCCACGCGTTTTCCGTAGTCCGGATCTGCTTTTGTGAAATTCTCAATCATTTGGTCCTGAATGTCTTTCCGGCAGGAAGAGAGCGTATTGACCAAGTTTGTGATCAATTCGTTCCGTTCAAATTCCGAAAAGCGGCGGTACGTTTCTCCGGCTTGGCCGAAGTTATTCGACCGGTCGATCGCTTCCCGCTTCACATCGCCTTCGACATGAGGCGTATGGTCTTTCCCATCCTGCTTCGCTTCTTTCAGTCCGCCCATAATAGACGGCTCATAGTTGACGTGCGGGTTTTGCCCTTCTGCCCGATCGACCCGATACTGCATTTGCCCGCCTTCCTGGTTGGTGGCGACATGCTTTTTCGGCGAGTTGATCGGAAGCTGCAGGTAATTTGCGCCGACGCGGTACCGCTGGGTATCTGAATAGGCGAATGTCCGCCCTTGAAGCAATTTATCATCTGAAAAATCAAGCCCGTCCACCAGCACGCCCGTTCCGAATGAGGCTTGTTCCACCTCGGCATGGTAGTTTTCCGGATTTTTATTGAGCACCAATTTGCCGATCGGCTTCCAAGGAAAATCGTCTTTATACCACAGCTTTGTCGGGTCAAGCGGATCAAAATCCAGTTCGGGATGCTCGTCATCAGTCATGATTTGGGCATACACTTCCCACTCCGGATAATCGCCTTTTTCAATCGCGTCATACAAATCCTGTGTCGCATGGTTAAAGTTTTTCCCCTGAATCTCTTCCGCTTCCTTCTGTGTCAGGTTGCGGATGCCCTGTTTCGGTTCAAAGTGATATTTGACGAGCACGGCTTTTCCTTCTTCATTGACCCATTTGTACGCATGGACGCCTGAGCCCTGCATCTGCCGGTAGTTGGCCGGGATGCCCCACGGCGAAAACAAGAAAGTGATCATATGAGTCGCTTCCGGTGATTGGGAGATGAAGTCGAAAATACGCTCACCGTCCTGTATGTTCGTAACCGGATCAGGCTGAAATGCGTGAACAAGATCCGGAAACTTCAACGGATCACGGATAAAAAAGATTTTCAAGTTATTGCCGACCAGATCCCAGTTGCCGTCTTCCGTATAAAGCTTAACGGCAAAACCCCGGGGATCACGCAGTGTTTCCGGCGAGTGCTTTCCGTGATTGACGGTTGAGAAGCGAACAAACGCCGGTGTTTTCGTTCCTTTCTTTTGGAACACCTTCGCCCTTGTGTATTTTGAAATCTCCTCGTCTCCAAAACTTCCGTACGCCTCAAAGTATCCGTGTGCACCGGCGCCGCGCGCGTGAACGACGCGCTCCGGAATCCGTTCACGGTCAAAGTGGCTGATTTTCTCCAAAAAATCATAATTCTCCAATGTCGTCGGCCCTCTATTGCCGACTGTCCTGACATTCTGGTTGTCAGTGACCGGATGGCCCTGCCGGTTTGTCAGCGTGTCTTCTGACTCGCCTTTACCGGTCGTCTTACTGGAAAGCGCTTCTTCGCTGTCTTTGTTATTTTCCATTGCTGAACCCTCCTTTTTGAACGGTATCAATATGCCCAGCAGAGCCATTTTTTAAAACCGGTTTTCAAAAGAAGAGGTTATTCCGCAATCGGCGTTAAAGATCCGCCGTTCTATAATCAGGCCAGCCATAACAGCCATAAATAAAGCCCGATCAGGGTGATGAATAACGTCGGAACGGTTAATATCAGACCTGTTTTGAAATACATTCCCCAGGAAATTTTCACGTTTTTCCGGCTCAGCACATGGAGCCATAACAATGTCGCCAGCGACCCGATCGGCGTGATTTTCGGCCCGAGGTCCGAACCGATAACATTCGCGTAAATCAATGCTTCTCTCATCAGCCCGTGAGCGTCCGTTCCGCTGATGGCTATGGCGTCAATCATCACCGTCGGCAGGTTATTCATAACGGAGGACAGAACCGCAGCGATAAAACCCATTCCGAGTGTCCCCGCAAACAGTCCGTGATCCGCCGCTTTCTGAATAAGCTGAGAAAGAAGATCCGTCAGTCCGGCATTCCGCAAGCCGTACACGACAACATACATGCCGACAGAAAAAAACACGATGGCCCACGGGGCGTCCCTGATGACTTGTTTTGCAGGGACGGCGGGGCTTCGCTGCGCCAGAATGAGAAAAACAACCGCGATGGAGCCGGCAACGAAGGACACAGGGATCGACAGCAGCGCGCTGACGAAATACCCGATCAATAAAACGGCCAGGACACCCCATGATAACCGGAAAAGGCGCTCATCCTTAATGGCGGATGCAGGATGTTTCACAAGGCCGGTGTCAAACCGTTTCGGAATGTTTTTTCTGAAATAGAGATACAGCACCAAAATGCTTGCCGCCAAAGAAAAGAGGTTGGGCACCAGCATGCGTGATGCATATTGAATGTATCCGATATGAAAGTAATCCGCGGATACGATATTGACCAAATTGCTGACCACGAGCGGGAGCGAGGTGGTGTCGGCGATGAACCCTCCGGCGATAATAAACGGTAAAATCAGCTTTTCAGGTAAATCCAAAGCCCGCACCATCGCCAGTACGATCGGCGTCAAAATGAGCGCCGCTCCGTCATTGGCAAACAGGGCGGAGACCACAGCCCCTAAGACGGAAACATACAGAAACATCCGCAGCCCGCTGCCTTTGGCCGCCGTGGCCATATGCAGCGCGGCCCATTCAAAAAACCCGATGCTGTCAAGAATCAATGAAATGATAATAATGGCGATAAAGGCAAGTGTCGCATTCCAGACGATTCCCGTCACTTCCGCAATATCATGCAGGCTGACTGCCCCCGCAATCAAAGCGAGGACCGCTCCGCCGCAGGCAGACCAGCCGATTGATATGTTTTTCGGCTGCCAAATGACAAATACAAGTGTCAGCACAAAAATCAGCGCTGATAAAACCGCAATTCCCAAGAATATATCCTCCTTATCGGCATGAAACAGCGACTTCTTTTTGCCGCAATGTCTGTAAAACGCCGTCCTTTTCGTCTATCTGCTGCAGAATGGAGCGGACCAGCGCGTATTCCGGACCGGACGGATGAATGGCATAGTACCGCCACTGGCCTTCCCGCCTTTCCCGCACAAGCCCGGCGTTCTTTAATTTCCGCAAGTGCTGGCTGATGCCGGGCTGACTCATACCAAAAATGGCCGTCAGCTCACAGACACAGTATTCCTTCTCCTTCAGAAACTTCAGCATCAAAAGCCTTGTCGTGTCGCTGAGAAGCTTGAGGCATTGGCTGACCCCTTCGGAACTTAAGGCGTTATGCTGTCGTTGCATGCTCTCACTCCTTTTTTACATCATTATATAAGCATCTGTTTATATAAGTAAATAACAATATAAAAAAGCCGGCTTTGCACGTTTTGCAAAACCGGCTCATGTTTATTTTTGGAACAGCTTTTTCGCTTCATCCATTGCTAATTTATTTCCCAGTGCCGAATAATCAAGCCAAGGCTGATCGGCAATCTTATAGACGTGGTTTGCTTTCACGGCCTTCAGCCCTTTCCATACAGCGCTTTTTTGCAATTCTTTAAAAGCTTGCTGTGACTTGTCGTCTCTGTTAACGACCACGAAAATCGCATCTGCGTTGTAATCCGGCAGCACTTCTTGAGAAATGACCTCATAAGGGCGGGAGGTGTTCATGTCTTTAATGCCGTCAGCAGGCTTCAGTTTCAGGTCATCAAACAGAATCGGACCCATCGGGCGGCGTGTGCTGAAGACGCGAAGTTCTTTTGCATTCACGCGGATCGCCATGACTTTGGCGTTTTTCCCTAATTCCTTATCGATCATAGATTTGACTTGTTTTGTTTCATCTTCGTAATCTTGAATAAAGGTTTTCGCTTCTTTTTCACGGTTGACGATTTTTCCGATGTCTTTTAAATGATCGCGCCAAGTGCCTTTATCAAGGTCGAAAACGTGTGTGTTTCCGATTTTCTTGTATTTTGACACATCTTTTCCTGCAAATTCTTTATCAAGATAAATGTTGTCAGGGTTCAGTTCGAGTAACGCTTCCATATCCGGATCTGAGGCAGGGCCGAGTTTTTTCGTGTCTTTCAGCTGATTTTTTACATGAGGGAGAAAATCTTTTAATTCTCCGCCCACGACGGAACCGGCCGGTGTAATGCCGAGAGCCAGCAGGTCATTTGTCAGGTGAATGGACATCGAAGCGATTTTATGATCACCGGTTGCCTTTTTTGTCTCCGGCTGTGTTGAATCGGATTGGCAGGCAGCCAATAAGAAAATACACATGAAACTGACGAGGGCAATTATTTTTTTCATGAGAAGACTCCTTGTTTTATGTTTTGATTTTCATAACCAGATAGAGAAAATACGGCGCGCCGATGGCTGCCGCAACCACCCCGGCCGGAATGGCGTTCGGCTGAAACAAAGAGCGGCCGATGGTATCTGCCGCGACAAGAATGACGAGGCCGATTAACCCCGCAATCGGGATGATGTGCTGATGCATGGTGCCGACGAGCCGTCTCGCCAAGTGAGGGGCGGCAAAGCCGATAAAGCCGATTCCGCCGGCCATCGCCACACTCGCGCAGGACAGGCCGACTGCTATGGCGATCAGCATGATCCTTTTTCTCTGCACGTGTGCGCCAAGTCCCGCGGCGGCCTGGTCACCGAGCATTAAAATGTTCAAAGACCGGGCGTTAAGCCATGCAAGCGGTGCGAGAATGCCGATCCAGGGCAATAGAGACCACACGTGAATCCAGTCCCTGCCCCAAACGTTCCCCACCAGCCAGCGGGAAGCGAAGGTATAGGTTTCTTCATTCAGACGCAGCGACATAAACAATGTAACGGCGCTGAAGCCTGCGGAAACGGCGATCCCGACTAACAGCATGCGGATCGTTAAAAAGCCGTTCAGCCTGTCGTACGTGAGCACTACGATCAGCAGAGCGGCGAGGGTTCCGCCCGCAAACGTAAATAACGGGATGAACATTGACGCCTGCGCCTCGAGTGAATGAAAGAACGTGATATACATCATCAGACCGAACGAAGCCCCGGCATGAAGCCCAAGGATACCCGGATCGGCAAGCGGATTCCGGGACACGCCCTGCAAAATAGCGCCCGACACGCCTAAGCCGATACCGGCCAGCATCGTCACCAGTATCCGGGGGAGCCGGTAATCGAATAAAACGGTTGTACTTTGAAACGTGCCGTATCCGAACAGCGTTTTTCCCACTGTAAAGGGAGAAAGCCGGAATGAGCCCGTATGCAGCCCGATCAGAATAATGCAAACGGCGATGATCAGCAGAATGAGGCCTGCCGCCGCCGCTTTTTTGGTTTCCTTCTGCACCTTCATTTATAATTCTCTCCCTTCCTTGCGGGCAATATAAAGAAAGAAAGGGACACCGACAAGTGCGACCATGATGCCTATTGCCAATTCTCTCGGGGGACTGACCGTGCGCGAGGCCAAGTCGGCCAAAATCAAAAGAATCGCCCCAAGCAACGCGGACATCGGAATAATCAGCCTGTACGTAACGCCGACGATCTTGCGGGCGATATGGGGGATGACCAGCCCGACGAAGCCGATTGCACCGGCAGCGGAAACAGACACACCGGCAAGAACGACGGCGATCATTAATCCCGCGGCTCGCGTCAGAGCGGTGTTCACCCCTAAATTCGCCGCAACGTCATTTCCCATTGAGAGAAGGGTGACGGACCGGCCCATGAATGTCGCGAGAATGATGAAGACCGCAATCACGGGAGCAAGGACTTGTAAATGAGCCCACTTGATTCCTGAGACCCCGCCGGCGTACCAGAAGGCCAAATCCTGGCTTAAATCGTAATAAATCGCCACACCTGTGCTGAGTGAATGTAATAGAGCGGCTACAACCGCCCCGGCAAGCGTCACTTTTAAAGGTGTCATGCTGCTTTTTCCCGCCGCGCTGATAAAGAAAATCAAGCCTGTGCTTGCCAGTGCGCCCAAAAACGACATCACCATCAGCAGGGCGTATGATAAATGAGGGAAAAAAGCAAAGCTGAGCGCAACAACAAACATGGCTCCTGCATTTACGCCTAAGACACCCGAATCGGCAAGCGGGTTTCTCGTGACACCTTGCATGAGGGCGCCGGCTGCTGCAAAGGCGGCTCCTGTAACGGCCGCGCCGAGCACTCTCGGAAGACGCAATTCATGAATGATCTGCTGGCCCGTCATGTTTGGATTGTAATCAGCAATCGCCGACCACACCGTATGTAAAGTAATGTCTTTCGCGCCGAATGAGACGGCGAAAAAAATAGACACAAGCAGTCCGATTACCGCGATCAGGAAGAAAACCCCGTTTTTTAAGATGCTGATCAGACGGCTTGCGGACGTGACAGAATCGCTCAAAAATCAATTCACCTACTTTTATGATCATTGTCCGGTATTTATTGAACATGAGAATCATTTTCATTTGAACCATCATATTATAACCAGCCGATTTTCAAAACGCAATAGAGTGTTCAACAATGATGCCCTTTTTTCTTTCATGTTTATATTGTAAAAAAGAAGTGAAAAACGTGAAAGAGGGAATTGAATATAATCAGAAAGGGGGGAGACAAATGGCGGGAGAACGAAAGCCTTTGCCGATTGAATTTTACCAAAGGCCATCAGTAGAGCTTGCTCCTTTATTGCTCGGCTGTCTCTTAGTAAAAGAGACGGATGAGGGAACGGCTTCAGCCTTTATCGTGGAAACGGAAGCTTATATGGGAGCGGATGACCGGGCGGCGCACAGCTTCGGCAACCGGCGCACGAAACGGACGGAAATTATGTTCCACGAGGCGGGCCGCATTTATACATACGTCATGCACACCCATACATTAATGAACGTCGTCGCCGCTGACATCGGCATTCCGCAGGCCGTGTTAATCAGGGCGGCAGAGCCCCATGAAGGTCAGTTCCTGATGGAGCGCAGGAGACCGGGCAGACCCCCGAGAGAGTGGACAAACGGCCCGGGGAAGCTGACGAAGGCGATGGGCATTTCAATGAACGACTACGGCGGCATGATCACGGAACAGCCGCTGTATATTACGGAAGGCTTTACACCGGAGCATATATCAACAGGCCCGAGAATCGGGATTGACAACAGCGGAGAAGCCCGGGATTATCCGTGGCGCTATTGGGTGACGGGGAACCGGTATGTCTCACGCTGACCATGTTTACAGCCGCTGATAACAGGGGAAAGACAAGGTAAAAGAAAGGGGATTCAAACATTGAAAAAACTTTTCAAAACAATTATCAAATGGGCGCCCGTCATCTATCCGATCATCAGAAAAATCGTAAAAGAACGGAAGTCATCTAAGCGAAACCGCATGTCCGCTTCCCGAACAGCCGGCTGATCCGGCTGTTTTTTTACGGGCTTTTCCTCAGGCTGCTGCATTGACTTGAAAACCTCCTCATTATAGAATTTACATACATTTACCCCTTTTTCATCCTTTTTGCCTATTTTTTACGTCTGCATCTGATCTGATAGGAGGTTTTTCTCATGCTTCATGGGCGGCTTCGTGAACTTCTGCGCTTGCTTTTAGCTGCTGAAACACCGGTTACAAGCTCAGTCATCGCTGCAAAAGTAAAGGTAACGACGCGGACGGTCCGCAATGACATAAAGGAACTGCAAACCATTGTCGAAAAACACGGCGCTTCCATTCAATCTGTCAGAGGGAGCGGCTATAAGCTGCTGATCCGGGATGAGCAGCCGTTTAAAAACTGGCTTCAGGACAATTTCCAGCAGAACAGCGCCGTGCCGATTTTTCCCGAAGAACGGATAAATTATCTGATGAAAAGACTGCTTCTGACCGACGGCTACCTCAAGCTGGATGACTTGGCAGAAGAATTATTCATCAGTAAATCCACGCTTCAATCCGATCTGAAAGAAGTAAAAAAACGGCTCCGCCCCTATGACATCATTTTGGAAACAAGGCCGAACTACGGCTTTAAGCTGCGCGGCGAAGAGCTCCGTCTCCGTTATTGTATGGCGGAATACTTAGTGGACGACCGCGAGCCTGAGCCTGATCTCCTGAGTGAGAAGGCCGGTATTCTGCCGAAAGACGACATTCAAGTGATCCGATCAGCCATTATGAAGCAGGTTCGAAACCATAAGATCCCGCTTTCTTTCTTCGGCCTGAACAATCTCATCATCCATATCGCCATTGCCTGCAAACGAATCCGGACAGAAAACTATGTATCTCTCATTCCGGAGGATCTTCATGATATTAAGCTTGAAACAGAATATCAGTCAGCGGAAGCCATCGTCAAAGAGCTTGAATCGGCGCTATCCGTCACCTTTCCCGAACAGGAAACCGCCTATATCGCCATTCACCTGCTCGGGACAAAACGCATGACCCAGTCACAAATGGAAGGAAAAGAGCTTACAAGGCTGATAGACGGGGAGACCAGCCGTTTGACAGAGGCGATGATTGAAGCCATTGAGCGGGAGCTGAAGCTCGGAATCACGGACGACAATGAGCTGAAAGCAGGTCTTGCGCTCCATATCAAGCCGGCGATTAACCGAAACCGGTACGGAATGAACCTGAGAAACCCGATGCTTTCCGCCATAAAGGAAAATTACCCGCTAGCATTTGAAGCGGGAGTGATTGCGGGAATCGTGATTAAGGAGCAAACCGGCATTGATATTCATGAAAATGAGATCGGGTATTTGGCGCTTCATTTCGGAGCGGCCATCGAAAGGAGAAAGACAGAACGGCCGCCTAAGCGCTGCTTGATTGTCTGTGCGTCCGGCGCCGGCAGCGCGCAGCTTTTAAGAGAAAAGCTCCGTTCACGGTTCGCAAAGCGCCTTGAAATCGTCGGAACAGCTGATTACTGCAGCCTTGACCAGCTTTCTTTTGAGTCGATTGATTTTGTGGTCAGCACAGTGCCGATCAAAAAAGACCTGCCCGTTCCCGTATTAAAGGTTCATACACTGTTGGGCGGCGGGGATTTTACAAAAATTGACGCTATGCTGGAAGAAAAGCGGGAACAATTGAACTTTCTGAAACCGGAGCTGGTATTTTTGCAGCAGGATCTGGAGACGAAGGAGGACGTCATCCGTTTTCTCGGACATCAGGTTGCAAAAGCCGGCCTCGCTTCTGATACTCTGACCGATTCTATTTTTGAAAGGGAAGCGATTTCTCCCACGAGTTTCGGCAATCTCACGGCGATTCCGCATCCGCTCGTTCCGCAGACAGACACGACGTTTTGGGCGGTGTGCACGCTGAAGAAACCGATTGACTGGGCGGATAAGCGTGTCCAATTTGTCTGCCTGCTCTGCGTCGAGAAAGAAAGCAAAGCCGACCTCCAGCATATGTACAAATGGCTAGGGGGCATGCTAGATGATCCGGCTGCGGTAAGCCGTCTCTTAAAATGCACAGCCTATCACGAGGTTTTACAAGTATTCAGAGACAAACGATCAGAGAAAGACCGGGATACACCTTTTTTCCGTTAGCAGCGGAAAAAGCCTGAGTAGTTATGAAAGCGATTTCATAATATGATGGTACTAACACCGAGACATACAAAATATCAAACTTTCAGGAGGTCTTTTACATGAATATATTACTCGTTTGTGCAGCAGGGATGTCAACAAGCTTACTCGTCACCAAGATGGAAAAAAGCGCGCAGGAACAAGGAAAAGAATATAAAATCTGGGCTGTGTCAGGCGATTCAGTCAACCAGCATATAGATAAAGCGGACGTATTGCTGCTTGGGCCTCAAGTCCGTTATTTGCTTCCGCAGCTGAAAAAATTGGGTGAATCAAAAGGAGTGCCGGTTGAAGTCATTAATACCGTCCATTACGGCACATGCAACGGAGCGGAGGTTCTGAAATCAGCAGAACTGCTCGGAAACGCATCGTAGAAAGGGGCGGGCCGTGTGAATAAGGTGAATCAGTTTTTAGAAGAGAAAGTCATGCCCATTGCCGGGAAAATTGCTTCCCAGCGGCATCTGCAAGCATTGCGTGACGGGATCATCCTCACCATGCCGCTTATCATCATCGGTTCGTTTTTTCTGATCATCGGCAACCTGCCGATTCCGGGATACGCGGATTTCATGGCAAAGACGTTCGGAAGCGCGTGGTCTCAAAAACTGCAATATCCGGTTGATGCGACCTTTGAAATCATGGGCCTTGTCGCCGCTTTTGGAATCGCCTACCGTCTGGCCGAAAAATACGGGGTGGACGCTTTATCGGCCGGTGCGATATCTTTGGCGGCGTTTCTTTTGGCAACGCCGTACAAAGTTCCGTTTCTGCCGTCCGGCGCAAAAGAGGAAATCATGGTCGGCGGCGGCATTCCGCTTTCTCTCATGGGAAGCAAAGGGCTGTTTGTCGCGATGATCATCGCCATGCTGTCGACGGAAATCTACCGCTTGATCATCCAGCGGAATTTCGTCTTCAAAATGCCGGACGGCGTGCCTCCGGCGGTCAGCAAATCGTTTGTCGCTTTAATTCCCGGTTTTGCCGTCGTCTTTCTCATCTGGGGTGCGCGTTTAATCGTCGAAGCGACGCCGTTTGAAAGCCTTCATAATATTGTAAGCGTTGTACTGGGGACACCGCTTTCGATTCTTGGCGGAAGTCTCGGCGGAAGCCTGGTAGCCGAAGCGGTTCAAATGCTCTTGTGGGCGTGCGGATTACACGGGGCGAACATTGTCGGCGGCGTCATGGCGCCGATCTGGTTCGGAGCGATGGATGCCAACCGGATTGCATTTCAGGCGGGCGATGCGCTGCCGAATATTTTCACCCAGCAGTTCTTTGAAATCTGGATCAACATCGGCGGAAGCGGCGCGACACTGGCGCTCGTGGTTACCATGTTTCTCCGTGCGCGAAGCAAGCAGATGAAGCAGCTTGGGAAACTCGCCATCGGGCCGGCCGTCTTTAATATTAATGAGCCGATTATTTTCGGAATGCCGATCGTCATGAACCCGATGCTTCTCATCCCGTTTATCATCACACCGCTTGTCACACTGACTCTTACCTATATCGGCATGAGCACAGGCCTCGTCGCCAAACCTGCCGGCATTGCCGTCCCGTGGACGATGCCGCCGATTTTCTCCGGCTATCTGGCCACAGGCGGAAAAATATCAGGGGCTGTCATGCAGGCGATTAATATCATCGCAGCCTTTATCGTGTACTATCCATTCTTCAGAATGTGGGATTCGCAAAAGCTGAAAGAAGAAAACGAACTTGAACAATCGCAGGCGCCAGCCGTACAGGGAGACGAAAAAGCCGTGCTTTAGAGAAAGGGAGTGAAAGATATGAATGAGAAAATGGAACAGACCATTTTTCAGATCATCCTGCATGGCGGCAATGGCAGAAGCGCATCAATGGAGGCCATTGCCGCCGCAAAGCGGGGAGACAGAGCCCTGGCGGAAGAAAAGCTTCAGGAAGCCGCAAGGGAACTGACTGAAGCCCATCATTATCAGACCGAACTGATCCAAAATGAAGCCGGCGGAGAAAAAACAGACATGACGCTTTTGATGGTACATGCGCAAGACCATTTAATGAATGCCATGACCGTGAAAGACTTGGCCGCAGAGTTAGTCGAGATTTATGAAAAAGTGAGTCTGCAAGGGGGAGCAAAAATATGACAAAAGGAATTAAAATTGTAACGATCGGCGGAGGTTCAAGCTATACACCGGAGCTTGTGGAAGGCATCATTAAGCGCTATGATGAACTGCCTGTCAGAGAATTATGGCTCGTCGACATTCCTGAAGGCGAGAAAAAGCTCAATATCGTCGGCACGCTTGCAAAACGCATGGTCGAAAAAGCGGGGGTTCCGATAGAGGTTCACCTGACGCTTGACCGGAGAGAAGCCTTGAAGGATGCAGATTTCGTAACAACTCAATTCCGCGTCGGTCTTCTTGAGGCCCGCGCCAAAGATGAACGGATTCCGTTAAAATACGGCGTGATCGGACAGGAGACAAACGGTCCGGGCGGTTTATTCAAAGGGCTGCGCACCATTCCGGTTATTCTGGAAATCGCGAAAGACATCGAAGAGCTTTGTCCGAATGCATGGCTCGTGAATTTTACAAACCCTGCCGGCATGGTTACCGAGGCCTTGCTCCGCTACTCGAATCTTACAAAAGTCGTCGGCCTCTGCAATGTGCCGATCGGCATTAAAATGGGCGTCGCAAAAGCATTGGATGTCGATGTCAGCCGGATCGAGGTGCAATTTGCCGGGCTGAATCACATGGTCTTCGGATTAGATGTTTTCTTAGACGGCGTCAGCGTGAAGGATAAAGTCATCGAAGCCATGGGAGACCCGGAAAACGCCATGACGATGAAGAACATTTCCGGAGCGGAATGGGAGCCTGAATTCCTGAAGGCGCTCGATCTGATTCCTTGCGGCTACCACCGCTATTATTTCAAAACGAAAGAAATGCTCGAGCATGAAATAGAAGCGTCACAGACGGAGGGCACACGCGCCGAAGTCGTGCAGAAGGTTGAGAAAGAACTGTTCGAACTGTATAAAGACCCGAATCTCGCTATCAAACCGCCGCAGCTTGAGAAACGGGGCGGAGCGTACTACAGTGACGCGGCCTGCAACCTGATCAGCTCCATCTATAACGACAAACATGATATCCAGCCCGTCAATACGATAAACAACAGCGCGATCGCCAGCATCCCGAATGACTCAGCAGTCGAAGTGAACTGTGTCATAACGAAAGACGGACCGAAACCGATCGCCGTCGGTGATCTGCCGGTATCCGTCCGCGGGCTCGTCCAGCAAATCAAATCATTTGAACGCGTGGCCGCTGAAGCAGCCGTCACGGGAGATTATCAAACGGCGCTCCTTGCGATGACGATCAATCCTCTCGTCCCGTCAGACTCCGTGGCAAAGGCTATTCTGGATGAAATGCTTGAAGCGCACAAGGAACATCTGCCTCATTTCTTTAAGTCAATTGAAGCATAAAAGCACCAAAAAAACCCGGAAGCGATTCCGGGTTTTTTGTTTATTTTGATTCGCTTAATGAGGCGACTTCCGTCGTCCAGCCGAACACGTCGGCTTCTGCGCCTTTTTGAATGCCTGTAATGGTATCATACAGTTTCTTCGAGATCTCTCCGGTTTCACCGCTGCCGATGACAAGACTTTCATCATTCCAGATCAGTTCGCCGACCGGAGAAATGACCGCCGCCGTACCGGTTCCGAACGTTTCTTCCAATCGGCCGTCACGATGCGCCTGAATGACTTCATCGATCGAAATTTTCCGCTCAGACACAGTCAATCCCCAATGTTTGAGCAGGGTGATGACGGAATTTCTCGTAATTCCTTCAAGAATGCTTCCGTTCAGCTCGGGCGTCACAATCTCGCCGCTGATTTTGAAAAAGATGTTCATGCTGCCGACTTCTTCGATGTATTTTTTCTCAATGCCGTCAAGCCATAGCACTTGGGAAAAGCCCTTCTCCTCTGCAACCTGCTGCGCCTTCAGGCTTGAAGCGTAGTTGCCGGCCGTTTTCGCGTTTCCCGTACCGCCTTTGACGGCGCGCACGAACTCGTTTTCCACGGCGATTTTCACCGGTTTAATGCCCTCTTTGTAATAAGAGCCGACCGGTGACAGAATGATAAAAAGCTTGTACGTATGGGATGCCGCTACACCGAGGAAAGGCTCGGTCGCAATGATAAACGGACGGATATAAAGGGAAGTGCCTTCCGCTTTCGGAATCCAGTCTTTGTCGATGGCTACGAGCTGTTTCAGGCCTTCAAGAACAAGCTCTTCATCAATGAGCGGGATGCAAAGACGGTCATTTGACTGATTCAGGCGCTCCATATTTTTCTCCGGTCTGAACAGAAGCACCTCCTGATCCTTCGTTACATACGCTTTAAGCCCTTCAAAGACGGTTTGGCCGTAATGATAGACCATAGCCGCAGGATCCATTGAGAAGGGCTGATAAGGGATAATTCTCGGATCGTACCAGCCTTGATCCGCATCGTAATCCATAACAAACATATGGTCGGTGAAAATTCGGCCGAACGCAAGGTTATGGGGGTCCGGTTTAGGTTTTTTGGCTGAAGTCAATTCAACACGAATGTCTTGTTTCATAATGTTCTGTCTCCCTATTGGTGTTATTGTCAAACTTATTTGAAAATAATTTATATTCTATTGTATACCTTCAACAAATATTCGCAATAGTTTTCCTCAAATTTGTGAAAAAATCAAATCACACAAAAAGCAGGGGAAAGAATGCCCCCTGCGTGTTCGTTTTTTCTGTATTCGGTCATCACCGTGCTCAGTGAACCGTCACTTTGCCGGTTTTGTAAAACTGCTCCATCGCTTTATCGACGTACACCCAGCCCTTCCAGGCGATATGGATGGTGTCTTTCATAAAGTACGGATCATATTCGTGCCCGGATAAGTCGGCAACCTGAAAGCCCTTCGCTTTAATTTGCTTTGTGACTTTTTTGTAGTAATCAGTCCGGCCTTTTTTCGGGAAGCCGGTGTAGTCATACCATTTTCCGTTGACCGGAATAACCACGAACATCGGTTCAGCGCCGGCATCTTTCAGAATGTCCAGCATATCCTCAAAGTCGTGATATTCGACTGATTTGGCGTATGTTCTTCCTTTGTTGATTCCTTTCACTCTCTTTAACTTCGGCTTAATTTTTTTATAAGAAGTGTCATCGATATAGAAAGGATTGGACTTGGAACTCCGTTTTCCTAATTGCGCGGCGGCTGTTTTTAACTCTGACCACGATTTTCCTTTTAGGTTTTCAGAGATCGTCCGCTCAGGACCCTTGGTTTCTCCCATTGAATAATAAAGATCTTTTTTCTCAAGCAGAGAATAGTAAGCCTTGGCGGCCGGCATGACCGTTTTCACTTTCCATGATTGGCCGTTGACCATTCCTTTGTACAATTCAGAAAGGACGGCATCATGCTGAACGACTTTAAAACGAAGCATGCGTTTCATCATGTTCTTTTTGACCGCGGGATCAATCTGGTCATTAAATGCTAAATCCAATGCCTGAAGTGATGAAAAATTCGGTGCAAAGTGCTGTTCATCAGAACCTTTTTTAATAAACCATTGAGGAGAAACAATAAATACCAGTTTTTTGCCTTTCAGCTGCTGGTAATGCGCCGCAAAGTTTACGGCGTGTATCAGGGATTGATCCCCGCCTTTTCCGACAAGATAAGGCGTAAAGCCTTGGTTGTTCACTTGAAAATAGTTGGACGGGTGAAACTCATCTAATCTTGAAAGCTCGGAAGAACCGAAAATCGGCAGATACTTCGAGTCTTCGAACATTTTGTTTTGCAGATAGAGCCCTTGGAACATATTCGGGTTTAAGGCCGCTGCCGACTCTTCGACACGTTTTTCAGGAATGAAGCGCGTAAGCCATGAAGCCGGAACTGCGATAGCTCCGACAAACAGGACAAACGCTAAAATAATTGGTCCAAAGAAACGCTTTTTCATTTACTTCAACTCAGTCAGTTTGTTTACAATGTTGTTTGGCGTATTCCACTCGTCACGGTCAAACTCAGTGATCGGCACTGTAATGCCGAAGCGGTTTTCAATGGCAACAAGCAGCTCTACAGTTCCGAAAGAATCAAGCAGTCCTTCTTCAAAGATTTCAATATCAGGATTTTCTTTCACAGCGTCCTCCTGACAAACTTCAGCTAATACGTCTAATACTTCCTGTTTAAATTCCATGTGTTTTCAATCTCCTTTAGTGATGAAATGGTTTTCCTGAGAAAATATAAAATCCGAAACATACGAAATGGAATGTGATGACGATGGCTAAAAACGCCGTAAAACGATTGGCGGGCAGCCACTTGTATTTCTTATTCCATTTCTCAAAAAAGTTATACCCGGTCATTAATACGGCGTGGTACAGGCCGTATACAATATATTGCAGGGCGAGTCCGTGCCAGACGCCCATCAGCATGAACAGCAGGAAATACCCGATGTTCGAGACGGCCATCCGGTTCTTTATCCATTTTTTCTTTGTCATCCAGAAAACAAAGCGCATAAATACGTAGTCTCTGAACCAAAAGGATAAGGACATGTGCCAGCGGTTCCAGAAGTCTTTAATGTTTCTGCTGATAAACGGCTTATTAAAGTTTTCCGGAGATTTGATACCCATAATGTAGCTGACACCGACGGCAAACATCGTGTAGCCCGCAAAGTCGAAAAACAGGTACAAGCTGTATCCGTACATGTACAGCACATTGCTCCACAGTTTGCTGTGGGTGATATGAGACAGATTCATAATGAAATACGTGTTAATCGCATATCCGATAATGAATTTGTACAAGAAACCGATAAAAATTTTATGAATGCCGGTATACAGTAAATCAGCATATTCTCCCTTTGTCCATACTTTCTGTTCGTCCTTGGCAAATCTGCGGTATCTGTCGATCGGACCGGAAGAAATGGTCGGGAAAAACATAATAAAGTACAAAAGGCGGTGAAGCGGCATTTTTTCTTTAATCAGCCCGTCTCTCGTTTCCATGATCAGCTGGACGCCTTTAAATGTCAAATAAGAAATTCCTAAGAAACTGATCAGGTTATGAACCGGATGATGAGGCACCGGCGGAAAGAAAAACGGCCATAATTTAGATAAAAACAGGGGTAAAATGGACGCGATCACGGCCATGCTGAAGACAAAGCCGCTGTTGGCTTTCAGTCTGTAAGCGAGATACCCCCTGATTAACAGCACCTGCCACAGCGTAAAGATACATAATGCAATGACGCCGTGCAGATCATGCGAGAAAATCAAAGCCAATACGATGATGGATATAAACATGTTGTATCCTTGGAATCTCTTGCCGTTCAGCCCTAAAATAATCGTCGGCAAGAGAAGGATTCCAAGTAAGATAAAGAAGAAAAACGAGCTGTAAGGCGTCATACAAGAACCTCTTCGCCAATGCGTTTACGGTCGATTTTTCCGTTCGCAGTCATTTGAATGTGATCCTGATAAATGAATTTTCTCGGAATCATGTAAGCCGGAAGCGAAGCGGCCAGCTCTTTCTTAATAGCGCTTGTCAGCTGGAATTCTTTTTCGAAATCATGTTTTTCAGGCACGATGGCGGCAATTAGATATTCGACAGGTCCGTTAGGCTGATACGGGATGACAACCGCTGAGCGTACATATTGAGACTGCCTTACATGCACTTCGATTTCCTCAAGCTCCATTCGGTAGCCGTGAAGCTTTATCTGGAAATCCAGGCGTCCTTGGCAGAAAATCTGACCTTCTTGAGCATAACCGGCATCACCCGTATGATATGCCCACTGTCCGTCAACAGAGAAAAACGCTTTTTCCGTCAGAGACGGCTCGCCGAGATACCCTTTGCTTACGCTCGGGCCGGCAATGATGATTTCCCCTTTTTCTCCGTCCGGAAGCCTATTCCCGTTTTCATCCATGATGAAGATATTCATATCGGGTTTTGCAAATCCGACGGGCAGAGATTCATTTTCATCGATGACCTGCTGCGTAATTTCCACGGAGGTGACGGCAACCGTTGTTTCGGTCGGGCCGTATGTATTGAATACGCGGGCCTTCGGAAAACGGTTTAACAGTTCCTGTGCCACGGCAGCCGGAAGCGCTTCTCCGCAAAACATAAATACTTCTGCGTCAGGCAGGAGCTCCTGCGTAAAGCCGGGGTCCATCAGACACATTTGAACGAAAGACGGCGTCGATGTCCAGACGTTCAATTTGGATTTCTCTAGCTCTTCAAATAGTACTTTCGGTTTATTGATTTTGTCTTTTGTTACACAGTGCAGCGTACCTCCCGTTTGAAGCGACGGGAAAATGTCCATGACAGATAAATCAAAAGAAAACGGAGCTTGATTTAAGAATGTCTTGCCTTCGCCCACAGGAAAATCCCTGCAGATCCAGTCTGTGAAGCTTTGCAGGTTATCAGCTGATATCTGCACGCCCTTCGGATTTCCCGTGCTGCCGGACGTGTAAATAATGTAAAACGTGTCCTGATCTTTTACCCAGTTCTCACGGCTGAGGTCTGCATCTCCGTCAGCTGCAAGCTCTTCGGGTGTAACGGTTTTAATCAGATTGCTCCCCGTATCGACTGCATCGCCCGATACGCTGATGAGCAGCTCTGCGCCTGAGCTTTCAATGATTTTGACGATCCGCTCTGCCGGAATGGACACATCGACAGGGATGTAAGGGCGGCCCGCTTTGACGCTTCCTAAGAAAGAAACGATCATATTCGGCTCCATATGTCCGTAAACCAGGACAGGTGTTTTCGAACCGTCAGCCGTATGTTTTTGAATGCCGGACGCAACCCGCTCCGACAAATCCCATAATTCCCCGTAAGTGAGGGAATGATCTAAGGAACGAAACGCTTCGGCCTGAGGCTTGGCGTCTGCATATGTTTTTATAGCATCAAGTAGTTTCATAGTTATCCTCCCCGATTAGAAATCGTTGTAAATATAAGTGCCGGTATTGGCTGTATGAAATCCATACATCCAAAAGAGCAATACTAATATCAGAAAATAAAAGCCCGTATGAAACGTCCATTTAACCAATGTATTTTCATAAGCACGTTTTAATTTTTGCATCATGTTAAAATTCCTTCCCCGCGTATTCAATAATTACACCAGTATATGACGATTAGATTAACAAAAAGTTTCAAAATATGTCTAATATCCTAAGCTTAAAATTTCCTTAAAAATGAATGAGAAACAAAAGGATGGAAAATACGCATGTATAAATTGGCAAATGATCATACTAAAAAAGCGCATGTTCAGGCGGGATTTTTAACTTATCGTAAATATAAATGAGGTAAAAAAATTTCGGCGGCTTTTTCTTACGCAGGCTTGTGCCGAACCCCAATGGGGAAGGGCGGAAAGCCGTTTTCGGCAGCAAAGCTGACGGAGCGCCGCATCTTGTGAAATGGGGAAGAAATTATTATGATAGATAAGGTAGCAGAAAACATAAAAACCCCAATTCAACACTACTGTTATCGGCTGACTGTGAAAGCCTTTTAATAGAAAGGAAGAGGAAAATGAATCAAAACAATATGGGAGGCAGCCAAAAGACGCCTGAAAAAGAAAGCATGGGCCGCATTTTATGGCAGTTAACCCGCCCTCATACATTGACGGCATCGTTTGTGCCCGTACTTCTCGGCACCGTATTGGCGATGTTTTACGTAAAGGTTGATTTCCTGCTGTTTTTGGCCATGCTGTTTTCCTGCCTTTGGATCCAGATCGCCACGAACTTATTCAATGAATATTACGATTTTAAACGCGGTTTAGATACGGAGGATTCTGTCGGTATCGGCGGAGCGATCGTGCGCCACGGCATGAAGCCGAAAACGATTCTGCAGCTGGCGCTCGGCTCTTATGCGATTGCCCTCGTGCTCGGTGTTTATATCTGCATGAGCAGCAGCTGGTGGCTTGCGGCAATCGGCCTTGCCGGCATGCTGATCGGCTACCTGTATACGGGCGGCCCGCTGCCGATTGCGTATACACCGTTCGGTGAACTGTTCTCCGGCATTTGCATGGGCTCTGTGTTTGTCCTTATTTCTTTCTTCATTCAGACTGGCGGAATTAATGAACAGAGCATTTTGATTTCCATCCCGATCGCCATCTTGGTCGGCGCGATTAACCTGTCCAATAATATCCGTGATATTGAAGAAGATAAAAAGGGCGGACGTAAAACGCTGGCGATTTTAATGGGGCATAGGGGAGCCGTCATGATACTGGCCGCGTCCTTTGCCATCGCTTACATCTGGATCGTCGGTCTTGTTATCATGGGATATACAAGCCCGTGGCTGTTCCTGGTCTTTTTGAGCGTGCCGAAACCCGTTCAGGCCGTGAAAGGCTTCGTGAAAAACGAAATGCCGATGAACATGATTATTGCGATGAAATCAACGGCGCAAACCAATACATTCTTCGGATTCCTGCTTTCCATCGGACTCCTGATCAATTATTTCCTGATCAAATGACAAGGCAAATGCCATAACGGCATTTGCTTTTTTTATGACATAATCTTCACGATTTTGTAAAGAACCTGACTGCCGACCGAACCGTCTGATATGTGGACAGCAAAGCAAGGAGATGAAAAAAATGGACTTGTCAACAGCCCATATGGATGATTTAAAAACGGTCATGGAAGATTGGAAAAATGAATTATTAGTTTATAAATTCGCTTTAGATGAGCTGGATACGAAGTTTTCTATCATCAGTCAGGAATATAATCTGATTCACGGGCATAACCCGATCGAGCATACAAAATCACGCGTTAAAAGTTTCGAGAGTATCGTCAATAAACTGATGCGCAAAGGCTGCGATGTGACGACGCAAGAAATGAAAGAGCATATTCATGATATCGCAGGTGTCAGGATCATCTGTTCTTTTATATCAGATATTTATAATGTCGCTGAGGTTTTGAAACAGCATAAGGACCTGAAGATCGTGAAGGTGAAGGATTATATCAAACATCCGAAGCCGAACGGCTACCGCAGCCTGCATTTGATTATTGAGATTCCCGTCTATTTGACGAATCGGGTGGAATATGTGAAGGCGGAGATCCAAATCCGCACCATCGCCATGGATTTTTGGGCGAGTCTTGAACATAAAATTTATTACAAATTAAATAACGAAGTCCCGAAGCATCTGACTGACGAGCTGAAGGAAGCGGCGGACATCGCCCATTATTTAGACGAAAAGATGCTTGGGATTAAGAAAGAAGTCGATTAACCGATTGGCGCATCATAAACAGCCGGACTGCAAATAAAAGCGGTCCGGCTGTTTGTTTATCCAATGACGCTCACCGTTTTTCGCTGTCGGCCTTGATGGGCTTGCCGCCGTTCACATAGACCTCGCCGCTAAGATCATTTTCTTTCCTCACTCCAAACAAAGAAGAAAGATATCAACTCGTCAACAGCACATTCCCGCAGAAAAAATGTGTGAGATCGAGGTTTACTTTTGAAAAAAAGGGAAAGAAAATGATACAACAAAAAGGGAGATGAATATCAGTGGGAAAGAATGAAACAATGCATATCGTATCATGTGCCGATGATAATTATGCTCGTCATTTGGGTGGGATGTTCGCTTCTTTATTGATGAATATGGATAAAACAAGGAATGCCAAATTATATGTGATAGACGGCGGAATTACTGCCGAAAACAAGGACAAGCTTGAACAGACTGCGATGTCATTCGGAACGCCGCTTAAATTTTTAGAAGTGGATGCTGATCAATACAAACATGCGGTCGAAAGCAGCCACATTACAAAAGCGGCTTATTACCGCATTTCCATTCCTGATTTAATTAAGGATGAGTCGGTAAAGCGGATGATTTATATTGATTGCGATGCAATTGTGATGGAAGATATTTCGGTTTTATGGGATTTGGATATTTCCCCGGCAATAGTTGCGGCAGTAGAAGATGCCGGACAGCATGAAAGACTGAAAAAAATGAATATCAGCGACACGGCCAAGTATTTCAATTCCGGCATTATGATTATAGATTTTGAACCTTGGAGAAAACAGAATATTTCCAAAAAAGTGATTGATTTTATCAATGAAAACAGTTCGGAGGATTTTCTCGTGTTTCATGATCAGGACGCGCTTAACGCGGTCTTATATGATCAATGGCATGAACTTCATCCGCGCTGGAACGCGCAGACGCATATTATCATGAATGAGAAAACGCCTCCTGAACTGATCGACCGTATACGTTACAGAGAAACACGGGCCGAACCGGCCATCGTCCATTTCTGCGGCGGAGACAAGCCTTGGAATACAGGCACCGCGCACCCGTACCGTGATCATTATTTCCGATATATGTCCTTTACGAAATGGAACACGATCGATCGCCCGGCCATGAACCAATAGGCAGATGGGAGAAAAACGCTTATGAAGCCATGATGCGGCTCATAAGCGTTTTTTTAATGTTTCACCCGAATTGCGCGCACGCGTTTTTGCAGGCTGGTCTTTTCAGCAGACGGCTTCAGCCGGCTGACCGCCGTTTGGGCCGCTGATTTTGCCTTTTTCGTTTTGGTTTTTTCGGCCGTTTTCACTTTGTCCCTTGCCTGCTTCCGGTTGAGTTTCTCTTTTATCCGGTCAAGCCGTTTTTCCAGAGCGGTTTTTTCTTTTCCCGGCTGAAGCTCGCTCACTGCTTTTTTGGCTTTTGCGGCGTTGGCCTCAGAGGTCTTTTTTTCGGCCTGTCTGACGCTGGCCCCAGCCGTTTTCAAAAGGCCTGAATTGACAGCGTCAAGCCGCTTTTGCAGTCCTTTTTTCTCTGATCCGGCCGGTAATTTCCGGATGGCGCTTTGTGCCGCATTAACGGCGGTTTTTTTCTTTTGTTTTTCGGCAGTCCGGACTTTGTCTTTGGCGTCCGTCACATTTCTTGCTGTCTGAACTTTATTGATTCGGGACTCGAGGGCGGTTTTTCCCTTTGACTTTGAAAGCTTGCTGACGGCCGTTTTTGCTTGATTGATATCTGCCTGCTTTTTCGTTTTTTCCGCTTTTATTACGGCCCGTTCGGCAAAGCTCTTTTGCTTTGCATGATATTGCACCAGCCCGTACCCGAATTGGCTGTCACGTCCGGGAGCGCCCAGATCTTTGATGTTTTGCTGCATCTGCTGCCGGAGCTGTGTATTTGTTTCTTCCGGATATTTTTGCTTGAGCAGCGCGAACATTCCGGTGACGTGCGGCGCGGCTTGAGATGTGCCGTCAGCCACGGCGTACATTTGATTCAGGTACGTGCTCGTAATATTGGTGCCGGGTGCGGCAAATTCAATTTGTTTTCCGGTCGTAGAAAAAGCCGCAAGACCGTTTTTTTCGGTTGACGCTGAGACTGCCGTTACGCTGCTGTAGGCGCCCGGATAATTGACGGGTTTTTTGTTGCCGTCGTTTCCTGCGGCGGCTACGATCACAATGCCTTTTTTGTATGCTTTGTCGACAGCGTCGTGAAGAATTTTGCTGTCTGCGTTAGTTCCGAGACTCATATTGATGATGTCCATTTTGTTGGCGATGGACCAGTCGATCGCTTTAAGAAGGCTTTTGAGATCTCCCGCGCCTGTTTTGTCCAATGCTTTAACCGCATATAACCGGACATCCGGCGCGATGCCGTCAATGCCGTATCCGTCATGTTTGGCGGCAATGATGCCGGCGACATGCGTACCGTGCCCGTTGTCATCTTTGTATGAAGATGTATAGCTGACTGCGGAATAGCCTCCCGCAACGGAAAGGTCATCGTGAGGGTAAATGCCGCTGTCAATGACAGCCACTTTCACCTTTTTTCCCGTCAAGCCTTCTTTCCAGGCCTGTTTGACCTGAGTGGGCTCTATATCCCATTGCGGCAGCGTGTAACTGCTGCTTGATGCCGCTGTTAACGGGTGGATATCAGAACCGCCTGCTGCCTGAAAGGATACATTGTCTTCAACATATAAAATGTCAGGATCATGTTTCAGGTCTTTCACCGTTTCCGAATCAGCCGACACGGCGACTGCGGGAAGATGCTGATAGGTCTGTTCTACATCCGCTCCGCTGTCTATGGCGGACTCCTTGCCGTTATTATTTTTGTAGACCACGATAACGTCCCGGTCCTGTGTCTCGGCGTGAGCGGGTGCCGCGGCGGCGAACAGGGTGACGCACAAGGCCGCGGCCATGATCGGTTTCAGGGTGTGATACATTGTGATTCCCCCTTTTTCTTTATATATCGGCAGTGCGGAATTCTTTTTTTCCTAAGGGATAAGGAAAATTTCTGTATGCAAATGTAAGCGTTTCCAAAATATGATGGAGAAAATGCTTTAAGACATCTGCGCAATGAACTCAAAAAGGGGGTTTTTTGATAAATGAGTACGTTTAATCGGGTAATGGAAGAAAAAATCATGCCTGTCGCCGGAAAAGTCGCCGGCCAAAGGCACTTAAGAGCTTTGCGGGACGGCATTATTTTGACTATGCCGCTTATTATCATCGGATCGGTTTTTCTGATTCTGACGAGTCTTCCGATTCCCGGTTATGCCGATTTTATGGCTGGTCTTTTCGGTGAAAATTGGGTTGAAAAGCTCGGGTATCCCGTGAATGCGTCCTTTGACATTATGGCGCTTGTCGCCGCCTTCGGGATTGCTTACCGGCTTGCGGAAAGCTATGAGGTCGATGCCCTGTCGTCGGGAGCCATTGCCCTTGCCGCCTTTTTATTGGCGACACCGTATCAGATTCCTTTTATTCCTGACGGCTCGTCAACAGAGATTATGGTGGGAGGCGGCATTCCGATTTCGCTGCTCGGAAGCAAAGGTCTGTTTGTCGCGATGATTATAGCAATGCTGTCTACGGAAGTGTACCGGTTTATCGTACAAAGAAATATCGTCATTAAGATGCCTGACGGAGTGCCGCCTGCGGTCAGCAAATCGTTTGTTGCGCTCATCCCCGGTTTCATTATTATTACGCTCGTATGGCTGGCCCGTCTGTTTATTGAAATAACTCCTTTTAAAAGCCTCCACAATGTCGTAGGCGATCTGCTGGGCACCCCGCTGTCTATTTTGGGCGGGAGTCTCGGCGGAAGTCTTATCGCCGAATTCGTGCAAATGCTGCTTTGGTCGTGCGGCATACACGGCGCGTCCATTATCGGCGGCGTCATGTCGCCGATCTGGTACGGGGCGATGGACGCCAACCGTTTGGCTTTTCAGGCGGGAGAAGCGCTGCCGAGCATTTTTACGACACAGTTCTTTCAAATATGGATCAATGTCGGCGGAAGCGGCGCAACGCTTGCCCTTGTGCTGACCATGCTTGTGCGCTCCAGAAGCAAACAGATGAAACAGCTCGGCCGACTCGGCATCGGACCCGCGATCTTTAACATTAACGAGCCGATTATTTTCGGGATGCCGCTCGTCATGAATCCGCTGTTAATCGTGCCTTTTATCATCGCACCGCTCTTGACCATTACGGCGACGTACATCGGGATGAGCACGGGAATGGTGGCAAAACCGGCGGGAATCGCCGTACCATGGACGATGCCGCCGCTGATTTCCGGTTATCTGGCGACGGGCGGGAAGATCTCCGGTTCGGTCATGCAGCTGATCAACCTCCTGATTACATTTATCATTTATTATCCGTTTTTCAGAATGTGGGATCTTCAAAAATGGAGAGAGGAACGGGCAGCGGAACAAAACGTCACAGAAGAAATATAAAAAAAACGGGCGCTTCTGCCCGTTTTTTTTAACGCTGGAAAAATTCGATCCATTCGCCGTCAGGTCCTTCAATGTAAAAGTAGCGGTACCCGTTCGGAAGCGTCGTGATTTCTTCATCGATAAATACGGCGCCCTGACGCATTGCATGCGTGAATTCCGCCGCGATATCTTCAGTTAATAAAGCGATATGATGCACTTTTCCTTCTGCGGGGAGCTCGCTGCTGTAGCCTTGAATCAGCTCAATCTCCGTCTCAGGCCCTTCCTGAAAGCCGAGAAAAGCAAGTTCAATAATGCCGTTCGTATGAGTGATACGATCCTTTAACTGCATACCGAGAACGTCTTGGTAAAAAGCAATGGATGTTTCAATATCTTTGACCATAATGCCTGTATGGTCGATTCTTTTGGCTGTCATGGTTTTCCCCCTGTTTTGAATTTTTCGGGACAATGCATGTTTTATGGTACGATAAGAGAAAGCAAAACGAAAGAGGAATGCACAATGAAGCTACTTACAGTGAAAGATACATTTGCCGGAAAGCTGAAAAAAGGATTCCCCCTGATTGAAAAAGACGCTCTGTCCGGAAGCTCGGCTCACTTAACAGAGGGCGATCTTTTTGATGTGACATCCGAGAAGGGCGAATTTATCGGGAAAGGCTATTACGGTTTGCAGAATAAAGGAGTCGGCTGGGTGCTGTCCCGTGCGAGAGACGAACAAATCGACGGACGTTTCTTTCTGGACAAGCTGAAAAAAGCGGCTGAAGGAAGAGCCCATCTTTTTAAGGCGCCCGATACGACGGCGTTCCGTCTGTTCAACGGTGAGGGCGACGGCATCGGCGGCGTCACGATTGATGTCTATGACGGTTATCTGCTGATTCAGTGGTACAGCAAAGGCATTTACGCATATAAGGACAGTTTGATTGAAGCGATTGACGGCCTGGAGCTTTCTTATAAGGCGATCTACGAAAAGAAACGGTTTGATACCGCCGGACAGTACGTGGAAGACGACGACTTTGTCAAAGGTGAAAGAGGAGACTTTCCGGTCATTGTTCAAGAAAACGGCATACAGTATGCGGTGGATTTAAACGACGGGGCGATGACGGGCATTTTCTTAGACCAGCGTCATGTACGCAAAGCGATTCGGGACAAGTATGCAAACGGCAGACGGGTGTTGAATACGTTCTCTTATACGGGGGCATTTTCGATTGCGGCGGCGCTTGGAGGAGCTGAGAAAACGACCAGTGTCGATGTCGCCAACCGCAGCCTTGCAAAAACGATTGAACAGTTCAGCGCCAACGGAATTGATTACGAAGCACATGATATTAAAGTCATGGATGTTTTCAAATACTTCGGCTATGCGGAGAAAAAAGGGCTGGCGTTTGACCTCATCATTCTTGACCCGCCTTCTTTCGCCCGTACAAAAAAACGGACGTTCAGCGCGGCGAAAGATTATAAAAACCTGCTGAAGGAAACGATCGCCATCACCGCAAAAAACGGCATCATCGTTGCATCGACAAACAGCAGCGCCTTCAATATGAAGAAATTTAAAGGCTTTATAGAGACCGCCTTTAAAGAAACAAACGAGCGTTACGACATTTTGGAAGAATATACGCTTCCGGAAGATTTCAAAACGATTCCCGCGTTTAAAGAAGGGAACTATTTGAAAGTTGTTTTCTTACGGAAAAAATAAACAAAAAAAGCCGGGCATGCAGCCCCGGCTTTTTTTCTATTCAATAATCTGCTGGACCCGGCCGATTCGCCCGTCCTCCAGGCGAACCTTAATGCCGCGCGGGTGGAAGCTTGAGTTCGTCAAAATATCTTTCACGATTCCTCTTGTCAGTTTTCCTGAACGCTGATCGGCTTTCAAGACGATATCGACTTCAAGCCCTTTTCTGATGCTATTTCGCTGCTGGCCGTTCATATGACACATCCGTTCTTCAATCTTTTCATTTCATGTCTTATCATATCGTGTTTTCGTCTTTTTATGAAGGACAGACTGATTGATCTCTGGCAAATAAAAAAGACCGCTCTGTCAGGAGCAGTCTTTTATGACATAAACGAAAGCAAAATCGGGGCCGCGCACAGCGTCATAATCGCGGCGAGAATCATGGACACGCTTGAGATCGTACCTGAAACGGAGCTGAGCTCAAATGCTTTAGATGTTCCCGCTCCGTGTGCGCTTGTTCCGAGCAGCACGCCCCGGGCAATTTCGTTATCAATGCGGAAATAGCGGATGACCATCGGCCCGATGATCGTTCCCAATAAAGCCGTTAAAATGACGAAAACCGCTGTAACGGCCGGCATCCCGCCGATCATTTCTGATACGTTCATGGCAATCGGCGTCGTCACTGATCGCGGCACGAGACTGTCGACTAAGCTGCTGCCGAGATGGAACCATTTTGCGATAAAGGCCGTTGACAGAATGGCGATACATGAACCGACCGCTACGTTCAAAATAATTTCCACGGCGTATTTCTTTAAAATCGGGAAATATTTATAAAGCGGGATGGCGAACGCCACTGTTGCCGGCTGAAGCATATCGGTCAGCAGTCCGCCGCCGAGATTGTATGTCTGATACGGGACATTGACAAGAAGCAGCAGTACGACCAAAACAGCGGGCGTAATCAGAAGCGGCGACGTATACACCCGCGGAAAACGAATGTAGAGTTTTTTCGCGCCCAAATACACTAAGACAGTTAAGAATAAACTTATGATTCCGATGAACACGTTTGTTTTTTCTCCTTTCTTTTTGCTATCAGCTGTGTAAGCGTACCTGTTGAAACCATCACGACAAATGTGCTGATGATGACGACAAGTAAAATGCTTACACCGAATTTAGACATAATATCTCCGTATTCAATCACTCCGACGGCAGACGGGATGAAAAACAACAGCAGCTCACCGAGGAGCCATGCTGCGCCAAGCTCGATCCATTCAAGCTTGATAATCTTGAAATGCAACAATGTGAAAAGAATCACAATCCCGATTATACTGCCGGGAATATTTATATGAAGAGCCGCCGTGACCCAATTGATCAGACGCGCAAATATAAACAGCAGAGCGATTTGAATAACGGTAAGCAACAATTTTTTCATAATGATGCCTCCCTTATATTTATATTGTACATAAGGTTTTGCTATAGGTAAAATATATATAAAGAATAATATGTATTCCTTTTGTCTATAGAAAGGATGAAATGAAATGGACATCCGGCACTTGACGTATTTCTTGGAAGTGGCCCGTTTGAAAAGTTTTACAAAGGCTTCGCAGTCACTGTATGTTTCACAGCCGACAATTTCAAAAATGATTAAAAATCTGGAGACGGAGCTCGGCATCAAGCTGTTTTACCGCAATGGCCGGCAGGTTGAACTGACTGATGCCGGACAGAGCATGTATGTGCAGGCGCAGGAAATCACAAAGTCATTTCAAAACCTGACATCAGAGCTGAATGATATTATGGAGGTAAAGAAAGGGCACGTCCGCATCGGATTGCCGCCGATGATCGGGTCGGGCTTTTTCCCGAGAGTGCTCGGTGACTTCCGCGTCACATATCCCGATGTGACGTTTCAGCTCGTAGAAGACGGCTCTATTAAAGTGCAGCAAGGTGTGGAGGACGGCTCGCTTGATATCGGGGTCGTCGTGCTTCCCGCGAATGAAGAGATTTTTCATACGTTTACAATCGTAAAGGAAACCCTCATGCTCGTCGTCCATCCGTTACATCGGCTCGCGGACGAGAAAGAATGCAGTCTTCACGAATTGAAAGAAGAGCCGTTCATCTTTTTCAGGGAGGATTTTGTCCTTCACAATCGAATTATGACGGAATGTGTGAAAGCCGGGTTCAGGCCGCATGTCATTTATGAAACGTCACAGTGGGACTTTATCAGCGAAATGGTATCGGCCAATCTCGGCATCGGCCTGCTGCCGGAAAGAATCTGCCGCGGCCTTGATCCTGAGAAAGTCAAAACCATTCCGCTCGTTCACCCGGTCATTCCGTGGCATTTAGCCATCATTTGGCGGAAGGACCGCTACATGTCCTTTGCCGCCAGAGCCTGGCTGGAACATACAAAATCGTACTTGTGGAATCCGAAAAAGAGAAAAAAGGATGATTAAGCATGGATGCACAAACCGCAGCTCAACACTTGAGTAAAGTGCGGGAGCAATGCCCGCTCGTTCACAGTATCACCAATAACGTCGTCACGAACTTCACCGCCAACGGCCTGCTCGCGCTCGGCGCATCGCCCGTTATGGCTTATGCAATTGAGGAGGCCGCCGACATGGCGAAAATCGCCGGAGCGCTCGTCCTGAATATAGGCACCCTCAGTCCGGCATCGGTTGAAGCTATGATCGCCGCGGGAAAATCAGCCAACGAAAACGGCGTTCCGGTCATTTTTGATCCGGTAGGCGCCGGCGCCACGCCGTTTCGGACGGCATCAGCCCGCAAAATCATACAGGAGGTCCGCTTGTCCGTCATTCGCGGAAATGCCGCGGAAATCGCCAATATTGCCGACGTATCCGATTGGAAGATAAGAGGCGTGGATGCTGGGGAAGGCGGAGGAGATACGCTTCAGCTCGCCAAGACGGCTGCAAGCGGGCTGAAAACGGTCATTGCGATTACCGGAAAAACTGACATCATCTCTGACGGCACCTGCACATACGCCGTTCATAACGGTGATAAACTGCTGACGAAGGTGACGGGGGCGGGATGCCTGCTGACGTCTGTAATCGGAGCCTTCTGCGCAGCGGGCCAGGATGTTCTGCAAGCGGCGGTTTCAGCCGTTTCTGTATACGGAAGCGCCGCTCAGCTTGCCGCTTTGGACACGTCTCACAAGGGCCCGGGCAGCTTCCAGATTGAGCTTTTAAACAAGCTGGCAAGCATTTCAGAACAAGAAGCGGCTGAGCTTGCTGCAATTGAAAGGATGACAGAAAAATGACGCGTATTTCTCGGGAAATGATGAAGGATATGTTATCGGTTTATTTTATTATGGGATCAAATAATACTGACGCAGACCCCGTGTCTGTGGTGAAAAAAGCCATAGAGGGCGGCGCTACGCTTTTTCAATTTCGGGAAAAGGGGAGCGGTTCTTTAACAGGGGAGGAACGTGTCCAGTTTGCAAAGCAGGTGCAGGATGTCTGCAGACAGGCCGGCATTCCTTTCATCATTAATGATGATGTTGAATTGGCCTTGCGCCTTAAGGCGGACGGAGTGCATATCGGCCAGGATGACGCAGACGCTGCAGAAACGAGAGCGGCAATCGGTGATATGATTCTCGGTGTATCAGCACATAATGTCTCCGAGGTGAAGCGGGCGGAAGCTGCCGGAGCCGATTACGTCGGAATGGGACCGGTCTATCCGACCGAAACGAAAAAAGATGCTGAAGCTGTGCAGGGCGTTACATTGATTGAAGAAGTGCGGCGTCAGGGTATCACCATTCCGATTGTGGGAATCGGCGGCATTACGGCGGCGAATGCGGCGCCCGTTATTAAAGCGGGAGCAGACGGCGTCAGCATGATCAGCGCCATCAGCCAAGCCGATGATCCAAAAGAGGCGGCGCGCAGATTTTTTGAAGAAATTCAGCGTTCCAAAGCAAAAAGCTGACATGTTTCTGTCAGGAGGGCTGTCCGGGGAGGACGGCCCTTTTTTTGTATGCGCAACTTTTTATTGACAAAGGCCGAGATCGGACTATGATTATGATATATAATGATAATCATTTTCAACTACAGGAGGTGCATGATGGCACGGAAGCTTGCTTTCATGTTATTCAGCCTGCTCGTCATAGCCAGTTCTTCTGCCGTGGCGAAAGGCGCTGATCCCATCGCTTCACTTATCAGCCTGAATCAGCAAATGATCCAATCTGCAAAGGACGGAAACCTGCAATCCGCCGAAAAAACATTTTCACAATTCAAAACAGTATGGAAAAGAGAAGAGCCTGCTATTAAAAAAGAAAATCTATCTTCCTATTCAAAAATGAACTCCAATATCGCAATGATTTCACTTTCTTTGCTTAATAAAGACACAAAAAAGGTACAGGCGGAGCTTTCTGAGCTGGGGTCCCATTTAGAAACCTACCGGCAGGCCGTCACATTAAAAGGTGCAGCCGGCGGGAGCTCAAGGCTTACACTCTCAGCCTATATTCAAAGCTTAAAAGAGACAAAACAGCTGATCAAAAGCAGCCAAACTGCTGAAGCCCAAGCAAAAATCGATCAGCTTGTCACGAATTGGCTGGCTGTCGAAGGAGACGTCGTATCCCAATCCAAAACGGCCTACACAACCTCAGAAGAGAATCTGGCACTCATGAAGGCGGAAGCCGAAAACCGCCCGGATCAGGCCGTTAAACATATTGACGAAATGATTCAGCTCCTTGAGCCGATTGCGTCAAGCAGCTATAGCTGGCTGGACGCCGCTCTTATCCCGATAAGGGAGGGAATGGAGGCGCTTCTTGTGATCGGCGCGCTGTTGACGATGACGAAAAAAGCCCGGGTCACCCGTTCATCCGCTTGGATCTGGGGCGGAGCGTCACTCGGCATGCTCGTCTCTCTCGGGGCGGGAGTCGGCGTCACCCTGCTGTTTTCCTCAAACATTTTCGGAGAAAACAATTTTCTGCTCGGCGGCGTGACCGGCATTCTGTCTGCCGTGATGCTCCTGTTTGTCGGCGTCTGGCTCCACCGCAACGCTTCAATGGATAAATGGCGGGAAAAAATCAATACACAAAAATCGCAGGCGCTTAAAAAAGGAAGTCTGCTGTCCTTCGCGCTGATCGCCTTTTTGGCAGTTGTCAGAGAAGGGCTTGAAACGGTAATCTTTTTTATCGGCCTCGTCGGCAAGCTGCCGCTTACCGAATTAATAGGAGGAACCGCAGCGGGATTGCTGATCCTTACGGCAGCGGGTTTTCTCATGATTAAGCTCGGAATGCGGATTCCGTTAAAGCCGTTCTTTCTGCTGTCCATGGCCGTCGTTTTGTATATGTGCGTGAAATTTCTCGGTACGGGCATCCACAGCCTGCAGCTGGCGGATATTCTCCCGTCTGACGCTGAAAGCTGGCTTCCGTCGGTATCGTTTCTCGGCATCTATCCGTCGGTTTTCAGCACCATTCCGCAGCTGTTCATCATTGGCTTTTTAGCCGCAGCACTCATCATGGAAGCCGTAAAATTAAAATCGAATAGAAGGGAAGTTGCAAAATGAAACAGATCCGGAAAGCGGCTTTATCAGCCGGCTTACTCCTCGCTCTGTGCTCGGGCTGCGGCGCTCAGCAGTCAGCGTCTGACAAAGGAGCTGAAAAAAACAGTGTAAATCAGGACATCAAAGCATCAGTGGACAAAATGGAGGATATTCTGACCAAACTGAATGAATCCGTTAAAAAACAAGACCGGAAAGGCATTCAGCAAAAAGGAAAAGAACTGAACAGCTACTGGCTCTCATTTGAAAATAAAATCCGCGGAGATTATCCGTTTGAATACACGGATATCGAAAAGCACCTGCAGCCGATTTATACAGAAGCACAAAAAGATAAGCCTGATACAGAGAAGATTAAATCGGAATCTATATCGCTGACAGCCTCGCTGGAGGAGCTGACGGGCGCTGGAAAAAGCAGCAAAAAGGCCAGTGACCAGCTCAAAAAAGCGGCTGGTGACTATAAAACATATGTCAAAGAACAGAGCGATCAGCTTGTAAAATCGACCGAAGCGTTCACAGACGCCGTCAAGGCGGGGAACATCGATCAAGCGAAACAACTTTATCCGAAGGCGCGCGTCTATTATGAGCGAATTGAACCGATTGCCGAAAGCCTCGGCACGCTTGATCCGAAAATCGACGCCAGAGAAAATGATGTGGAAGAAGGCGGCAAATGGACGGGCTTCCACAAGCTTGAAAAAGCGCTCTGGAAGGACAATCAGATTTCTGGCGAAAAAGAAACGGCCTCCGTCCTGTTAAAGGATGTGAAGAAGCTTGACGGTTCTGTCGCTTCTCTCAAACTGACACCTGAACAAATCGTCGCCGGCGCCATGGAGCTTCTGAATGAAGCGGGCATCTCAAAAATCACGGGTGAAGAAGAACGTTACTCCCGCATTGATTTAACAGATCTGGCCGCCAACGTCGAAGGCTCAAAAGCCGTCTATGAAACAGTGAAAAGCGCACTTGTGAAAGATCATTCCGGCGTCACGGAAAAACTTGATACGGAATTCAGCGAATTTGAAGTTTTGATGTCGAAATACAAAACAGGCGATCATTCGTATACGCCTTATGATAAATTAAGTAAAGATCAAATCAGAGAGATAAGCACGAAGCTGACGGCCCTTTCTGAAACCATGTCGAAGATTGCCGATGTGCTTTAAAAGGAGTTATGACACAGCATGAGCGATGAACAAAACAAGGAAAAACAGATCCACAGACGGGATGTCCTGAAGTGGGGCGCCGTAGCGGGCGCCGCCGTCGCTGTGGGAGCGAGCGGCCTCGGAGGACTCGCTCCGCTCTTCAAACCGGCGGCCACCGCTTCAAAGAAGAGTGAAGGAAAAAGTGATAATGACCAAATCGTTCCTTTTTACGGGAAGCACCAAGCGGGAATCACAACGGCGCATCAGACGTATGTTTATTTTGCGGCGCTTGATGTCAAGTCAAGCGACAAAGCTGATGTCATCTCCCTCTTCAGAAATTGGACCAGTCTGACGCAGCTGCTGACCTCAGGCGCCGCTTTGTCAGGCGAGCAAAAAAATAAATATATGCCTCCGCAGGATACCGGGGAGTCGCAGGATCTGGCACCGGCGAATTTAACCGTTACCTTCGGCTTCGGCGCCGGATTTTTTGAAAAAGACGGGAAGGACCGCTTTGGGCTGAAGGATAAAAAACCGAAGCACCTCGCTGACATTCCGCCGATGCCTAACGACAAGCTCGATCAGAAACAAGGCGGCGGTGATATCGTCATTCAGGTCTGTGCGGATAATGAACAAACGGCGTTCCACGCGGTGCGCAATCTGATTAAACAGGCTGTCGGCGTGTGTGAAGTCCGTTTTCTCAATAAAGGTTTCTTAAGCGGCGGGAAAAACGGCGAAACCCCGCGCAACCTTTTCGGATTCAAAGACGGCACCGGCAACCAAAGCACAAAGGATGAAAATCTGATGAATTCAATCGTTTGGGTTCAATCAGGGGAGCCGGACTGGATGACGGGCGGCACGTACATGGCGTTTAGGAAAATTAAAATGTTTTTAGAAATATGGGACCGTTCATCCTTGAAGGAACAAGAGGATACGTTTGGGCGAGTGAAAAGCTCGGGCGCTCCTTTCGGACAAAAAAAGGAGACTGATCCCGTCAAGTTGAATCAAATTCCCGCCGACTCGCATGTCAGCGTGGCGAAATCAACCGGCAGACAGATTCTGCGGCGGGCGTTTTCTTATACGGACGGAATCGACCCGAAGACGGGCTATGTTGACGCAGGCCTGCTGTTTATCAGCTTTCAAAAAGACCCGGACCGCCAATTTGTCCCGATGCTGAAAGCTTTGGCGGCAAAGGATGCGCTGAATGAATACACACAAACGATCGGCTCTTCTTTATTCGCCTGTCCCGGAGGCTGTAAAAAAGGAGAATATATCGCCCAGAAGCTGCTGGAATCGTGACACCTTCCATATGGAAGGTGTTTTTAAAAAACACTTGTAACTATTTTTGTTACAACGTAAAATAAAAAGGAAAGGAGACATACAATGACACTGCAGATTAAAGTATATACTGATTATGTATGTCCGTTTTGCTTTGTCGGCAAAGCGGCGTTTGAAGAAGCAATCAAGGACAAGGACGTACAGGTGGAATGGATGCCGTTTGAATTGCGTCCGAGCCCCTCACCGAAACTTGATCCGGTAAATGATCCCGCAAAGCGGCAGATGTGGAAAAATTCAATTGAACCGATGGCGCAGTCTTTAGGCGTTGAGATGACATTCCCACGCGTATCACCGCATCCCTACACGGATTTGGCGTTTGAAGGTTTTCATTTTGCGAAGGAACATGGGAAAGAAAGCGAATACCATACACGCGTTTTTCAGGCATTCTTTCAGGAAGAACAAAATATCGGTGACATAGACGTGCTGACAAAGCTCGCGGAAGAAGCCGGACTTGACGGCGTCGCGTTCAAGGAGGCGCTTGAGACAAGAGCATACAGGGACGTGCAGCGGGAAGCGCTCCGCCATGCCTATGAGGAAGCCGGCATTACAGCAGTGCCGACGTTTATCATCGGCGATGAAAGAATCCCGGGCGTCGCGGGAAAGGAAATTTTCGAACAAATCATTGAACGGGAATTGAATAAACGTTAATCCGTAAAAAGCCCTCTTTGCATCAGCAAGAGGGCTTTCCCATATAGTGTTGGACAAATATTTGTCTGTCCGCTTCATACGCCGCGGCGTCAAAGGAGTCACCGCAAAAATGAAGGCACCAAGGGTCTTTCTGGCAGGCGACAGCGACTTGATAGCCGTGTTTTTGAAATTCGAGCGACTGTGATGTGTCATAAAAATGAAAGCCTTGAAACAAATCCTCTCGCCACTCCATGTCATATTGAGCGGCCATTAACAATCCGTCAATGGCGTCAGCGGGCATAAACAGTCCGTCTTCATCACCGTTCTCGAATTCAAGCGGATGGTAAGCATTCCTGCGCTTTCCCCATCCGCTGCCCGCTTTCCCGCCAAATGCCGTTCGGCGGAAGCGTTTTGCAGCCCGCGACACCGAGAAGACCGAGCTCACGGTGAGATTGAAAGATATGAAGCATGTCTCGCAGGAAATGCTGATGAATGATAAATGTATCCTGATGCAGATACATTTTATATTTTGGAAGGGTGTTTCAGCGCTTTGTTGTAGGAGGAGGCCATGCTTTCTGAATCGTATATCGGCATGATATCAACGGAATGTGAAGGGGGAACGGTAAGCTTCAGAATATGGTTTTTGCATCGGGAGTAGAGCGACTCATCATTCACGCAAATGACAAACAGAAATGAATGTGCATCCATTACATGCTCCTCTCGGCCTCAATCACGTATTGATAGGCCGATGCTTCTGTCAGAAAATCATGTCTTATGCCAAGCTGTACGCATACTTCGTGCAATGAGGCGATGGCCCGGTGATAAGAGGGATGATCAACGCGGATCGCCTCAATGCGTTTCACCTCGTAGCCTGCCGCTTTAAATAATAAAAGAGTTTCTTCCCGGGTAAAAAAACGCAGGTGGGTCTGATCCATTAACCCGGCGTCCCTGTAAGTCCATTTGCCGGCTAAAAGCTCCAGCACCACTGAGATGTGGCCGACATTCGGTATGCATGCAAGCACCGTGCCGTCTTTTTTGACATACGGGCGAAGCTTTTTCAGCACTGACCACGGGTCGACAAGATGCTCCAGAACGTCTCCGAACAGCATACAATCGAATTGTTCTGATTCGTACGGAAGAATGGCGGATTCAATGTCGCCGCAAAGCACATGGCTCAATTTACTTTCCGCCTTTTTTGCTGCTTCGGGAAACGCTTCAATGCCGTAAACCGTTATTCCGCGGTCTTCAATCGCCGCGCCTAAATTGCCCGTGCCGCAGCCGACATCGAGCACTGTCCGCCAGTTTTTGTCTATTTTGTTTAATAAATAAGGATTCAGGCCTTCGTAGTAGCTCTGTTGTTTTTCATCATAATAGGGATTCGTATCCATCCGTGTATCACCTCATAAATGGGCATAATACACAAGATATGCAGCGGGGGGATCTCATATCACCATGTTTGGCTGGTTCAGGTAGCGGAATGGGGCGGGAATGGTTGTCCGTTCACGGTTTTGTACTCTGATTCCCCTCTTAAGATGGCAGTGTTCCTTTGAAAACTCGGGTGAAAGGATCCGCCTGTAAATCTTACTGCTGGCGGATGGTGTTTTTCATTGGTGTTTTTTTCTTCACCGCTTTTTCAGTATTTAAGAATCGCCTTACATCGTCAATGTGCAAACCCATGATTCTAGCTTCTTGAATTAACAATTGCCAATCTTGATCTATATTCTTCATTACATGAGTTTTCATAAGAACCTCCAATTGAAAAAATGATTTGCCCAGCTACAGCAGCCAATGTGTAACAAATATCACACATAGTTGGCCGGTAATCCCAAATTGAAGATGAATTCACCTACCTATTCCCTAAAAAAATGACTGAAATAACCAAAATCCTTCAAGAATTCTTACGTATAATAATAAACAAATAAATACTGACTGGATAGTATGTAAATAAAAATAAATCATATGACCTATTAACATTTACCCTTTGATCGTCGACTAGCATATTCTTTTTGTATAAAAAATACCGCAAAAGAATGATTCGGTGTAAGATAAAGTGAATGATCAAACAGCTGGGGTAAAAAATGAAAAAAAACAAATTTCAAATTAAGAGAGAAGAAACATTTGAAAGTTTTATTGACGCAGGCCTTCATCTTCTGATTGACAGAGCTTACGATTCAGTCTCAATCGATGACATCAGTAAAGCGGCGGGTTTCAGCAAAGGCGCGTTTTACGTTCATTTTGAAAGCAAGGAAGATTTTCTGAAGCATTTGTTAGACAGGCGTCAGATTAAAAAAAGGATCATCACGGGCTATCTCGACGAATTAGAAAAGCAAACAGCGCGGCCGTTGACGCTTTGTGAAGCCGCGGCAAGCGCAGCAAGCCTGTTGATGCGGTTTGTAAACAGCAAGCCTGCCTGGAATGTGGTGTCTTTTGCCGTTCATATGCCTACTTACAAAGTCGTCAGTGAATATGAGGCGTATATCCGCCTGTATAAGTTATGGATAGAAGAAAGCACCATGTACATAAATTGGCTCAAATCGAGAAATTTAATAGAAGACCATATAGATACCGAGCATACCGCTAACATGATGTGCGCGCTCATCGACGGGATGATTAAGCAATCCAATGTGCTGGGAAGGCCGGTTGCTTTCCGCAGCATGTTTGACGCGTTCTATGTTTTTGTCAGCGGCAGAAAATCAGGGTAACGTTCTTCTTGATTTGACAAAAGGTTTAGAAAAGTTTTTCAGAAAGCGAGGAACTGCCATGCGTTACAGAGAAATTATGATGTATATCATTATGGGTGTGTTCACGACGATCGTGAACATCGTCAGTTTTTACATTCTGACGGCGGTATTTGAGATGGATTACAAGGCGGCGACCGTCGCCGCTTGGGTTCTGTCCGTTCTATTTGCATATGTCACGAATAAACTGTATGTATTTCAGCAAAAAACCGCGGGGATGCGGAGTCTGATGAAAGAATTGACTGCCTTTTTCAGCGTGCGGGTTTTGTCTCTCGGCATAGATCTCGCGATGATGATTCTTTTGGTCAGTCAATTTCACATGAATGAAACGTTGGCGAAAATCGCCGATAACGTCATCATCGTAGTCGTCAACTATGCTGCCAGCAAGTGGATTGTTTTCAGAAAAGCGAAAGAAGGGGGCGTGTCATAACGGTTTCTTTCCGCGCCCGGGGGGAAAGAGTAACGGTGAAAGGGGATGCGTATGAAACACAAAATAAAGAAAGCGTTTGCTGATGTATTCGGGGAATCGGAGGGTCTGCGTCTTTTCTTTGCGCCCGGCAGAGTGAATCTCATCGGGGAGCATACGGATTATAACGGGGGCTGCGTCTTTCCGTGCGCGCTGACGATCGGTACATATGCAGCCGTCAGAGAAAGAGGGGACAGGCTCGTCAGAATGTACTCTCACAATTTTAAGGAAGCAGGCATAAAAGAATGCAGTCTCGATGATATCCGCTATCAGAAAGAGGACGGGTGGGCCAATTATCCGAAAGGGGTCATGGCGGAATGCCTCCGCAGCGGTTTTTCCCTTCCGCACGGCTTCGATATTGTATTCTGGGGAAATATCCCGAACGGCGCAGGGCTGTCATCATCAGCTTCTATTGAACTTGTCACGGCGGTCATTCTCAAGGAATGTCATGAGCTTGATACGGATATGCCCGATTTGGTGAAACTGGCTCAAGCGGCGGAAAATTCCTTTATCGGCGTCAGCTGCGGCATTATGGATCAATTCGCCGTCGGGATGGGAAAGAAACATCATGCGATCCTGCTGAATTGCGGAACGCTCGCCTTTGAATATATTAGACTCGGGATGTCGGGACTGTCGATCGTGATTGCGAATACCAATAAAAAACGGACGCTTGCAGACTCAGGCTATAATACGAGGCTCAAGGAGTGCCGGGAAGCGCTTTATGATCTGCAGAAGCACCTTTCCATTCAGTCGCTGGGGGAGCTGTCTCCCTCCGCTTTTGATTCGCATGCGGAGCTGATTCAGAATGAAGTGAACAGGCGCCGGGCGAAACACGCCGTCTATGAAAATCACCGCACCAAAAAGGCAGCCGGCATGTTCAGTAACAATCAGCTTCATCATATCGGTGAATTAATGAGGGATTCGCATCTCTCGTTACGCGATGATTACGAGGTGACAAGTTTTGAGCTGGACACACTGGCTGAAGCGGCCTGGCGCCACGAGGGGGTTGTCGGGTCAAGGATGACGGGAGCCGGTTTCGGAGGCTGTACGGTCAGTATCGTCAAGGATGATGCGGTTTCAGATTTTATTGAAACGGCAGGAGCCTGCTATGAGGAACAGACCGGGGGAAAGGCCGATTTTTATACGGCGGACATCGGAGCCGGAGCGAGAGAACTAAGGGGGGATGACGATGGCGATTGAGCGGCATGTGGAACGTTTAATCCGGTACGGACTGCAAAAAGAGCTGATTTCCTTTCTTGATATTGAATATACAAGAAACCGTTTATATGAAACTTTGCATATCACCCATCCGGCGCCATCAGCACGGACGGAAAATGAATCGGAGGCATCTCTGCCGGACATACTGGCCCCGATTTACGAATGGGCGGCAGCAACAGGCCGGATTGCAGCCGATACAGACACATATCGCGATCTGCTGAGTGCGAAGATCATGGGCTGCTTTGCCCCGCAGCCGTCTGAGATTGTCCGGCGCTTTGAAGAAACAAAGGCGGTGCACGGGCCGGAGCAGGCGACAAAGGCATTTTACCGATTTTCAGAGGATGTGTATTATATCCGTTCGGACAGAATTCAGCGGAATATCGGGTGGACGGCTGAGACGGCTTACGGAAAGCTGGATATCACGATCAACCTTTCAAAACCTGAAAAAGATCCGAAAGCAATTGCCGCTGCCAAAGAGCAGCCTCAATCCGAGTATCCGAGATGTGTTCTCTGTAAAGAAAACGTCGGGTACGAAGGGAGGCCGGATCACCCGGCGCGTCAAAACCTTCGCGTCATTCCGGTGATTCTCGGCGAGGAGCAGTGGTTTCTGCAATTTTCTCCGTATGTGTATTACCGGGAGCATTGCATCGTATTGAAAGACCGGCACGAACCGATGAAGATCAGCAAAAAAACGTTTGACAGGCTGCTGGCGTTCGTCAGCCAGTACCCTCACTATTTTCTCGGTTCCAATGCTGATTTGCCGATTGTCGGCGGCAGTATTTTAAGCCACGATCATTTTCAGGGCGGCGATCATGAATTTCCCATGGCGCAGGCGGAGACAGAAAGCCGTTACAGGCTGCCTGATTATCCGAAGACGAAGATGGGCATTGTGAAGTGGCCGATGTCGGTCATCCGCCTGCAAAGCGAGAGCGCATCTGAGCTATCTGACGCGGCGGACACCATCCTGCGGGCATGGCGCGGCTATACCGATGAAGCGGCGGATATCCTCGCTTATTCAGGGGAAACACCGCACAATACAATTACGCCGATAGCCCGGCGGAGAAACGGTTTATTCGAATTAGATCTCGTCCTCAGAAATAACCGCACCTCTGATGAACATCCGCTGGGAATTTTTCATCCCCATCAGGAAGTTCATCATCTGAAAAAAGAAAATATCGGACTGATTGAGGTGATGGGGCTGGCGATTCTGCCGGGGCGTCTTGAACAAGAGTTGAAACGCACGGCTGAAGCGCTGTGCTCACCGGACCCGGATGCGGCCTTAACGGCCGATCCTTTTGCGGCCAAGCATAAAGATTGGGCGCTCGGCGTGCTGCATAAGCGGAAGGTAACGGAAGAAAACGCGGAACAGATTCTAAAAGAAGAAATCGGCCATGTCTTTGCGCGGATATTGGAGCATGCCGGCGTCTTTAAACAGACAGAAGAAGGCAGAGCGGCTTTCCGGCGGTTTATCGGCCATTTGCACGCTCTGCCTGAAAAAAGCCTCATCCCTTAAGGGACGAGGCTTTTTTTTATCCTCTGCTTCTGGCGATCAGACTGAATAAGAATACCACGATCGCCGCTCCGATGATTGCCGGAATGATGGCAAAGCCGGCAAGGTGAGGGCCCCATGTGCCGAGCAGGCCGTGCCCGATCCATGCGCCGATCAGACCTGCGATCATTGACCCGATAATCCCCCCGGGCATACTTCCTTTTACAAATAAACTTCCGATCCAGCCGATAATAATGGCAACAATCAGAGATACGATAAAACTCATAAATATCACTTCCTATTTTTTATTATTTATGCCTATATGATTCCTTCGTTTTGTCTATATTAAACATAGGAATGTGTTTTTTATAATGAACATATCAAGGCGCGTTCCGGTCTTTTTTTTCCCTATGCGTTGCGTTAAAATGGTAACCGTGTGAAAAGGTGAGAGCAAAGGGAAATTATTTTCTTTATGGAATGGTTAACAAAATGAAACTTTTTGTTGACCCGCGTTTTTTATTGTGGTAAACCTTTATTTGGTATTATTCATTCTCACTATCTTTTTTCTCTATATATGCTAAATGATCTAAAACTTTTTATGTTTGATTTACGCAAGTGAAAAAAGTTCATGCATTTTTTGACGATTTTGTGACATTAGGGCGAAAAAAAGATGAACTTTAGAAAAAAATAAAGCTAATAAGAGCAGATTTTGATAGCATAACAAGGTAGATAGAGAAAAGATTTTGAGAAAGTACATTTCAGATTCACTACATCAATAGGAAGGATGGTGATCTTCTTGTTCAGAGCATTTAAACCGTTACTTTTATTAGCGATGTTGGCTGTTGTTTTCGTACTGGGCGGATGCAGCGACATTTCCGTGTTAGATCCGAAAGGACCTGTAGCAGACCAGCAAAAAGATCTGATTCTCTTGTCAATCGGATTTATGCTGTTCATTGTCGGCGTCGTATTCGTACTATTTACAATCATTTTAGTGAAATACCGCGACCGCAAAGGCAAAGACAGCGGAAATTACAAGCCTGAGATGCACGGCAACACGTTCTTAGAAGTAGTCTGGACAGTGATCCCAATTTTAATTGTCATTGCACTTTCTGTGCCTACCGTACAGACGATATATTCGTTAGAAAAAGCGCCTGAAGCGACTAAGGATAAAGAACCGCTTGTCGTTTATGCTACTTCGGTAGACTGGAAATGGGTATTCAGCTACCCTGAGCAGGATATTGAGACGGTAAATTACCTGAACATTCCTGTAGACCGTCCGGTATTATTTAAAATTTCTTCAGCAGATTCAATGGCGTCGCTATGGATTCCTCAGCTTGGGGGACAAAAATACGCGATGGCGGGAATGCTGATGGATCAATACTTACAGGCTGACAAAGTGGGAACATATGAAGGCCGCAACGCGAACTTCACCGGCGAACACTTTGCCGACCAGAAATTCAACGTAAAAGCCGTTACGCAAAAAGACTTTAACAGCTGGGTGAAAAAAGCCCAAAACAATTCTCCAAAGCTGACGAAAGAGAAGTATGACGAACTGATGCTTCCGGAGAATGTCGGTAAATTAACGTTCTCTTCTACACACTTAAAATACGTTGACCACGGCCAAGATGCCGAATATGCGATGGAGGCGCGCAAACGCCTTGGCTACAAAGCCGTATCACCGCACTCTAAAACAGATCCGTGGGAAAATGTAAAGAAAAACGAATTTAAAGTATCCGACGATAAACAAGATTGAAATTGAACAAGAAAGGAGGAAGCCCGAATGAAATTGAGATGGGATGAATTTTTTGTAACAGGTGACCCATTAATTCTGGGCGCACAAGTTTCCATTGCGCTTTCCACTATTGCTATCATCGTTGTACTCACATACTTCAAAAAGTGGAAGTGGCTCTGGTCTGAATGGCTTACGTCCGTAGACCATAAGAAGCTTGGAATCATGTACATTATCTCTGCTGTTATCATGCTGTTCCGCGGCGGGGTAGACGGCTTGATGATGCGTGCCCAGTTAGCGCTTCCTAATAACAATTTTTTAGACTCAAACCACTATAATGAGATCTTTACGACTCACGGTACGATCATGATTATCTTCATGGCGATGCCGTTTTTAATCGGTCTGATCAACGTTGTCGTACCTTTGCAGATCGGTGCGCGCGACGTAGCATTCCCGTACTTGAACAACCTGAGTTTCTGGACGTTCTTCGTAGGTGCGATGCTATTCAATATTTCTTTCGTTATCGGGGGTTCTCCGAACGCAGGCTGGACGAGTTACATGCCGCTGGCAAGCAACGACATGAGCCCTGGGCCTGGTGAGAACTTCTACCTGCTCGGTCTTCAGATTGCCGGTATCGGTACGCTGATGACGGGTATCAACTTTATGGTGACAATCCTGAAAATGCGTACGAAAGGCATGACGCTGATGCGTATGCCGATGTTCACATGGACGACGCTGATTACAATGGTTATTATCGTATTCGCCTTCCCTGTTCTGACAGTGGCATTGGCGCTCTTATCATTTGACCGTTTGTTCGGCGCTCACTTCTTCACGCTGGAAGCCGGCGGTATGCCGATGCTTTGGGCTAACTTATTCTGGATTTGGGGACACCCTGAAGTTTATATCGTTATCTTACCGGCATTCGGTATTTTCTCTGAAATTATTTCAGCTTTTGCAAGAAAGCAGTTATTCGGTTACAAAGCGATGGTCGGCTCTATTATCGCCATTTCCGTCCTGAGTTTCCTTGTATGGACTCACCACTTCTTCACAATGGGGAACAGTGCGTCTGTTAACTCTTTCTTCTCGATTACAACGATGGCGATTTCGGTTCCGACCGGGGTTAAAATCTTTAACTGGCTCTTTACGATGTATAAAGGCCGAATCAGTTTTACAACACCGATGCTGTGGGCGCTTGCGTTCATCCCGAACTTCGTTGTCGGCGGGGTAACAGGGGTTATGCTCGCGATGGCTGCAGCGGATTATCAATACCATAATACGTACTTCCTTGTATCTCACTTCCACTATGTGCTGATCGCGGGTACGGTATTTGCTTGTTTCGCAGGATTTATTTTCTGGTATCCGAAAATGTTCGGCCACAAGCTGAACGAAAGAATCGGAAAATGGTTCTTCTGGATCTTTATGATCGGATTTAATGTATGTTTCTTCCCTCAATACTTCCTGGGGCTGCAAGGTATGCCTCGCCGTATTTACACTTACGGACCGAATGACGGATGGACTACGTTAAACTTTATTTCAACTGTCGGAGCCTTCATGATGGGTGTCGGATTCTTAATCCTTTGCTACAACATCTACTACAGCTTCCGCTACTCTACTCGCGAGATCAGCGGAGATTCATGGGGCGTGGGACGTACGCTTGAGTGGGCGACTTCATCTGCGATTCCGCCGCACTACAACTTTGCGGTGCTTCCTGAAGTGAAATCTCAAGATGCGTACCTGCAATTGAAAGAAGACAAAACGGATATTCATCCGGAAAGCAAATTCAAAAAAATCCATATGCCGCACAACTCCGGCAGACCGCTTATTATGTCAGTCGCGTTCGGTTTTGCAGGCTTCGGACTTGTATTTGAATGGTTCTGGATGGGCATTGTCGGCTTGATCGGCATTCTGCTTTGCATGGTGCTTCGTTCATTTGAATATGACAATGGCTACTATATACCTGTTGAGGAAATAAAAGAGACGGAAAGAAAGATTTCCGAATAAAGGAGGCGTGATTTATGGAACATGCAGAACACGGCAATTCTAACGCGCCTATGGAATATCAATCTGAAACCGGCAGACTCAATATTCTCGGGTTTTGGATCTTTTTAGGGGCAGAGATTGTGTTGTTCTCAACACTATTTGCAACCTTCTTCGTTCTTCAAAGAAGAACAGCAGGAGGGGTCTTACCGGCTGAATTATTTGAAGTTAAGCTTGTCATGATCATGACATTCCTGCTTCTGATCAGCAGTTTCACCTGCGGGATCGCTGTTCATGAAATGCGTCGCGGAAGTTTAAAAGGCGTCGTCATTTGGACGATCATTACGCTTCTTCTCGGCGCGGGCTTCGTCGGATGTGAGCTTAACGAGTTCATCCACTATGTACATGAAGGAGCATCTCTCGGTACAAGTGCTTTCTGGTCTGGATTCTTCGTCCTTCTGGGAACGCACGGAACGCACGTAACGATCGGTATCTTCTGGATTGCCGGCATCTTACTGCAATTGAAGAAACGCGGATTAACGCCGCAGACGTCTTCAAAAATCTTTATCTCAAGTTTATATTGGCACTTCTTAGACGTTGTTTGGATTTTCATCTTTACAGGCGTCTATCTCATCGGATTGGGGGGACTATAATATGGCAAACAAATCTGCTGAACACAGCCACTTTCCGTGGAAGCATATCGTAGGTTTTGCGTTGTCTATTATTCTGACCCTGCTGGCCCTTTGGGTTGCGGTATATACAGATTTAAGCTCATCAGCAAAACTTTGGATCATTTTCGGATTCGCATTTATTCAAGCCGGCCTGCAGCTTCTCATGTTCATGCACATGACAGAAAGCGAAAACGGCGGAATTCAAGTCGGAAACACGCTCTTCGGATTTTTCGGAGCGATTGTTATCATCCTTGGTTCCATCTGGATCTTTGCGGCGCACTACCAACACGGTGACCATATGGATGGAAACCCTCCAGGCGGTGCGAAACAACATTCCGAACATCAGGAATAAAAAGAAACCCTCTTCGTTCAGGCGAAGAGGGTTTTTTGTGCCTTTATCGGCTTCTTCTCCGGCGCAGGTGCGGAAGACCGTAAATGATAAAGGCGGCGATATGGGCAACGATGACGTTGACGGCAAACAGGATGATCATGAGTGTGTGGCCGAGAGGGGATAGACTGCTGGTTGCGTAAAAGTAGAAGAAAACCCACATTAAAATGATTGGCGGTATGGCCGAGAGGGCCACTTTTTTGTTATCCAGCCAGATAAAGAGGGGTGTTGCGCTTGCGACCAGTAAATAAGCAAAAAACATGTCCATCTTACATGTCTCCTTTCATTTTATGGCAACGTTTCCAAAATGAAATACAGAGAATAAAATGTGTCTGTTTTGTGGTCGTTTTTTGAACATTTTGTTACAATTATTATACCATGTTTTCCAATTTTTGATACCGCTTTTTCGAGAAATGTATTGCAACTATTGCCTCATTTTTGGATAGGTACAAGAAACCGGAAAGGTCAAACACCTGTCACATTTTCGTACAATGGAGTGGCGCAGGCTGTGAACCTTTGCTATGGTCAAAGAAAATATGCACAGCAAGGGTGGTTGAAGTGCACGTAAGGAAAGAAGATGTAACAGCGCCGGATGTCATTGCGCATTTGCAGGCGCATCTGAAGAGCATGACCCTGCATTCTCCCCCGGAGAGTATACACGCGCTCAATGCGGACCGCCTGCGCCAGCCTGACGTTACGTTTTGGAGTGCGAGGGAAGACGGCGTCCTGCTTGGCTGCGGCGCCTTAAAGTAGCTGAACAGCCGGCACGGTGAGGTGAAATCAATGAAAACCTCTCCACAGCATGTCAGAAAAGGCGCGGCCAAACGAATCCTTCACCATATAATTGAAGAAGCAAAACGGAGAGGCTATCAGCGGATCAGCTTGGAAACCGGTTCGATGGATGCTTTTCTCCCCGCCAGACGCCTGTATGAAAAAACCGGGTTTCAATATTGTGGACCGTTTGCAGACTACAATGAGGATCCGAACAGTTTGTTTATGACATTAAACATGAGATGAACCCCCTTTTCTGACGAGAAGGGGGTTTTTTATCAGAAAAGTTTCACCATGACCGAAACATTTCCTTTTCTGACACGTCATATGTCGTGTAGTCCCCAAACCGTAAAAAGAAACAACCTCATCATGTTTTCTTGAACGGTGTTCATGTATAATAAACAATAGTGACTTCCGATGAAAATGTAAGGCGGGATAGAATGAGTCGATATAAGAAACAGCAAAATCCCTATTATCAGGGGGATTTGATTTTTATATTTGGTGTGTTTTTAATAATTAGTGTTGCGGCGATTTATGCGGCCGGACAGTTCGGGCAGTATGGAAGTGATGCCTGGATGAGACAGATCGTCTTTTATGTCATCGGAGCCGGTCTCATGGTCGGTATTATGTATTTTGATTTAGAGCAGCTTGAAAAACTGAGTCTGTACGTATTAATTGCCGGCGTGCTGTCACTGCTTCTTTTGCGTGTCGCACCGGAATCCATCGCCCCGATTAAGAACGGGGCAAAAAGCTGGTTTAAAATCGGAAGCTTTACCCTCCAGCCATCTGAGTTTACGAAAATAGGAATTATGATGATGGTCGCGTCCATTATATCGAAGGCAAGCCCGAAAGATCAAAGATCACTTCGGGAAGATGTGAATCTGCTTTTGAAAATTGCGGCATGGACAGTGATTCCGATCGGACTGATCGTTTTGCAGGATGCCGGAACGGGAGCGATCTGTCTGTTTATCGTTATGGTGATGGTGTTTATGTCGGGTGTGAACTGGAAGCTGATCACCATTATCGGCGGATCAGCCGCCCTTGTTGTCGCCCTTTTCTTAGCGCTCGTAATTGAATTTCCCCATGTGGCGAATTCAATCGGCATTGCGGACTATCAAATTAACCGGATTACATCGTGGATGTCTGATTCAAGCGCGGCTACGACACAGGCAGAGAGTGACAAAAGCTGGCAGGTGGATCAGGCCGTTATGGCGATCGGATCGGGCGGTATTACCGGAAACGGCGTTCATAATCTGAAAGTGTACGTGCCTGAAGGACAGACCGACTTTATCTTTGCGATTTTGGGTGAAAGTTTTGGGTTTTTAGGCTGTGCCATTGCGGTTGTCATGTTTTTCTTTTTAATTTACAGGCTTGTGGTGCTGATTGACCGTCTGCATGCCTTTAACCGATTTGGCGCGTTCTTTTGCGTAGGATTTACTGCACTTATCGTGATTCACACCTTCCAGAACATCGGGATGAATATCGGCATTATGCCGGTTACCGGAATTCCGCTGCTGTTTGTCAGCTATGGAGGGAGCTCGGTGCTATCTACATTGATCAGCTTCGGGATTGTATATAACGCAAGTGTGCAGCTGACGAAATATAAAAGTTATTTGTTCAATTCATAATGTCAGACGGCTCGTTTTTCGGGCTGTCTTTTTTTGTTCAGAGCATTTTGCTTTTGACATGATTCTCTTTGGGATATGATATATAGAGAAGGAGGCTTTTATATGAACAATACCATCGAAACTATACTTAATCATCGGTCGATCCGATCATTTACTGACGAGCTGCTGACAGCAGAAGAGATAGATACATTAGTGAAAAGCGCCCAGGCGGCGTCAACATCCAGTTACGTACAGGCTTACTCCATCATCGGCGTAACCGATCCGGAGAAAAAGCAAAAGCTGGCGGCGCTGGCCGGAAATCAGCCTTACGTCGAGAATAACGGGCACTTGTTTGTTTTTTGCGCTGATTTGTACCGTCATAAAAAACTTGCTGAAGAAAAAGGCGAAAACATTACTGAGCTTCTTGAGAATACGGAAATGTTTATGGTCAGCGTCATTGATGCCGCACTTGCTGCACAAAACGTAAGTGTTGCCGCAGAATCAATGGGCCTTGGCATTTGTTACATCGGAGGCATTCGGAATGAACTTGATCAGGTGACGGAAGTGCTCGGTACACCTGACCATGTGCTGCCGCTGTTCGGTCTGGTAGTCGGCCACCCGGCTCATCCGTCAGGTCAAAAGCCGCGTTTGCCGAAACAAGCCGTATATCATGAAAACACGTACGATACGAATGAAGAAAACTTCCGCAGTTATATGAAGGAATATGATGAAACCATCTCCGACTATTATGATAAACGGACAAACGGCAAGCGGGTTGAAACATGGTCTGATCAAATTCTGCAGTTCATGAAACAAAAACCGAGAACGTATTTAAATCAATATGTAAAAGATAAAGGCTTTCAAAAAAATTAAGAAAAAACCTCTCCTGTCAGGAGAGGTTTTTTTCATGTTTCACGTGTAACATATTTCGACAAAATGGAACAAGGTATATAAATGTTTAGCATCAGAGATGCTTATAAGCATACAGAAAGAAAAAACGGCCCAGCAGTGGTACGATGTTGAGGAGGTGACAGTGATGATTTCATTAAGTATATTAGACCAATCTCCTGTATCAGAAGGGAGTACTGCAGAGAGTGCGCTGCGGGATACAGTGAGGCTCGCGCAGGAGGCGGAGAAACTCGGATATAAGAGGTTTTGGGTGTCAGAGCATCATTTTTCAGAGCGGTTGGCGGGTTCAAGCCCTGAAGTGCTGATCAGCCATATTGCGGCGAAAACGAACAGAATCCGTGTAGGCTCGGGCGGTGTCATGCTTCCGCATTACAGCGCATATAAGGTGGCGGAGAATTTCCGCGTGCTTGAAGGTTTGACGCCGGACAGAATCGATCTCGGATTGGGACGGGCGCCGGGCGGAATGCCGATCGCGTCATGGGCGCTGAATGACGGCGGGAAGCGGAATGCTGATCAATACCCGCAGCAGATTCGTGAGCTGGCGATGTATTTGCATGATGCTGCCGACGAAAATCACCGTTTTCCGAATCTGACCGCATCACCACTCATTAAGACGGCGCCGGAAGTCTGGCTTCTCGGTTCTTCGGGGGAAAGCGCGCTTCTGAGCGCAGAAACGGGAGCGGGCTATATGTTTGCCCATTTTATTAATGGAGAAGGCGGAGAAAGTACGACGGCACAATATAAGCGCCGATTTAAACCTTCTGTATTAGGAAAAGAACCAAAAACGGCCGTGGCGGTATTTGTACTGTGCGCGGACACTGAAGAGAAAGCGGAGGAACTCGCGGCCGTCATGGATTATACGCTTCTTGCGGGTGAACAGGGGATTCCGCTTCACGGCGTACCGTCTTACGAAACCGTCCGCGGCAATACGTATACACCGTATGAACAAAGACGAATTGCCGATAATCGGAATCGAATGATCATCGGAACAAAGCAGCAAGTGAAAGAACAGATTCTGGCTCTCAGTAAAGCATACGGAACGGAAGAAGTGATGGCTGTGACCATTACTCATCATTTTGAAGATAAACTTCAGTCGTACCGGCTGCTTCGCGAAGCCTTCGCCGAATGATCAGAAAGAAACCCTGCTGATGCTTCAGCAGGGTTGTTTGGTTATTCAATGATAAAAGGTTTTTCAGTCAGCACCTGGCTTGATTTCCCTTTGTTCGCGGCATAGGCCAGCATGTAATATTCTCCTGCCGGCAGTGCGGTGTCACCATTGACTCTGCCGTTCCAGTCGAAATATTGATAGCCTTTATCCTGCTTTTTGTAAATGCCGGCTTGGCCGACAAAGTCAAGATTGCTGTCATATACAAGGAAGGCAAGCTCTTCGGCTCCCGCCGGAAGATAGGTTTCAATTTGGTAGGTTCCCTGTGTTGTGCCGTCCTGCACGTCGATTGACGTTACCCGCGGATAGTCCGGCTCTTTTACAATCAGCAGCGTCGGCACTTTTGCGACTGTTTTTCCGCCTTCGCGCACTGTGACTGTTCCCTCATAGGTCCCTGCCTTTACTTTTTTGGCATTGACCTTTACCTTCGCATTGAACTTTCCGGTTTGATGAGCGGGGATCACGGCCCGGTCTGTGCCCGAAACGGTAATGCCCGTGCCGTTGAAAGAGTACTCGAGCTGATATGATTTTCTGATGGACGATTGGTTTTCAATCGTAAAGGTTTCTTTTTTCGTTTCGTTGCCTTTGTCTTTCATAAACGTTCCGTAAGAATAACTTCCCGGGGTGACAAGGGAGTCTGCTTTAATTGCCTTCATGATTCTGATGCTTCCGGCACCTTGCGCATTATGCGGGTATACATCACCGTCCGCGTCCGTTAAGGTTTCTGCCGTATTCATGAGAGCGGCTTTTATTTGTTCCGGACTCCATTTCGGTTTGGCCTGTTTGATGACGGCAGCTGCGCCGGCTACGTGCGGGGAGGCCATGCTCGTTCCCTGCTTCGATCCGTAGCCGTACGGGTTGGCAGGATCATGCGTCGGAATGGTGCTGACGATGTTTACGCCGGGAGCTGAGACATCCGGTTTAATCATCCATGTGTCCATAACAGGACCGCGAGACGAGAAGTCTGCCATTTGTTCAGTGAGCGATTTAGCCACTGATAAATTGAATGTCGCTTTTGTGCTGCCCGCTTTTAATTGGCTGACGAGCTTTTCGCCGTCTTCTGATGAAAGCTTAATCGTCGGCACGGACATGCCCGGTACGTTGGCTTCAATTTCTCCCGGGGCATTGTTATACACAACCATACCGATCGCGCCCGCTTTTTTGGCGTTGTCGGCTTTATCCACAAAGGCGATGCTGCCCCGTTTGACGACTGCGACTTTTCCTTTCAGATCTTTGCCTTCAAAATCCTTTTGCTCGCCGATACCCGCTTCTATGAGCTCTGTTTCTTTTTTATTCAGTGCTTTTATGTCATCTTCTTTGTTATAGCCCATCACTTTCGCTGAGGAATAAGAACCGAAGGAGACGGCGTATTCATTCAGCGGCAGCTGTGTCGCTCCGACGGAGATGGCTTCTCTGGACGTTCCCGGAGAGCCGACGGTCCAATTGTTCGGCCCGCTGTTTCCGTTTGATGTAACGGCCGTGACGCCTTCTGACATCGCCCAGTCAAGCGCCGTGCTTGTCGCCCAGTCCGGGTTATTCACAGAATTGCCGAGCGAGAGGTTCATGACATTTGCTCCGTCCTGTACGGCGCGTTCGATGCCGGCGATGACGTTCTCAGTTGTTCCGCTTCCGCCGGGACCGAGCACACGGTAGGCAAGGAGCGTTGCATCGGGCGCGACGCCTTTAATCGTTCCGTTTGCGGCTACTGTGCCAGCGACGTGAGTTCCGTGGTCAGTCGCCGCGCCTCTTGGATCACCGGACGGCGTTTCTTCAGGATCGTAATCGTTATCCACAAAATCATATCCTTTATATTGTCCGAAATTTTTCTTTAAGTCAGGGTGTTTATATTCGACGCCCGTATCAATAATGGCAACTTTGACGCCTTTCCCCGTATAGCCGAGCTTCCACGCGTCATTTGCCCCGATATAAGGCGCGCTGTCATCCATCTGCGGAGACACGGCATCTTTAGCAAGGGTGATGTCTTTATCTTTCAGCTGATCGGTATGATAGGTGACATTCGGATAAACCGCTTTGACATCCTGATCACTCAGCAGTTTCGGGATTTCATTGGCCGGGAGTTTCATGGAGAAACCGGAAAACACCTGCTCATATTCCCTGTTGATCTTTCCGTGTTTAATGGTTTTGAGCGCTTTGTTTTTTACTTTTGCGCGTTCGCTTTTCAGCTTGCCTTTTGATTGTGTTTTACCGAGTTCCTTTGCTTCCGCCAGTGACTTTTCCTTCAGCTCTACGATGACCGTCGTTTGTTTGCCGGTGGTCATATCAATGTCACCGAACACCTCTGCCTTCTCAAGATCAGGAGCTTGAGATTTTGAAGCCGGCGCCGCCTGTGAACTTGTGGATAAGGTAAAGGATAAGACAAAAGCCGGAAGAAGATAACGGATGATTCCTTTTTTCAATCGTGTTTCCCCCTTTTTCTTTATCTAAATTAGAAATCTAGTATATATTTCTCGAAAATTCAAAATATTCCTTGTGACATAGGACTCATTTCTGGAAATTGTCCTGTGAATAAGGAGGGAGTTATACACAGAATCCTGTGCATAACTGAATAAATTTGTGTATATATATTGTTGGGAACGAATGTTCCTATACAAAATATAGATCATGTTTGTGGATATGTGGATATCACTTGTGTTTAAGCTGTGCTTAACCAAGGGATAAAGTGTGTATAACTTTTTTAATCGCTTCTCCATTTTTCAGGTCATTTCCATCAGCTTTCAACAAAACTTCTGAAAACTAGTTTGTTTTTTCACTCATATTGTGACAAACAATTCGCCCGGCCGCGTCTATCATAGAGTCATAGGGTTGCTAGACCCGCTAGTTTTTAGCGGAGAAGGATCGGCCGCCTTTTCCGTTAAAGCGGAGAGAAAACAGGCCTGCGAACAAGCTGTCTGTCAAAAAGAAGCGGAGGGATGATTTGCAATGAAACGTTTGCTGGTATCTTTACGGGTGTGGATGGTCTTTCTGATGAACTGGATGGCGCCGGGTAACGGAAGATATCAATTAGCCGCTGTGTATGGAAACCAAGCTGTCTATCATAAGAAAGCGAAACGGACGGCTGGGGCATTTTCGTTTGTGAGCCGAGTCCGATCGGCGGACTTGACCGATGAGACGAAATCGGCCTGCGGCAGGCTGGATAAAAACCGGTGGGTGCCGGTCCTCAAAGAATTGCCGAAACGGGAGCGCGCAGGTCCGGTGCCTTTACATCATATGAAAAAGAGGGTACAATCCCACTAAACATATGAACGGGAGCGAACCTCTTGAGAATAGACAAAGTATTAAATAACAATGCGGCGTTAATAAAAGAAGACGGACGGGAAAAGATCGTAATGGGTCCCGGAATCGCTTTTCAAAAGAGAAAAAATGATGTGATTCAAAGACATAAAATTGAAAAAATATTTGTCGTGCACGACGAAAATGAAAAGTTCAAACAAGTGTTAGAAACGCTTCCCGAAGAGCATATAGAAGCGGCTGAGGATATCATCAGCCATGCGGAGGGAGAGCTTGCGGCGCCTTTGAGCGATCATATCCACATTGCGCTGGCGGACCATTTATCCTTTGCGATCGAAAGGATTCAAAACGGCTTTCAGGTGCATAACCGATTGCTTCATGAAATTAAGGCGCTCTATAAAAAAGAATATGAAATCGGCCGTTGGGCGGTCGAACACGTGAAACGAACCCTCGGTATATCATTGCCTGACGATGAGGCGGGGTATATCGCGCTTCATATCCACACTGCTAAGGCGGATGCCAAAAGCATGTATTCGGCGATGAAGCATACAACCATGATCAAAGAAATGATCGAAAAGATCGAATCCTTTTTTGAACAGAAGGTTGATGAAGACAGTATTTCTTATCAGCGCCTCGTCACGCACTTGCGGTATGCGGTCAGCCGGTTGGATTCAAATGAAGCTCTTCACTCCATGGACGAGGAGATGCTTTATTTCATCCAAAAAAAGTATCCGTTTGCTTATCGGTGTGCGCTTGAACTGGCGGCGTTTTTAAAAAATGAATATGATTTGGAACTGCCGGAATCCGAGGCCGGCTATATTACGCTGCATGTCCAGCGTCTTCAAAAAAACCCGGAATAACGTGTCTGTTTGGAGAAACAGACTTTTTTTTGAAAATATATTGACGAAAGCGCTGTCATGAAATAAAATGATAGCGCATTATAAAACTGAATCCGGCGGGATTGTGACTGGTTATGCAGGCAAGACCTAAAATTTGCGTACATGAAAAAGGGATCATGCTTACCTTTTTCGTTGGCGAATTTTAGGTCTTATTTGATTTTGGAAAGGGGGAAACGTATTGGATTATCAAAAAACGGCAAAACAGCTTATCAACCATATCGGAGGGGAATCAAACGTCATCAGCGCGACACATTGCGCGACGCGGCTCAGGCTTGTCATTCAGGATGAACAGAAGATCAGCCAGGCCGGCATTGAAGAAATAGAGGGCGTAAAAGGAGCTTTCAGCAGCTCGGGACAATATCAGATTATATTCGGCACCGGCCTCGTGAATAAAGTGTATGACGCTTTTTCAAAAGAAGCCGATTTGGGGCGGGAAGATCGTGAGACCCATCAGGACGCAGCGAAAAAAAAGCTGAACCCGGCCGCCAGATTGGCGAAAACACTGTCTAACATATTCGTCCCCATCATTCCGGCTATCGTGGCAAGCGGTCTTTTAATGGGACTGCTCGGCATGATGAAGGCCTTTCATTGGGTGTCTGAACAATCTCCGCTGTTTAAGCTTCTCAACATGTTTTCAAGCGCGGCTTTTCTCTTTCTGCCCATATTCATCGGGTTGAGCGCGGCAAAGGAATTTGGCGGAAATCCCTATCTCGGGGCGGTGCTCGGCGGAATTATGATTCATCCGGCGCTTTTGAATCCGTGGGGGCTTGCGGATTCAGCGCCTGATTTTATGGAACTCTTCGGCTTCCACATTGCGCTTCTTGGCTACCAAGGAACGGTCATCCCCGTACTGTTAGCCGTTTATATTATGAGCAAGGTGGAAAAAGGCACGAGGAAAATTGTGCCTCACGCTTTAGATTTATTGGTCACGCCGTTTGTCACGGTGATGGTGACCGGATTTATCACCTTTATCGCAATCGGTCCGCTTGGCAGGGCGATTGGATCAGGCATTACCGTCTCGCTGATGTATGTGTATGATCATGCGGGCATTGTTGCAGGACTTCTTTTCGGAGGGGCTTACCCGCTTATTGTGCTTACCGGTGTGCATCACAGCTTTCATGCGATTGAGGCCGGCCTCATCGCTGATTTGGGCAGAAACTATATCCTTCCGATCTGGTCGATGGCGAATGTCGCCCAGGGCGCGGCGGGACTGGCTGTATTTTTCCTGACGAAAAAAGTGAAAATGAAAGAAATCGCTCTGCCTGCCGCATTTTCCGCTTTTCTCGGCGTAACCGAGCCCGTCATTTTCGGAGTGAACCTAAGATACCGCAAGCCGTTTATCGCGGGAATGATCGGCGGAGCGCTGGGAGGCGCCTATGTCGTGGTGACCGGTGTCGCTGCCAATGCCTACGGTCTGAGCGGAATTCCGATGATTGCCATCACGGCTCCGCTCGGTTTAGGAAATCTCATAAACTATCTGATCGGAATGGGCATCGCCTCTGTGACGGCGTTTATTGCCGCTTACATTATGGGAGCTAAAGAAAAGGAGGCCGCCAAATGAGTACACTGGATCAAGAGCTGCGCATGCAGGCTGAGGAAGCAAAGAAGAAGCGCCGAGAAACCGCTGCATCAGATCCATACCGCCAGAACTATCATATTATGCCGCCGGTCGGGCTTTTAAACGATCCGAACGGCGTGATCCAATGGCACGGCGAGTATCACTTGTTTTTTCAATGGCAGCCATTTCATACGGGGCATGGCGCGAAATTTTGGGCGCATGTGACGACGAAGGATTTTGTTGAGTGGAAAGAGGAAGAAATCGCGCTTGCGCCGGGCGAATGGTATGACAAGAACGGCTGTTATTCCGGAAGCGCCATTGAAAAAGACGGCCGGCTCTGCCTGTTGTACACAGGCAATGTCCGTGACGGAGAAGGCAATCGTGAAACATATCAATGCCTCGCCGTATCTGAAGACGGAAAAGTGTTTGAAAAAAAAGGAGTCGTTGCGCGTCTCCCGGAAGGCTATACCGCTCATTTCCGTGATCCGAAGGTTTGGAAGAAGGACGGGACGTATTACATGGTGCTCGGCGCGCAGACAGAAAATCTCATCGGAAGCGCTGTGCTGTTCACATCAGAGAACTTGACGGATTGGACGTTTCTCGGTGCGATTGCGGGGGCGGATTCCGGCGGTCTCGGGTCATTCGGCTATATGTGGGAATGCCCGGACTTGTTTTCGTTGGACGGAACCGACGTGCTGCTTGTATGTCCGCAGGGGCTTGACGCTGACGGGATAAAATATCATAACAGCCATCAGGCGGGCTATTTCCTCGGCAGACTGGATACAGAGCCGCTTGAGTTTAAGCACGGTGAATTCACGGAGCTTGACAGGGGATTTGATTTTTACGCGGCGCAGACGCTGGAAGACGATAAGGGACGGAGGATTCTGTTCGCGTGGATGGGCGTCCCCGATCAGCAGGAGGACAAACATCCGACACATGCGTATCACTGGGTTCACTGCTTGACAATGCCGAGAGAGCTTTCACTGTCAAACGGCAGAATCATACAGCGTCCGCTTCAGGAAATGAAATTACGCCGCACGGATGAGCAAAAGCGCTGTCTTCAATTGAATCGCTCGTCAGAAACCCTCCTGGTGAAAGAGGCGTCCCGGGCTGAAGTGCTGCTGGAAGACATGACTCATGAATCGGGTTTTGAAATCTCTATTCGGGGCGCGGCCCGGTTTATATTTCATCAGGAAGAGGGGCTTGCCGTGCTGGAGCGCACTGCTTTCAGCGGAGAAGAAAAAGAAACGAGAAGCTGTGCCATCAGTGAAGTGCGTTCCGTCCAGCTCTTTTTGGATGCATCCTCCATCGAATTGTTTTTAAATGACGGAGAAGAGGTATTCAGCGCCAGATATTTTCCTTTCCCGGGAAATGATGAGGTAACGGTTACATCGAGAGGAAGAACGGAAATAACTGCCTCTATTTGGACACTTTTGTAGAAAATCGTTCTTTTTTCTTATGTGAAACCTATGCCATCTGTGCTAATCTTCAAACGAAAGACTACTATTTTCAGGAATAAAAGGAGTTGTTTTCTCAGTTTTGAAAAATCAGAAGATGACGCCGAAATGTTTACTTATCAAAGCCGCAGAGCAAGTGGAAGATAAGCGGGAAGAATATAAAGAAGTATTGCTTCAGCTGAAACGCATGCTCAAGAGAGCCGAGCCGCACAACGAATGGAGTGATCGGCTGAGCCATACATATGAACAGATGAAGGAATATGCGCTGTTTGTGCAATCGATTGAGATGTTTTTACGTTCATCCGCGAAAAAAATGAAATAATCCCCCTCGGTGATGAGGGGGATATTTATTTTATTTTCCGCTAAGACGCATCGCCGAATGTTTAGTCGGACCGATGTATTGGTTCAGCGGGAAGGACTCTTTGATGGCAGCGGTGATAAATTCTTTTGCCGCGTAGATGGCTTCCTTCACTTCAGCGCCTTTGGCCAATTCTGCCGTAACGGCGGCGGAGAATGTGCATCCGGCTCCGTGCGTGTAAGGTGTATCAATCATTTCGCTTTCTAATACTTCCGCGGTTTCCCCGTCATACAGCACGTCGACCGCTTTTTCATGTTTCAGCTTGCCTCCGCCTGTAATTAATACATATTTCGCGCCGAGTTCGTGAATTTTCTTGGCCGCTTCTTTCATGTCTTCCACCGTTTTTAATTCATCCATGCCGCTCAGCTGGCTTGCTTCGAACAGGTTTGGCGTGATGACGGTTGCCAGCGGGGCCAATTGGGTGCGCAGCGCTTCGGCGTGCTCCGGATACAGCACTTCGTTCGCTCCTTTGCAGACCATGACCGGATCGATAACGACATTTTTCAGCTGTTTTTCTTTAATCGTTTTCGCCGCAAGCTCAATGATCTCCACGGTAGGAAGCATGCCTGTTTTCATGGCGTCTACGCCGATTCCGTCAACGATCGTCGCAAGCTGTGCGCGGATCGTGCCGGCATCGATCGGAAATACTTGATGATCCCAGCTGTTTTCCGGGTCCATCGCTACGATAACGGTCAAAGCCGTCATTCCGTATACGTTTTTTTCTTGAAATGTTTTTAAATCGGCCTGAATTCCCGCGCCGCCGCTGGAATCAGAACCGGCAATAGTAAGTGCTTTGTGCATTGACATATCAATGGCCTCCATCAGTGTTTTATACCTCATTATAGTTAGATTTTCTCCCGATCACAATACGAAAGGCTTAGAGGAATGATTTGACAGCAGCAGGGGATGTGCGTACAATACCTACATAAGAATACTAGGTAAGGGTGAAAAAATAAATGTTCAACAGGGAGCTTGTAAAGGGAAGCACGGTCATCCTCGTGCTGACGCTGCTGAATGAACGGCCGATGTACGGGTATGAACTTGTGAAAGAAATGGAGAGAAGGAGCGGGAATGAACTGCAATTGAAGGAAGGTACGCTGTATCCTTCGCTTCATAAGCTTGAACGCCAAAGCTATATCTCTTCTTATTGGGAAAAGCAGACTAAAGGACCGGACCGAAAATATTACCGGATCACCGATGAAGGAAGAAATATTCTTGCCGAACGGACGAAGGAATGGAGTCTGTTTTCTGCTCTGATGGACCGTATGCTGAAGCGAGGCGGGCAGAATGGATAAAGACCTTTATGTCCAGGAAATCAAAAAAGGGCTTGAAGGCCAGACCGGGAGCCGTGAATTGTTAAAAGAACTTGAGAGCCATATTCATCATAGCTTTTGTGATCACCTGGAAAAAGGCAAAACCGAAAGCGAAGCGATGGAGCTTATTTTGCGGGAAGTAGGGACTCCGTCGGAAATTATCTCTGCTTTTCAAAAAGCTTCAGCGGTTCCCGCGCGGACTTTCATGCTTTTTCATCTGTTCTGCAACTGCGGTCTTTTTGTGATGGGGGCGGTGATTACAATGATGCACGCGTGGAGGCTTCATCCGGCTGTGGACGCGCTTTGGAAAGGGATTTCCGTGTCAGTATGGCTGATCATGATCGGTTATGTGCTGTATTGGTTCCAAATCGGCTACCAGGCTGGTAAAGAGTTCGGGCCCGGCGGCAAAAAGCTCACTGAACGGACGGTATGGGCATCAATGGTGCCGAATCTATGTTTTATGTTCATCTTTTTATTCAACCTCGTTCCGGCGGAGCTGTTTCCTTCGGCGGTCACACCGGGCTTTGCGGCAGTATGCGCCATTGTGACAGTCTGTTTTCCGTTTTGCGGAAAATTGGGTTTTTACGCAGGCAGGCAGAGACTTGCCTGATTTTTTTACTATATACATAGAATTTCTATATAGGGGTGATGAAATGAGACTGGGTTCGTGGATATACGGCGCGTGCGCCCAAATAGCCGTTACCGTATTTACCGTTTTCAGCTTGCTTCTCGTATTGCCTGTTATGAGTCTTTTTATTATGGTAATGAACACGCTGCAAGACGATTTTTTTGCTGTTTTCGGGATTTTGTTCCTTCTCTTATTTTATGCGCTGGGATGGCTTTGGGCTGTTTCATTTGCACGTGAGTGGAAAGTGAAACTTTTTGAGCTTCAGATCAGTTCTCTCATTCCGCTGGCCGGGGTATTATACTTGTACATTGACAGCGGGGTGAGTATACCGGAACTGATTCATGACTGGCAGGAGGAGGGATGCGCGCTTGTCCCGCCGGCTTTTGTCTGTTTGTGCACGTGCTATGCGATGGTGTTGGTGCCTGTTTATCAATCAAAACTTTGGAATGTCATGGAGGCGGGCAGACTTAATGCCAAGGCGGTTTGCGCTGTTTGGGGAGATCTTCTGATCATTCTGGTTTTGCTGGCGGGCATGACCATGATTTGTTTCTGAATGGGCTGAAATCAAAAATCCCCCCTGATCTCTCCGCCGCTTTATGTTTTAATAGAACATGAGAATAAGCAGAAGGAGCGGATCATGAATATATCAATTGTCATAGTCACGTATAATCGGATTCCGGCTTTATGTGAGCTGCTGGAGTCGATTTCCAATCAGACCGTAAAGCCTTATGAAGTCATCATCGTAAATGATGCCGGGGAATCAGTCGAGGAGGCGAAGAAGCTGTACAGCGATCTGCCGATTCAGATTATTGATTTAGAACAGAATGCCGGACATGTGGAAGCGCGGAACGCCGGTGTGAAAAAAGCGTCAGGTGATTGTATCATGCTGTGCGATGATGATGATTTCATTACGCCTGGCCATTTGGAAAGAATGGCGGCTGAGCTCGCTGATGCCGACTTGGTTCATTCTGATGCGGAAATTGTGTCATTTGAAGAACGGGACAACACGAGATTTCCGGTTTCACGAAAGCCATTCGCCTATACGGCCGATTATGAGGATATGCGGGTGTTTTCCACGTATGTCCCGTCAGGCAGCATGTACAGGCGTTCTCTGCATGACACGTTAGGATATTTTGATCCGGATGTCCATAATTACTGGGACTGGGATTTTTATTTGCGCGCTGCGAAACAGCACCGTGTGAAGCGTGTTCCTTGCGCGAGCGTCATATATGCGTTTTTTGAGGGAGGCGGCAATCAGTCTGCGGACCTCGGCGCAAAACGGAAGCAGTACTTAGACCGGCTAAGCGAAAAGCACGGGCTTGGGGAGCTCCCGACGAAAAATTTCGCGGTTCTTCTTGAAGAGCCGGACATGAAGAGGCGGGAGGCGCCGACGGACATTGTGTGGGACGGAAAGCCCGTCTATTCAAGACTGCACACTTCATAAGGGGGACGGACAGTTTGAAACAGCTTTTAAAGGACAGCTGGTGGAATCAGCTGAAAGATGAATTCGACAAACCGTATTATCAAGAGCTGAGAGAGATGCTGAAACAAGAATACCGCAGCCAAACGGTGTATCCTGACAGCCATGATATTTTTAATGCCTTGCATTATACGTCCTATGAGGATGTAAAAGCGGTCATTCTCGGGCAGGATCCGTATCACGGGCCCGGACAGGCGCACGGGCTTAGTTTTTCCGTTCAGCCCGGCGTCAGACAGCCGCCGTCTTTGAAAAATATTTTCATAGAGCTTCAGGATGATATCGGCTGCCCTGTACCGAATCACGGATCGCTTGTCAGCTGGGCGGAGCAGGGAGTGCTTTTGTTAAACACAGTGCTTACGGTTCGCCGCGGTCAGGCCAATTCCCACAAAGGCAAGGGGTGGGAGCGGCTCACTGACCGCATCATTGATGTGGTGAATGAAAGAGAAAAGCCGATCGTCTTTATCTTGTGGGGGCGTCACGCACAGATGAAAAAAGAGCGCATTGACACATCGAAACACATTATTATCGAATCGACTCATCCGAGCCCGTTTTCGGCAAGGAACGGTTTTTTCGGGAGCAGACCGTTTTCCCGGACAAACGCCGCCCTTGAAAAAATGGGTGAACAGCCGATCGACTGGTGCATTCCCGACTTGCCGCAATAAATGGTGTTTTGAGGCGCTTCCGCCCGGCGGAAGCGTCTTTTTTGACGTTCCGGGCGGTATGCTGTCAGAAAAAATAACAAACTCAATTCTGCGATTGGTTCAGAAATTTGATAAAATGCAGGAAGAAGACAAATTACTGCTGGAGGATTTACTCATGAACATACATATCTCTGCTTTGATTCAGAAGATGGAAGAAGAACTGAGGCAGGCCAAAACAGCATCCCGAGCCGAGGATGTCAAAATGCACGCGGCCGCCATCCGCTCTTTGTGTGACGTCGTGCTCGGCACCCAGACGGATACCGCTCAGGCGCCTGTGCAGAATCCGATCCCGAAAGCGGCGACGAAGCCGTCCTCGTCACCTTCGACAGACCCGCTTCTGCTTGAAAAAATGATGGGCAGCGCCGGGCTGAGCCAATATCAGAAAAAAGCGAAAGATGAACGTGAGGAAGACGGAAACGGAGATTCCATTTTCGATTTTTAACAGGAGAGGTTGATTGATTTGAAACTGATACTCGGGGGGTTGCAATGGACGGCATTCATGATTGCGGCTGCAATTGTGGTTCCTGTCGCCATCGCACAATCATTTCACTTGAACCATGCCGATTCTGCCGTATTGATTCAGAGCACATTTTTTGTGCTTGGCGTCGCTGCGGTCATCCAATGTCTTCAAGGCCATCGTCTGCCGATTAATGAAAGCCCGGCAGGCTTATGGTGGGGCGTATACACGATTTACGGCGGATTGACGGGCACGGTGTTTGCGACATTCGGCGAGACGCTGCGGGCGCTGCAGGGGGCGCTGTTATTAAGCGCTGTCTTTTTCTTTTTGTTCAGCCTTTTTAAAGTGATTGAACGGCTGGCTGTATTGTTTACACCGGTAGTGACGGGCGTGTATCTGCTGCTTTTGGTCATGCAGCTGAGTCAGCCGATTGTAAAAGGCCTTTTGGGCATCGGCTATTTAAAAAACAGCGTCGATGGTCTTGTCTTCGGGCTCGCCATGGTTGTGACGGCTGCGATGTTCATCATGTCCCGATCAAATGTTACTTTTTTAAGGCAGTATGCGATTCTTCTTTCGCTTGCCGGCGGCTGGCTCTTGTTTGCCGTCTTCGGCGCTGCCAGACCGATTCAAATACCGGACCGCATGATTCAGCTTCCGACTCTCTTTCCGTTTGGAAAACCTGCGTTCGACAGCGGGCTGATCATTACGTCACTCTTCATTACAGTGCTTTTGATTGTCAATATGCTCGCGAGCATCAGAGTTGTTGAAGCGGCTGTGAAAAAATTCGGCGGCACCGTGGGGAAGCGGCGTGAGCGTCCGGCCGGGTTTGCGGCCTCGATCAGCCACCTTTTAAGCGGGCTGTCGGGAGGCATTGCGCCTGTGCCGATCTCAGGGGCGGCCGGTTTTATTGAGACGACGAAGCTTCCTTCGAAAAAGCCGTTTCTTTTGGGCAGTGTATTTGTCATCATCATCAGTATGATCCCATTATTTATGAATGCGTTTGCGAGTCTGCCCTCACCGGTCGGCTTTGCGGTAAACTTCGTCGTTTTCTCAACAATGGCGGGTCTTGCCTTTACAGAGTTTGATTCTTATGAGAAAGCGGAGCAAAAACGAATCCGTTCCATCATCGGTCTGGCGCTTCTGACGGGAGTCGGGGTGATGTTTGTTCCGGAGAGCGCATTATCAGGGATGCACCCGATCCTGATTTCGCTCTTAAGCAACGGCCTTGTGCTGGGGACGCTGCTGGCGATCGCGATTGACCGAACCCAGCTTATCAAAAAGAAAAAATCCGACAATCTCGTGTCATCGGAGGACGGACGTTGAATTTTGCCGATGTTGGGTTATGATTGAAATGGAAACTTTAACGAAAAGGCGGGAGAAAATAGATGAAAGTGTTTATTATTCTGGGCGCGATTAACGCCTTATTGGCAGTGGCGCTGGGCGCTTTCGGCGCACACGGGCTTGAAGGGAAAATCCCCGATAAATATCTGCAGGTATGGCACACAGGCGTGCAATATCATATGTATCACGCGCTCGGCCTTCTGGCTGTCGCCTTTTTGGCCGAGAAGCTCTCCGGCGCAGGCAGCGTTTCGGTTGCAGGCTGGCTGATGTTTGCGGGCATCGTTCTGTTTTCAGGAAGCCTGTACGTATTGAGCGTGACTCAGATTTCCATTCTCGGAGCGATTACACCGCTCGGCGGCGTGGCGTTTATTATTTCATGGATTATGATTATCGTCGCAGCCGTCAAATATTTATAAAGAAAAAAAGCCAATCCTCTGCCAAGTGAGCGATTGGCTTTTTGCTTTATCTCGGAGAATAGGAAGACATGGAGAACGGATAAGTATAAGCAATTTCTTCATCAAACGTGATGTAATCAAGGTAAATGGTCAAAAGCAGATAGCGGGTGCCCGTTTTCGGGTCGCTGATAATGATATGGTCACGCCCCGCCGCCTGAATCACACCGCGGAAAATCTTTGAATTCCATTCTTTGCTGTTTTCAAATGTCATATAAATTGTCGCCGTTTTGCCCCGGTTCAACCGCAGAATATTTTCAATGTATGATTCTTCAATCGGCAGCATGCCGGGAACGCTTTGTGATGATGATGGACCCGACGGGATTTGAAACCCGCCGCCCTGCTGCTGCGGCTGGCCGGAGAACCCTCCGCCGAAGCCCTGCTGGCTTTGCTGCATCGGCATTGGCATTTGCTGCTGCATCGGCATCATCTGTGATCCTTGGCCCTGAGGCTGCGGATAAGGATTAGGCCCGAGCTGCGGCTGGTATCCCTGCATATCCATTCCCATCCCCATCCCCTGCATTTGCTGATATTGATTCTTTTTCGGTTTCATATTGTTCCTCCTTTGATGAAAACCTCTTGGTGCTGGAACCTCCTGACAAGTATCAGACAGCCTTAAATCGGCTGCCGTTTTTATCTATTCCACCATATGAGCCCATAGAAAGATTTATGCAAAAAAAGAAACACGCTTCCTTTAGTCCGGCCATCAAAGCCGGCTTTTTTGTGTGAAGAAAAGCTGACTTTTCACACAATAGTCTGTAATCCTAGCGCATCTTTGACATAAGAAACATATGATAGCGGTAGTTTCAGGTACGTAAAGGGGGTGACGAGTTGCCTAAAGTGTCAGTGATCATGACGAGCTATAACAAAAGTGACTATGTGGCCCGCTCTATTAAAAGTATTCTGTCCCAGACGTTTACAGACTTTGAGCTTTTTATTATGGATGACAACTCAAATGAAGCGACATTGGCGGAAATACGCCCTTTTCTCACCGATCCCCGCGTCCGGTTTTATCAAAGCGATGTATCGGGCGTCAAAGAAAGGACGGAAAAAACACGCTACGCCGCCTTGATTAATCAGGCAATAGAAATGGCGGAGGGCGAGTACGTGACGTATGCGACCGACGACAACACATATGTGCCGGACCGGCTTGAGAAAATGGTGAAAGAGCTTGATGCCGACCCGGAAAAAGCCGTTGTGTATTCAAGTTCCAAAACCTATCATCTGAATCAGCAGAAGGAGACGGTGAAGGAAACGGCCAGGCCCGCCGACCGGATCGTATGGAATGCGCCGTGTGCCATTGACCATTGCTCAGTCATGCATCGGTTTTCCGTGTTGGAACAGGTCAAATCGGCATTCGGTTCCTATTGGGATGAAAGCCCCGCGTTTTACCGCATCGGTGATGCCCGTTTCTTCTGGAGGGTGAATCATTTTTATCCGTTTCACCCGATTTCTGAGGAGCTTGATATCAATTATATTACCGATCAATCCATTCATTATCAGCTTTTCGCGGCGGAAAAAAATGAGTTTGTGAGCAGCCTTCCGCAGCAGGCCACGTGCCGGGAGCTGAGGGAATCATTAAAAAAGCTTGGAAAGGGGTGAGGGCTTGTCGGCATACTTAGCGAACTATTGGGTGCTGTACCGGCAGTATATTGACCTTTTTCAGTCACTTCGCTACAAAGACATTCCGCTCGCGTTGATCAGTAATTTTTATCAATATATCAGCCCGGCGCTTCGGGAGAGCATGGAACAGAACCCAGAGCTTTTCGGTTCCGCCGACCGGCATATTCCTGAAGCCGATATTCAGTCTTATTTTGATCAAAAGAAGCAATCCATTAAGAAAACAGGTGAGAAACCGGTAAACGGAAAACTCATTCTGCATTTCGACCATCTTCGGTTCACCGAGGAAAATTACCGGCAGTTTGATCCGGCAAAAACAGCGGTACTGGCCAGATGGAGTCTGCCTGACCATCACGGGCTGCCCGTTATCTGCAAATTGGAATTGGCGGGAATGGGCCAAAAAGGGAACCCCGTCCCCTATATTGAAAAAGCCCATGCCATTCTGAAAGAGCTGCACAGCCATCCCGCTTTCGGAAACAGAGAATTTCAGGAGCGATTATATAAAGATATTCCGTTATTTATTGAAGCGATTGATGCGCTTGATAGTTTGTTTACGGCTGAGCCCATTTCCGCCGTTGTGGTCGGCACGACAGAGGATATTTACAGCCGTGTGCTGGCGCTGATGTGCGCGAAAAAAAACGCCGTCAGCATCTGTCTTCAGCACGGAGCGCTCATGGGAGATGAAGCGTTTCTGCCCGTGTTTACGGATTATCAGGCTGTATTCGGGGCTTATGAAGCGGAGTGGTATAAAGCGAAAGGCTGCAGGGATGAACAAATCATCATCACGGGGCATCCCCGCTTCGATGAGATCTTCTCAAGAGAACCGATAGATAAAGACACGTTTTACCGCAAGCTTTCCTTTCTCCCGTCGCAGCGGACGGTGCTGATCGCCACGCAGCCGTTCTCTGATGACTTTTACACGAGGGTGCTTGATGAACTTGTCAAGCATAAGAACATGCAGCTCATTATTAAACCGCATCCGTGGGAAATCGGCAAAAACAAGCTGGATGCTTACAATCAGGTGCTGCGGAAATACAAAGCCGGCAAAATCATCAAGAAGGAAATGGGGCTTTACGATATTCTCCCGTATGTTGACGCCGCGGTGACACAGACATCAACGGTCGGTCTTGAAGCGATGCTGTTTCAAAAACCCGTGCTGATCGGAAAAACAGCGGGAACCCGCCAATACCCTTATTACCATTCACTCGGGGAATTTGCCTTTGAGGACCCGCAGGCACTGGCTCAGGAATTAATCCGGGTATGCGAAAGCCCCGCAGCATATCAAAAGGCGGAACAGGCGCGCCGGGCTTTTATCGCGGCGAACTACCCGGTTCAGGATTCGCTTGCGGCTTTATGTCAGGTGCTTCAGGAAAAAACCGGAGTCGGCTTCAGAAAGGCTGACTCTTCATAAAAACGATAGGAGCGCAAAGAAAATGGTGCAAAAAAGATCAGCTTTTCTTCCCTATTCATTGCCCATGATCGGGAAGGACGAAATTCAGGAGGTTATTGATACGCTAGAAACGGGCTGGCTTTCAAAGGGACCGAAAGTGGAGGCGTTTGAAAAAGCTTTTGCCGCCTGGACGGGAGCAAAGCACGCGATCGCGCTGAACTCATGTACCGCCGCTTTGTTTTTGGCCTTGAAAGCGAAAGGAATCGGTCCCGGCGACGAGGTCATCACGTCTGCGGTGACGTTCAGTTCAACAGCCAATACCATCGTGCATACAGGCGCCGTCCCGGTGTTTGTTGATATTGACCCGCTTACGCTGAATGCGGACCCTGAGAACATTGAGGCGGCCGTCACCCCGCGGACAAAGGCGATTGTACCCGTTCATTTCGCCGGTCAGTCGTGTGATATGGATCGGATTCTGGACATCGCCGAAAAGTATCAGCTGTTTGTCTTAGAGGACGCCGCACATGCCGTGTACACCACGTATAAACAGAAAATGGTCGGATCAATCGGGGACGCGACGGCATTCAGTTTCTACGCGACAAAGAACCTGGCAACCGGTGAAGGCGGCATGCTGACGACCGATGATGACGGGCTTGCCGATCAGATCAGGGTGCTCAGCCTTCACGGGATGAGCAAAGGCGCGTGGAACCGCTATTCTTCAAACGGAAGCTGGTATTACGAGGTCGAAGCGCCCGGCTATAAAATGAATATGTTTGACCTTCAGGCAGCGCTTGGGCTTCACCAGCTGAAACGGATTGACAGCATGCAGCAAAGAAGGGCTGAAATTGCAAGCCGCTACCAGGACGCTTTCAGGGACATGAAAGGGCTGACCGTCCCATATGTCAGTGATGACGGGCGGCATGCATGGCATTTGTATGTTCTTCAAATAGAGGAGCAGGAAACCGGGATCAGCCGGAACGATCTGATTTCCGCTTTAAAAGATCAATATAACATCGGCACAAGCGTTCATTTTATTCCGGTTCCGTTTCATCCGTATTATCAAAAAACGTACGGATATAAGGAAACTGATTTTCCGGCCGCGGCCGCGTATTATCACCGCACCGTATCACTCCCTCTTTATCCGTCAATGACAGATGATGACGTTGAATACGTCATTGCGGCAGTTACGGATATCATCAAAGGGGCTGATTAGGTGTACAGACTGAAGAAAAATCTTGCACAGGATGTGATTCAAGCTTTTCTGCAACAGAAGGGCATTCAGCCGGAGGCCTATGAGTCGTCACTCTGTTTATTGGAAGAAAACAGCCTTCAAGGCGTGATTTTATATGAGAGCTCTTCGTGGGAAAGTCAATTGTTCCAAAAAAAAATCATCAATGTGAAGCTTGCAGCCGCAAACAGCACCGGTCAGCTCAAAAGGCTGTTTCAGGAATTTTACGCGTCAAGGCGGGCGGACGGCACTGATTTTATATTTATTAAAATACCGGCTGAGGATGTCGGCGCGATGCAGGTCGTGCAGCAGCTTCCAAATGCTTGTTTTGTCGGGAGTCTGTTCAAACTCGTTAGCCCGGTGCGTGTATTTAACAGCACGCCGCCATTTGAGATTGCAGAAGCCGGTCCCGGCGACGCGGAAGCGATCAGCCGGCTGGCCCGAGATGCCTTTACAAAAAGCAGGTATTACCAGGACCCCCATCTCAGCTATGAAAGTGCAAACCGCCTGTTTGAAGAGTGGGCGCGGAATAACGCGGAAGGCAGGGCTTCGTTACAATTCGCCGCCAAATATAAGGGAGAGACCGTGGGCTTTGTGCAGGGGCTTTCTAAAGGCGATGAATTCGTCCTTGATCTGATGGCGGTAAAGCCGGGATTTGAAGGAAAAGGAGCGGGATACCATTTAGCGGCGCGCATTATTGAACAATCACTGCGCTTTCAGCATAAGACTGTATCAGCGGGCACGCAGCTCCACAATGTAAGAGCCATCCGTTTGTATGAACGAATGGGCTTTAAAGCGGATGCATCTTATTATTACTATCATGTGTGGCCCGGGAAGGGGGCGGACTGATGGCATCATGCAAAATCGGATCGAAGTCAATCGGCGGAGATTCGCCCGTTTTCATTATCGCCGAAGCCGGGATTAATCATGACGGAAAGCTGAACCAGGCGTTTGAATTGATAGACGCGGCCAGTGAGGCCGGTGCGGATGCGGTGAAGTTCCAAATGTTTCAGGCTGACAAAATGTATCAGAAAGACCCCGGTCTATACAAAACCGCTGCGGGAAAAGACGTCTCTATTTTTTCACTCGTGCAATCAATGGAAATGCCCGCTGAATGGATCGAACCGCTGCTTGAATATTGTAAGAAAAAAGGCGTGCTGTTTTTAAGCACGGTATGTGACGAAGGCTCTGCCGACTTACTCTATGCGACTTCCCCGCCCGCCTTTAAAATCGCCTCCTACGAGCTGAATCATCTGCCGTTATTGAAATATGTGGCAGGGCTGAAGACCCCGATTATCTTTTCAACCGCGGGTGCTGATATTTCAGATATTCAGGAGGCTTATCAAACCATTACCGGCGAGGGGAACAAAGAAATTGCAATCATGCACTGTGTGGCGAAATATCCCGCTCCGCCCGAACACAGCAATCTGAGCGTCATTCCCATGCTTGCCGCCGCTTTCCCTGATGCTGTGATCGGTTTTTCCGACCACAGCGCCCATCCGTATGATGTCCCGTGCGCGGCTGTCAGGCTCGGAGCGAAACTGATTGAAAAGCATTTTACGATCGATAAAAATCTGCCCGGCGCTGATCACTCCTTCGCCCTCAACCCGGATGAATTAAAAGAAATGGTTGCGGCGATCCGGTCAGTTGAAGAAGAGCTGCGGCAGGGGCATCACGCTCCGGTACCGGAAATGCTGTCGGGAAGCTCCCATAAGACCACGACACCGATTGAAGGGGATATCAGAAAATTCGCTTACAGAGGCATTTTTTCAACAGCGCCGATTCAAAAAGGCGAATGTTTTACGGCGGATAATCTTGCCGTCCTTCGTCCCGGCCAAAAACCGCAGGGGCTTCACCCGAGGTATTTTGAGCTTTTAATTGACGGGGCGCGTGCGGTCAGGGATATCCCTGCCGACACGGGTATCACTTGGGATGACCTTTTGACGAAAGGCAGCTCTTATGATGACTGACATTTTGTTCATCATTCAGGCGCGGATGGGGAGCGGGCGTCTTCCCGGCAAAGTGCTGAAACCGATCGGCGGGTATACCATCCTCGATATGATTGTCAAAAGGGTTCGGCAAAGCGCGTATTACGATCAAGCGCGGGATAATCTGATCGTGGCCACATCCGACAGCAAGACCGACGACATTCTGTACGCGCACTGCCTCAGCAAGCACTACCGGGTGCACCGCGGCAGCGAACATCGCGTGCTTGACCGGTTTGCGCAAGTCATTGAACAAGTAAAACCAGCCATCGCAGTCAGACTGACTGGAGATAACCCGTTTGTCGACCCTTCGCTGCTCGATGTCCTGATTCAATCGCATTCAGATCAGCACGCAGACTACACGTATATCAGCGGTACGCCGCTCGGCATCGGCGGCGAGGCGGTTAACGCGCGCCTCCTAACGGAGATCAATGCCGACAAAACGCTGGCAAACAAATATCAGGAGCATGTCACGCTTTTAATTAGAGAATCTCCTGAGAGGTACCGGCTGCTTTTTCCCGAACCCCCGCAGGAACTCCGGGCTCCTCATTTGCGGCTGACCGTCGATACCGAAGAGGACTACAGGCTGGCCCGCGAGCTATACGAAAAAGCAGGCTCGCACCCTGATATTTCGGCAAAAGAATTGATTCATCTGCTGAATAACGATCCTGAACTCAGGGCCATTAATCAAATGATCCGGCAAAAAGAGGCTGATTAGGATGCGGGTTTTGATATTCGCAGACGGGGGCCGTGAAATCGGTATGGGCCACGCCGTCAGGATGAAGCTGCTTGCCGGCGCCATTTTGAATAAATGCTCAATCACGTTTTACACCAATAAAGAGGCTTCTTCATACCTGTCTGCTGATCAATGGGAAGTGATCATCAAGCCTGACACGGGACAGAAGGAATTTATTGTCCGGGAAATAAACAGGCAGGCCCCTGACATGCTCATATTCGACGTGCTTGATATGCCTTCTGACTGGCTTGAAGAAATCAGACGGCATTCATCGGCACGCATCGTCTTATTTGAAGAAAAGCGGGAGCATGTCATTCATTTATGTGATGCCGTCATAAACGGCATATATGGCGGGCTGAAAAGCCGGACAATGAAAATGGGCAGAGCCGTTATATATGAAGGCCCGGAATATATCATTCTTCATCCGGAATTTGAAAAAGCCAAACAGCTCTATCAGCTGAGAAAAGAATGCCGGACCATTTTGATTTCTTTAGGAGGAAGCGATCCGAAGAAGCTTGTCTTTAAAGTGATAGAAGCATGCCGCCGGATTCCGGATATTCATCGAAAACAAGTGATTATTGTCATGGGCGGAGCTGCGGCTCACGCTGATGACGTGCGCACGCTTATCGCGCAAATGCCTTATGCCGAGATGGTAAGGCAGACAAATGACATGGCCGCACTTCTTACGAGGGCTGATATGGCCGTCGTGTCCGGCGGCATCACTTTATATGAAACCATTTGTACGGGTGTGCCCTGCATCGTTCTTTCTCAAGTGGCGCATCAAACCGTGACGGCTGAAAAATTCGCCGCACGCGGCGGCGCCGTTCATCTCGGCCTGGGAGAACACACCCCGGCGGACGTGCTCGCTCGGCATATGTCTGAGCTGGCTGCTGATTATCCGAGACGGCTCGGGCTTCATCAGAACGGAACGCCGCTGGTTGACGGGAGAGGCATCAAACGGGCGGCGGCGATTCTTTATGATTTGTGATAAAACCACACGTAAGGAAGTGTTCATGTGAAAGGTGTTATCTTAGCCGGAGGCACCGGCTCGCGCCTTATGCCGCTGACGAAAGCGGTTAATAAGCATTTACTCCCTGTCGGTCCGTACCCGATGATTTACTGGTCGATCATGAAGCTGGAAGAAGCGGGAATTACGGATATATTGCTGATTACGCAAAAAGAGTATATTCCGCAATTTCATAAGCTTCTTGAAACCGGAGAAGAGCTCGGCGTGTCGATCACCTACCAGGTTCAGCCCGCCGCATCAGGGATTTCGGACGGTTTATCGTACGCAAAGCGGTTCACCGGACGCGACCCCTTCGTCCTGCTGTTAGGAGATAATATTTTCGAAGATTCATTAAAACCTTATACGGAACGTTTCGCACAGCAGGGAAAAGGGGCAAAAGTGCTGCTGAAAGAAGTTGACGATCCGGAGCGCTTCGGCATCGCCGAAATTGATGAAGAAAACAAACGGATCAAGTCGATCATTGAAAAGCCGGAGCATCCGCCGACCAGCTTATGTGTCACAGGGATTTACATGTACGACGCAGAAGTGTTTTCTTATATTGAACAAATTTCTCCATCAAAACGCGGCGAACTGGAAATTACCGATGTCAATAATTTATACATTGAACACAGCGAGCTGACGTATGATGTGTTAACGGGCTGGTGGGTGGATGCGGGCACGCATGAATCGCTCTATCTCGCCGGAAGCCTGGCGCAGCAGGCAATACAGAAAGGACAGGAACATTAATCATGCCAAAATCATATTTAATTACAGGCGGCGCAGGATTTATCGGCCTTACCTTTACAAACATGATGCTGAAAGAAACGGACGCGCAGATTACCGTTCTGGATAATCTCACGTATGCAAGCAGGCCGCTTGAAATAGAAGCCTTAAAAAAGCACGGCCGTTTCCGTTTTATCAAAGGTGACATCTCCAAAAAAGAAGACATTGATAAAGCATTTTCCCAAATGTATGACGCTGTCATTCATTTTGCGGCTGAATCCCATGTGGACAGAAGCATTAATCAGGCAGAGCCGTTTATCACAACAAATGTGATGGGCACATACAGACTGGCGGACGCGGTGTTACAGGGCAAAGCCGGCAGGCTGATTCACATTTCCACAGACGAGGTGTACGGAGATTTGGGGCCGGACGATCCCGCTTTCACAGAGACGACGCCGCTTTCTCCGAACAATCCGTATTCCGCAAGCAAGGCGGGCTCAGACCTGCTCGTCATGTCTTATGTGAAAACCCATAAGCTCCCTGCCATCATCACGAGATGCAGCAACAATTACGGGCCTTACCAGCATCATGAGAAAATGATTCCGACCATTATCAGGCACGCGGTAAACGGCACGCCGGTTCCGCTGTACGGCGACGGGATGCAGATCAGAGACTGGCTGTTTGCCGAGGATCATTGCCGCGCCATTAAGCTCGTGCTGGAAAATGGAACGCTCGGTGACATTTACAATATCGGCGGCGGAAATGAACGGACGAATAAAGATCTGGCGGCATTTATCATGAAGGAGCTCGGAGTGGAGGAGCGGTTTGTTCATGTCGAAGATAGAAAAGGGCATGACCGCCGTTACGCCATCAATGCCTCAAAGCTGAAAAATGAGCTGGGCTGGCGGCAGCAGGTCACATTTGAAGAAGGAATGAGAAGAACCATTCGCTGGTATACAGACAGCCAAGACTGATCGGAAAGAAGGGGATCCGATTGACGAAGGTATTAGTAACCGGAGCTGCCGGCCAGCTGGGGCGGGAATTATGCCGCCTGCTGAAGCGGGAAGGGTATGAGGTGATCGCCCTGACAAAAGCGATGATGAATATATCCGACCAGCGTTCGGTGCGGCACTCATTCAGCCATTACAAGCCGGATATCGTCGTCAATACGGCGGCATACACCTCCGTTGACAAATGTGAAACGGAGCTCGACAAAGCGTATTTAATAAACGGAATCGGCGCTTATTATGCCGCGCTTGAGGCTGAAAACACCGGAGCGAGATTCATTCACATCAGCACCGATTACGTTTTCAGCGGCAAAGGAACACGGCCTTATCGGACGGATGATCCCGCAGACCCCGGCACGATTTACGGAAAAAGCAAAAAACTCGGTGAAGAACTGATCCGGTTAACGGGAAAAAATCATACCATTATCAGAACATCGTGGGTGTACGGCAGCGGCGGGCATAACTTTGTCAATACAATGCTGAAGCTTGCGGATACACATAAACAAGTGCGTGTCGTCAATGACCAAGTCGGCTCGCCGACGTATACAAAGGATTTAGCCGAAACGGTGATCGGTCTGTTTGACAGGCCGCCGGGCACGTACCACGCCGCAAACAGCGGAGTGTGCAGCTGGTATGAATTCGCCAAGGCCATTTTTGAAGAAAGCGGCAGGAACGCCGCCGTGCTGCCCGTGACGACGGAGGAATACGGAAATGAGACGCCGCGTCCCGCTTACTCGGTGTTAAGCCTTGAGTCGATCGAACGGCAGGGGCTCGGCATGAGGCACTGGCGGGATGCGCTGCGTGATTATTTACAAAGGGAGGGGCAATGCAAGTGATCGAAGGCGTAAAAATCAAAAAGCTGACCAAACACAGTGACGACCGGGGTTTCTTTTCAGAACTCGTCCGCGACGATGAACATCTCTTGGAGCGATTCGGGCAGGCTTCCTGGTCCAAAAGCTATCCCGGCGTCATTAAAGCATTTCACTATCACGAGAAACAGGATGACCTGTGGTTTTTCCCGACGGGCCACGCCCAGGTCGTGCTGCATGACCTTCGTGAAGAGTCAGCAACCAAGGGAGAAACGGATGTCTACTACATGGGAGAAGACAATCCGATGCTGCTTCTCATTCCCAAAGGTGTCGCGCACGGGTACAGAGTGCTGGGAGAAACGCCGCTGACCATTATTTATTTCACGACAATGTCCTACAATCCGGATCAGCCGGATGAAAAAAGAATCCCGTGGAATGATGACACCATCGGATTTGACTGGCAGACGGCTCACCGGTAGCGCAGAAGACGAAGACAGCGGATGTCTTCGTTTTTGTGTTTGCCGGTGAATAAGATACGACCGCCCGCTATATCATGATTGCTGGCCTGAAGAACAATTTCATCAAAAATGTCTTGGAAAATGGCGGTCAGTTAGGGAACTGAAATTTAAGAGATCCTCCCTTTCTTCTCTTATGGACATCATGCATCCTAAAAAAACAAAAAATGATTTATAGAATGGGGATAGGATTTGAAAATCTTAAGAAAAAAGTAATATTTGCTTAAGAGAAAAGAGAACTTTCCTTTATATAGTAGGAGTATATAGGGAAAGGGGAAAGCGAATGACATACATCTTAAAAACGAGTCAGCTTACAAAATCATTTAAAGGAAAAGAAGTTGTTTCCGGAGTTAATATGCACGTGAAAAAAGGGGAGATTTATGGATTCTTGGGTCCCAATGGGGCAGGTAAAACAACCATTATGAAAATGATTACAAATTTAATCAAGCCTACAAGTGGTGAAATCGAAATTTTCGGTGAGAAATTAACAGATACGTCATTTGAAGTTTTAAAAAGAATGGGCACCATTATTGAATATCCCATTTTCTATGACAACCTCACTGCTAAAGAAAATTTAGATTTCCATTGTGAATATATGGGCTATTACGATAAAAAATCCATTGACCACGCTATCGAGCTTGTAAAGTTACATAATATTGATAATAAAAAAGTGAAAGAGTTTTCTTTAGGAATGAAACAAAGGTTAGGAATAGCCAGAGCTATTTCTACAAGACCAGAACTTCTCATTTTAGACGAGCCAATTAATGGCCTGGATCCAATAGGTATAAAAGAGTTGAGGGATCTCTTTAAGTTACTTTGCAGAGAATATGGAATTACATTATTAGTCTCCAGTCACATTTTAGCCGAAATGGAACAAATGTCAGATACTATTGGTATCATACAGAATGGCAAGTTAATAAAAGAAGTTTCTATGAAGAGTATAAACGGAAAACAAACAGAGTATATAGAGGTACAAGTCCAAAACATAAAAAAAGCATTATATATTTTAGAGCAAAATCTGGGGATAAGAAATTTTAAAATGATTGATCAACAATTAATTCGTATCTATGAAACAGCAGTTACACAACAAGAAATCTCTAAAGTACTTATTCTGAATGACATTGGTATAGAAAGTATAAATAAAAAACACAGTTCTTTAGAAGAATACTTCTTAAATTCTATGAATGGGGAGGGAATACACACTAGATAGATTGCCCGTCTGTGTTATGAACCTTATTTGCATTGTCTTAAATTCTTCTGCTGGAGGCTATTAGCATGTTAAAACTTATGAAATTAGAGTACAAAAAACATCACTTATCACAGTATTTTAAATGGGTGGCACTTTGGATATTAATCATCTTTGCCTTAGTGGCTCTTATGGGATGGGAATCTAAAAATGAAAATGAACTTATGTTTCGTGATTATGCAGATTTTATATCTCTAACTAATATTTTAATTAGAATTGTGTTTATTAGTTTTTCTGCTGTGATTTTATCCCGTTTAGTTATTGATGAATATAAAAATAAAACAATACAATTGCTGTTTACTTATCCTTTACAAAGAAAAAAATTAATGCAAGCTAAACTATCTATTGTCTTCCTATTCTGCTTTGTAAGTATTGTTATTGCTACTTTTGTTATTAACTTGTTAATTCTCTTCGTGAGTCCGCACTTATATTTATTCGAGAAGCCTGTTGAAATGAGTGAAGTTATTTCCGCTATGCCATCGACTCTTCTCACCGCTTTTATGATGGGAGGAGTGAGTCTGATTCCTTTATTTTTCGGCATGAGAAAAAAATCAACTGCTGCTACAATCACTTGGGCTGTCATAATCGGGTTCTTTATCAATGCAACAGTTTCCGACGGAGGAGAAACAGTCAGTTTAAGTCAATTTATTATCATTCCAATTATACTTTGTTTATTTGGTCTTTCAGTGGGTTATCTTTCTTACCGTAAAATAGAACAAAAAGATTTAATATAAGTGAGGAGAAATTACATATTGAAGAAAATTATGGCGATGTCAAGGATTTACTTTTGGAAAACAGGGCGGCACAATCTATATTAATGTTCCCGATTCAGGTATGAACAATATTGAAATAACCAAGTAGTTCTAATGTAAAGGTTTCTTCTATAGATGGGACGGTTTCAATCAAGGACATAACAAAAGGAAAATCTTTATCAGTAAATACGAAATCAGGAGATATAGGTGTATCTTATAAAAAAGCGCCAACTTCACTTGCTGTTTTTGCTCAGAGTAATTCTGATGTAACGCTTGATCTAGATGATGGCGTAAAACTGAAAAAAGGTGAAGCGCGGGAAGTAATAAAGTAAGTCTATTTAGTGAAGATGGTTCGATAAAGATTAGATAAAAAGAGAAAAACACAAGACAACAATTCCCGCTATTGAAGAATGGTTGTCTTATTTGTTTGTATTTAAAATGTTTTGGAGTATTTATCTCCTTTTGGATAAAAAAGAATTATAATGAGATTAATTATCTGTATATTGATTGAAATAAACAGTGAAATAAGAATATCAGTTTTATATTTAAGGAGCGGAAAGCTTGGGTTACAAAATATTAATTGTAGAAGACGACCAATTCATAAGCCATATGGTAAGCGAAAGCTTAACAAAAGAAGGGTTTGAAGTAACAGCAGCTTTTGACGGTGAAGAAGCTTTAGACATATTGAACACACAAAAGTTTGAGGTTATATTATTGGATTTAATGCTTCCGAAGATAGATGGTATGGAATGTTTAAGAATGATTCGTTCTAAAAGCATGATTCCAGTTCTTATCATGTCTGCAAAAGATGAAGATGTAGATAAGGCACTTGGTCTCGGCCTTGGAGCTGATGATTATATTTCTAAACCTTTTTCTATGCTGGAAGTATTAGCTAGAATTAAAGCAACCATTAGAAGAGAAAGACACTATAAGAGCTCCCTGTCTCCAAAGGAAGAAAAAATCATTAAAATAGGTGATTTGAGTGTTGACCTGCATGGCTTTTCTGTTAAAAAATTCAATGAAAAGATTAATCTCACGGCAAAAGAATTTAATATTTTAAAACTCTTTATTTCTAATCCTTCACAAGTATATACTAAGGCTCAACTTTATAAATCCGTATGGGAAGATGAGTATCATGGAGATGAGAATGTAATTAATGTTCATATTAGACGGCTTAGAGAGAAAATTGAGGACGATCCATCTCATCCAATGTACATAAAAACTTTGTGGGGAATCGGTTATAAGTTGGGAGATTTTTAAATTGTTTTATATGTTGGTTATTTTATTCATATCCTCTGCAGCAGTAAATATATTTCTTTTCCGAAGCCGATTACATCTAAGGACTGAGATTAAATATATTAGAAATAAACTTCGAAAAGTTGTTAATGAAGAGACAGGCGAAAGATTATTGCTTAACACGGATGATAAATATATAAAATCCTTGTTAATTCAAATAAACCGTCTTTTAGACCATAATCAAAAGATCAAAGGGAACTACAATAGTATTGAACTGTCCATGCGAAAAATGTTATCAAATATTTCACACGATTTAAAGACGCCTTTAACAGTTATACTAGGTTATATTGAAATTATAAATAACGATAAAAGTCTGACTTCGGAAAAGATTATGAGTTTACTAAAAACAGTTAATTTAAAAACGGTCGAGGTATTAGCGCTAATAAACCGTTTTTTTGAACTTGTAAAATTAGAGTCAGGAGATAAAAAATTAAACTCTTCACGAATTGACATATGTGAAGTCAGCCGAAAAATAATTTTGGATTACTACGAAATTTTAATAAGCAAAGAATTTGAAGTAGTGATTGATATACCCGATGATCCTGTATTTGTTAGCGGAGATGAAGATGCAATTGAGAGGGTTCTAAATAATTTAATTACGAATGCAATTCAATATGGTTCCGATGGTAAGATGGTGGGTTTAAAGATCAGAATAACTGATCATGATGTTTTTGTAGAAATATCAGATAAAGGAAAAGGGATAAATGAAATGCATAAAGACCGTGTCTTTGAACGAATGTACACATTAGAGGACTCGAGAAACACCAATTATCAGGGAAGCGGATTGGGGCTGACAATTACTAAGAGATTAGTAGAGCAAATGGAAGGAAGTATATCTCTAAATAGTGTCCCCTTCAAAGAAACAACGTTTTCTGTACGTTTAAGACGTATTAGATTTTAATAAAAGCAATAAGGTTTCTTCTGTATACGTCTTCAAATCTTCCTTTCTCTTTAATCTGAGAGGCTGACAACAGTCTCTTTTTTTTTATGCGCAAAAGGCTGGCATGAATCTTGCATATAAAAAGGGACGTAACGACTATGTGAAAGGGACTGATGGGTCTTGGTGTAAAAACGCTTACAATTTGTTCTGCCGGTAATTGAAGCTTACACGTAAAATACGATGAGGTGATAAAACATGTCAGCCAACCCGCTTTCTAAAAGCAATCAGAAAGACGAAGAAAAAGAAGTTCTTGATTTGTTCCTGTCAACACAATCGATCATAAAAGAGGCCCTGCGCAAACTGGGCTATCCTGACAATATGTATGACCTGATGAAAGAGCCGATGCGGCTTTTGACCGTCCGCATCCCTGTCAAAATGGACAATGGATCAGTGCAGGTTTTCACGGGCTACCGCTCGCAGCACAATGACGCTGTCGGCCCGACAAAAGGGGGCGTGCGGTTTCACCCGGAAGTCAGTGAGGAAGAGGTCAAGGCGCTTTCCATCTGGATGACCTTAAAATGCGGCATCACAAACCTTCCTTACGGGGGCGGAAAAGGCGGTATCATTTGTGATCCGCGGACAATGTCTTTCGGTGAGCTGGAACGGCTGAGCCGCGGATATGTGCGGGCAATCAGCCAGATTGTCGGTCCGACAAAGGATATTCCGGCTCCCGACGTATATACCAACTCGCAGATTATGGCTTGGATGATGGACGAATACAGTCGCCTGAGAGAATTTGATTCACCGGGATTCATTACGGGAAAGCCGATCGTTCTCGGCGGTTCACAAGGGCGGGAAACGGCGACCGCGCAAGGCGTCACGATTTGTATTGAGGAAGCCGTTAAGAAAAAAGGGATTCCATTGGAAAATGCGCGCATCATCATTCAAGGGTTCGGAAATGCGGGGAGCTTTCTCGCTAAATTTATGCATGACGCCGGCGCCAAGGTGATCGGCATCTCAGACGCCCATGGCGCTTTGTATGATCCTGAGGGCCTTGACGTTAATTACTTGCTGGATAAGCGGGACAGCTTCGGCACGGTGACGAATCTCTTCTCAGATATCATAACGAACCGGGAACTGCTGGAGAAAGACTGTGATATTCTCGTGCCTGCCGCAATCTCCAATCAGATTACAGCTGAAAACGCCCATCACATTAAAGCCTCAATCATTGTGGAGGCGGCAAACGGCCCGACAACGATAGATGCCACGAAAATTCTGAATGAAAGAGGCGTGCTTCTCGTGCCGGATATTTTGGCAAGCGCCGGCGGCGTGACGGTATCTTATTTTGAATGGGTGCAAAATAATCAAGGCTTTTACTGGTCTGAGGAGGAAGTCGCCGGAAAACTGCGCAGCGTCATGGTGAATTCGTTCGAATCCATTTATCAGACAGCGCATACCCACAAAGTCGATATGCGCTTGGCCGCCTATATGACGGGCATCAGAAAGTCGGCTGAAGCGGCCCGATTCCGCGGCTGGGTATAAGGGTGATCTGCAAAAATATTTTGCGCCTTTTATATAGGAGATTGCAAAATTTCTTTGCATCACCTGAATCAGCCGACAGATTCAGACGAGCTTCGTCTGCTTTCGGCTAATTGTTATGCTGGTATGCTTCTTGCATCTTCATAAAGCGTGAGCACACATTACAAAATACAGGAGGAATTCTAATGACAGTTTCATACGCACACGAACCATTTACAAATTTTCAGGAAGAGACAAATAAACAATCGTTTCAAGAAGCGCTGGCTTATGTGAATTCACAGCTCGGCAAGCACTATCCGCTTATCATCAACGGTGAAGCGATTGAGACGGATAAAAAGATCATTTCCGTCAATTCGGCTGATAAAAAGGAAGTAATCGGCTCTGTATCGGCGGCCGGAAAAGAACATGCGGAAAAGGCCATGCAGGCTGCGCTGCAGACATTTCAAACATGGAAAAAAGTACGGCCGGAACACCGCGCGAATGTGCTGTTTAAAGCGGCGGCAATCATCCGAAGAAGAAAGCATGAATTCTCCGCGTATCTAGTGAAAGAAGCCGGAAAACCATGGAAGGAAGCGGATGCGGATACGGCGGAAGCAATTGACTTTTTAGAGTATTATGCCCGTCAGATGCTGAAGCTGAAAGACGGTTCCCCTGTAAAGAGCCGTGACGGAGAATATAATCAGTATCATTATGAGCCGCTTGGGGTGGGGATCGTCATTTCTCCATTCAACTTCCCGCTTGCGATCATGGCCGGAACGGCGGCGGCAGCCATCGTAACAGGCAACACGATACTGCTGAAACCGGCGGATGCGGCGCCTGTCGTGGCGGCGAAATTCGTTGAAGTGATGAAGGAAGCGGGCCTGCCAGACGGCGTGCTCCAATTCATACCGGGCGACGGAGGAGAAATCGGCGACTACCTGGTTGAGCATCCGAAAACGAGATTTGTGTCGTTTACAGGCTCCCGCGCGGTCGGATGCCGCATTTATGAACGAGCCGCAAAAGTGCAGCCGGGCCAAAAATGGCTGAAACGGGTCATCGCCGAAATGGGCGGAAAAGATACGGTGCTTGTAGACAGAGATGCTGATCTTGATCTTGCCGCTTCCTCAATCGTGCATTCCGCCTTCGGATTCTCAGGCCAAAAATGTTCAGCCGGTTCCCGTGCGGTCATTCATCAGGACGTCTATGATGAAGTTGTCGAAAAAGCCGTCGCTTTAACGAAGTCACTCACTGTCGGAAGTCCGGAAGATTTTGATACATACATGGGGCCTGTCATCCATGAAGCGTCTTATAATAAAGTCATGAAATATATCGAAATCGGCAAAACAGAAGGAAAGCTTCTGACGGGAGGCGAAGGTGATGATTCGAAAGGATATTTTATTCAGCCGACCATTTTTGCGGATGTTGATGAAAACGCCCGCCTGATGCAGGAGGAAATTTTCGGGCCGGTCGTCGCGATCTCAAAAGCCCGGGATTTCGACCATATGCTTGAGATCGCCAATAATACGGATTACGGACTGACAGGTGCACTGTTATCGAAAACCCGCGCGCACATTGAACGCGCCCGTGAAGATTTTCACGTCGGAAATCTATACTTCAACCGCGGCTGTACCGGAGCGATTGTCGGATACCAGCCGTTCGGCGGCTTCAATATGTCAGGAACGGATTCAAAAGCCGGGGGACCTGACTATCTGATTCTTCATATGCAGGCGAAAACAACGTCTGAAGCCTATTAATCTTTCGGAAATAGCGCGATGAAAAAAGAGTCGCGCTATTTTCTCTATATGAGGGTAAGGAGGATGGAACATGTATCAGCAGCTCAGCAAGATGCTTCCGGAGGAGAAAATAGAAGCCATTACGAAATCACTGGTGGCGTTAAACAGCATCAACGGCACATTGGGAGAAGGAAAAAAAGCCGACTATATCAAAGATATGATCAAGAGCTTTCCCTACTTTCAGGAAAACCCGTCACATGTGTGGGAGCAGGCGATTCCTGAGGACCCTTACGGCCGCAAGAATATCTTCGCTTTTATTGAAGGAAACGGTGACAGCCTGAATACGGTCATTTATCACGCTCATCTTGATACGGTCGGCATAGAAGACTTCGGCCCTTTAAAAGATATCGCTTTTGATTCCGACCGTCTCGCGGCGTATTTCTCAAGCTATGAATTTGATCGGGATGTGCAGCGGGACGCCCGCTCAGGCGAGTGGATGTTCGGAAGGGGTTCTGTTGATATGCAGAGCGGTATTGCCGTTCATCTCACCAATCTGCTTCACTTTTCTGAACGGCGCGATCAGCTGCCGGGCCATATTCTGTTCATGGCAAACCCGGATGAAGAAAGCCAGCATTCCGGCATTTTAACGAGCATTTCTGAATTAAAACGGCTGAAACGAGAAAAGCAGCTTCGATATTTAGCAGCGATTAATAACGACTTCATCACCCCGCTGTATGAAGGTGACACGACAAGGTATATCTACACGGGCGCGGCAGGAAAGCTTTTGCCTTGCTTTGCGATTTACGGGCGGGAAGTGCATGTCGGTGATACACTGTCCGGCATTGACCCGAATTTGATCGCCTCAGAAATCACCAGAAGAATCCACAACAATATTCATATGACGGAAAACATTGAAGGTGAGCTTGTGCTGCCGCCGACCTGCCTCTACCAGCGTGATAACAAGGAAGCGTATAACGTGCAGACCGCCGTCAGCAGCCATGTCTATTTTAATTACTTTATTTACGAAAAAACCGCCAAAGAAGTCATGAATCAGCTGACTGCCGTGGCTGAGGAAGCATGCAAAGAGACAGAACAAAAATTATCTGATTATTACGACGAATACTGCGAGAGAACGAGCCTCCCGAAAAAAGACATCACATGGAACGTTCAAGTGTACAGTCTGGAAGATTACTTGAAAAGGCTGAGAAGCCGCGGCATCGACCCGGCGCAGTGTATAGAGCAGGCATTTAAAACATATGAACATCTTGAACTGCGGATGAGATGCTTTAAAGCCGTCGAGGAACTGCAAAAACTGGATCCTGAGCAGGGCGCCAAGGTTATTATTTTTTATGCGCCGCCTTACCTTCCGCACAATTATCTGAAGAAAGAGAGCACGCGGGACCGGCTTTTGCAGCATGTCATTCAAGAAGCCGTTGATAAAACAGCGGCGTCAACGGGGGAAACATTCATCTTTAAAAAGTTCTTCCCTTATTTAGCGGATGGAAGCTTTTTATCGCTGCATGAAACAGACGCGGAGGTCGCTGCCTTTACCGATAATTTTCCGGGCTGGGATGTCATCGGGACGATTCCTTTTAAAGAAATAAGGGAATTAAATATTCCGTCAGTCAATATGGGGGTATACGGCAAGGATGGCCATAAATGGACGGAACGGGTGTATAAACCGTACACATTCCATGTTCTGCCGAAACTCATTCAGCAGACGACGCTGCACCTTTTGCACAGCTATCGATTAGACATCGCACAAAAGGCTGACATAACGGAATAAGGGGGATGTATATGCAGGGAGATACCAATCAAAATGAATTGCAGCGCACGATGAAGGGCCGGCATTTGTTTATGATCGCACTCGGCGGCGTGATCGGGACGGGGCTGTTTATGGGCTCCGGTTTTACGATCAGTGAAGCTGGACCGATCGGCGCGATATTGGCTTATGTGATCGGCGGATTCTTAATGTATCTGGTGATGCTTTGTTTGGGGGAGCTTGCAGTCGCCATGCCGGTCGCAGGATCATTTCAGGCGTATGCGGCAAAGTTTCTCGGGCCGTCTACTGGTTTTACGATCGGGTGGATGTACGCATTCAGCTGGGCCAATACAGTGGGGCTTGAGCTGACGTCGGCGGGGATTTTAATGCAGCGGTGGTTTCCGGCCGTTCCGATTTGGGTGTGGTGCCTTGTATTCGGCGTCGTCATTTTCTCCATTAATGCGCTGTCGGCGCGGAGTTTTGCGGAAATGGAATTTTGGTTTTCCAGCGTTAAGGTCATGGCTATTGTATTATTTATTATTCTCGGCTGCGCTGCCGTATTCGGCTTTGTCGGTTTTAACGGCGGGCAGACGGCGCCGTATCTGTCAAACTTTACGACGGACAAAGGGCTTTTCCCGAACGGGGCTCAGGCCGTGCTGTTTACGCTTGTCATGGTGAATTTTTCATTCCAAGGAACCGAACTGGTCGGAATCGCCTCGGGAGAAAGCGAAAATCCGGAAAAGACGCTTCCCCGCTCAATCCGAAACGTCATATGGCGCACGCTGTTTTTCTTCGTGCTGGCGATGTTTGTTCTCGTGTCCATTTTGCCGTACCAAACGGCAGGGGTCATCGAAAGCCCGTTTGTCGCTGTGCTGGATAAAATCGGTGTTCCGTACGCGGCTGACATCATGAACTTTGTCATTCTGACCGCCATGCTGTCGGTGGCGAACTCCGGGCTGTACGCTTCGTCCAGAATGATGTGGTCCCTATCAAAAACTAAGATGGGCCCCGCTTCCTTAACAAAACTGACGAAAAAAGGCGTGCCTCTGAAAGCCCTGTCCATCACCATCGCCATCTCAGGTTTATCCCTGCTGACAAGTGTAGTCGCTGCTGAAACGGTGTATGTGTGGCTCATTTCCATCTCGGGTATGATTACCGTCGTCGCGTGGATGTCAATCTGCGCTTCACAATTCGTTTTCCGGAGACGCTTTCTGGCTGAAGGAGGAAATCTGAAAGACCTGGCATTTAAAACGCCTCTTTATCCGATCGTGCCGATTCTCGGATTTTCAGTTTACGGTCTTATCTTAATCAGTCTCATTTTTATTCCGGACCAGCGTATCGGCCTGTACTGCGGCGTCCCGCTGATGATCATCTGTTACGCGTATTACCACTTCGGTATCAAAAAACGCCTGAAACGTGAGCCGGCTTCTTCGGAAAAAGGCGCAGCAGGATAAGAAAAAAAGCCCTCCGTAAAAAGCGGCGGGCTTTACTTTGTTTTTCGTTTTGCCGACAGCACGTAGGAAAGAACGGCAAAGAGCTGAAAACCGAAAATGCTGACAGCCATCGGCCAGGCGTTTTCTTCTCCGGCAATACCGACCAGGGGAGCGGCAAGCGCGCCGCCGATAAAGGGCAGGAGTCCGAGAAGAGCCGCTGCGCTTCCCGCGCCTTTCTCCTGTTTCTGCATAGCCAAAGAAAACCCTGTCGTCGTGACGATCCCGACAGAAGAAACAATAATAAATAAAGAAATGCAGACCGCCGTCAGACTCAAACCGAAAGCAAGCGATAAAAGCAAAGCGACGCTCCCGATGACGGCAATAACCAATCCGGAGACAAGCAGCTTCCGTTCATCATGTGTTTTGGCCATCCGTCCCGTCATTTGGGTGGCGCATATGATTCCCGCGCCGTTTACGGCAAACAGCAGGCTGAACATTTGCGCCGATACGCCGTAGATATTTTGCAGCACAAACGGCGACCCGGCAATATATGCGAACATGCCGGTCATCACAAATGCCTGGCTGAGCGCAAATCCCATAAACATCCTGTCACCGAGCAGGCCGCGAAACGTCATCAGCGTCTCCCTGAGTCCGCCGTTTGTCCGCCTTTCCGGCGGGAGTGATTCAGGCAATGCCGTAAGCACGGCTGCAAAAATAATACAGCCGATCACCGCCAGCACGATAAATACGATTTTCCAGCCGGCAAACTGAAGGATAAATCCCCCTGTAATCGGCGCTAAAATCGGCGCCGCCCCATTGACGAGCATCAGCAATGAGAAAAAAGCCGTCAATTCTTTTCCGGAATACATATCGCGCGCGGAAGCCCGTGCGATGACAATGCCGGCCGCTCCTGTGAATCCTTGAATAAACCTCATGACAATTAAAAACGAAACAGAAGGGCTGAAGGCGCATAATAAAGATGCCAGCGTATAAAGCAGCAATGACAGAATCAGCGGTTTCCGGCGCCCGATCATATCACTGAGCGGCCCGACAACGATTTGGCCGACCGCCAGCCCCAAAAGACAAAACGTCAGGCTCAGCTGCGCAAGGGACGCTGTCGTATGGAGATCGGCCGCCACTTCAGGCAAAGCGGGCAGATACATATCGAGCGAAAGCGGCCCGAATGAAGCGAGCGTCCCGAGAATCAATACCATGCCGAAGCTTGCGCGGGCGGCCTTTGAACCAGCGTTATTCATTCCATGACCCACCTTAACAAATGATTCTATCACTATAGCATAACCGGAAGGCATATTTTATATCGTTTATCGAATATAAAATAAATAGATTATTTAAAATCTGAATGCAAATAAAAAAACATAATTCTTTTTCGAATGAAATGTAAAATGGAAAATAAGGATGCTAAACTATGAAATAACAAATGTTAAAAAGTTTTACGGAGGAAGTGTTCAAAGAGCATGAACAGCAAACAAACCGATCACATTGAAATGAAACGCCGATTTCCGCTCTGTCTCGCGCTTGCTTTGACTTTAGGCGTATTTGCCGCGGGTTCTGAAGAGCTGGTGATTTCCCCGCTGCTTCCGGATTTAGCGCGGGCTTTCAGCTCGGATGTCAGTGTGCTGGCGCTTTCCATCAGTATTTACGGAGTAATGATTTTTATCGGCGCACCGCTTCTTGTTCCCCTTGGCGATAAATATTCCCGAGAACTCAGTCTGATAGCGGGGCTGCTTATCTTTACGGCCGGCACGGTGATCTGCGCGCTGGCGCACAATCTATTTTTCTTCTTTCTGGGCAGGGCGCTTTCCGGGCTTGCGGCGGGGGCGTTTGTGCCGACAGCATATGCGGTCGTCGGCGACCGTGTGCCTTATGCGTACCGCGGCAAGGTGATGGGTCTGATCGTTTCAAGCTGGTCGCTCGCTTTGATTTTCGGCGTTCCGATCGGCTCTTTTATCGGCGGCGTTTTGAATTGGCGGTGGACGTTTTGGATTTTCGCTTTGATGTCTGTCCTCGTTGCTTCGCTCATTTTCATTGAGGCGCGCCGCAGCACGGCAGACGGGAACAAAACAGAAGAGGAAAGCGGACGGCAGGCAGGCACCTTCCGGGATGCGCTGAAGGTGCCCCGTGTCCCTGTATACCTCATGATCACCTTCTGCAACATGATCGGTTTTTACGGCATGTATTCATTTCTCGGCACATATCTTCACCGCGTGCTGCCGGGGGGAAATACCGCTTCCGGGCTGATGATCATGGTGTACGGAATCGGTTTTTCCATGAGCGTGTTCACGGGGAAAATCGCAGACAAGGCGGGGAAAATGCGCTCTTTGATCGCGGCATTGGCCGTGATCAGCATATGGCTTGCCTGCCTCGCCTATGCGCCGTCATCAATGCCGCTTTTGGTCATCGGGTTATTCATCTGGGGCTTGATGCAAAGCCTGACGGTGACCTTGCTCAGCACCATTTTAAGCGATTGCTCACATAGCCGCCGCGGCAAAATCATGGCATTTTACAGTCTGGCGTCCAATTTGGCCGTGACCTTGGGCTCGGCTGTCATGGGTCCGGTCTATGTCGGATACGGATATGCAGCTGTCGGGTTTATCTGTGCGGCCGTCACCCTCATCGGCTTTGTCCTCAGCGTTTTTGCTTACAGAAGATATGGCAGTTATGAGCATAAGGCCGACCAATCATTGTATCGGTAAATAAAGTTTATAAAAAACACCCCGCTGACAGCGGGATGTTTTTTTATATGCTTTTCATGCTTCCGCCGTCGGCCGACACTTGCTGTCCCGTAATATAAGAAGCTTCTTCCGAGGCGAGAAAGGCAGCCAGCGCCGCGGTTTCTTCGGCGGTTCCGACACGCTTCATCGGAACGTCCGAGGCAATCCGTGCTTCCGCTTCCGCTTCGGAAATTCCGTTTTTCTTCATCATGTTCTGCACAAATTTTTGATAACGATCCGTGGCGATAAATCCGGGATTCAGACAGTTGACAGTGATGTGAAAAGGCGCAAGCTGAGTGGCGATATTTTTGCTGGCATTAATTAAAGCGGCGTTCATCATGCTGTTGGTGAACATGTCGGCGCCGGGTTCTTTCCATAGGTTTCCGACGATATTAATGATTCTGCCGGATTCGTGCTGCTTCATGATCGCTGCGGCCGTTTTCATAGAGTCGATATAGGCGATTGTTTTATTCGTAAAAGTATTGGTCATATTCTCTATATCACAGTTTTCAAAGGTATCCGGCGCACCGCCGGGAATGTTGTTGATCAATACATCAAGCCGTCCGCATTTTGATCTGATGTCCTCAAAAATGCCGGTTCTCGTCTTCTGGTCCGACATATCCCCGGCCAGAACGGTGACGCCCGCATCCGGATGCTTGGCGAGGATCTCCTCTTTTACCGATTCAATATTTTCGGGAACCCGTGAATTAATGACGGTATGAAAGCCATTGTCCGCCAGTTTCAAAGCAATCGCTTTGCCGATCCCCTGACTGGCGCCCATAATAAATGCGGTTCGTTTTGACAACTGTCTGCACCCCTTTACAAAATGGAATCTCCTTAACATCGTAAAAAAAAATGATTAAAACAGCAAATCTTATTTAAATTCTGACAAATGAAAAAACCCGCCGGATAGGCGGGTGGGTGTTACACGTGCAAAAACTTCGGAAGCGTGTCGAGAGACAATCGGTTTCCGACAAAGAATGAGCCGAATTCGCCGTAGCGCGCGCTGACCTCGTCAAAACGCATTTCATAGACAAGCTTTTTGAACTGAAGCACATCATCACTGAAGAGCGTGACGCCCCATTCATAATCGTCAAAACCGACAGATCCCGTGATAATCTGTTTGACTTTGCCTGCGTAGCTCCGTCCGATTAAGCCGTGGCTTCTCATCAGGTTTCTGCGTTCATCCATAGAAAGCATGTACCAGTTGTCATTTCCGCTTCTTCTCTTATCCATCGGGTAGAAGCAGACATATTTCGCTTCCGGCAGCTCAGGATACAGGCGGGCGCGGACATGCGGATTTTCATACGGATCGCCTTCTCCGCTTGCCAGATAGTTGCTCAGCTCAACCACGGACACGTAAGAATAAGCCGGGATTGTAAATTCAGCAAGCTTTGATTTATTAAATTCAAGCTCGATTTCGTTCAGCTCTTCCATTGTCGGGCGAAGAATCATCAGCATAAAATCAGCTTTCTGTCCGACGATGCTGTAGATGGTTTGCGAGCCTTTGCCTTCTTTTTGGGCGACGCCCCATTTTTCAAGCAGTCCCGTAAATTCGTGTATAATCGACAGGCGCTCATCGCTGGATAACTGCTTCCATGACGTCCAGTCCATTGTGCGGAAATCGTGAAGCGCATACCAGCCGTCAAGCGTTTGTGCGGCCTCGTTCGTTTTTTGCTGCTCACTCATGTATCTTCACTCCTATATCTTTTCATTGATGCCTTCACTATATCACAGTTTAACCGTTTCGGCTGTGGAGAAACCTTGAATAATCCCACCCCTTGTATCAGAAACTAAGCCGTAAACTACCCGTCAGTTAAATTAGTTAGAAAAATAAGATTTCTTATTGAAAGCGCTATAATAGAAGTTGGTTATTTGAATTTAGCTGGAAGAAGAGTATGCTGTAAAAGTAAGCGTTTTTTGTCAACATAGAGGAGGGTATATCGTGGCAGATTTATTTACAAAAGTACAAGAAAAAGTAGCAGGAAAAGATGTGAAAATCGTATTTCCTGAGGGGTTGGACGAACGTATCCTGGTTGCGGTCAACAATTTGGCGGGCAACAAGGTATTAAAGCCGATCGTAGTCGGCAATAAAGAAGACATTCAAGCAAAAGCGAAAGAATTAAATCTTACACTTGACGGCGTTGACATTTTTGACCCGCATACATATGAAGGCATGGAAGAACTCGTTCAGGCTTTCGTAGAACGCCGCAAAGGCAAAGCGACGGAAGAACAGGCCCGCAAAGCTTTGTTAGACGAGAACTATTTCGGCACGATGCTTGTGTACAAAGGTCTCGCGGACGGACTTGTCAGCGGAGCTGCACATTCTACTGCCGATACGGTGCGCCCTGCACTGCAAATTATCAAAACAAAAGAAGGCGTGAAAAAAACATCAGGCGTCTTCATCATGGCCCGCGGTGACGAGCAATATGTGTTCGCTGATTGCGCGATCAACATTGCCCCTGACAGCCAGGACCTTGCTGAAATCGCCATTGAAAGCGCCAATACGGCTCAAATGTTTGATATTGACCCGCGCGTTGCCATGCTCAGCTTCTCTACAAAAGGATCGGCAAAATCTGATGAGACGGAAAAAGTGTCAGAAGCGGTGAAAATCGCGAAGGAAAAAGCGCCTGAGCTTACGCTTGACGGCGAATTCCAATTTGACGCTGCATTTGTGCCGTCTGTTGCGGAGAAGAAAGCGCCGGACTCCGATATTAAAGGAGACGCGAATGTATTTGTATTCCCAAGCCTTGAAGCAGGAAACATCGGCTACAAAATCGCTCAGCGTTTAGGCGGCTTTGAAGCGGTCGGACCGATTCTGCAAGGATTAAATATGCCTGTAAACGATCTTTCCAGAGGATGTAATGCGGAAGACGTCTACAATCTTGCGTTAATTACGGCTGCTCAAGCGCTGTAATCCGGAAAAAGCCGGCCTTTTAAGAAGGCCGGCTTTTTTATAGAAAGAAAGCCACTGCGGCCCAGCCGAACAGCGATAAACAGAGAGAACCGATCAAGCCAGCCGCGAGCGCCCGCCAGCCATTATGACGAAACGCCGATATGTGAACGTTCAAACCGAGACCCGCCATTGCCATGCCGATTAAAACATAGGACACTTGAACAAGAAACGCGGAATGCGCGGCGGAAATGATGCCTGATGTGTGGATGGCGCTCATTCCGAGAAATCCGAAGATAAACCAAGGGATCGGCAGTGAAGCAGCAGAGACTGTCTCTGATTTCCCGCCGCTGCGCGCCCGCATTCCAAGCATGAATGCGGCCGGGACGAGCAGCGCGACCCGCGTCAGCTTGACGATCACCGCCATCTCGACGGCTGCTTTTCCTCCGGCGCTTCCGGCCGCCGCCGCATGCGCCACCTCATGAAGCGTTGCCCCGCAAAAGGCGCCGTAAGCAGCAGGAGAAAAGCCCAATACATGATAAGAAAGAGAATATACAACAGTAAAAACGGTTCCTAATAACGAAACGGCGGCTGCACTGATGGCTGTCGCATTTTCGTTTGACCTGATCTGCGGCGCGATCGCGGCAATGGCAGCCGCCCCGCAGATCGCTGTGCCGCAGGCTGTTAACATGCTGAGTGTCTGATCAATGCGGAACAGCCGGGACAGTCCGTATACGACCGCACCCGCAACCATCATACAGCAGACGGCAATTGCAAATACGTGCCAGCCGGCATGATAGATATCCGTCAGGTTCAGTCTCATGCCAAGCAGGATAATGCCGGCTTTCAGCAAGTATTTGCTTGAGAATCCAATCCCCGGCTCCAATGCCGCCTGCTGTCCGAAAACGGCGCGCCAGACCATTCCGATCAGCATCGCGAGGACAAGCATTCCGAGCAAATTTAAAAACGGCAGGCGGCTGGCATAGAAAGCCGCAAACGCAATTCCTGCGGTAACTGAAACACCCTTTACTATCTTCATCTCAGTCACTTCCCATTAGGTTGATAACTCCACTTTACTGCGGTCTTAATCATTAGTAAAATATATTTATATGATCTAAACGATTAGAAAAAATAATGATAAGGGGCGATGCTTTTTGTATTATGGGGAATTGAAAACATTCATTGCCGTCGTCGAAGAAAAAAACTTTACAAAAGCGGCGCAGAAGCTGATGATTTCTCAGCCGAGCGTCAGCCTTCACATTAAAAATCTGGAGAAAGAATTCCAAACCGCCTTGCTGAACCGCTCTCCGAAGCACTTTACGACTACGCCGACGGGGGACATTCTCTATCAGCGCGCCAAGCAAATGGTCTTCTTGTACGAGCAGGCGAAAACCGAAATTTACGCCCATCATCATTATGTCAAAGGGAAGCTCAAAATCGCCGCGAGCTTTACCATCGGCGAATATATTCTGCCGCCGCTTCTTGCAAAGCTTCATGACGAGTATCCCGAACTGAACCTTGACGTCATGATCGGGAACACGGAGGAGGTCAGCGAAGCGGTTCGGATGCTTCAAGCCGATATCGGATTAATAGAAGGACATACGGGGAAAAACGAGCTCGACATTCAGCCGTTCATGGAGGATGAATTATGCATTGCCGCACCTAACGGACACCCGCTCGCCGGCAGAAAAAACATCCCGGTGACCGACTTGCAAAATCAAGCGTGGGTGACGAGGGAGAAGGGTTCGGGGACGAGGGAGTATTTGGATCATGTCCTGCATTCAAACGGACTGCGGCCGAAATCCATGATGACGATCAGCAGCAACCAGGGCGTCAAGGAAGCTGTGATCAGCGGAATGGGTCTTTCCGTTCTGTCAAAAAGCGTACTGCAAAAGGATCTGCTTCACGGCAGCATTTCCGTGCTTCAGATTAAAGGATTTTCCTTAAAACGGAAACTGTCTATCATTCAATCTTCCATTATGGAGAACACAAAAAACAAAGAAATCTTCATCGCTCTTTTGAAAAGTCAATTTCAATCATCTTAAGCGGAATGATATAATAAATGCATGGAAAGCCTATGACGAAAGGGATTTAATATAGATGGGAAAGCAACCGATTGATTTATTGATGCAGCCGAGCTGGAGAATCATTGACCAATCCAGCCTCGGTCCTTATTTTGATGCGAAGCAGTCATTCGCAATGGATGATACGCTGTGCGCCTCCGTAGGCAAAGGGGAATCGCCTGCGACAGCACGCTCTTGGGTGCACCACCGGACGATCGTGCTCGGCATTCAGGACACACGCCTGCCGTTTTTAGAGGACGGCGTGAAATTGCTGGAGGACGAAGGCTATCGTGTAATTGTCCGCAATTCAGGAGGCCTCGCGGTCGTTCTTGATGAAGGCGTATTGAATATCTCGCTTATTTTTGAAGACGAGAAAAAAGGCATCGACATCGACAGAGGCTACGAGGCGATGACGGAGCTGGTGCGGCGGATGCTGCGTTCGTACAATGCTGAAATTGAAGCCTATGAAATTAAAGGATCGTATTGTCCGGGCAGCTATGATCTCAGCATCGGCGGGCGGAAATTCGCGGGAATCTCACAAAGACGCCTGCGGGGCGGAACCGCAGTTCAGATTTACCTCTGCGCCGATAAAAGCGGAAGCGAACGTGCCGATCTGATCAGACGTTTCTATCAAGCCGCTTTAAAAGACAAAAGCAATGACACAAAAGGCGTGTACCCCGACATCCGGCCTGAAACGATGGCTTCCTTAAGCGAATTGCTGCAAACGGACATTACCGTGCAGGACTTAATGCTGTCACTTTTAACCGAACTGAAGGAACGCAGCGGCCGCCTGTATGCAGCCGGATTATCGCCGGAAGAAGAAATGGTATTTGAAAAAAATCTGACCCGAATGCTGGAACGGAATGAGAAGGTGTTCGGTACGCAGGAAAGCTTGGACTAGGTCCGGGCTTTTTTATTTTTAGTAATTATATACTAATTAGTTATAGTGAAAAAAGAATCGTTATTCTAAAACTAGTTTACAATTTATCCCTTATTTGATTAATATATTGTTGTAGGTTCCAAATAATTCTATAAACTAGAGGAGATGGAGATATGAATTTTAAAAAAATAAAAGAGGAAAAAAGAATCACGATCCCGACACATTTGTTAGCCGGAGATGCGGAGCAATCAGGCAATAGCTTTGCTTGGAGCGGCTGGGTGCTTGTAGTACCGAGCCAAGAAGACAATCAAAACCCGAATTTGAATTTCAATGATTTAGCCGTTCAGAATTAGATTCATCCGTTTGGAACCTACGCATCTTAGAAAAGGCGGTGAGAGTTTGACACAGGAGTATATAAGAGAAATTAAGCGGGGAGCACTGTCATGGATTGTTGAGAATATCCATTATTTTGATATGAATCATAAAGTAGCGAACGATTTCAGATGGCGGCTTAAAACATTTATAGAGCTTATTTTTCTTACCAATTACCTGATTAGAAATCAGGCAGATGATAAGGAAGTTGCTGTTTTAACGGAATTTATTACAGAAAGGCTCCGTAATGATCAGCTTGAAGAATTTATTCATTTTGATCCGGACGGCCTTGCCGGATTGGCTATTGCAGGTGAATTTCTTGTCTTAACTGATCACCCGACACGGGCTTCAGTGATATGGGAGCTGGAAAAATTCACGGCGTCTCGTTTTGATGAAAGCCTTGCTAAAATTCCTTTTCGAAAAATGGATCTGAAGTACAGTCTGCAAAGAGCAGGCGTAAATTTAGAAATGCCGGATTTTTCTGATTTATATTGCTACACGGCAGCCGGTCAAAATATCCCAAATACATATATGACTGACCATGATGCGTACAGTATAACTCATACGATTTTTTATATAACAGATATGGGATGTTCTTCGCTTACAGATAAAGAGTATCATCTGCCCTCCTTAAAAGAAAAGGTCCTGAAATTTCTCGGGATTTATATATGTCTTGAGAATTTAGATATTACCAGTGAATTATTGATGTGCAGCTCTTTTTTACATATCGACATGGAAAAAGAAAATCATAAACCGCTCTATGAGGCAGCCTGGAATAAAATATTTCAGGGCCGAATGAAAGAAGGGAATATCCCGAGCATCACCTATCAACATAAACCCGGTTTAAAAGGTGAACAGCAAAGAGAAGATGTGTTTAAACACTGCTACCATACAACACTTGTCGCCGCGGGTGCCGCGCATGCTTGTCTTAGAGCAGAAAGGAACGATTAACTTGAACAGATTAGCTGAAGAGACAGATCAATTTTTATTATCTTTTGCTGAACAATCGCTTCCGGATATGAAGAGCATTCAGCTGTTTGCCGGCTTCTGCAAATACTACAGGAAGACGAGCCATTCTTCCGTTCTAAAAGAACATATTGAAAGGATTGCGGCAGCCTTCGTTGATAAGTCATGCTGGGAGGATCTGTTTCACTGCAATACGGCCATAGTCAATGAATTGATTCATATCTATTTAACATCAAAAACTTATAAAAAGAAGCAGGGATTGCAAGCGGATGATCAGATCATACGTCATGGATTGCAAAACGGATATCTTACAAAAAAAGAATGGCCTTATTTTAAATACGCCGAATTAGTCGGTTTGCTGAACGAACTGGAAATGCCATTTGATCAGGAAAAAGTCCGTTTTTACAAAAATTCGATGTTTCAGCCTTTGCTCCGCGACGCATGGAAAAGAACAGCTGAAAACGAGCTTGAGTTTATTGAGTACTGTCTTCTTCATTTGAATAAGGGGGAGCATCAGCTTCATCCCGGCTTGAAGGCTTCCATTCAAAAATGGCTTGTGTTTTGTCTCAGCAGCCGAAAAATGAAACAGCTTTGCACTATGTTATTGATCCAATCGTGTATCGATCCTTTTTTTTATGGCTGTCAAGCAGCCCTTCATTACATAAATAACGGGAATCCATCCATTCAATGTGCTCCGGCTCTTCTGCCGGCGATTGAGATTCTGAATCTGGAGTGTGGAACATGCAGATAGTAAAGGGACATTTTAATATAAAAAAAACAGAAGAATGGCTGCTGGGTTTTTGGAAGAACCTTCAGCTGCAGCCGGAAGAGATGGAAGCTGATGACCTTATGCACCTGTTTTGCGGTTTAGCGGCATGTCATCATTTTGAAAGCAGAAAGGATACAGAGGAAGTTATTCTATTCCTAGACCGTTATTTCGGAGAAAAAACACATGAATGCCACCCGGTCCTGTTCGCGTATGCGTATCATGTTTACCGCAGGATGGATGCCGCAAAAAGCATTTTTTTTCATAACGGACTGGAACAAATGGTCCGCGGTTTACAAGAGGAACTGAAATCAGAGCCCGCCTCTATGATCCTCATGGTGTTAGCAGCTTATTTTGGGGCAGTGACCCCGGAAGAGCTGATCATTTTCTTAGAAACTGCAATGAAACGGGAGGCCGATTTGCTCACGGCACCGGGCGGCATGCAGGAAGAACAGGCGGATGCCCTTTATGCCGTCTCTTATTTGCAAATGAAAGAATTACAGCCTTTTCTCACAAAATGGTACAAAACATCGGACTTTGCTTTCTCAGGTTTAATGTTAGCCGAGTGCAGAAAGTATCACATTGATGCCGTTGCGAAATACACAGCCATTATGAAATTTCTTCGGTTCGATGAGGCTCTTTTTATACAGGAAGGGCGGGAATTTCTACGCTTTCAGCAGCGAAGCAGCGGGAGCTTCGGTTATTTGAATCCATTAGCGATGGATCAAGGGAAGGCCAGCGGCAAATTGCTGGACCGTCAGTATTTTCTGCCGTCCGCTCATTATGCCGCCGCCTCTCTGTCTATGCTGTAATGTCTCTCCTTTGAAAGACGGAAAAAGAAATCAATAAACAAATAAGAAAGTAGATCGCTATAACCGTCACGGAATAGGGAATGTTTAACGTTGAAATTGCATCACCCGCGTTTTTATTTACATAAGCAACGAGATTTAAATGCGGAAATAGTGTGAATTTATACCACGTAAATTGAGCAAGCAAATCTGTCCCGCCCAATATACTGCCGGCAAACAGCAGTAAAACGGATAAGCAAAGGGAGAGAGCTTGGCTTTTGAACAATACTGACAAAGTGAACGCGATGGTGACAATACTTATAATTGAAATGAAACGCAAAAGAAGAATGATCCCGGATGCTTTTAAGGAACTGATGGTATACAGACTGTCATTTAAATGAGTATAGACGAGCGGATATGAAGCATTGGAAAAACCGAATAACACGCCGCCGATCAGCAAACAGCTCACACAGTAAAACAAATAAACCATACCGGTAAACAGAAGGGACGCGAGAAATTTTGATGCTAAGATCCGCCATCTTCGGTTCGGGCTTGTGGCGATAAACTTAATCGTCCCAAGGGCAAACTCTTTAGAAACAACCCCGCAGACGGTTAAAATCGCGGTTAAGCTTACGAAAATCTCAAGTCCGTTTGAAGTAACCGTGCCGAAAAACCTCCAGCCGCTCCATTCATAGGGGTTGATGTTATGCTCTAAATAATAGTCTTTATTCTTAACATCAGCAGAATAATAAACGCCTGTCGTTTCAGCCGGTTTATCAATTTCTTCCTGTTTTTTTTCGGCGAGAAGCCGTTCCTTCCAATTGTTATCCGAGGAAGCATCTAACTCATGATTCATAATAAGGCCTGCCAGCAAAACGATGAGAAACAGGAAAAAAAGAGATAAAAGCGTGCCTTTTTTTCGGGTTATTTTTATGAATTCGTTCTGCGCCAGATGAAATATGCTCATACCGCGTCCTCCTGATCTGTAATCATCATGTATTTTTCTTCCAACGACAGAGTTCTTGCAGAAACGCGGGAAATCAGAATCTCTTTCTCTGCCAAAGATTTAATAACATACGGGATGGTATCTTCTTCCGCTTCCAATTCAATGATGCGGCTGTCTTTTTGCTTTACTTGAAGAATACCTTCCTGTTCCAAAATTTCTTTCGCCCTTTCAGGATGATTGACCGTGACGGTAAACAGCTTTTTCTGGGCAGGGTCATTTCTTTTCTTCATTTCTTCAATTCCTAAAATCCGGCCCTTTTTGATATAGGCAACCCTGTCGCAAATTTCCTCCATTTCAGATAATAAATGGCTTGATAATAAAATAGAAACCTCTTGCTTCGCTAAATCAGAAAGAATGGTGCGCAATTCTCTCATTCCTTTAGGATCGAGGCCATTCATCGGTTCATCCAGAATTAATAACCCGGGATTGTGAAGAAGAGAATAAGCGAGCCCCAAGCGCTGTTTCATACCTAATGAGAAATGTTTCACTTTTTTACGGGCAGCCTGCTCTAATCCGACTTTTGCAAGGATATTCATGAGGTCATCCGTTTTCATCGAGGTGCTCCGCAGTCTGGTGAAATATTTCAGGTTTTGCAAAGCGGTCATATTCGGATACATGTCCGGGCCTTCGATGATAACCCCGATATGATTCATAAAATATTCAAAGTCGCTGTCCGGTCTGCCCCTGAACGAAATGGTTCCTTCCGTTTTTTTAATGAGCTGTACGATCATTCTGAAAATAGTGGTTTTTCCCGAGCCGTTCGGTCCGAGAAGGCCGAAAATCTCACCTTTTCTCACATCGAAAGAAATTGACTGTACAATCGGAGTATGATTGATGGTTTTAGAAACATTTTTCAATATCAGGGCCGGTTCAGTCATAATATTTGCACACCTTCCTTATGAATTAGGATAAAAGCCGTCAAAACCGAAGAACATGCTTCCGATCAGACCGGCTGCGATTAAAATGAGAGCAATGCTATACCACATTTTGCGATTCAATGGTTTCCCTCCTTACAACGCTGACATTCCATTTGAAATAGCGCAAAAAGATGCGGAATATCAGTTTCGAAAGATCAAATCCGGCCATAAACACTGCCATACCGGCTCCGAGGACAATACATCCGTTAAAGATGGCTGTTATAATCGGCACTTTTACGAGGAGAAAGAATGATCCGGTCATCAGCATAAGGCCGATCGCCATCAAACTTAACACCGTAACAGAGGCAAAAAGAAACGGTGTCAGCATAAACATGAAGTTGAACATGCCCATACCCAGCAGCAGGCCGAATGCCTTGAAAAAGGAGCGCCATGTCTTCTGCTCCTGGGCATTATTGATGAAAATATCCGCTTTTAGAGTGCGCGCAAGTGTTTTGGGATTACCTAAATTGCCGGCGATTTGTTCATCGCTTTTTCCTTCAGCCCCGCCCATGTCAAATATTTCGCTGATATCCGCGAGTATCTCTTTTTGCTCAAATTCCGGCAGATCTTTGATTTCCCGCCGGAGATGTTTTAAATATTGGTCTTTACACATTCATTTTCCCTCCTTAATGATGCTGTTCACTTTTTCGGACAGGTCAAGCCATTCCGATTTTAATGTGTGATGATAAAAGGCGCCTTCTTCTGTTACTTTGTAATATTTGCGTGACGGGCCTTGATCTGAAGCTGCTGTATACGTTTTTAAATAGTTATTTTTTGTGAGTCTTCGTAATATGGGGTAGATGGTGCCCTCCGATACAGGGAACGTTTCACTTATGATCTTGATTAATTCATAACCATATAAATCTTCATAAAGAAGCAGGGATAACACACAAAGTTCCAACGCTCCTTTTCGTAATTGGCTACTCATTTACTATCATTCCCATCATATCTAATAATTGTATTCTCTATACAGTGTATTGCACAGTAGTAAATCAAGCAATAATTCCCAAGAACCATTTGGGGTGAGGAATTGAATCTTTATGCTTATGGGCGGGCGGGAACCGAGTTATGCAGGCCTTGCGGGAAGAAGACCTCATGAACAATGTTTACATTAATATAGATCAGGTTGTACGTCATTGACAAATGGCAAAAACCCCTTTTTCCATGACAAGGAAAGGGGGTTTTTCCGTTATTCGGCCATTTTTTCTAAATTGCCGTTCCGGTCCATTTTGAAGGACGGGGAGGCGTGTTCGTCTTCTTCAAATAAAACTAGTTTTCTGGCTCTGTTCATAATTTTAACCAAGGTTTCGTAGTCTTCCTGAATGGTTTTTTGGTCTTTTTCAAGCTTTTCGACGGCCGCTTCCAGCTGCTCGGTTTTAGACTGCAATTCTTTGTTTTCCCGTTTTAAACGGTCATTTTCCATTTGCAGGGAGGAAGTTTGCTTTCCGCTGCCTTCATAGCTCTGCAGAAATTGAATGACGTCTGCCATTGTGAGCTCCGCCTTTTGGCTCGGCTGCTGAGGCGCCAGCAAATGTGATAAACTAGCTAACTCTTCCTTGAAGCTTTCATCGACATAAGGCATATGTTCGCCGGACATGACGGCTTGCCGGTCTTCTTTAGGCGCTTCTGCTTGAACCGTCTCTTCGGCTGCGGTTTCCTGCATGATATCCGCTTCCGGAGCAGGCGGCTGATATAATAGTTTCTTCTTGGCCGGCTGTCCGTTTCCGAGCGCGCGCATCCGCTGTTTCCGCTGTTTTTTGGCGAGCTGAAGCGCTTTTTCGTATTGATGGCGGACGACGGCATTCCATCTGAATCCGCACGCTGCCGACGTTCTGTTTAACTTATCGCCTACCTCTTCAAAGGCGTTCAGCTGCGTGCTTCCTTCCCGAACGTGACGGAGCACGGTTTCCGCAAGCAGCAGGTCGTTTTCTTCTGACCAGGCGTCCTGTCTTTGTTTTGTCAATGTTCTCAACCCCCAATATCTTTGATGGTATTAGAATGTCCAGATTGGAAAATATTTATACAAATTGGCTGAAAGAATGAGAGATACGCAGAGCCTTGCAGGATAAGATGAATCCTTGTACAATGAGATGTGATGTGATTTTTTTCGTTTTTAAAATTAAGATTTAACATAGAGGAACATTGAATGAAGGGAAGCGTACATCATGGCTAATGAATTCCGAGTGTGTGATGATTGCCAAGCCACCAATATTAAGACATTGCTGCCGCGTTTAAAAGAAGCTGACCCGGATGCAAAAGTGGAGGTCGGCTGTCAGTCATATTGCGGGCCCGGACGCAAAAAATCGTTTGCTTTCGTAAACAACCGCCCGCTGTCGGCGCCGACTGAGGACGAGCTGATTGAGAAAGTGAAAAAGAAGATCAAAAAGTAAATGTGTGTTTCGACAGCCTCGCCCGATGGGTCAGGCTTTTTTGCTTCAAAAAAATCAGTTTCGGAAAAAGTGGAACAAAACGCCGGACAAATTCAAGGATGTTTTCAAAAGACTGAGCCGATATAATAGAATCACGGCTAAAAAAAAGAGGGAATGACGATGGCGTATCCAAATGGAAAATTATCAGAAGAAAAAGTGTTTAAAGATCCCGTTCACCGCTATGTACATGTGCGGGACAAGCTGATCTGGGATTTGATCGGCACCCGTGAATTTCAGCGGCTGCGCCGGATCAAACAACTCGGTACGACGTATTTGACGTTTCACGGCGCGGAACACAGCCGTTTTAACCATTCTCTCGGCGTCTATGAGATTGTCAGAAGAATGGTTGACGATGTTTTTAAAGGGCGCCCTGAATGGGATGACAATGAACGCGAACTCTGTCTCAGCGCCGCGCTTTTGCACGATTTGGGACATGGGCCGTTTTCGCATTCCTTTGAAAAGGTTTTTCATCTGGATCATGAAGACTTTACGAGAGAAATTATTCTCGGCGATACCGAGGTGAATCAGGTTCTCAGAAAGGCGGGTCCCGGATTTCCGCAGGATGTTGCAGAAGTCATTGCTAAAACATACAGAAACAAACAGGTGGTCAGCCTGATTTCGAGCCAGATTGACGCCGACCGGATGGATTATCTTCAGCGGGACGCGTACTATACGGGCGTCAGCTACGGACATTTTGATATGGAACGGATTTTAAGGGTGATGCGTCCGCGTGAGGACCAGATCGTCATTAAGCAAAGCGGCATGCACGCCGTCGAAGACTATATTATGAGCCGCTATCAAATGTATTGGCAGGTGTATTTTCATCCCGTGACGAGAAGCGCTGAAGTCATTTTGACGAAAATCCTCCACCGTGCGAAGCAGCTCCATGAAGAAGGGTATATCTTCACGCATGCTCCCGTTCATTTTTATTCCATCTTTGAAGGGAAGCTGACGCTTGAGGATTATCTGAAGTTAGATGAAGCTATCATTTTATATTATTTCCAGGCTTGGGAGGATGAAGAGGATCAGATTCTGTCCGACTTGTGCCGCCGCTTTATTAACCGCCAGCTGTTTCAGTATGCCGAATTTAACCCGAATGAGGAAATGTCGGCTTATTTTGAACTGACTGCTCTGTTTAAAGAGGCGGGAATTGATCCCAATTATTATTTGGTGGTCGATTCTTCATCGGATCTGCCGTATGATTTTTACCGACCGGGTGAAGAGGAGGAGCGTCTGCCGATTCATCTGTTAACGCAGAACGGCCAGATCAAAGAGCTGTCCAGGCAGTCCGCCATTGTCGAATCCATTTCGGGGAAACTGCGGACGGATCATAAGCTGTACTATCCGATGGACCTCATTTTTGACGATTCAGAAAACCCTGAAGCGAAATTAAAAATCCGGCAGCTGCTGGGACTGACATAAAAGGATTTTGGTAAAGAAGGAAAAGGAGATGTCGGGAATTTGTTGAAAGAACATGCAAAACTGATGAAGGTGTTCTCGGATTCTGGAGAAATCATCGGGCGGAAAAAGCTGCAGAAAATCATTTATATCGCGAAGAAAATGCAGTATCCTTTCTACGAAAAATATGATTTTCATTTTTACGGCCCGTATTCCGAAGAACTGACGCTTCGAATTGAAGAGCTGTGCAATCTTGGGTTTCTGGATGAGGTGAAGGAAAAAAAGGGCGGCTACTTTCAATACCGGTATTCGCTGACGGAGACGGGCGCTGAGTTTTTACATCACGCGGAGCTGACGATGCCGGATATGAAGAAGTACATCGACAGCGTCAACAGCCGTTCATCCCGGTTTCTGGAGCTGGTGTCTACGATTTTGTATTTTGACGGCCTTGAAGCTGAGGAAAAGAAAGAGAAAGTGTTTACGATAAAGAGCAAGCAGAAATATACAGATGAAGAATATGATGAGGCGCTTCACTACATAGAAGAGCTGAAACACATTTGTTAAAGGCGATGGCTTTCGTCTTTTTTTATGTAAAAACCAGGCCGCAACATGCGGGCCTGGTTTTGTTTATTGTCTCAATTTGCTGTGCTTGTACGAATATAAAAAGTAAACGATCACGCCGATGATCAGCCAGGCGGCAAAATAAAGCCACGTTTTCAGCGGCAGATTGACCATTAAAAACAAACAGCAGATAATGGCCAAAATCGGCAGTACGGGAACGAAAGGCACTTTAAATCCCCGAGGCAGATCCTTATGAGTGCGGCGCAGAATCAGCACGGACAGACTGACCATGGCGAATGTCAGCAATGCGCCGATGTTTGAGAGATCCGACAGTTCTTTCAGATCAACAAAACCCGCAATGCATGCACTGATCAGTCCGATCAGCCACGTATTAAAGATCGGCGCTCCCGATTTCTTTCCGACAATGGTAAAGACTTTCGGCAGCATTCCGTCTCTTGCCATCGCCAAGGATATGCGGGTCGCTGCATACGTATGCGCGAGAATGACGGCCATCAGCCCGATCACCGCTCCTGCAGCGATCACGCCCGCCACCGCATTTTGTCCGACAGTCTGCAATACATAAGACATGGCTTCCGGCACATTTAGCTGTGTATACGGAACCATCCCCGTCATGACGAGACAGACAATGACGTATACTAATGTACAGATCACCAGTGAACCGATAATGCCGATCGGCAGGTTGCGCTGCGGTTTTTTGACCTCTTCAGCCGAAGCGGAAATCGCGTCAAACCCGAGAAACGCAAAAAAGACGGCAGAAGCCCCTGTGATGACGCCTTTCATTCCAAAAGGCATAAAAGGATGCCAATTGCCCGGCTTTACAAAAAAGCTGCCTGTGATGATAAACAGCAAAACAATTCCGATTTTTACGAGAACCATTATATTATTAAATGTTTTGCTCTCTTTGGAGCCGCGTGACAGAACGACCGCAATTAATAGAGTAATGATGATGGCAGGAAGGTTGACGATGCCTCCCTGGCTCGGCACGTGCAGCAGACTGTCCGGCAAAGGCATGCCGATTTCGGCTAACAGATTATTGAAATAGCTTGACCAGCCGCTTGCGACCGCGGATGCCGTCACCATATAAACGGATAAGAGCGTCCAGCCCATTAAATGGCCGATAATTTCTCCCATCGTCGTGTAAGAGTAAATATAAGCACTTCCGTAAACCGGGAGAACAGAAGCGATTTCGGCGTAACATAATGCTGCAAGGCTGCAGACAACGGCTGCAATGATAAAAGAAAAGATAACGGAAGGCCCGGCGTTTTTCGCGGCCGTAATGCCTGTAAGGACCATGACACCCGTCCCGATGACGGCGCCGATGCCCAGTAATGTTAAATCAAATCCACCCATCGTTTTGGCAGTCTGCCTGTTTCTGCTTTGTTCAAGCAGCTGGGTGATGTCTTTTTTTTGTAGGATATTCCGCAACACGCATCCCTCCATCCGAAAGCAAAAACCAAGAGGAGCTCTTTGGCTTTTACCCGTGTCACATCTTCTGTGTAATCAACAATCCTGTGTTCTGTTTCCCTGTCTGTTTCGTTTCTTTTCCAATCATATTGTCTGCCGCATCCGATCAGATCAGCCACCTTTATGATTTTACCTGAATCGTGTCTATAAAACCAGCATTGCATAAAAGGATATGGTAAAAAAGAGGGAGACAAAAGTCTGGACAAGGCAGGATAAAAGTTGCGGGCATTCCGGCCGGAATTTTGACTTTCTCCGTAAGGTATCAGTAAAATGTAATAAAAAACTAACAAATGATGATGGATGCATCTTGAAATGGGGAGTTTCTGCATGAAGCACGATAACTTGCAAGCAAATGTACTGGATTACGCTCTTACAAAGTATTTAAAGAGCACGAAAAAGCTTGATGAGGCGACAATTCCGAAGAGTATCAACAATATCAGAGGATTTATTCTGAGGATTATTTACCGGCACGGCACGTGTACGATTAAAGATATATTGCAGGAGGTTACATTATCACCTTCCGCCACGACAACCGCTCTCAATCATTTAGAAAAAGAAGGGTTCGTGGAAAGGTCGAGAAACAACGAAGACCGCCGCACGGTATGGATGACGCTTTCCGAATCGGGAAAAATGGCGGCCATGCAAATGATTGAAAACCGGCAGCTGCTGATTGACGAACTGTTCGAAGCATTGACAGAGGAAGAAAAGAAAATCTTTTTCAGCCTGGTTGAAAAGGTTGTGAAATAAGCCGGCCTGCGTACAGCATTGCCGGCCTTTATCAAGGATTACTCCGTATCGCTGATCCGTTTGCCGGCGACGGCGTAATGATCCTTTCTCATTTCTTCAATCATGACAATGATCTTTTCTTCGGCTGCGCCTGTCGTTTCTTTGACGGCTTCTGTTACTTTTTCAACCAGATTCCGTTTTTGTTCATCTGTGCGGCCTTCAAGCATTTTAACGGTTACGAGCGGCATGGTGCTGATCCTCCTTTATCGTTTCCTCTCTTTGGAAGAGAGATCACTTATAGTATACTGAATGAAGGACAATCTTGCATTTTTAAAAAAAGGGGATTTTTACATTTGGACAGATTTTTATATTATCCGCTGGAGCTTATGCCCTATGTCGTCATTACGCTGATCGTGGCATTTACGATGCATGAACTGGCGCACGCGTATGTCGCGTATCGGTTCGGTGATGATACAGCGGCGAGACAGGGAAGATTAACGCTCAATCCGATTAAACATCTTGATGTTTTCGGAACCATTCTTATTTTGGTCGCGGGTTTCGGCTGGGCCCGTCCGGTGCCGGTGAACCGCCGCGCCTTTAAAAGACCGCGGCTGGCCGGGGTGCTGGTTTCCGTCGCCGGGCCTGTAAGCAACCTGCTTCTTGCCTTTATCGGTTTCTTTTTGCTAGTGTTGATGCATGCTTACGGAATGGAGCTGCTTTCGGCATTCAGCATGGGGCTTGACCGCTTTTTCTCTATTTGGATTCAGCTGAATCTCGCACTGTGTTTATTCAACCTGCTGCCGCTTCCTCCGCTTGACGGCTACCGGATTATTGAGGATCTCGTGCCGCCGCGGGTGCGCGCGAAAATGACTCAATTTGAGAGCTACGGGATCATCGTGTTTCTCGTTTTGTTTGTGACACCGGTCGGCTCCTATGTCGTGTGGCCGCTGTTAAGCGAGGGTAGAGACTGGATTCTCAAGGTTTTTGCCATTATATTTCAACCGCTTTTGTAGGAGGGTATTTTCATGGAAGAAAAAAAGAAAAAAACAATCGGATTTAATATCATTAAAAGTGATCCGACCGACGGACATGGCGGTTTCGGCGCCGGATCGCTGAGCCTTGACAATATTTCTCCGGTATTTGTCGATGTGGAAGAGAAGGAAGCCTTCGTCGATATCGGCGCCATGCACGCCCGCAGTGTCGTAGAAAAAGGGATCAAATTCCTGCCGAACAAGGATGAAGTGCCGAACGGAAAACCGTACTGGCTCGTGTGGGTCACCATTGACAGAAAAGAAGAAGGCCCTTATTACGCGGGTGTGACGGCTTGTGAAATGACCGTGGACAGAAGTATCCGCAGAGGTTATAAGTCATTGCCGGAGCATGTGAATTTAATGGATAAATCAATGAAGCGCCGCATTATCGTGGATAAAATGGATGACAGCTCAAAGCAGGTGCTTGCTGAATTTCTTCAGAAGCATGACCAAGGGCTCTGGGACCGTTCATCTGATGAATTGAAGACGGGTCTGCTTCCGGAAGAAAAATAATTTGTGAACTTTTTGTGAACTTTATAAATATTTGCACTATTTTACATTTTTACTGAGTAAACTGTTGATACAGAATCAGGACATGGAAAGTCCCGAGCCGAACCAAGACTCGGGGTTTTTCATGTTGAGCGGAGGTTTCATCATGTTCACCGTATTTGAAATCGGGCCTTGGGTCATTGAAGCAGATGCGGCGGAAACGAGAAAACAATATGAAAAATCATGGGCTGATCCTTGCGATTGCGGGAGCTGCCGGAACTTTTCCGAGGCGATGAATCTCCTTCCCGCCGAGAAAACAAGGCTGTTTACGCAGTTTGGGATTCGTCCGGCTGTCTGCCGCGACTTAGGGGAGCATGGAAAGGAAAACGGCCTGCATCATTATGCGGGGAGTTATCCGATTGTCGGCAGGCCTAGGGAAGGCTGGCCGGAGTATCATATTGAGAGAGCGGGAGATATCCGCTTTTCATTTTCTTTGCCGAGTACAACATTTTTTATACCGAAGGATTTTCCAGATCCTATAATTCATCTCGACTTTTCACTCTTGCTCCCATGGGTGCTTGAGGAAGATGCGGAGTAAAGCCCGGCGCACGATGCACCGGGCTTAGTCTTTTTTGCCGAGCCACTTATCCCACCACTTTCTGCGCGGAGGTTCCTTGCGGGTTGGAGCGTGTTCCTTTTCTTTTTTAGACGGTTCCGGTCCGTAGCACACATCCGCGGGCTCAGTGCCTGCGATGAAATACGTATAATGCTTTGCGGCGCATCCGGGTCCGGAAGTGTAGCCGGATGCGGGATCGATATAGACGCCCGTGACGCCCTTCGGCGGTTTAAGCGCTATTTCCGGTTCTCCTCTAAGCGCCTTCTCCATAAAGTCCGCCCAAATCGTCTTCGCATAGCTCTTTTCCTCTACGGAATCTATCGTGCTGCTTTTGTCATAGCCTGTCCAAATACCGGCAGCAAGAGCGGGATTAAAGCCGATCATCCAGCTGTCCGCGCTTGTGGTGCCTGATTTCCCGCCGTACGTCCGGGTCAGCCTGTCTGAAATGGTGCGTCCTGTGACGGAAGTATAGCCGTTTAAATCCTGATCAAACATGCCCGTCATCATGCTCGCTGTCACAAATGCGGCTTTTTTATCGAGCGCCTGCTGATGTCTGCGCGGCTGTTCATACAAGACATTGCCGGCAGTATCCGTCACTTTTGTGATAAAGGAAGGGGTGATTTGTTTCCCTCCGTTTGCGAGCATCGCGTAGGCATTGACCATTTCAATCGGGCGCACGGGTTCAGTTCCGAGCGCCAGAGACGGAAGGGGCTTTAAATGTTCGCTGATGCCGAATTCCTTTGCCGCCGACACGAGCTTATTCATGCCGAGAAAGAGATGGGTCTTCACGGCATAGATGTTGTCTGATAACGCAAGCGCCTGAAGCAGCGTAATCGGTTTATTGGCGTAGTAGCCGTTGTAATTGCTTGGAGAATAAGTATCTCCGTTATCGTCAATCTGAAACTCTGTTTCTTCGCTTTTCATCAGCGTGACCGGAGTAAAGCCGCTTTGAATCGCTTTGTAGTATAAAAGCGGTTTGATCGTGGAAGCCGGCTGGCGTTTCGCCTGTGTCGCCCGGTCAAACGGGCTTTTTTCGTAATCACGTCCGCCGATCAGCGCAAGTACGCGCCCTGTTGCCGGATCAATCGCGGAAAAGCCGACCTGAATGTCAGAGCCGGTACGGATCGTATGTGCCACAGTGTTTTCTGCGATCCGCTGCATGCGCTTATCAAGCGTTGTATAAACACGCAGCCCGCTTGTTGTCAGCTGTTCGCGCGTCATCCCGAGCTTTTTCTCGAGTTCTTTCATCGCATCATCGTAAAAATAAGGCGCCGTTTTTGCCGCGGTTCTGTTTTTCAGCGGCTGATAGGCAAGCGGTGTTTTCTTGAGTTTTTCCGCCTTTTCTTTTGAGATCATTTTCTGTTCGGTCATCAATCGGAGAATCGTTTCCTGGCGCTGTTTGGCCTTCTTTTCACTGACATAAGGCGAATAGCCGGACGGGCCTTTCGGTATGCCTGCCAGAAGCACGGCTTCCGCATCGTTCAGATCTTTGGCGTGTTTGCCGAAATACAAGCGGGAGGCGGCTTCGATTCCATATGCGCCGTGGCCGTAATATATCGTATTTACATAACCTTCTAAAATCTCGTTTTTAGAATAGTTCTGTTCAAGGCGGATCGTATAAAATGCTTCATTCCATTTTCGTTTCCATGTCTTATCATGCTCAAGATAGAGGTTTCTTGCGTATTGCTGGGTGATGGTGCTGGCGCCCTGAACCTTGGCCATTGCTTTTATGTCAGCAAGCGCGGCAGCGGCCATCCGCCGGTAATCAAATCCGTGGTGGCTGTAAAAGTTTTGATCTTCTACCGCAATGGCGGCCTGCACCGCCATCGGATTAATATCTTTTAACCGGACCCAATAGCGTTTTTCACCGAAATCGGTCTCCCCCAGCTTTGAGCCGTCATTTGCATAAAGAATCGTAGACTGAGGGACCCGGACGGAGGGGGCGCCCTGCCATTTCGCTGCAAGAAGAACGGATGTGAAGCAGACACCGGCCAGCATTCCGCCGATCAGTGTCAGAAAGATGCAGGCGCGGATGATTTTGAGCGTGATTCTGAGCTGTTTTCCAGATACTTTATCCACTTTTGGGAACCCCCTTTTTCATGATTCTATTATTATGTGAAAAAAGGGGGTTTTTTAAACATATCAAACCCGACACTTCTTTACTTTTTCCCCGCCATCCTCTATACTTTTTCCTTAGGTGAAAATGAGATTTTAACCGGAATAAAAGCGAAACAGACGCTTACAATAAATGAAATAAGCATTGAAAGGGAGATGACAATTGAGCGAGCTTTGGTATACGGAGAAGCAGACGAAGAATTTCGGCATTACATTAAAGGTGAAACAAACATTACATACTGAACAGACTGAATTTCAGCATCTGGAAATGGTAGAGACAGAAGAATTCGGAAACATGCTGTTCTTAGACGGAATGGTCATGACTTCTGAAAAAGACGAATTCGTTTATCATGAAATGGTTGCGCACGTACCGTTATTTACGCATCCGAATCCGGAAAACGTCCTCGTCGTGGGCGGCGGAGACGGCGGTGTTATCAGAGAGATTTTGAAGCATCCGGGCGTAAAAAAAGCGACGCTTGTCGACATTGACGGCAAGGTCATTGAATACTCTAAAAAATTTCTTCCGTCCATTGCGGGCAAACTTGATGACCCGCGCGTCGATGTAAGAGTCGATGACGGCTTCATGCACATCGCGAAATCAGAAAATGAGTATGACGTCATCATGGTTGATTCAACAGAGCCGGTCGGACCGGCCGTCAATCTGTTCTCAAAAGGCTTCTATGCCGGAATTTCCAAGGCGTTAAAAGAAGACGGCATCTTCGTCGCGCAGACGGACAACCCGTGGTTTACGCCGGAACTGATTACAAACGTACAGCGTGACGTGAAAGAAATCTTCCCGATCACCCGCCTGTATACGGCCAATATCCCGACGTACCCAAGCGGTCTATGGACATTTACAATCGGTTCTAAAAAGTACGATCCGCTTGAAGTGGAGGACAGCCGTTTCTTCGAGATCGACACGAAGTATTACACGAAAGAGCTTCACAAAGCGGCATTTGTTCTTCCGAAATTTGTGAGCGACTTAATCAAATAAAAATGTATGGCGCAGGAGCGAATCTTGCGCTTTTTTACAGGAAAGCGAGGGTATTATAGATGAGATTTGATGAAGCTTATTCAGGAAAAGTATTTATCGCAAGCCGTCCCGACTGGAAAGAGGCGGACGCCATCCTTTACGGCATGCCGATGGATTGGACGGTCAGTTATCGCCCGGGCTCACGCTTTGGCCCAAACAGAATTCGCGAGGTGTCTATCGGACTTGAAGAATACAGTCCGTATCTCGACCGTGATCTGGCTGATTTGAATTTCTTTGACGCCGGCGACATTCCGCTTCCGTTCGGGAATCCGCAAAGAAGTCTTGATATGATTGAGGAATATGTGGACAGCATCTTAGAAAAAGGAAAGTTCCCGCTCGGCATGGGAGGGGAGCACCTTGTGTCATGGCCTGTCATAAAAGCCATGTATAAGAAGTTTCCGGACCTTGCCATCATTCATTTTGACGCGCACACTGACCTGCGCACGGATTATGAAGGCGAACCGCTTTCCCACTCTACTCCGATCCGCAAAGCGGCCGAGCTCATCGGGCCGCAGAACGTATTTTCATTTGGCATCCGTTCCGGAATGAAGGAAGAATTTGAATGGGCGAAAGAAAACGGCATGCACATTTCTAAGTTTGAAGTGCTTGAGCCGCTGAAAAAAGTGCTGCCGCAGCTCGCGGGACGTCCTGTTTACGTCACCATTGATATTGATGTTCTTGACCCCGCTCATGCGCCGGGAACGGGCACGGTTGACGCAGGAGGCATCACGTCTAAGGAATTGCTCGCCTCCATTCATGAAATCGCGCGCTCAGAAGTCAACGTAAAAGGCGCTGACCTCGTAGAAGTCGCACCGGTCTATGACCACTCAGAACAAACCGCAAACACGGCAAGCAAGATGATTCGTGAAATGCTGCTTGGGTTTGTGAAGTAGAAAGAAAAAAACCCGGAATAATAGGGCAGAAGAAGCCTTTGTTCCGGGTTTTTTTATAAGGAAGAACAGATAAAAAAACAGCCGTAAGATGTCGGCTGCTATCAAGGTTAATTTTTAAATCATTCCGCGCTGAGCAACTTCAAATTGATGTTCCGGTGCACTTGCGATGTCGGCTGAAACAAAAACAGTGCCTATCGCTAAGCAAGTAAGTACTAATTTATACTTCAATTTCATACAACTTCACACCTCCTTGAATTTGCTGTCTTGTTTCTTCCACTTTTAAAAAATATGCGGAAGCCTTCTCGAAATTTTCTCTCTCGTGGTAATATTTTGCCACATCTAAGGCAAAATCTTCAAGATCAGCATACATCAATTTATCCTTGAGGAAGTCAAAACATTCCATGATTGCTTCTTCATCAGGCTCACCGACGTACAAAGATTCTAAAAATTCATACTCCGCTATATATAATGAATCTTCTGCCTCCTTCGCGTAAGATACCCCTTTGTCATGATATTGCCTGGCTATGGCCATATTTCCGATTTTATAATGTATTTGTGTGATTAAGAAATAGGCTTGCGGAAGAGAAGTGATGATGTTCCCATCTTCAAAAACAGCTATTGCCCGTTTTATGTAATCAATAGCTGGTTTGTAATTTTCTTGGCTGTTAAAACAAAGCCCGATATTATATAGAGTCCGGCCCATTAATTGAGGCTGCTGTTCTGCCTCTGCCATGGCATAAGCTTTTTTAAAATGCTGAATTGCTTCATCATATTGCTTTAAATCAAGAAAGTTGGTAGCGAACAATGAATGGCACTGAAGCACCCTTATATTATATGCCTCCTGCTTATGATAAATTTTATAAGCCTGCCGGGCATAATCCATAGAAAAATAAGTCTGCTTCATATAATAGTAGGACTCTGACATCTTAAAATAAAATTCAGCTTTCTCAATACAATCTGTGACAAAATCAAGCTTATATTCAGCTTTCTTAAAAAACTGAATAGCTGAAAGATACTCACGGCATTCCAGCTCATACATCCCCCGGAAAAAATTAAAATAATAATCAAGGCGTCCGGTCAGCCGGGCCTGCTTTTTATCGATATCCGCGAGCAGATCCGATAGTCTCGGCTGTTCTTCTATCCGCTGCGATTCCAGCGGTTCGAGGTATTCGAGCATCAGATTGTGGCGGAATTCCATGAGAGAATAGTACAGATGAAGATCCTGGTCATCTTCCAGGCTTGCAAGCTCTTCTTTGATTTCTCTCCGCAAGTACTCGGCGTCCGGGATGCTGAACCTTCGAATATACATATACCATTCGTTGATTTTTTCTCCAACCGCTGAAGACGATACAACACTCGCCACTATTCCGAATCCCTCCCTTCCACGTTATGTATATGACATATTTTATCATTTTCATTCGGAAGGATAGCGCAAAAAAACCGCAATATTTTCTTTCGTTAAAACCGCATGTCTGCGGATATCATTTCAAAAATCCGCTATGATCCCCGACAATTTGTACAAGCAAACAAATGCATCTTCCATATTCTGTTGTATCTGCGTGAGCAGTGTATGTCTGAAAAGGAAGTGAAGATATGAGAAATAACAAGCTTTCCTTTAAAGAAAAAGCAGGAGCCGCACAAGAAGAATGTTTATGTTTTTGCGAGGAAGAAGCAAGCCGTGAAGCGATGTTTCAAGCGCCAATTGAATTGCCTGAGGGGTTTGTCGTTGATCCGGCTGAAGCTGTTGCAAACGTGACGTGGAATGCAGACAGCCTTTCTTGTGTCATTGAACGCTGTTTCATTGAGACGGGGCCTGAGCCTGATGAAATCGGTGTTCAATTCGCAGTGCGCCTGCAGGGAACTGTTACGCTTCTCGTCAGTGTTTCACCAGTGCGAAATCAATATGGACAAGGGGACGGGTCTGTTTCTGTCATCCGCAATGCAGAGATTGACCAAGTCGTCTATTATTCTGATGAACCCGATGATTGCCCGGATGTCAGTGACATTACGATCGAGAACCTTGTTGTCGTTCCGCCATTCTATGGCAGTCCTTTATCGGTGACGGGCACGATTGTGTTTGTTCCTGAGCCGGAACCCGTTTATGCGTTTACAGCGAATCCAAATGATCAATCAGTTTCTGTGATTGATACAAACACTCATACTGTTGTGACAACGATTGCTCTTCCGTACCGGCCGACAGGTATTGAAATAACTCCGGATAAAAGCGCTGTGTTTGTTTTGCACTTCGACAATAATGTGATTTCTGTCATCGATTATGACACTTTAACAGTGACAGCATCCATACTGCTGGATCAGCCGCCTAGATCGATAAAATGTATTCCAAATCATGAGTTTGCTTATGTTCTCGGCGATACTGCGATTTATGTGATTGGAATTGATACGTTAACTGTGGATAGGTCGATTCCTGTGGAAGGGTTTGATTTTGCAATTGATCCCAATGGGTTATTCGCCTATGTTCTTGATTTTGGTTCAGTGCAAAAAGTGGACCTATTCACCGGTGAAGTCACAGGAACGATTGAACGAGAGCTTATCGTATCATCCATAGAAACAAATTGGCCGGAGCGGTATGCGTATGTCTTAGAACAAGAATTCTTGTTCAATTATTTGACGGTTATTGACTTAAATACGTTTACGGTAAGCATTACCCAAGAGCTGGAGCCTGATGGCCAATATGTAATGTTTACGAGTGGATCAGGGGTGTATTTACATGACAGCTTCACTGGCAATTTATATGCTGTCAGTCCGAATGGTGCAGGCGTTATAGGAAATGTTCCGCAATCGGCAAGAGACTTTGCGTTTACTCCGAATGGCGAATTTCTGTATGCTGCTCATTTTTTAGAGCAGAACATCACTGTTTACAACACGGATGATTATTCTGTGGAGACTGTGATATCTCTTGGGGTTTCACCGGGAGATATTGTGATTTAACCAACTGCATGCTGTACATTTCTAAAAGGACGTGAATTCATGAAAAAGAATGATCTTTCTGCTTTACAGGAAAATTGTTTCTGTTTTTGTGATGAGGAAATTAGCAGAGAAGCGCCGTTTCAAGTGCCGATTGACATTCCCGAGGGGTTCACTATTGATTCTGCCGAAGCAGCTGCGGCGGTTACATGGAGTACTGCTCATTTATTATGTATCAGTGAGCCTTGCTTAATCCAGACTGGGCCGGAACCAGAAGATATCGGTGTTCGATATGCCGTGAGAGTAAAAGGTACAGTTACGCTTCTTGTCAGTGTGTCGCCTGTACGAAATCAATATGGACAAGGGGACGGGTCTGTTTCTGTGATTCATACTGAAGAGATTGATCAAGTCGTTTATTATGCAGCGCAGTCTGGCCGCTGTCCTGATTTCAGTCAAATAACAGTGGAAGATCTTCTCATTGTACCGCCTTTCTACGGCAGTCCGCTTACGGTGACCGGGACACTTGTTTTACCGCCATCGCCAGACCCTCAATCGTATGTGTTTACAGCCAATTCAGGAGACAGCACGGTTTCGGTTATTGATGCAGATTTAAACACTGTTGTAAAAACAATCCCTTTTTCTGACGTGCCAACTCATCTAGGCGTTACTTTTGATAAAGCTTTCACGTTTGTCCTCCATGGGAATACCAACCTTGTCTCAGTGCTAGATAATAAAACATTAACCATCATAAATACCATTACTGTTGGAGAAGGGCCGAGAAAGGTTGAATTTGATTCAACAGATGAGTTCGCGTACGTGATGGCCGCCGGATCTATATATATGATCAACATGGCCTCTCAATCGGTCATTGATGTCATTCCGATACCCGGCGCTTTAGACTTTGCTCTTGATCCGAATGGACAGTATGTCTATACCGCTAATGGAAGCAGTTGGTCGGTTGATAAATATGATGTAAATACTGGGCAGTTGGTAGAAAGTATCATAGATACATTTGAATTTCCCAGTTTAATTGCCACTCCTTACGCTGGAAATTTTGCGTATGTGTTGAATGGTGAGCTGCTGCCGAAAGGTGTAACGGAGATCAGTTTGTCACCATTAAGCAGGGGAGGCGACTTCAACCGTTTATTTGAAACTCTGAGGACGATTGTATTTTCTCGCGATAGCACTAGGGCTTATTTTCTAGAGCCATATAGTGAACCGTTCCTCATTAATAACTTATACGTAGTTAATACGGCTAGACAGAGGATCATTGCAAACGTGTCTCTCCCCGGCGCTTCTGACCTCGCCGTAACACCTGATAATCAGTACATTTATGCAGCGCAGCCCGACGACAATACCGTGACCGTGTACCGCACGAGCGATTATACAGCTGTGACGGTGATCCCGGTTGGCGCGGGTCCGTCTGCGATTGCAATGTAGCTTATTTCTCAGGTTGAGAGAAGCAGAGCTGCGATAAGACAATCGTTTATAAATAAATGAGCCGATCTGCTGGATGGCAGCCAGGCTCCCGCAAGCCCTTTTTTGAACAGGCTGCCTGCCATGCTGGAAAAGCTGCAGCAAGTACGTCCGCATAAAATACAATAAATACAAAATCAGTAACACTGCGAGTCCCATTAATACGGCAAGGGGCGTGTGAAAGCGGAAAGGGACGGCTTTGACAATTTTGAACACGCAGCGCTTTGACATCGTTGGCATAGCTGCTGCACAATCTATGTTGCCGGAAGTCGCAGCAGCTTTGATGAGACTGTGTGAGTTTCTGAAAAGCTGCTGTCATGTTTTTCACGGATTGGGTGACATAGTGATATGATTTTCTCTTCTTATAAGGAACCGCTTTTTATGAGGTTTATCTTCAAATCTAATGAGCAATGATGGTAAGATAGAAGCAGTTGAAGTTTACAAGCTGAATGATTATACTATTCAAGTCAAAGTGGAATGATGAAAAGGACGTGTCAAAATGAAGCAAGAGACACCGATAACACTCCATGTGAAGTCTGTGATCGAGGATGACGGAAATGAGGAAGTCATCGAATTCCGTACTACCGGATTTTACTATGTAAAACAACAAAAAGTGTATCTATCTTATTATGAAGAACACGACCTAGGCAAAGTAAAAACGATTGTGAAGGTGAGCGAAGGCGAAGTCCTGATCATGAGGTCAGGCGCTGTTAAAATGAATCAGCGTTTCATACCGGGAGCTTCCACAATTGCGAAATATAAAATGTCATTTGGTGAGCTTGAGCTGGAAACAAGCACAAAATCGATTCAATCTGATCTCGGTGAAGAAAAAGGCCGAATCAGCATCGCATATGACATGCATGTCGGAGACGAGCAGCAGCATTTACATAATATGACGATCACGTATGAGGGAGGAACTCACGCATGAACATTGCGGAACAAATGAAGGACGTGCTGAAGGAAGAAATCAAAGCGGCCGTTCTGAAAGCGGGCCTGGCGGAAGAAAGCCAGATTCCAAGCGTACTGTTAGAAACACCGAAAGACAAAACACACGGTGATTATTCCACAAACATGGCGATGCAGCTGGCGAGAATCGCAAAAAAAGCGCCGCGCCAAATCGCCGAGGAGATCGTGGCGTCATTTGATAAAGGCAAGGCTTCCATTGAAAAAATGGATATTGCGGGACCGGGCTTTATCAACTTTTACATGAACAACAGCTACTTAACAAAACTGATCCCGTCCGTGCTTGAAGCGGGTGAACATTACGGTGAGACAAACGTCGGACAGGGCGAAAAGATTCAGGTTGAATTCGTGTCCGCCAACCCGACGGGAGATCTTCACTTAGGCCATGCGCGCGGCGCGGCGGTAGGTGACGCGCTGTGCAGCGTGCTTTCTAAAGCGGGCTATGATGTGAGCCGCGAATACTATATTAATGATGCGGGCAACCAGATTAACAATCTGGCGCTTTCCGTTGAAGTCCGTTATTTTGAAGCGCTCGGTCTCGAAAAACCGATGCCGGAAGACGGCTACCGCGGGGAAGATATTATCGCTATCGGGAAAAAGCTTGCCGAAGATTTCGGCGACCGCTTCGTACATGAAGAGGAGAGCGAACGCCGGGCATTTTTCCGGGAATACGGCTTAAAGTACGAGCTTGATAAACTCCGCTCCGACCTGGAGAATTTCCGCGTGCCGTTTGACGTATGGTATTCTGAAACGTCACTGTACGAAAACGGAAAAATTGATCAGGCGCTCGAGGCGCTTCGCGAAAAGGGCCATGTATACGAAGAGGACGGCGCGACATGGTTCCGTTCCACAACGTTCGGCGACGACAAAGACCGCGTGCTGATCAAAAAAGACGGCTCTTACACTTATCTGCTGCCGGATATCGCATACCATAAAGACAAACTTGACCGCGGATTCGACAAGCTCATCAATGTATGGGGCGCGGATCACCACGGCTATATTCCGCGTATGAAAGCGGCAATTGAAGCGCTCGGTTACGAAAAAGGCACATTGGAAGTTGAAATCATTCAGCTCGTTCATTTATATAAAGACGGCGAAAAAATGAAGATGAGCAAACGTACGGGGAAAGCCGTCACGATGCGTGATCTGATTGAAGAGGTCGGCCTTGACGCGGTCCGTTATTTCTTCGCGATGCGCAGCGCTGATACGCATATGGATTTTGACTTGGACCTTGCCGTATCGACATCTAACGAAAATCCTGTGTATTACGCGCAATACGCACATGCCCGTATTTGCAGCATGCTTCGCCAAGGGGAGGAGCAGGGACTTAAACCGGCGGCGGATCTTGATTTCAGCCATATTCAATCAGAAAAAGAATATGACTTGCTGAAAACGATCGGCGGCTTCCCTGAGGCAGTGGCAGAAGCGGCGGAAAAACGAATCCCGCACCGTGTCACAAACTATATTTATGATCTGGCTTCCGCTCTGCACAGTTTCTACAACGCGGAGAAAGTCATCGATCCGGAAAATGAAGAGAAGAGCCGCGCGCGCCTTTCTTTAATGAAGGCGACGCAAATTACGCTGAACAACGCGCTTCAGCTGATCGGCGTATCGGCTCCGGAAAAAATGTAATCATTATGATAGGACAAAGTCTTCGGGCTTTGTCTTTTTTTTGTATATAAAACGTGTGATGTACTTCACAATCTCGCACACCGAGTTTTTGTATGATAAGACTGATATTGAATCAGTGAAAGGGGCAAGCCGAATGATCAATCGTCAACATATTCAATTATCGTTGCAGTCATTAAGCTTAGTGGCGGGGTTTATGGTGTGGGTGCTGATTTCATCGCTCATTTCCCAAATGACATCAGATATTCATTTAACCAAAGGCGAGATTTCATTGGTGACGGCGATTCCCGTTATTCTAGGATCGCTTCTCCGCATTCCTTTAGGGTATTTAACGAACAGGTACGGCGCGAGGCTGATGTTCATGATCAGCTTCATCCTGCTTTTGTTTCCCGTGTTTTGGATCAGTATGGCGGATTCTCTGTTTGATTTAATCGCGGGCGGCTTTTTCTTAGGGATCGGAGGGGCGGTATTCTCCATCGGAGTGACGTCGCTTCCGAAATATTATCCGAAAGAAAAGCACGGTGCCGTCAATGGGATTTACGGTGCCGGAAACATCGGAACCGCCATTACCACTTTTGCGGCGCCGGTTATCGCTCAGGCCGCGGGATGGAGAGCAACCGTGCAGATGTATCTCGTTTTGCTGGCTGTTTTCGCATTACTGCACGTTTTGTTCGGCGACCGGCATGAGAAGAAGGCCAAAGTTTCCGTAAAAAACCAAATCAAAGCCGTTTACCGAAATCATGTGCTGTGGTTTTTGAGCATGTTTTATTTTATTACGTTTGGCGCTTTTGTCGCCTTTACCATCTATCTGCCGAACTTTTTGGTTGAGCATTTCAGGCTGAGCCCCGCGGATGCAGGGCTGCGGACGGCCGGCTTTATTGCGGTCTCTACGCTGCTCAGGCCAGCGGGAGGATTTCTTGCCGATAAAATGAACCCGCTCCGCATTTTGATGTTCGTTTTCGCAGGGCTTACGCTGTCAGGCGTTATGCTGTCTTTCTCGCCGACGATCGGCCTCTATGCGTTCGGATCACTGACGGTGGCAGTCTGCTCAGGGATTGGAAATGGGACGGTATTTAAACTGGTGCCTTTCTATTTTTCGAAGCAGGCGGGGATTGCCAACGGTATTGTGTCTGCTATGGGCGGGCTGGGCGGTTTTTTCCCTCCGCTGATTCTGGCAAGTGTATTTCAGGCAACGGGCCAATACGCGATCGGGTTCATGGCGCTTTCAGAGGTTGCGTTAGCCAGCTTTGTTCTTGTGATCTGGCTGTATTGGCAGGAAAGAATGAAAACACATACGGAGAGAAACAGTCAGAGCCTCAATTCATAATGATCCATTCACAAGATTGTTAGTTTTTTCTGGGTGAGTGCAAATCAAGTCACGTTACAATATATATACGCAACGTGACTTTCTTCGAGGTGAGCTCATGAATATTCTCTCTGTCCGAAAATCTGATAAAGAACTTCTTTCCCGTGAACTGCATGAATTGCTGGAATCAATCAGCACGAAAAAGAAAATGAAAAAACACACCTATTTGTTTCAAGAAGGAATGGATGCAGAAGAGCTTTATCTGATTCAATCGGGGCTCATTGAAATCGGCAAGCTGACGTCTGACGGAAAAGACCTGACCCTTAGAATCTGCCAGAAACACGATATCGTCGGGGAACTGACACTGTTCACAGAAGAGCCGAGGTATATGCTCAGTGCAAAAGTGTTAGAGGACGGCGAGGTGCTCGTCATTAATAAAAACAAGCTGGAAAAGGAATTGATTCAAAACGGTAATTTGACGTTTGAATTTATGAAATGGATGAGCACCCATCTGCGAAAAATCCAGTCTAAGATCAGGGATCTGCTTCTTCACGGCAAAAAAGGGGCGCTCTATTCCACCCTTATCCGTCTGTCAAACAGCTACGGGGTGGAACGAAGCGACGGGATTCTGATTAACATTGTGCTGACAAATCAGGATTTGGCAAAGTTTTGTGCGGCGGCACGGGAAAGTGTCAACCGCATGCTGGGAGATCTGCGCAAACAAGGGGTTATTTCGATAGACGAAACCGGAAAAATTATTTTGCACAAGCGGGACTATTTACGGTGTGAGATCGAGTGTGAAAACTGTCCGCTTGAGATCTGCAATATTGACTGAAAAAACAAGGACAGCCGGTGTCCTTGTTTTTCAATTTGTGATACATATACACATGACGGCGAAAAAGAAGCCGGCATTTGAGATTTCCAGAATGCCGATCGTTTTCGCGGGCCAATTTCTCCCGTGAAAAAAACCACGCCCGCAAACTGCTGGGGATAAAAGCGAGAAATGCCCAGCCTGCTCCGAGAAGACACGATAAAAAGGGGAGCAGCAAATGATAGCCCCATGACCAGTACGCAAATGTTCTGTTTTTTTTTCTCCCGGATGACTGACTTCACATAAAAGGAACTTCCGATAAAAAATAAAGCAGATTGAGAGAGAATAAACCAAGCCCAGCCGTCAAGGGTTCCCGTCCCAAGCCAGCAGCTCGCAAGCCCGCCTGAACAAAAGAACAAAACTCCCGCCATATCATTCACGAGTGCCCGTTCGTTTTTTCGGCGGGCATAATGCATATGGATAAGAAACAGCGGCAATAAAGAAAGGCCGACCCAGACGAGCTGCGGTTTATGATAGATAGAAATGATCAAAAAGCAGCAGGCCGGAAAACCGTAAATAGATATCCACTTTTGATAGGGTTTGAGCCGTTTCTTTTTCAAGGCGAGCGAAACGGGATAAACCGTTAAGTAAAGGAAAAGCCAGCCCAGAAGGAGCGGAATATGCCAGAAAACCGGGCCTCCTTTGACCATGCCGAGTAAAAACGGAATCAGCAGCATCGCCCATGCGCCGTGCTGATTCGGAATCATCACCTTCATCGAAATCCTCCTTTTGTATGTCATTATAAATGCAGGCATCCTCCTGATAAGTGATATTCATCATACAAGCTGTGAAATACATCACTGCCGCACAGGCTCAATCGGGCTACACTAAAGCTATCATCAGCACAGGAGGCTTTCCTATGAATCAGTGTGACTATTTATTATTTCTGAAACAACTTCCTATGTTTAACGAAGTGCCCCTGTCCATTGTCGAAACTTTGCTGAAAAACGGGACGTTTATCAGCGGATCATCTGATCAGTCCCCATCCTTTCTTCATTCACAATCCGTTTATATTGTATTAAAAGGCAGTATCCGTTTTAAGGACAGCAGGCTGCCTGAAGGATCGCAAACCGTTGCGCTGTGGGAAAAAGGCGATGTGTTTCCGATTGATGAAAAAGGCGGGCATTCTTTATCGCCTTTTATCTCAGTCAATGCCTCACCGGACATTCTGGCACTACATATTCCATATTCCGTTTTTAAGCAGATGATGTCTTACCATCCGCGGCTGCAAATGAATTTTTTGGCGATGCTTCAGCAAAATGTCTTTTGTTCCTATCAGTTGTTTTTGAGGTACCTGCATACATCACGCGATGAAAACGCCGAGCCCGGTTCTTAAATAGAGCCGGTTTTTTTCTTTGAAAGAAAACGTCCTGCCATGAACGCCGCCGTCTTTCCTGCTCCTTTGTGTGAACGTTTTGTGAATAAAGCAGAGTGTGTGACATAGTTCACAAGGAAATGCGCTCTCCCTGTTTATAGTGTATGTAGCATCACCTGACTCAGAAGGAGTGAACGATCATGAAGAAAAAGAAAATGAGTCCGCTGTTCAGGAGATTAAACTATTTTTCTCCTATCGAACATCATTCAAATAAACATAGCCAAACCACTAGCGAAGATCGTGATTGGGAGAATGTATACAGAAACAGATGGCAGTACGACAAAGTCGTTCGCTCCACCCACGGCGTCAACTGCACGGGTTCTTGCAGCTGGAATATTTACGTGAAAAACGGAATTGTCACGTGGGAAGGACAAAACTTGAATTATCCATCAACAGGCCCGGATATGCCTGATTTCGAACCGAGAGGCTGTCCGCGGGGCGCCAGTTTTTCGTGGTACATCTACAGCCCGCTCCGTGTGAAATATCCGTACGTGCGCGGTGTGCTGGTCAATTTGTGGCGGGAAGCACTGCAGGCGCATCAAAATCCGCTTGATGCCTGGAAATCAATTGTTGAAAACCCTGAAAAAGCGAAGTCTTATAAACAGGCAAGAGGGAAAGGCGGATTTGTGCGCGCTGAATGGTCTGAGGTGCTGAAGCTGATTTCAGCCTCTCTGCTGTATACAGTCATGAAATACGGGCCTGACCGGAATGTCGGCTTTTCTCCGATTCCGGCGATGTCCATGATCAGCCACGCATCAGGTTCGCGATTCATGTCTTTAATCGGCGGTCCTATGCTCAGTTTCTATGACTGGTATGCGGATCTTCCGCCGGCGTCCCCGCAAATTTGGGGCGACCAGACGGACGTTCCGGAAAGCAGTGATTGGTACAATTCAGGCTATATCATCACATGGGGTTCCAACGTTCCGTTAACGAGAACGCCTGACGCACATTTTTTGGCGGAAGCCCGCTATAAAGGCGCTAAGGTCATTTCGATCAGTCCGGATTTTGCGGAATCCTCAAAGTTCGCCGATGACTGGCTCAGTATCCGCCAAGGGACTGACGGGGCGCTTGCGATGGCAATGGGGCATGTCATTTTGCAGGAATTTTACGTGAATCAAGAGACGGAGCGGTTTATCAAGTATGCGAAGCAATACACGGATTTTCCATTCCTCGTCACTCTGTCAAAAGAAAACGGTGTATACACAGCGGGCCGGTTTCTGCATGCGAAGGATATCGGGCGGCAGACAAAGCATGATCAATGGAAGCCTGCAGTCTGGAATGAACAGACTAACGAATTTGCCATACCGCAAGGGACAATGGGCTCCCGCTGGGACGGGCAGCAGAAATGGAACCTGCATATGATCGATGAAGACACCGGGGAACCGATTGAACCCCGTCTCTCTGTGCTTGGAATAGAGGACGAAATCGGCTCGGTGCGCATTCCGTATTTTTCAAATGACGGAAACAAAGTGCTCAAGCGGGATCTTCCTATTAAAAAACTGGATCTGAACGGCGAAGAGACGTACGTCACGACCGTGTTTGACTTGATATTGGCCAATTACGGCGTGAACCGGGGCATCGGCGGACAATCAGCCGCATCTTATGATGATCCTGAGCCGTTTACACCTGGCTGGCAGGAACAGATCACAGGAATCAAAAAAGAAGCTGTCATTAAGATTGCGAGAGAGTTTGCTCAAAATGCGATTGATACTGACGGCAGATCCATGATTATCGTCGGAGCGGGGATTAACCACTGGTTCAATTCCGACACAATCTACCGCGCGGTGTTAAATCTTGTTTTACTCGTAGGCGCCCAAGGCGTAAACGGCGGAGGCTGGGCTCATTATGTCGGGCAGGAAAAGCTCCGTCCGGCTGAAGGGTGGCAAACGATCGCAACCGCAAAGGACTGGGAAGGCGTGCCTAAGCTGCAAAACGGCACCTCATTTTTCTACTTTGCGACAGACCAGTGGCGTTACGAAGACCAGCCGATCAGTGACTTGGCTTCACCGATCGCTTCTTCATCCCGCTACAAGCATCACGCCGATTACAATGTGCTGGCGGCGCGATTAGGGTGGCTGCCGTCCTACCCGACTTTCGATAAAAACGGCATTGACCTGTACAAAGAGGCTGAAAAAGCGGGGGCGGAGACACCTGAAGACGTTGGTGTGTATATAGCCTCACAGCTTCAAAACAAAAAGCTGAAATTTGCGATTGAAGATCCTGACAATGAAGCCAATTTCCCAAGGAATCTCTTCGTATGGCGGGCCAATCTGATCTCAAGCTCAGGAAAAGGGCATGAATATTTTCTCAAGCATCTGCTGGGGACGACGAACGGTTTGATGAATGACGACAGCGACAGCATCCGCCCTGAAGAAATTAAATGGCGGGAGCAGGCGCCGGAAGGGAAGCTCGACTTATTAATCAATCTCGATTTTCGAATGGCGGGTACGGCGCTGTATTCCGATATCGTGCTGCCGGCGGCGACATGGTATGAAAAACACGATCTCAGCAGCACGGATATGCATCCGTTCATCCATCCTTTTGCTCCGGCGATCTCGGCACCGTGGGAATCGAAGTCAGACTGGGATATTTTCAAGGCACTGTCAAAAGCCGTTTCCGATCTGGCGGAAGAAGTCGAGATGGAGCCGGTGAAAGAAGTGGTTGCAACGCCGCTCCTCCACGACACGATGCAGGAATTGGCCCAGCCGTTCGGCAAAGTCAATGACTGGAGCAAAGGCGAATGTGAAGCCATTCCGGGAAAAACAATGCCGAACATCCATGTTGTTGAACGGGATTACAAGCACATCTTTCATAAAATGACCGCGCTCGGGCCTTACACCGGTTTAAAACCGAGCGGAACGAAAGGCATGAGCTGGTCGATAGCCGATGAATATGAATCACTCAAAAAGAGACTTGGAGAAATCACCTCGGACAGCGTCGCAAAGGGGTGTCCGAATATAAGTGAAGCGAAGCAGGCGGCGGAAGCGATTTTAACCCTGTCGTCCACCTCCAATGGAAAAGTCGCCGTAAAAGCATGGGAATCACTTGAAAACGTCACCAATCTGGAGCTGAAAGACCTGGCGGAAGAACGGGAGGAAGAATGCTTTACGTTCGAACAAATTACAGCCCAGCCGAAAACGGTCATCACCTCTCCGGCCTTTACCGGCTCAGAAAAAGGGGGACGCAGGTACTCGCCGTTTACGACGAATGTAGAAAAATTAATTCCGTGGCGGACACTGACCGGCAGACAATCTTATTATGTCGATCATGAACTGATGATGGAATTCGGTGAAACGATGGCGACATTTAAACCGATCCTCCAGCATCGCCCGTTTCTAAGCAAACGGCCTGACCAAGAGGGCAAAGAAATCGTCCTTAATTACTTGACGCCGCATAATAAATGGTCCGTCCACAGCATGTATTTTGATTCTCTGCCGATGCTGACGCTGTTCCGCGGCGGGCCGACCGTGTGGATGAATAAAGATGACGCCGCGGATACGGATATCAAAGACAACGATTGGATTGAATGCTTTAACCGAAACGGCGTTGTCGTCGCGAGGGCGGTTTTGTCTCACCGGATTCCTAAAGGAATGGCGTTTATGCACCATGCCCAGGACCGCCATATCAACGTGCCCGGCACAAAACTGACAAATAACCGCGGCGGCACCCATAACAGCCCGACAAGGATTCACGTCAAGCCGACACAGATGATCGGGGGCTACGCCCAGCTCAGCTACGGCTTTAACTATTACGGCCCGACGGGGAACCAGCGCGACCTGAATGTCGTCATCCGCAAGCTGAAGGAGGTCGATTGGCTTGAAGATTAAAGCGCAAATCGGGATGGTCATGAACTTGGATAAATGCATCGGCTGTCACACGTGCAGCGTCACCTGCAAAAACACGTGGACAAACCGTGCCGGTGCGGAATATATGTATTTCAACAATGTAGAAACAAAGCCGGGCATCGGCTACCCGAAGCAATGGGAGGACCAGGGCAAATATAAAGGCGGCTGGACATTGAAAAAAGGGAAGCTTGAACTGAAATCCGGCCCGAAAACAAACCGGCTTGCAGGCCTTTTCTATAATCCGAATCAGCCGACAATTGATGATTACTATGAACCTTGGAACTATGATTATGAAACATTAACAAACAGTCCGCAGAAAAAACACCAGCCGGTGGCACGGCCGAAATCGTCACTGACGGGGGATTTCATGAATATTGAGTGGGGCCCGAACTGGGAGGATGATCTCGCGGGCGGCCACATTACAGGGCTTGAAGATCCCAACGTGCAAAAGATGGAGGAATCGATCAAAACGGAGTTCGATGAGGTCTTTATGATGTACCTGCCGCGTATTTGCGAACACTGCATCAATCCGGCATGCGTGTCATCCTGTCCGTCCGGCGCCATGTACAAACGCGAGGAGGACGGCATTGTGCTTGTGGATCAAAACGCGTGCCGTTCATGGAGATATTGCGTGTCATCCTGCCCTTATAAAAAAGTCTATTTTAACTGGCAGACGAACAAAGCGGAAAAATGTACACTCTGCTTCCCGCGCTTAGAGGCGGGGCTGCCGACCATCTGCTCCGAGACATGTGTCGGCAGAATCCGCTATCTCGGTGTCATGCTGTATGATGCGGACAAAGTGGAGGAAGCGGCATCTGTTGAAAATGAAAAGGATCTCTATCATTCCCAATTAGACATTTTTCTTGATCCGAATGATCCTGAGGTTGCCAAACTGGCAAAAGAACAAGGCATCCAGGCTGAATGGATAGAGGCCGCACAGCAATCACCGATCTACAAAATGATCATCGACTGGAAGATTGCGCTGCCGCTTCACCCTGAGTACCGCACACTGCCGATGGTTTGGTACATTCCGCCGCTGAGCCCGATTATGAATCTCTTTGAAGGAAAAGGCAGCGGGCAATCCGCGGAAGCTATTTTCCCGGCTATCGACCAAATGAGAATTCCGATTGACTATTTGGCGCAGCTGTTAACGGCGGGGGATACGGATCATATTCGGTCAACGTTAAAGAAAATGTCTGTTATGCGCCAATATATGAGAGCAGTCCAGACGAATAAATCCATCGACCCGGCACTGATCTCCAGCGTCGGCTTAACAGAACAGCAAATTAAAGACATGTATCGGCTGCTGGCGATCGCCAAATATGATGACCGCTTTGTGATTCCAAGCAGCCATCGGGAAGAAGTGTCTGATTTATACGCTGAACAAGGGAGCTGCGGCTTATCATTTTCAGGCGGCCCAGGCTCTTGTTTCTAACTTTTGATAAATGAGGTGGAACAAGATGAACACCATGGACCGGCAAATTACGTTTTCTGCTCTTTCCTGTCTTCTCTCTTATCCTGATGAAGAATGGAGAGCCGAGCTTCCTGATTGGAAGTCTCTTATTGTTGAAATCAGCAGCCGGAAAATCAGGGAGAAGCTGCTGCACTTTTTAGAGGCGGCAGCCGGATTTTCTCCGGAAGCGCTGATTGAACACTATGTCTATACGTTCGATTTCGGGAAAAAAACGAATATGTACGTCACCTACTTTAACTCAGGCGAACAAAGGGAACGCGGGATTGAACTGCTTCATTTAAAAAACACCTACCAGCAATCCGGTTTCCTGCCGACAGAGAAAGAACTGCCTGATTACCTGCCGCTGATGCTGGAATTTGCGGCGGCTGCGGAGACTGAAGCGGCGAGAAGCGTGTTTGAGAAATATCTGTCCAATGTGAGGGAGCTGGCATCCCGCCTCGAAAAAAATGACAGCATATACGCCGGGCTCCTGCATGCCCTGCTGGCCGCGCTGGACACTCTCGGCGTGCGTGAATGCATTGAAGAAGGGACTGTTCAGGCATGAGCGAGCCGATCCTGTGGGGGATTATGCCGTACATTGTATTGACGATCTTTATCGGCGGGCATATTTACCGCTATCAGCATGACCAGTTTGGCTGGACGGCGAAATCAAGCGAGCTGTTAGAAAAGAAAAAACTCGCGGCGGGCAGCACACTTTTTCATTGGGGACTGCTGTGCGTTGTCGGCGGCCATGTCATGGGAATTTTGATCCCGGAAGCCGTGTACGCTTCCATCGGCATTTCAGAGCATATGTATCACAAAATAGCGATTGGCGCGGGACTGCCGGCGGGGATCGCGGCGTGTACCGGACTAGTGATCCTGACGTATAGAAGACTGTTTGACAAAAGAATCCGCAAAACCAGCTCGCCATCGGATATCCTTACGCTCATCCTGCTTCTGTTCATGATGCTGTCAGGCGTTGCGGCCACGTTTCTCAACATTGATTCGAAAGGCTTTGATTACAGGGCGACAGTCGGGCCGTGGTTCAGGGAAATCGTTTTGTTCCGGCCTGACGCTTCTTTGATGGAGAGTGTCCCGCTATGGTTTAAGTTTCATATCATCATTGGGTATGTTGTTTTTATCCTCTGGCCGTTTACAAGATTGGTTCATGTGTTCAGCCTGCCGCTCAAGTATTTGACCCGCAGCTATGTTGTTTATCGGAAACGCTCATGAAAATCCCCCTTGCAAGAGGGGGATTTTTATGGTGAAAAAAATAAAAATATAAGATATTTTCTGCCAATGTAATGGCTGGGCGGCCGGGATTCCTGTTATGTTTGATGTGAAATAACATGAACAAAAGGAGAGTGAAGAATGAAGCGGGTTTTCTTCATTGTAGCTGCCTGTCTCATGACAAGCGCCGGCGTCCTGACACTCAGACATTCTCATATATTAACCGGCGGCACGGCCGGACTGTCACTAAGCTTGTCATATTTGTTTCAACCCTCGTTTGCTGTTATCTTCTTTCTGATTAATATCCCGTTTTATGTATTTTCCCTCATCAGAATGGGCATCAAATTCACTCTATCTACCGTTTTTGCAGTCACAGTGCTGACTATGTTTACAGGCGCAGATCACTGGCTGCCGCCGTTCTCTGTTTCACCGCTTGCCGGGGCGATTTGCGGCGGATCGCTGATCGGGTTCGGCCTGTCGCTCATGTTTTACCATCAGGCATCGCTCGGCGGCGCCAATATCCTCGCTTTATTTCTGCAAAAGCGCTGCGGATGGAATCCGGGTGCGGTTAATTTCCTTTTCGATTTTGGCGTAGTGCTGGCGGGCATTTTTTCCGTCGGATTGCTGAGAGGGATCTTCTCCTTAGTGTCGATTGCGGTCACGGCCCTGATCATCGGCATTTTTAAAAATAAAATCAAAAACAGCAGCTCCCTCAAGCCGGTTTTGCTTCATAACCTCACGCCGGGGCAATCACAGGAAGCCTCATCGTAAGCCTTTCCGCTCGTTCGGAGAGGCTTTTTCATATGTTTACAGGCCGGAAAACAGAGGGTATACAGAGATATCGGATCAGATGGGGGAGAGTCGGGATGCTGAAAAGGAGACTGGAATTTTGCTTTTTATATATGATGCTTATCGGAGCATATGTCATATGGTTTTTTCCGGTTTCCAGGCTTGAGTTTTACGGCGGATTGCTTTGCTATGCAAGCATTATTTTGTTCAGCATTTATTCGTTAATCCTAGAAAACCGCACCTCGCAGCACACGCTGTTATGGATTCACATTCTTGTCTTTTTTCCGATCGCCGGGTACTTATTTTACCTTTTTTCCGGCCAGCTTTATGAAAAAGGCAAGCTGTTCAGGTCGAAACGGACATATAACCGGGAAAAGCTGAGGACGATATTTGATATGGAGCAAACTCCCGACTTGTCCGGATTGAAAGGAAATCAAAAACGTTTCTTTCAGTATTCAATCAAAGCGGCCCATATGAATATCAATACAAAAAGCAGGCTGACGGTGCTCAAAAACGGGGATGAAACATTCCCTGAGCTGTTTGAGGCGCTTCGGGCGGCAACGTCATTTATACATATTGAGTATTACATGTTCAAATCAGACATGCTCGGGCACAAGATGATGGAGATTATGATGGAAAAAGCCCGTGAAGGCGTGGAAGTGCGGTTTTTGTTCGACGCGGCCGGCAGCTTGAAGCTGGCCGGAAAAGACATTAAAAAACTGAAACATGCGGGCGTGAATATCGTCCCGTTTCTGCCGCTGAAATACGGCTTTTTCAACCAGAAATTCAATTTCCGAAATCACCGCAAGATCGTGATCGTTGACGGGAAAACCGGTTTTGTCGGCGGGCTGAATGTCGGCAAGGAATATATCAGCAAAGACCGAAATGTCGGTTTTTGGCGTGACACCCATATGAAAGTGGAAGGAGAAATTGTTCAGACGCTCCACAGCATTTTTATGCTTGATTGGGAATACGTTTCGGATGAGGTGCTTATTGATCAGAAAGCATACAGCCGCCCGGTCCCTGCAGAAAGCGGCGGCATCTATCAAGTCGTTCCGACAGGCCCTGATATGAAGGAGCGGATGAGCGACCTGTATTATGCCATGATTGCGGCAGCCGAATCGTCTGTATGGATTGCGACGCCTTATTTCGTACCGAATGAGCCGATCCGCACAGCGTTAAAGGAGGCAGCTGCCAGAGGCGTTGAGGTGCGTGTTATGGTGCCGGAAACCAATGACGGGTTTTTAACCCAGTACGCGACGAGATCGTATTTCCCCGAGCTTCTTCGCGAAGGAATCGAAGTCTATTCCTATCAAAAAGGCTTTATGCATCAAAAGGTGCTCATCACTGACGGAAACCTCGCTTCTGTCGGGACGGCGAATATGGACATGAGAAGCTTTCAGCTGAACTTTGAAGTCAATGTCTTTTTTACAGATCAAAAGGCGATCAAAGATCTTGAAGCGCATTATCTGGAGGATATGAGAGAGTCTGAGAAAATCAGCCCCGTCCGTTTCTATAAGCGCACATTATGGGAAAGAACGAAGGAATCCTTCGCGCGGTTATTTTCAGGCGTTTTATAAAAAGCGCTTTAAAAACTCCTTGTGTATAGTATAATTGAGAAATATTATCATTAAGAACGAGGCACAAGGAGGACGGAATCGTGCTGCGACAATTTTTTTCTTATTATAAACCGTACAAAAAGCTGTTTTTTCTCGACTTCTTTTCTGCCATTGCCGGCGGATTGATGGAGCTGAGTTTTCCTCTGATTGTCAATTACTTTATCGATACATTGCTCCCGGGCCGGGATTGGAGTCTGATTATTTTGACTTCCGCTGCTTTATTCGGGGTCTACGCCCTCAGCTCGGCACTTCAGTATGTTGTAACGTATTGGGGCCATATGCTCGGCATTAACATTGAAACCGATATGCGGAAAAAGCTTTTTGACCATCTGCAAAAGCTTTCGTTCAAATTTTACGATAACAACAAAACGGGCAGTTTAATGTCCAAGCTCACCAATGATTTGATGTATATCGGAGAAACCGCCCACCACGGGCCCGAAGATCTGTTTATCGCCATCATGACGATTTTGGGCGCGTTCGGCGTCATGCTGTTCATTAACTGGCAGCTCGCGCTGTTGACGTTTATCATCATGCCGGTCGTCATTTGGCTCGCTCTGTATTTCAATAAAAAAATGACCTCTGCATTTACAAAACTGAACAAAGACGTCGGGGATTTCAGCGCGAGGGTCGAAAACAATATCGGCGGCATCCGCCTTGTCCAGGCTTTCAGTAATGAAGCGTTTGAAAATCAGCGGTTTGACGTGAACAATCAGCGTTTCCGCAAAACAAAGCTGACGTCATATAAAATCATGGCGAAAAACGGCTCGATCAGTTACATGCTGACAAGATTCGTCACGCTGTTCGTCCTGTTGTGCGGCACATGGTTTGTCATCCGCGGATCATTATCCTACGGGGAATTCGTCGCTTTCGTGCTGTTGACAAACGTTCTCTTCCGTCCGATTGATAAAATCAACGCGATTATTGAGATGTACCCGCGAGGCATTGCCGGTTTTAAAAGCTTTATGGAAATTCTGGAAACGGAGCCTGACATCAAGGATGCCCCGAATGCGAAACATGTGTCGGGTTTAAAAGGGAATATCCGCTATGATCATGTGTCATTCGGCTATGAAGAAAACAATCCGGTGCTGTCCGGTATTAATTTGTCCATTCAAGCGGGGGAGACGGTTGCATTTGTCGGGCCTTCGGGAGCGGGGAAATCAACGCTGACAAGTCTGCTGCCGCGTTTTTATGAACCGTCTGAAGGCGCGATTTCCATAGACGGAATTGATATTAAAGACATGACGCTGTCATCTCTGCGCGGACAAATCGGCGTCGTCCAGCAGGATGTCTTTCTGTTTTCCGGCACATTGCGGGAAAATATTGCTTACGGACGGCTGGACGCTTCCGAGGAAGAAATCTGGCAGGCCGTCCGCCAGGCGCATTTAGAGGATTTGGTAAACGGGTATCCTGCCGGTTTAGACACGGTGATCGGCGAACGCGGAGTGAAGCTGTCAGGCGGACAGAAGCAGCGGCTTTCCATCGCCAGAATGTTTTTGAAAAACCCGCCGATCTTAATTTTGGATGAGGCTACATCGGCTCTCGATACAGAGACAGAAGCCGCCATTCAAAAGTCTCTGCAGGAACTTTCTGAAGGCCGCACGACACTTGTAATCGCCCATCGGCTGGCTACGGTTAAGGATGCGGACCGGATCGTCGTCGTCACGAAAGAAGGCATCGCCGAACAAGGGCACCACAAGGAACTTCTGGCATCCGGCGGCATGTACCAAAGACTCCATCAGGCGCAATTCGGCGAACTGATTCATTAATATAGAAAAAGGATAGACGAACGGGGGCCGAGGCGCCTCCTGTCTATCCTTTTTTATGTAGTCCGTATTTAATGGGCTTCTTTATGCGCAGGTTCGATGATATGTTTGAAACGGTCAATGAGCTGCACCGCTTTCTTTCCTTCCACTACAATTAAATATTCTTGTTCTTTATGCGCCATTCTGAACGTTTCCAGTTCGATGATGTCTTTGATTTTGCACATCGTTTTTTTAGAGTAGATATACAGCTCGTGGCCTCCCGTGTGGCAAAGCTGATAAAGCTGAAGCATGTTTCGTAAAGTGAACTTCTTAGCGGCTATTTTCAAAGATGTAATGTTTTTCATGTGTTTTCTCCTCCGTCTGATGGTCTGTTATTTCGGAAATTCCCCATATAAACCGGTGATAAACCTGGTTATGCTTTCCACCTCAGCACGCCTCCCGCCAGGCGTTTGACTCCGCGGATAGCGCTTAATTCTTCGACGAGCCGAAGCAGCGCCCGGTCTTTCTCTTTCGCTTCAATCATAAAGTCGATATCCGTCTCCCATTGGCTGAACCGCTCCAGCACCGGCAGAATAAAATTCGCATCCACATAGTCCGCATGACTGCGCACGGCTGATTCTGATTTTGGCGAGGAGAGGTGGACCTTCGGCTTTAAGCCGATCCGCTGCCATGTTTTCATCATCCGCGGGAGAATGTCATCTAAATCAGCATCATCGGCCGGATTGGCGTAAAAATGATGATAATCAAACACAAACGGAATGCCCTCTTGTTCACATACACTGAGAGTTTCTTCAGACGTATACGTTTTATCATCGTTTTCCAAAGTCATCCGCTGTTTGATGACATCGGGGAGCTCTTTCAGATTCATGCCGAAACGGTCAAGCGCGCTTTGTTTGTCGCCATAAGCGCCTCCGATATGAATGTTAATGACGGAGCGGTCCGCGATGCCCATGGCGTCCAGCATGTCATAATGATAGGCCATATCCTTGACCGCATTAGCGGTAATCTCCCGTTTCGGGCTTGTGAAAAGGGTGAATTGGTTCGGGTGAAAGCTCGTTCTGAGATCATATTTTCTGACCAGCCCGCCGATCTCACGGAACTCCTGGCGAAACGGCGTGACAAAATCCCACAGTACATCCGGGTGCGTGGCGAGCGGCACAATCGAGCTTGAGAACCTGTACAAAGGGATGCCGTGTCCGACCGCATAGTGGAGGGTGCGCAGCGTGTTGGTAAGATTTGCTTTCGTCACAGAAAGCAGGGCCTCTTTCCGCTCGCCGGGTGAAAGTTTTGTATAGCGCGCATATGTTAAGGTTTTGGCGGGGGATGCGTCCCAAAGGCACATGGCGTTTGAAACGAAACCGAATCTGAACAGCATATGGTTTCTCCTTTATAAAAAATAAGATATGGCTTTTCCCAGCCATTCTGCAGGAAGCTGTCTGAAGGAGCGCTGTTTCACTTTTTCTAATGTGAGAAGCTCGGATTTTTCGATGTCCTGCTTTATGGTTGAGAGCACTTCTTCCGTAAAGGCCTCATCGTTAATGATGACATTCACTTCTTCATTCAAGAACAGGCTCCGTTTATCAAAGTTCGGCGTACCGATAATGCTGATGCGGTCGTCTATAATGAAGGCTTTGACGTGATAAAAGCCTTGATAATACCGGTAGATGAGACAGCCTGCTTTCAAAAGCTCGGGATAATAGGTAAAAGCCGTTTCCCGAACGAGCGGATGGTCTGACTTCATCGGCACGATCAAGGTGACTTTGACGCCTTTTCGGCAGGCTGCAATAAGCGCTGCTTGAAGCCTTTTGCTCGGTACATAATAAGGCGTGCCGATTATGATTTTTTTCTCCGCCTTAAGGATGCAGTTTTCATAATGCGATTCAAGCGAAAAACCGTCCGACGCATATGTCCTATGAGAGATATTCCCTTCCGGCAACGGCGGATAAACCTCGGGTGACTCGGGTGTTTTTCCGGTGTTTCGTTTCAGGTCGCTTAAAAAAAGAGTCTGGAGATCCGCCGTGCCTTCGCCGGTCATCCGCAGATGATAATCCTCCCAGTTTCCGAACTTCGCTTTTTTGCCGAGATACTCTTCCGCGATGTTGAATCCGCCTACATAGCCGATTTTGCCGTCAATGACGGTTACTTTCCGATGATTCCGTTTTTGCAGCTTGAAAAAAAGAAACGGAAATCCGGGTTTGTTCAGAAAATGAACATGAACGCCGGCTTTTTTCATCGTTTGAATAGAAGGCTTTTTCACTTGGCGGCTGCCCGCCCAATCAAGCAGCAGATATACGGAGACGCCGGCCTGCGCCTTTTCTTTCAATAAATGAAACATATCAAGGCAGACTTGGTCGTTCTTCATAATAAAAAACATCATATGAATAGAAGAGACGGCTTGGCGGATATCGGCCGTCATTTGCTGCACAAGCTCGCCGCCGCAGTGAATGAGTCTGATATCACTCTTTTTCGGGTCAAAAACGGGCTCATACGCCTGTTTTTTGTACGCCGCCCGGCCAAGCAGCATATCAAGCAGCATAAGTGCGATTAATATGATGAAAATGATAAGCAACACAACAAAGACCTTCATACCGACGCTCCTTTCCGAAGTATCCGTAGTGTGCCCTGAGAATGCAAATTTAATTATTGACTGAACACTCATTCATTATTTATGATAAAGTAAAGATATGACAATGCAGAGGGGAATCAGAACAAAGGGGGAGACAAGATGAACGCTTTTCTCATGGTAAACGCGCTGCTGTTCTTAGCTGTAACCGCTTACGCCGTTTATTTATTCGTTTACCTGATCAGAACGAGGATCGCTTATATTAAGCTCGGCCAAAGGGAAGAATTTGATAAACGCCTGAAAGAACGTCTGCAAATGATATGGGTGAATGTGTTCGGACAGAAAAAATTGCTGAAAGATAAAAAAAGCGGAATCATCCACGTTCTGTTTTTTTACGGATTTATACTCGTTCAGTTTGGCGCAATTGATTTTATTCTGAAAGGGCTGCTTCCCGACCGGCATTTGCCGTTCGGCCCGCTTTATCCGGCGTTTACCTTTTTTCAGGAAATCGTCACGTTTCTTATTTTAATCGCTGTGGTTTGGGCGTTTTATCGGCGCTACATTGAAAAACTCGTCAGACTGAAACGCGGGTTTAAAGCGGGGCTTGTCCTGCTGTTCATCGGCGGACTGATGGTGACGGTGCTTCTCGGGAACGCCATGAACCTTTTATGGCACGATCATTCTTTGTCCTGGACGGAGCCGATCGCTTCCTCCATTGCGTTTGTGCTCGGCGGTCTTTCAGCACCGGCCGCAGCCGCCGTGTTTTATGTTTCATGGTGGCTTCATCTGTTGTTTTTGCTCAGCTTTTTAGTGTACGTGCCGCAGTCAAAGCATGCACACTTAATTGCGGGTCCGGCGAATGTGTTCCTCAGCAGGCTGGATTCAAAAGGGAAACTGGAAAAAATTGATTTCACCGATGAAACGAAAGAAAGCTACGGTGTCGGAAAGATTGAAGACTTCCGCCGCTCCCAGCTTGTCGATCTTTATGCCTGCGTCGAATGCGGCCGCTGTACAAATATGTGTCCTGCTTCCGGTACGGGCAAAATGCTTTCACCGATGGATCTCATCTTAAAGCTGAGAGACCACCTGACGGAAAAGGGCGCTGCCGTGACATCAAAATCTCCGTGGGTGCCCGCGCCCGTTTTTCAGCACACGAAGGCGAATCAGCTCGCCGCGGCTTCCTCAGGGGGAGGATCGCGTGAAGCGGCGGCAGCCATTGACTACAACCCAAGCTTAATCGGCGAGGTCATTACGGAAGAGGAAATCTGGGCGTGCACCACATGCCGCAACTGTGAAGATCAATGTCCGGTCATGAATGAACACGTTGATAAAATTATCGATCTGCGCCGCTATCTTGTGCTTACGGAAGGGAAGATGGACAGCGACGCGCAGCGGGCCATGACAAGCATTGAAAGACAGGGAAACCCGTGGGGCTTAAACCGGAAAGAGCGGGAAAACTGGCGGGAGCAGACGGATACAGAGATTCCGACAGTGAAAGAAATGAAAAAACAAGAGAAAGAGTTTGAATATTTGTTTTGGGTCGGTTCAATGGGTTCTTATGACAACAGAAGCCAAAAGATCGCCGTCTCATTTGCAAAACTGCTCAATGAAGCGGGCGTATCCTTTGCGATACTCGGCAATAAAGAAAAAAACTCAGGCGATACGCCGCGCCGTTTAGGCAACGAGTTTCTGTTCCAAGAGCTGGCGGAACACAACATCGGCGAATTTGAAAAACACGGGATCAAAAAAATCGTCACGATTGACCCGCACGCCTATAATATGTTCAAAAATGAATATCCGGATTTCGGATTCCAGGCTGAAGTCTATCATCATACTGAATTATTAGCCGAGCTGGTGTCGCAGGGGAAACTAAAACCGCTTCATCCGGTGAATGAAACGATCACCTTCCATGACTCATGCTATTTAGGCAGATACAATGAAGTGTATGAGCCGCCGAGAGCGATCTTAAAAGCCATCCCGGGCGTTCAATTGAAGGAAATGGAGCGCAGCCGCGAAAACGGAATGTGCTGCGGCGCCGGGGGAGGCCTCATGTGGATGGAAGAAGAAACGGGAGTGAGAATCAACACGGCCCGGACTGAGCAGGCGCTTTCTGTCAGCCCGACGGTCATCAGCTCCGGCTGCCCTTACTGCCTGACCATGCTCGGTGACGGTACAAAAGCGAAAGAAGCCGAAGACGCGATCGGCACTTATGATGTCAGTGAATTGCTCGCCATGTCTGTATTCGGTACGGGAAAACAAGAGTCTTCATAGAGAGAAGCAGGCCGCCCGCGCATATGCCGGCGGCTTTGTTTTCGCACATCGGCCGAATTATGAAGGGACGCCTCTAAAATTTCTTAAATTACACTGTTAAGGGTAGCATATTCTGTTTTAATTTGTTTATAATGAGAGGTATGGTTTATGAACAAAACAATACAAAATCGTTCTTATTATAGGATAGAAACAGATACATATAAGTAATAGAAAGGGAGTGTCCGACCTTGAGTATCAAACAATATTCTCAGGAACAGCTGAAGCAGATGGCTTTAGTTGAAATCGCTCACGAAATTTTCTCAGAACATAAAAAACCGGTTCCGTTCCAGGAGCTGCTGAATGAAATTACTTCCTTGCTCGGTGTTACGAAAGAGGAACTGGGTGACCGCATCGCCCAATTTTATACTGACCTCAACATTGACGGCCGCTTTATTGCTCTGTCAGATCAGACTTGGGGGCTTCGCAGCTGGTATCCGTACGATCAGCTGGACGAAGAAACACAGCCGACTGTAAAAGCGAAAAAGAAAAAAGCGAAAAAAGCCGTTGAGGAAGATCTTGATCTTGACGAATTCGAGGAAGTTGATGAAGATGACATCGATCTCGATGAATTGGAAGAAGATATTGATCTTGAAGCAGACAGCTTTGACGACGAAGATATCGACGATGAAGAAGATGACGACGATCTTGAGATCGAAGAGGATATGCTTGAAGAAGATGAGGAAGATGATGAGGATGAAGACGAGGATCAAAAACGCTGATTTCATAGCAGCAAAACGATCTTGACTTTCATTGTCGAACTATGTAGTATGTATTTTGGGCTCTTCAAAAAGAAGAGAATTCATAAGAGTGCTACGCTCCCTTTCAAGAAATTGAAAGGGAGCTTTCTTATTTTCATCTCCCAAATTCTTTTATACATCATTTGTTTTTAGTGAAATGATTTTCTATAAAACGGCACATTTTAAAGAATGTAGCGCAGACCGAAGAGAGGAGCAAACGAAATGACGAAATATATTTTTGTAACCGGGGGAGTTGTATCTTCACTCGGAAAAGGAATTGTGGCAGCATCACTGGGCCGCCTGTTGAAAAACAGAGGCATGAGCGTCACCATCCAAAAATTTGACCCTTATATCAACGTTGACCCGGGAACGATGAGCCCGTACCAGCACGGTGAGGTGTTCGTAACCGATGACGGCGCTGAGACTGACCTTGACTTAGGGCACTACGAGCGTTTCATTGACATTAATCTGAACAGATTCAGCAATGTGACGACCGGTAAAATCTACTCTGCTGTATTGAAGAAAGAACGCCGCGGGGACTACCTCGGGGGAACGGTTCAGGTCATTCCGCATATCACAAATGAACTGAAAGACCGCGTTTACCGCGCCGGCAAAGAAACAAATGCAGATGTAGTCATTACTGAGATCGGCGGAACCGTGGGAGATATCGAATCCCTTCCGTTCCTTGAAGCCATCCGTCAAATGAAAAGCGACATCGGCCATGAAAACGTAATGTACATTCACTGTACGCTTGTTCCGTACATCAAAGCGGCGGGCGAGCTGAAAACAAAACCGACGCAGCACAGCGTAAAAGAGCTGAGAAGCCTCGGCATTCAGCCTAATATCATCGTCGTGCGCACAGAAATGCCGATTTCTCAAGATATGAAAGATAAAATCGCGCTCTTCTGCGATATTGACACGAAAGCGGTTATTGAATGTGAAGATGCGGACAACCTTTACTCCATCCCGCTTAACCTTCAGGAGCAGGGACTCGATAAGCTTGTCTGCGATCATATGAAATTAGAGTGCAAAGATCCGGATATGACGGAATGGAAAGACCTTGTCACAAGAGTGAAAAACTTGTCTAAAACCATTACAATCAGTCTCGTCGGAAAATACGTCGAGCTTCAAGATGCTTACATTTCAGTCGTTGAATCACTGCGCCACGCGGGCTATGCGTTTGACGCTGATGTGAAGATCAAATGGATTAACGCCGAAGAAGTGACGGAAAGCAATATTCAAGAGCTGACTGACGGCACAGACGGAATCATCGTGCCCGGCGGATTCGGAGACCGCGGTGTAGAAGGGAAAATCATCGCCGCCAAGTACGCGCGTGAAAATAAAATTCCGTTCTTCGGCATCTGCCTCGGTATGCAGATTGCATCCATTGAATATGCGCGAAACGTATTAGGTCTGGAAGGGGCGCACTCTGCGGAGATCGATCCGTCCACTCCTTATCCGATCATTGACCTTCTTCCTGAACAAAAAGATGTCGAGGATCTCGGAGGAACGCTTCGTCTCGGACTGTACCCTTGTAAGCTTCAGGAAGACACGAAAGCTTTCGAAGCATATGCGGATGAAGTGGTATACGAACGCCACCGCCACCGTTATGAATTCAACAATGAATACAGACAGCAAATGGAAGAGAACGGTTTTGTGTTCTCAGGCACAAGCCCTGACGGCCGCCTTGTGGAAATTATCGAGCTGAAAGACCATCCTTGGTATGTCGCTTGCCAATTCCACCCTGAGTTCAAATCAAGACCGACAAGACCTCAGCCTTTATTCAAAGACTTTATCGGCGCTTCCGTACAAGCTGCCGAACAGAAGTAATAAAAAAAGACTTGCCTCCGTTAAAAGCGGCAAGTCTTTTTTCTTCATCAGTCATATTCCTGCACCATTTCTTTTAATGTAAAGGACAGTGCGTGATAGACATACAGGCCTGTCATTAATGAAGGAAAGCCGTATCTTGTTCCGTCTTCATCGGGCAGAAGCGGCATTTTTAATTTGCTGTCAATATGAACATCACAAAATGCCTCAATCCCGGTTTGATCCTTAATGACGGGGGACACGCAGACAAGGCCGATCCCTTTTTCATAAAGCTTTTTTGCCAGCGCCTGTTCTTCAGCCGTACCCGGGCCTGAACAGAACATCAGCACCCTGTCGCTTTCTGTAATCGAATCAGCTGTATCCGGAAACGCCTTGACCGAAGGCATCGGTTCAGAGCCGAGTTCCGCCTCGCACAAAATGCCCTGCATCTCATTTGCGCCGTATAAATAGATGGAATGGCCGCTGACGGCCGCCTGAGCCAGCAGCCGCGCGCCGTCTTCTATTGCTTCGGATTCCTTATCCTGAATGCGGGAAAAAATGCCTGCAAGCTGCGTCGTAAAGATCTTTAACATGAGTGAAACCTCCTTTACACTAACAAGAACAGTATACAACAAAAGAGAAAATGCTCAGAAAATGTCGGAAAGTAGACTATTATAATTAAAGGAAATGTGAAAATCAAACAGAATACATTAACAACTGCTTCCTTTTGACGAAAATGATAATATTGGGGTGTAAAATGATGAATGAAAAGATTTTAATCGTAGATGACCAATATGGTATACGTATATTGCTCAATGAAGTGTTTCATAAAGAAGGGTACCAGACGTTTCAGGCCGCCAACGGCATACAGGCGCTGGACATCGTAACGAAAGAACGGCCGGATCTTGTGCTTTTAGATATGAAAATCCCCGGCATGGACGGAATCGAAATTCTCAAACGCATGAAAATGATCGACGGCTCCATCCGCGTCATTATTATGACCGCTTACGGAGAACTCGATATGATTAAGGAATCAAAAGAGCTCGGAGCGCTGACTCATTTTGCAAAACCTTTCGACATTGACGAGATCAGAGACGCGGTGAAAAAGTATTTACCTCTAAAATCGAATTAATAAAATTAGAAACAATTATGTCATTGTGTTGCCGATTTGTCGAAAAGTTGGTATCCTAGAGATGGAGAAAAAGCGATCTGTTGTTTTACATATGACAGGTTTTTATGGTCATGCTATAGGGTGGAAAGCTTTTTTCGAGAAGAAGCAAATCAGGCTACATAAGGAGGACTTTCGACATGCCTTTAGTTTCAATGACGGAAATGTTGAATACAGCTAAAGAAAAAGGATATGCTGTTGGACAATTTAACCTAAATAACCTTGAGTTCACTCAAGCTATTTTACAAGCAGCAGAAGAGGAAAAATCCCCGGTTATTCTTGGTGTTTCAGAAGGCGCGGGACGCTACATGGGCGGCTTCAAAACAGTCGTTGCCATGGTTAAAGCTCTTATGGAAGAATACAAAGTGACAGTACCTGTTGCCATTCACTTAGACCACGGTTCAAGCTTTGAATCTTGTGCGAAAGCGATTCATGCAGGCTTCACTTCTGTAATGATCGACGCATCTCACCATCCGTTTGAGGAAAACGTAGCAACTACATCTAAAGTGGTTGAGCTTGCTCATTTCCACGGCGTTTCAGTTGAAGCTGAGCTCGGAACTGTCGGCGGACAGGAAGATGACGTTATCGCTGAAGGCGTAATCTATGCTGACCCTAAAGAGTGTCAAGAACTTGTAGAGCGCACTGGCATCGACTGCCTTGCACCTGCATTAGGTTCTGTTCATGGCCCTTACAAAGGCGAACCGAACCTCGGTTTCAAAGAAATGGAAGACATCGGCAAATCAACCGGCCTTCCGTTAGTACTTCACGGCGGTACAGGAATTCCGACTGCCGACATTAAAAAATCAATCTCACTTGGTACGGCTAAAATCAACGTAAACACTGAAAACCAAATTTCTTCTGCAAAAGCTGTCCGCGAAACATTGGCAGCTAAGCCGAACGAATACGATCCTCGTAAATATCTTGGACCTGCTCGTGAAGCGATCAAAGAAACGGTTATCGGTAAAATGCGTGAGTTCGGTTCTTCAAACCAAGCTTAATCCGGTGTAACATCCATAAACCGCCTGACAGCATTGCCAGGCGGTTTTATGTCTTACCTTTAGAAAGCGCAATCATGTTTTACAGTTCTGAAAACTTATTACTGGGGAGGCTTTCCTTATGTTATTTTTCATTGATACAGCAAACATTGACGAGATTAAAGAAGCTTACGAACTTGGCGTTCTTGCCGGAGTGACGACAAACCCTAGTTTAGTAGCAAAAGAAGCTGACGTGACTTTCCATGACAGACTTCGTGAAATTACGGAAGTCGTGAGCGGATCAGTAAGCGCAGAAGTCATTTCCCTGAATGCTGAAGAAATGATTGAAGAAGGTAAAGAACTGGCGAAAATCGCGCCGAATATCACGGTGAAAATCCCGATGACGTCTGAAGGGTTAAAAGCCGTAAAAGCGCTGAGCGACCTGAACATAAAAACAAACGTAACGCTCATCTTCAGCGCCAACCAGGCGCTTTTAGCCGCAAGAGCCGGAGCGACTTATGTATCTCCGTTCTTAGGCCGCCTGGATGATATCGGCCATAACGGCCTTGACCTGATTTCAGAAGTAAGACAGATTTTTGACCTTCATGACATTGATACACAAATCATCGCAGCTTCCATCCGTCATGCGCAGCACGTGACTGAAGCGGCTTTGCGCGGTGCACATATCGGTACGATGCCGCTGAAAGTCATTCACCAGCTGACAAAACATCCGTTAACGGATAAAGGCATTGAGCAATTTTTGGCAGACTGGAATAAATAAGGGTGTAATGGGCGGCAAACCGGTTGCATCCGTTTGCCGCACCCTATTTCCTGTTTGACGGCGGGCCTTCATATCAAAGTTCCCCGGAATGTGAACCCGGCGGGTCTCTGTGCATCCTGTGTAAAAAATGCCCCGTAAAGCTTCGCTATTTTCTTCCTGTTATTTTATAATGTCCTTGTATTCTTTCTCTTCGAATTGGCTACATTTTGGACAAGAGCTTTATTTGCAGAGACAGAATAAAATGCCATTTTATTTATGCTCCGCAGCTATCTTCTTATGGAAGGAGACTATCATGGAAAAGTTGAATATTGCCGGCGGCGATCCGTTAAACGGAACCGTACATATCAGCGGTGCGAAAAACAGCGCCGTCGCATTGATACCCGCAACCATTCTGGCAAATTCCGAAGTAACGATCGAAGGGCTTCCGGAGATCTCAGATATTGAAACGCTGCGTGACCTGCTGAAAGAAATCGGCGGAAACGTCCATTTTGAAAAAGGAGAAATGGTCGTGGACCCTTCACCGATGATCAGCATGCCGCTTCCCAACGGCAAAGTGAAAAAACTCCGTGCTTCTTATTATTTAATGGGCGCGATGCTCGGCCGCTTCAAACAGGCGGTCATCGGACTGCCGGGCGGGTGCCATCTCGGGCCTCGGCCGATTGACCAGCATATAAAAGGGTTTGAGGCGCTTGGGGCTGAAGTCACCAATGAACAAGGCGCGATTTATCTGCGCGCCGAAAGGCTGAGAGGCGCACGGATTTATTTAGATGTCGTCAGCGTCGGGGCGACGATCAATATCATGCTTGCCGCTGTGCTCGCTGAAGGAAAAACCGTGATAGAAAACGCCGCCAAGGAACCTGAGATTATTGATGTTGCCACACTGCTCACCAGCATGGGCGCAAAGATAAAAGGCGCGGGAACCAATGTGATCAGAATCGACGGCGTGAAAGAGCTGCACGGGTGCAGACATACCATCATCCCGGACAGAATTGAGGCGGGCACCTTTATGATCGCCGGCGCGGCGATGGGGAAAGAAGTCATTATTGATAATGTCATACCGACCCACCTGGAGTCTTTGACGGCAAAGCTCAGGGAAATGGGTTTTCACATCGAGACGAGTGACGACCAGCTTCTTATGCTCGGCGGGCAGAAGCAGATAAAACCGGTCGACGTAAAAACGCTTGTTTACCCGGGATTCCCGACTGACCTTCAGCAGCCGATGACCTCTCTGTTAACGAGAGCGGGCGGCACGAGTGTCGTGACTGACACCATCTACTCGGCCAGATTTAAGCATATTGATGAGCTGAGACGGATGGGAGCCAACATGAAAGTGGAAGGCAGGTCAGCGATTATCACCGGTCCGGCCGAGCTGCAGGGCGCAAAAGTAAAGGCGAGCGATCTGCGTGCAGGCGCTTGTCTGGTCGTAGCAGGGCTGATGGCCGACGGCGTAACCGAAATTACCGGTCTTGAGCATTTGGACCGCGGCTACAGCAATCTTGAGAAAAAACTCGAAGGTCTGGGCGCCACAATCTGGCGGCAGAGGCTGACGGACGAAGAGATAGAACAGCTCCAAAATTCATAGAAATGCGGACTTTTGAGAGGAGATCGTGTTGAAATGGAAAGAAGCTTATCAATGGAATTGGTTCGGGTTACAGAAGCGGCGGCTTTAGCATCTGCCAGATGGATGGGCCGCGGGAAAAAGGATGAAGCCGATGATGCGGCGACAAGCGCCATGCGTGACGTGTTTGACACGGTGCCGATGAAAGGAACGGTCGTTATCGGGGAAGGAGAGATGGATGAAGCGCCGATGCTTTACATCGGCGAAAAGCTCGGAAACGGCTACGGCCCCCGCGTCGATGTCGCCGTCGATCCTCTTGAAGGCACTAACATCGTAGCCAGCGGCGGCTGGAATGCGCTGACGGTGATCGCGGTCGCTGACCATGGAACACTGCTGAACGCTCCTGATATGTATATGGAAAAAATTGCGGTCGGACCTGAAGCGGTAGGCTGCATCGACATCGAAGCTCCTGTCATTGATAACTTAAAAGCTGTTGCGAAAGCGAAAAACAAAGACATTGAAGATGTCGTGGCAACCATTTTATATCGCGACAGACATGAAAGAATCATCTCTGAATTGCGTGAGGCCGGCGCCAGAATCAAACTGATCAACGACGGTGATGTCGCGGGCGCCATCAATACGGCCTTTGACCATACGGGCGTAGACATTCTCTTCGGCTCAGGAGGGGCACCTGAAGGCGTGCTGTCTGCCGTTGCGTTAAAAGCGCTCGGCGGCGAAATCATCGGCAGGCTTCTGCCGCAAAGTGCGGAAGAGCAAGCCCGCTGTGAGCGGATGGGCCTTGATGTATCCAAAGTGCTCCGGATGGAGGATCTTGTGAGAGGGGACGACGCCATTTTTGCGGCAACGGGCGTAACGGACGGAGAGCTTTTGAAAGGCGTTCAGTTCAAAGGCACAGTCGGCACGACCGAAAGTCTGGTTATCCGGGCGAAATCAGGAACAGTCCGATTCGTTGACGGAAGACACAGCCTGAAGAAAAAACCAAATCTTGTGATCCGGCCATAAATAGAGAAAAGCGGGACTTTCCGTCCCGCTTTTCTTTTGCAAAAAAGAGTCAACCCTATCATTTATATGTCAAAGCATTATTTAAGTTGAATAATTTTTTAAAATGAGGTAAAAATAAAGAGTGCTGCGATTTTTCTGTGTCATTCCTTCTTTTGAGTACTGGGAAATTTTCAAATTCTACCGCATACAGACGATATAAATATTGATCTTCTCAAGTTTTTGTCCTCGCTTCCTTCAAAACTCATTAAGACAATCCTTTTTAAAAAAAGCGCCGATCATGGGTGGAAGTGTTACCGATAGAAGTTCCTGAATGTTTTATAAAAGAATGTGCTTTGGCGGAATCATGCAAAGCAGCCGATTTGAATGAAAACAGCAATACATTGACTATGAAAAGCGTGGTGTTTTTTATGAAAGACGTATCTATTTCCTCTTTGGAAAATATGAAATTAAAAGAACTGTACGAACTGGCAAGACATTATAAAATCTCCTATTACAGCAAACTGACCAAAAAAGAATTAATCTTTGCCATACTGAAAGCCAACGCCGAGCAGGAGGATCTTCTGTTTATGGAAGGTGTGCTCGAAATCATCCAATCGGAAGGGTTCGGCTTCCTCAGACCGATTAATTACTCGCCAAGCTCAGAAGACATCTACATTTCTGCTTCCCAGATCCGCCGCTTTGATTTAAGAAACGGTGACAAAGTTTCCGGCAAGGTGCGCCCGCCGAAAGAGAACGAACGCTATTACGGACTTTTGCACGTTGAAGCGGTAAATGGCGATGATCCGGAATCCGCGAAGGAGCGCGTTCATTTTCCTGCGCTGACTCCGCTTTATCCCGACCGCCAAATGGTGCTTGAGACGAAACCGAATTATCTCTCTACACGAATTCTCGATATGATGGCTCCTGTCGGTTTCGGCCAGCGCGGTCTGATCGTGGCGCCGCCGAAAGCCGGTAAAACCATGCTGTTAAAAGAAATCGCTAACAGCATTACGACAAATCAGCCTGACGCTGAATTGATCGTGCTCTTAATTGATGAAAGACCGGAAGAAGTAACGGATATCGAACGTTCCGTAGCGGGCGATGTCGTCAGCTCCACGTTTGATGAAGTGCCGGAAAATCACATCAAGGTAGCGGAGCTTGTGCTTGAACGGGCGATGCGTCTCGTTGAACACAAAAAAGACGTTATCATCCTGATGGACAGCATTACCCGCCTGGCACGCGCCTACAACCTCGTTATCCCGCCAAGYGGACGTACGCTTTCCGGCGGTATTGACCCGGCTGCATTCCATCGTCCGAAGCGCTTTTTCGGTGCCGCGAGAAACATTGAAGAGGGCGGCAGCCTGACCATTTTAGCGACGGCACTCGTAGACACGGGCTCCCGGATGGATGACGTCATCTATGAAGAATTTAAAGGAACGGGCAACATGGAGCTTCACCTTGACCGTTCTCTTGCGGAAAGACGGATTTTCCCGGCGATCGATATCCGCCGCTCCGGTACACGGAAGGAAGAGCTGCTCGTGCCGAAAGAGCATCTTGACCGTTTATGGGCGATCCGCAAGTCGATGTCTGATTCTCCGGACTTCGCAGAGAAGTTTATGAGAAAAATGAAAAAAACGAAAACAAATCAGGAATTCTTCGATCTGATCAACCAAGAATGGAAGCAGGCGAACCTGTCATCATCAGCCCGCCGCTGATAAAAAATGTATTTGCAAATGCAGTAAATGACTGATATAATTCTCTCATATGCGTTCCGGATTCGCTCCGGAATAATAACTCTGTTTCCACATGGGATTCAGGGCGGAAGGAGATGGATACAATGAAAGCAGGAATTCATCCTAATTTCAAAAAAGCAACAGTTAAATGCGCTTGCGGAAATGAATTTGAAACAGGCTCAGTAAAAGAAGAGGTACGCGTTGAGATTTGCTCTGAATGCCACCCATTCTACACTGGACGTCAAAAATTCGCTTCTGCTGATGGTCGTGTTGATCGCTTTAACAAAAAATACGGTCTTAAGTAATAATAGATTTTACAGGCAGGCAAGAATTGCTTCTTGCCTGTTTTTTATGTCTATAAACAGGAAAAAAGGGGAGCGGATAGCCTATGTACATAATGAAGCAAAGCGGATGGCTTGAGCTGATATGCGGCAGCATGTTCTCTGGGAAATCAGAAGAGCTGATCCGCAGAGTGAAAAGAGCGACATATGCGAAGCAGGAGGTTAAGGTATTCAAACCTGCCATTGATAATCGCTACAGTGAGGAAGCCGTCGTTTCCCACAACGGCACATCCATGACAAGCCACGTCATCTCGTCTTCGGCTGAAATATGGGATCATATCAGTGAAAGCACGGACGTCATCGCGGTAGATGAAGTGCAGTTTTTCGGCGAATCGATCATTGACGACTTATCCCGGCTTGCCGATAAAGGCTATCGTGTCATCGCGGCCGGACTTGATATGGATTTCCGCGGAGAGCCGTTCGGCGTTGTGCCGAATCTGATGGCGGTTGCCGAATCGGTAACGAAGCTGCAGGCGGTATGCTCTGTCTGCGGGTCGCCGGCAAGCCGTACGCAGCGTTTAATTGACGGGAAGCCCGCTTCCTATGATGACCCGGTCATTTTAGTCGGCGCATCAGAGTCATACGAAGCGAGATGCAGGCATCATCACGAAGTGCCGAAAAAACAGACTGATAAATAACCCTTTTCATGAAAACATCGGTAAAACTTCCGGTGTTTTTTTGACGTTTTTTCAAATATTGTAGTTAAATAACTTAAAAAAGAGTATGAAAAAATTAAGTAATTTTCATCTCTTGAATTTTCATTTTTACAGGCATAAAATGACTAAGTAATGTAAATAGTTATGAGACATTGTTCGAATAATTGTCAAAAAAAGATATAGCAGATCGCGATCACATTAACCAAATTGGGTAATTACTTAACTTTGTTAACTATTTGAAGAAAGAAGGAGATTTTCTTGAATAATATTAAAGTAACGAAGGAAGGCAACTTAGAAACTACTTTAAGAGGAAAAGAAGTTCTATCTATCCCTACTTTAAATAAAGGCGTTGCGTTTTCAGCAGAGGAAAGAAAAAGCCTTGGATTAGACGGGCTGCTTCCTCCGACAATTCTGTCTCTTGATGAACAGGCTAAACGCGCATACGAGCAGTTTCAGGCTCAGCCGGACCGCCTTCGCCAAAACGTATATTTGAATGATTTGCAAAACCGTAACGAAGTTCTTTTCTTTAAATTGCTTCAAAACCATCTTCGCGAAATGCTGCCGGTTGTTTACACACCGACTGTAGGTGAAGCGATTCAAGAATACAGCCATGAGTACAGAAGACCTCAAGGGATTTACCTTTCTATCGACAATGTGGAAGGCATTGAAGAAGCATTTGAAAACCTTCATGCCACTGCCGGCGATATTGATCTGATCGTTGCGACAGACTCAGAAAGCATCCTCGGAATCGGTGACTGGGGTGTAGGCGGAATTAACATCGCCATCGGTAAATTAGCTGTATACACAGCCGCTGCCGGTATTGATCCAAGCCGTGTTATTCCTGTCGTTCTTGACGTCGGTACGAACAATGAAAAACTTCTGAACGATCCTTTATACATCGGTAACCGCCATGAACGTATCCAAGGCGAACGTTACGAAGCTTTCATTGACGCTTATGTAAAAGCTGCGCTTAAATATTTCCCTAAAGCTCTTCTTCACTGGGAAGACCTTGGAAACAAAAACGCGCGCAATATCATGAAGAAATACAATCATGAAATTCTTACTTTCAACGATGATATTCAAGGTACTGGTGCGATTACGCTTGCAGGTGTGCTTGCAGCTATGAAGAAAACAGGCGCTTCTATTAAAGATCAGCGTGTGGTTGTCTTCGGTGCTGGATCTGCCGGAATCGGAATCGCTGACCAAATCCGCGACACTATGGTGCTTGCAGGTCTTTCTGAAGAAGAAGCCAACAAAGCATTCTACACAATGGACTACAGAGGCCTGTTAGTTGAAGGTATGGAAAACATTCTTGATTTCCAAGAGCCGTACCTGCGCACAGCTGAAGAAATTAAAGATTGGAAACGCGATGAAAATGGACAAATTCCTTTCATTGAAGTGATCCGTCAAGCAAAACCGACTATCTTAATCGGTACTTCAGGCCAAAGCGGCGCATTCAGTGAAGAAATCGTAAAAGAAATGGCAAAACACGTTGAGCGTCCGGTCATCATGCCGATGTCTAACCCGACACCGCTTGCTGAAGCTGTTCCTAGCGATCTTTTCAAATGGACTGACGGTAAAGTTCTTGTGGCAACAGGAAGCCCGTTTGAAAATGTTGAGTACAATGGCGTTTCTCATGAAATCGGACAATCTAACAACGCATTCGCGTTCCCTGGACTTGGCCTCGGCTCAATCGTTGTAGAAGCGAAAGTGATTACTCCTGCAATGTTTGCGGCAACTGCTGACGCAATCGCAGAAAGCGTTGATTTTGAAACACCGGGTGCAGGCCTTCTGCCGAGCATGAGCGACTTACAAGAAGTTTCAATTAAAGTTGCGATCGCCGTAGCAGAAACTGCAATTAAAGAAGGCGTGGCAAACCGCACTCCTGAAAATGTAGAACAAGCCGTTCTTGATGCAATGTGGAAACCGCAATACAAACAAGTTGTAGCTAAATAATTTTACGATTAATTTTACAGTCCGAGGGAAAGCTTTTATATAAAGGCTAAAGTATACGGACATTAAGGATTTGGAGGAGAACATTTTGAGCTTCTTAGATATTTTAATCCTCCTGGCACCGATCTTTTTCGTGATCGTGCTGGGTTGGTTCGCAGGTCGCTTCGGAAGTTATGACGCGAAGTCAGCAAAAGGGGTAAGTACCTTAGTTACGAAGTACGCGCTTCCGGCGCATTTTATCGCCAGTATTTTAACCACTTCAAGAAGTGCGTTTTTAACACAGGTTCCTTTAATGATCGCTTTGATCATCGGGATTGTCGGATTCTATATCGTCATTCTGCTGGTGTGTAAATTCATCTTTAAGTATGATTTAACGAACTCATCTGTATTTTCTTTAAACTCAGCACAGCCGACATTTGCATTTATGGGTATTCCTGTACTCGGAAGTTTATTCGGCGCAAACGAAGTAGCGATTCCTATTGCCGTAACGGGTATCGTGGTTAACGCTATGCTTGATCCGCTTGCGATCATTATCGCTACTGTCGGTGAGTCATCTAAGAAAAAAGACAATGAAAACGAAAGCTTCTGGAAAATGACTGGTAAGTCTATTCTTCACGGTCTTTCCGAACCGCTTGCGGCTGCACCGCTTATCAGTATCATCCTAGTGCTGTTCGGTGTAAGTCTTCCTGAGCTCGGCGACAAAATGCTTGAGCAGCTCGGAAGCACAACATCAGGTGTTGCGCTCTTCGCCGTCGGTGTAACTGTCGGTATCCGCAACATCAAGCTCAGTGTGCCGGCTTTCGGTATCGCTTTGTTAAAAGTTGCCGTTCAGCCTGCATTGATGTACTTGATCGCTCTTGCAGTCGGACTTCCGGCTGACCAGATCACAAAAGCGGTATTGCTTGTTGCATTCCCTGGATCTGCGGTAGCGGCGATGATTGCCACACGTTTCGAAAAACAAGAGGAAGAAACTGCGTCTGCGTTCGTGATCAGTGCGATTTTATCTCTAATCTCACTGCCGATCATCATTGCGCTGACTGCATAATGAAAAGCTCCCTGTTTCAGGGAGCTTTTTTAATTAGAATTGAAATTTAAAAGGCGAAAATCTCGTTTTTTTTCTGGGTTTCTTATGTTCTGAAGAAGCGGCTGTTTCTGAGAGGGGAGCTGTCTGGACAAGTTCCTGGATGCGGGAGGCCAATGTCTGCAATTCGGCATTGAGGTCGTCGATTTCCCGTCTGTGCTGAAGAAGCTGATAAGACACACCTTCATCCGCCTTTTGTTTCAGCTGGCGTTCCAGCTCAGCTATTCTTGATAGCAGTTGGTCCCCGTCCTGTTTCTCTTTCGTGAGAATATCCAGCTTGCGTTCCAGCTCTGCCAACCTTTGTTCGGCGCCGCTGCTGGTTTTCGGCCGCTGCAAAATAAAGCCCGTCCGTTTTTTCGGCTGCCGGGGCACTTGCACGTCCAGCAGAGCAGTGCCTTCAGAAATTTGCCGTTTGACCGATTTTAGCACATCAAGGTCCTCAGGCGTAAAGGAATAATGCCCGAGCTCATTTCGTTCAGCCGGAAGATTCAGCTGCTTGACCCACCTTTGCACCGTTTTTGCGGAGACACCGAGTTCTTTCGCAGCCATGTTTGTATTCATGATCACATACCTCCTTTTCAGCTAGGTATTCGACCATGATGCGGCGTTCCCTTCATGTTAGACAAAACAAGAAGGAATTCGCCAAAGAAAGCAACATTTCTTCAAAAAACGTTACGCTTCATACAATTCCAGCGGAAGCTTGTCGGGATCGAAGAAAAAGGTAAAGCGTTTCCCCGTCAGCGGATCGGTTCTGACCGGTTCTGTGTCGATGCCCTTTTCCTTTAACTCCCTGACAGCCGCTTCAAGATCGTTTACAGTGAAGGCGAGGTGCCGGAGACCTGCTGCTTCAGGACGGGTCGGCCGCTCGGGCGGATCGGGAAAGGAAAACAATTCAATCACATATGTGCCGTCCAGCGCCAGATCGAGTTTATAAGACCCGCGCTCCTTTCGGTAGGTTTCCTTTATAATACCGAAACCGAGCGTTTCGGTGTAAAAAGCTTTCGACTTTTCATAATCAGAGCATATGATTGCTATATGGTGGATGGATTTCAGCATATCCGCTCCTCCTTTTTTGTTTCAGTATAGCAGAGGCCGATTGCTTTTGACTGGTGATAAGCCCTATACTATAATGAGAATGTTACGCACAGGAAAACAGAGGTGAAGACCGTGTTAGACCGTTTACAGTCAATTGAACAACGATACGAAAAATTAAATGAGCTTTTAAGTGATCCGGAAGTGGTCAACGATCCGAAAAAGCTTAGAGAATATTCGAAAGAGCAGTCTGATATACAGGAAACTGTTGAAGTCTATAGACAATACAGAGATGCATCAGAACAGCTTGCCGATGCGAAAGCAATGCTTGAGGATAAGCTTGATGCCGATATGAGAGAAATGGTGAAGGAAGAAATTTCCGAACTGCAGGGAGAGACCGAAACCTTATCAGAGCGTTTGAAAGTGCTCCTCATCCCGAAAGACCCGAACGATGACAAAAACGTAATCATGGAGATCCGCGGCGCAGCGGGCGGAGAAGAAGCCGCTCTGTTTGCGGGAAATCTCTACAGAATGTACTCCCGTTATGCCGAAATCCAAGGCTGGAAGACCGAAGTCATGGAAGCAAACGTGACCGGAACGGGCGGTTACAAGGAAATCATCTTTATGATTACGGGAAAAGGCGCGTACTCCAAGCTGAAGTATGAGAATGGGGCGCACCGCGTGCAGCGGGTGCCGGAAACGGAATCAGGCGGCCGCATTCATACGTCTACGGCGACGGTGGCGTGTCTTCCGGAAGCGGAAGAAGTAGAAGTGGACATCCATGAAAAGGATATCCGCGTCGATACATTCGCATCAAGCGGACCGGGCGGACAGAGCGTAAACACGACAATGTCGGCCGTACGCCTGACGCATTTGCCGACGGGTGTCGTCGTATCCTGTCAGGATGAAAAATCTCAGATTAAAAACAAAGAAAAAGCGATGAAGGTGCTCCGCGCCAGAATCTATGACAAATTCCAGCAGGAAGCCCAGGCAGAATATGATCAGACACGCAAATCAGCCGTCGGTTCAGGCGATCGTTCTGAACGTATCCGCACATACAATTTCCCGCAAAACCGTGTGACGGATCACCGCATCGGACTGACGATTCAAAAGCTGGACCAAATCCTTGAAGGGAAGCTTGATGAAGTGGTTGAAGCGTTAATCGTAGAAGACCAGTCAAGCAAGCTCCAGCAGGCGGAAAATTAAGATGAAGACCGTTTTTGAAGCCCTAAGCTGGGCTTCTTCTTATTTAACCGAAGCGGGAAGAGAAAAAAACGCGGCCGAGCTGCTGCTGTTAAATGATACGGGAATGGATCGGAGCAAGCTTCTCGCAAGTCTGCAGGAGCCTGTCGGCGAGGATGAGCTATACCGTTTCAGACGGCATGTGGAAATGCATAAAGAAGGCATTCCGATTCAATATATTATCGGGAAAGAACAGTTTTACAGCAGGGAATTCTTTGTGAATGACGATGTTCTCATTCCGCGTCCGGAAACGGAAGAAGTCGTCTTTCATCTGCTGGACAGACAGAAGCGGGTGTTTTCTGAGGGAGAACGTCTGAATGTAATTGATATCGGAACGGGGAGCGGAGCCATTGCGGTGACGCTTGCGCTTGAATGCGGACATTTTTCAGTATCGGCTTCGGACATATCAAAAGAAGCGCTTCAGGTGGCGGAAAGAAATGCGCAAAACCTCGGAGCGGACGTCCGCTTTTTGCAGGGAGATCTTTTAACTCCTTTTATTTCATCAGGAATAAAAGCGGATATTATTGTGTCCAACCCGCCGTATATTTCTGAAGAAGAGATGGCGGAGTTATCCGATATCGTCCGTTTTCATGAGCCGCTTCATGCTCTTACGGACGGCGGTGACGGCTTGAAATTCTACAAGCGGTTTATGGAGGAGCTGCCTCTTGTCATGAAAGATGAAGCGCTTGTCGTCTTTGAAATCGGATATAATCAGGGAAAAGCCGTGAAAGACCTGTTCCGTCATTCCTTTCCGAATGCGGAAGTGGAAGTCATAAAGGACATCAATGGAAAAGACAGAACCGTATCCGCGGTCATCACATCATGAAAAAAGCCTGCCGGTGACGCACACGGCAGGCTTTTGTTACAATGGAAAGAAAATGAAAGGGGTATCCGCCTTGAAAAAAGCATTTGCTTTCGGCTGTATACTGGCCGCCGCAGCTTATGCGGCGGGGTTTGTTCTGCCGTTTGGCTTTGACGGCATTTTCGGTGCCGTTACGGCCGTTCTTATCATCACAGCGATCATCGTTTCCGGGTTGGCCGTAAGCGGAGCAGAACAGCGGGCCAATTATCATTCTGAAACAAAAGAAGGCCGGCACGCCCGTTTAAAGATGGCAGCCGTTTTCTTTTGCGCCGCTCTGCCTTCAGCCGTCTGTCTGCTGATTACGCTTCTGTAGCCGGACTTTGTCTTTGCAGCAATACGGAATCCCACACCCAATAGACGGCGGCTGTTAAAACCGCAAAAATATAAAAGGCCGAATTAGAAAACAGAGATTGGCCTGACGGCTGCAACAGACCGAAGATGATCCCGTTTGCGACAAATGACGTTCCTAAATAATAAAGGAAATAAAGCGGATGAAATCTCTTCGGCTTTTTATTCAAAAAGTATTGAAGCGGCAGCGCAAAAATCAAATAGGGAAACAAAAAATAAAATGCCATCGAAATGAAAGCCGCGAAAATAAATTGATGAACATACAAAATAGAATAAATGACAGACATACATGCCGCCGACAGCAGCACGGTGTAATTATATTTCATCTGAAAACCCTCCTATCAAAATAATATCGTACCATATTCTGAGTCTGTCAATGCAGATTATCAGCTTGCTAGATTTTTTTCTTCCCGCCGGTTTAAACCTTTTCGGTCATGTCCATAATGAGACTAGATAAAAAAGCACGGAGAGGAACGGTGGGGACCGATGAAACAGACAATGATGATCTGCATATATATTTTTCTTTTATTATCAGGAGCGCTTGCGGGCTTAACGAAAGAAGAAACAGCGCGGGCGTCAGCCAATGAGCCCGTTGTCATACCGGATGAAGCGATACGGCTTCGGATCTTAGCCAACAGTGATAACGATGAGGATCAAACGCTCAAGCGCCAGATCAGAGATGCTGTAAACAAGGAAATCACGGGCTGGGTGAAAGATATCACTTCTATTGAAGAAGCGCGGCGGCTCATCCGTTCAAAGCTTCCTGAAATTAAAGAAATCGCCAAACAAACAATGAAAGAAAAAGGTGCGCATCAATCCGTTTCAGTTGAATTCAATAAAATTTCGTTTCCGACAAAGCTTTACGGCAATATGGTCTATCCGGCCGGAAAATATGAAGCGATTTTAATTACCCTCGGCAATGGCGAGGGCGCCAACTGGTGGTGCGTCTTGTTTCCGCCGCTATGCTTCCTTGATTTTTCAAACGGTGAAGCGGTGAAAGATCAGGAAGACGGCGGACAGAAGCAGGAAGAAACGAAAAAACAGACAGAAAAAGTGATGGATGACGTCAAAGCGAAAGCTGATAAAGCGAAGAAAGAAAATAAAGATGACGATGATACTGAAGTGAAGTTTTTCCTCGTCGATTGGATTTCAGATCTGTTTTCCTGAAGCAAAAAGGCATAAATCCGGATTCGATTCATAGATTGGAAGAAAGAGTTGATCGAAACGGAGGGGAAATATATGTTTTATCAGCTGAGAGTGGCAAGAGATCAAGATACGGAGGCGCTGGAGGCCTTTTTGAAAAAGGCTGATACGGCACATGCGGAAATCGATCAGCAGATCAGCCGGTTTATCATGCTGGAGGACAGTGAGAAAGAGATTGCCGCCTGTCTCGGGATCGAAAAATTCAGCGGCGGAAAAGGGCTTCTCCGTTCACTCGTTATGTCGGACAGGCTGAACCAAAGCCATATCGTTACGCTGTTTCAAAGTATGGATGTGCTGTGCAAAAAACATGAAATTCAAGATGTCTACTTAGTCGCCAATCAGCCCTCATCTGCTGAATTTCTGAGTGTGATGGGATTTGAAGAATGCGCCGATGTGCCTGATGAACTGTATACGTCCGAGCATTTCCGCAATTCGTTATGCACAGAAGGTTCGTTTTTGATGGTGAAAACCTCTGCATAACCTCACTTATGCACAAAGTTATCCACTTATCGAAAAGTGTTGTCCACAGTTTGTGGATAACACTTGTTTTATTAAAGGACATCTTTTATACTTTCAAAAGGAATACATGAGAGAAAATAAAGTTTTACCGCTTTAAAATAAGGAGTTTGGTTATACATGAAAACAAGAAGATGGTTTGTGGATTCTTCCGCAAAATTATCCACAACCGATCCCCAGATTACACAAGCCGCGGAATTGCTCCGGCAGAATGAAGTTGTGGCTTTTCCGACAGAAACCGTTTACGGACTGGGCGCTAACGCTGAAAATACGGAAGCCGTAACGAAAATTTATGAGGCGAAAGGAAGGCCGAGCGATAATCCGCTGATTGTGCATATATCTGACATCAGCCAGCTTGATCGTTTTATCAGCCATATTCCTGAAACGGCGAAAAAGCTCATGACGCTTTTTTGGCCGGGCGCGCTGACCCTGGTCTTGCCGTGTAAGCCCGGCGTGCTGTCCCCCCGTGTCACCGCGGGACTTGAGACGGTAGCGGTCAGAATGCCTGATCATCCGGTGGCGTTAGCCCTCATCAGTTCGGCCGGACTGCCGATCGCAGCGCCGAGCGCCAATTTATCAGGAAAACCGAGCCCGACGAAGGCCGAGCATGTGGCTCATGATTTAAACGGCCGCATTGCCGGCATTGTGGACGGCGGAGCGACCGGAATCGGAGTGGAATCAACCGTTCTGTCCTGTACGGGGAAACAGCCCGTGCTGCTTCGTCCGGGCGGCGTGACAAAAGAACAGATTGAATCCGCAGCCGGTCCGGTTCTTGTGGATAAAGGGCTGACCGAAGAAGATCAGGTTCCTATTTCTCCCGGTATGAAATATACACACTATGCGCCTTCTGCGCCGATGGCTATTGCCGACGGCGGCGCTTTGAGAATTCAAGAGCTGGCTGACGAATATAAAAGCCGGGGAAAACGGATCGGCATTCTGACAACAGAGGAGAATGCCGGTAGGTACGAGGCTGATTTTATTAAGGTATGCGGCCGGCGCGCCGACCTTGAAACAGTGGCGACGGCCTTGTACGATGCGCTCCGCAGCTTTGATGATGCAAAAGTGGATATGATTATTTCTGAATCCTTTCCGGACACCGGAGTGGGACTCGCCATTATGAACAGGCTGATGAAGGCTGCGGGCGGCACCGTTATCCATTAACTTGTTCTACCCCTTTTCGGACATGCATAAGCTAAACAAGCGGGCACGTCCAAGGGGGTTTTTTATTTCATGTCGAATCTATTCATCGGGGAGCTTGTCTCCTTAAGCATCATGGCATTTGCTTTGGGGACGGATGCTTTTTCCGTCGGGCTCGGAATGGGAATGATTCAGCTGAAGAAAAAACAAATCTTTCATATAGGAATTGTCATCGGGCTGTTTCATGTCATCATGCCGCTGGCAGGAATGGCAGCCGGGCATCTGCTGTCCGGTTTTCTGGGGATGCTTGCCGTTTACATCGGCGGGTCTCTTCTTTTCATTTTAGGAGTGCAAATGATCATCGCTTCGTTTAAACAATCGGACGGGCCGCTCATATCTCCGGCAGGCTCGGGACTGTTCTTATTCGCGGTCGGTGTCAGTCTTGACAGTTTTTCTGTCGGGCTCAGCCTCGGGATGAACGGCTCCAACCCGATGCTGGCCGTTGCGCTGTTCGGAATCTTCAGCACCGTTTTAACATGGGCGGGGCTCTTGGCGGGAAGAAAGGTGCAATCATGGCTCGGCTCCTACAGCGAAGCCCTCGGCGGAGCCATTTTGATCGGATTCGGGCTGAAACTGCTTTTACCGATATAGGGCTGAGTAAAAAAGAAACGAAGATGCCGTTTCTTTTTTCTTCATTTATAATAGGCAGTAAGAGGTGACGGATATGAAAATAATTTTTGTTTGTACAGGCAATACGTGCCGCAGTCCCATGGCTGAGGCTCTTTTTAAATCCATTGCAGTAACGAAAGGGCTGGACGTCAGCGCAAGCTCTGCCGGAGTATTCGCGTCCCCGAACGGAAAAGCGTCGGCTCATGCCGTGGAAGCGCTGTTTGAAAAACGGATCGCTCTCAATCACAGTTCATCTCCCTTAACGGAAGAACATATCGAGACGGCCGATCTGGTGCTGACGATGACCGAACAGCATAAACAGCTGATCGAAAGCCGATATCGAAACAGTCATGGTAAAGTATTTACCATTAAAGAATACGTAACGGGAAAAAGCGGCGATATTTCTGACCCGTTCGGCGGTCCGCTTGATGTTTATAAAAGGACGCGGGACGAACTGGAGGAACTGCTGACCCTTTTGGCTGACCAATTGCTTGACGGAAAAAGCAAGTAATCTGTCAGAAAATCTGCAAACAGGTCATTTGCAAAACGAATATGAAAGAGTAGAATAAAATCAACGGATTTCGTAAAAAAGGACAAGCACACTGGGCTGTCTTCGCCCAGCCACACCTAGGAGGTAAATGAATGAAAGTAGCTATTGCGTCAGATCACGGCGGCGTCCATATCCGCGAAGAAATCAAAAGTCTGCTGGATGAATTGCAGATTGAATACATTGATATGGGCTGTGAATGCGGCAGCGGTTCTGTTGATTATTCTGACTACGCTTTTCCGGTAGCGGAAAAAGTGGTGAACGGTGAAGTTGACAGGGGAATTTTAATTTGCGGCACAGGCATCGGCATGAGCATTTCCGCAAACAAGGTAAAAGGAATACGCTGTGCGCTTGCGCATGACACCTTCAGCGCAAAAGCGACGCGGGAACACAATGATACGAATGTTCTTGCGATGGGGGAGCGCGTCATCGGCCCGGGGCTGGCGCGCGAAATCGCAAAAATCTGGCTGACGACTGAATTTACGGGCGGCCGCCACGAACGGCGGATCGGCAAAATCGCAGATTACGAAGAAAAAAATCTGTAAGAGGTGCTGGACAATGGAAGAGATGAAGCGAAAATGGACGGACATGCTGACTGAATTTCAAGAGCAGGCCGGACTTAAGGCCGGCAGTCTGCTGGTCATCGGGTGCAGTACGAGTGAAGCCGCGGGAAGCCGGATCGGCACCGCGGGGAGCGGCGATTGGGCTGAATTGATTTACGGCGGACTTGCCCGGTTCAAGGAAAAAACGGGTGTTCATCTTGCTTTTCAATGCTGCGAGCATTTAAACAGGGCGCTTGTCATTGAGGCGGAAACGGCCGAGCGGTTCAAGCTCCCCATCGTTTCAGCCGTCCCCGTCCCGAAAGCGGGCGGAGCGATGGCTTCATATGCATACCGGCAGATGCAATCTCCCGTGCTCGCTGAATCGATTCAGGCTGACGCCGGAATTGACATCGGTGATACGTTCATCGGCATGCATTTAAAACCCGTTGCCGTCCCTGTCCGGATATCAAGCCGTGAGCTCGGAGAAGCGCATGTGACGATGGCCCGGACAAGGCCGAAGCTGATCGGCGGAATTCGCGCCGTTTATGAATGCGAATGATGAAAATGCTTTTCCTATATAATGTTCGTGTTTTCCAATTAAATATTGTGTTTTTTTTAAATAAGCTGTTACATTCACCTGAAAAACCATGTACAATAAGGGTGGTAAAAATAAAGAACAGGAAACGGATAGGAGAGGATTTCGCTGATGAAACATTTACCTGCACAAGATCAACAAGTGTTTAACGCCATTAAAAATGAGCGTAAGCGTCAACAGACTAATATCGAATTAATTGCTTCTGAAAACTTCGTGACGGAAGCGGTAATGGAAGCGCAAGGCTCTGTTTTAACAAACAAATATGCTGAAGGCTACCCCGGCAAACGCTACTACGGCGGCTGTGAGCACGTTGATGTCGTCGAGGACATCGCCCGCGACCGCGCGAAAGAGATTTTCGGAGCTGAGCATGTAAACGTTCAGCCGCACTCAGGCGCTCAGGCGAACATGGCTGTTTACTTCACGATTTTAGAGCACGGCGACACGGTGCTCGGGATGAACCTCTCCCACGGCGGCCACTTAACACACGGAAGCCCGGTTAATTTCAGCGGCGTTCAATACAACTTTGTTGAATACGGTGTCGATAAAGACACGCAATATATAGATTATGAAGATGTGCGTGAAAAAGCGTTGGCGCATAAGCCGAAACTGATCGTTGCCGGAGCGAGCGCGTATCCCCGCACGATCGACTTTAAAAAATTCCGCGAAATCGCTGATGAAGTCGGCGCTTACTTCATGGTCGACATGGCGCACATCGCGGGTCTTGTCGCGGCCGGCCTTCATCCGAATCCGGTTCCTTACGCTGACTTTGTAACGACAACGACTCACAAAACACTTCGCGGACCGCGTGGAGGAATGATCCTTTGCCGTGAAGAGTTCGGCAAAAAGATTGATAAATCCATTTTCCCGGGCATCCAAGGCGGACCGCTTATGCATGTCATCGCGGCCAAAGCCGTTTCTTTCGGGGAAGTGCTTGAAGATGATTTCAAAACATATGCGCAAAACGTCATCTCGAACGCGAAGCGTCTTGCTGAATCTCTGACCAAAGAGGGCATTCAGCTCGTATCAGGCGGAACGGATAACCACCTCGTGCTTGTCGACCTCCGTTCTCTCGGTCTGACCGGAAAAGTCGCTGAACATGTTCTTGATGAAATCGGCATTACATCTAATAAAAACGCGATCCCTTATGATCCGGAAAAACCGTTTGTCACAAGCGGAATCCGTCTCGGTACGGCAGCTGTGACAAGCCGCGGATTTGACGGTGACGCACTTGAAGAAGTCGGCGCCATCATCGGCCTTGCGCTGAAAAATCACGAAGACGAAGCAAAGCTTGAAGAAGCAAGACAGCGTGTATCTGCCTTGACTGAAAAGTTTCCTTTATATAAAGAACTGGACTATTGATAAGGAAGAAATCCGCCGGAAGCCTAATCCGGCGGGTTTTTTTATGATTTTCTTGAAACTGTTTGTCTTTTTCTGTAGAATCAATAGAAGTGTGAAAAAGTTACTCGGACAACAAAAAAGGAGCTGAACACAGTATGGGAAAGGTTTACGTATTTGATCATCCTTTAATCCAGCATAAGCTGACATATATTCGGAATGAAAATACAGGCACAAAGGATTTCAGAGACCTTGTGGACGAAGTTGCATCACTGATGGCGTTTGAAATTACACGTGATCTTCCTCTTAAAGAAGTGGAAGTGAAAACACCTGTTCAAACAGCGACATCCAAAGTGATTTCAGGGAAGAAACTCGGTATCGTGCCGATCCTGAGAGCGGGTCTCGGAATGGTTGACGGCATGCTGAAATTAATCCCTGCGGCCAAAGTGGGACATGTCGGATTATACCGTGATCCGGAAACCTTAAAACCGGTGGAATACTATGTTAAGCTTCCTTCTGATGTGGAAGAACGTGATTTTATTGTCGTGGACCCGATGCTTGCAACGGGAGGCTCTGCGGTTGAAGCAATAAACAGCCTGAAAAAACGCGGGGCGAGAAACATTCGTTTCATGTGTCTCGTAGCGGCTCCTGAAGGCGTGGAAGAGCTGCAGAAACACCATTCAGACGTTGATATTTACATCGCGGCCCTGGATGAAAAGCTGAATGAAAAAGGCTATATCGTTCCGGGTCTCGGTGACGCGGGTGACAGACTGTACGGAACAAAATAAATCGGAAAACCTCATTCAGAGGTTTTCTTTTTTTATCCAAATTTTTGCTGAAAGGGGAGAGTTCATACATTTATAGGTGAATTTGTGAACATTCTGTGTATGCTTCCGGTATAAAAAGTTTTTTAACTTTAAACAGATTGACACATGTTAGGGGCTATTGTATGCTAAACGAGGGTATTATGAGAAGGTTTTCATTCCTTTCATTTCTAGTATCCATCCTCATTTTAAATCCTCCAAAAAAACCCGTTATATGAGGATTTATCTAAGCGAATGAAACAGCATCCCGCATCAGGAGGATGAGTGGTTTTTTCGAACAGGCCGTTTTTTTGCGGGACAAAAAAGGCCTTCTGCAAAGGGTTAACCGCATGTATGCCGTATCCAGGAATTATATTACTTTTTCATCAGGAGACAGATAGTTGATGGACGATCCCAATCTTACATTCAGCAGACAACGGAGATATGTATTTGTGATCTTGGCAATCTATTTGCTGGGATATGGTCTTACGGCGTATAAAACTGTTTTTCTAGGCCTCTTTTTGGGAACTGTTTTCAGTTTGTTTAATCTGTGGCTCTTGACCAGAAGAATGAATGCTTTTGACAAGGCCGTAGCGAAAGGAAAGTCCATACGATCACTCGGGAGCGCAGCGCGTTGGTGCAATGCGATACTTGCGATGGCTATCGCCTTTAAATATCCCGACAAAGTCAGTGTGGCAAGTGTGATTATTGGATTAATGACAATTTATCCCGTCATTATGATAGATTCCATTATTCAGCTCAAACGTTCATCAATGGAAGAGAGGTGAAAACCCATTGAATCACGATTACAGAACTATTGATTTGTATGGTCTTACTTTTAATCTGACAAACATTCTGATGATTACTGTGGCAAGTGTGATTGTGCTGCTGATTGCGATTCTTACTACGAGAACGCTGTCCATCCGTCCGGGAAAAGCCCAGAACTTCATGGAATGGATTGTTGATTTTGTCCGCAATATTATAGGCAGTACAATGGATTTAAAGACAGGGGCTAACTTCTTGGCGCTTGGTGTAACCTTGCTGATGTACATATTTGTATCAAATATGCTGGGGCTGCCGTTTTCTGTAACGGTCGGACACGAGCTTTGGTGGAAATCACCGACGGCTGATCCGGCTATTACTCTGACTCTAGCCGTTATGGTCGTGTCATTAACACACTATTACGGCGTGAAGATGAAAGGTTTGAAGGAATATTCTAAGGATTACCTCAGACCGGTTCCGCTTATGTTCCCGATGAAGATCATTGAGGAGTTTGCGAATACGCTGACACTCGGACTTCGTCTTTACGGTAACATTTTCGCCGGGGAAATTCTTCTTGGCCTTCTTGCAAATCTGGCGACGAATTTCTACTCAAACAGTTTCTTTCTCGGTTTGGTCGGTACAGTCGGAGCCATTATTCCGATGCTTGCATGGCAGGCGTTCAGCTTGTTCATCGGTACCATCCAGGCATTTATCTTTACGATGCTGACGATGGTGTACATGTCACACAAAATCAGTCATGATCATTAAAATCATATATCCAATTCGGATAACATTTTAAAGGAGGAACTTTTTCATGAATTTAATAGCAGCTGCGATTGCAATCGGTTTAGGTGCACTTGGTGCAGGTATTGGTAACGGTTTGATTGTTTCACGTACGGTAGAGGGAATTGCCCGTCAGCCGGAAGCAGGAAAAGAACTTAGAACTCTTATGTTCATGGGTATCGCATTGGTTGAGGCCCTTCCAATTATCGCTGTCGTTATCGCGTTCTTAGCGTTCTTTGGCTAAGCATAAAAGCCTTATATGAACTAAAAATGGCGAAGATCACTCTAAGAGAACCTTCGCCATTGCTTTATGTCTGATAAGCAGGCCGTCTTGAAACGGCTTTTATCAGCAGAGAAAACCTGCAGAAGGGAGTTGCCGTAGTAGATGTCTCAATTACCTCTTGAATTAGGACTGTCGTTTAACGGCGGAGATATCCTATTCCAATTGTTAGCTATGTTAGTTTTATTAGCGCTTCTCAAGAAATTCGCTCTTGGACCGCTATTAAATATAATGAAACAGCGTGAAGATCATATCACCGGCGAAATTACGTCCGCTGAAGAAAGAAATAAAGAAGCGCAGAAGCTGATTGAAGAGCAGCGCGTTCTTTTAAAAGAAGCGAAACAGGAATCACAATCACTCATTGAAAATGCGAAAAAACTGGGTGAAAAGCAGAAGGAAGATATTATCCAGGCTGCGCGCGCCGAGTCTGAAAGATTAAAAGAAGCGGCGAGAACCGAAATTGTCAAAGAAAAAGAACAAGCGGTTTCCGCACTTCGCGAGCAAGTCGCATCACTTTCTGTCTTAATCGCATCGAAAGTGATCGAAAAAGAGCTTGATGAACAAGCCCAGGAGAAACTGATTCAGGACTATCTTAAAGAGGTAGGAGAGAGCCGATGAGTGGATCTGCTGTCTCTAAACGATACGCGTCAGCGCTTTTCGACATTGCCGTTGAGACTTCTCAAATCAATGAAATCGAAGAAGAGCTTACCGTACTAAAAGAAGTTTTCCGGAACGAAGCCGGATTACAGGAAGTGCTAAGCCATCCGAAGGTATCGGCTGCTAAGAAAAAAGAGCTGATTCAGCAATCGTTCGGCGCACTGTCTGAGTCTGTGCTGCATACGATTTTTCTTCTGATTGACCGCCGCCGGTCTTCGATTGTGCCTGATCTCACAGACGAGTTTATCAAACTTGCCAATCAGGCCCGTCAGACAGAGGATGCGGTTGTTTATTCAGTAAAACCGCTGTCAGAAGCGGAAATGTTATCATTATCTCAAGTGTTTGCAAAAAAAGCCGGAATCGCTTCGCTCAGAATCAGAAATGAAGTGCAGACGGATTTAATAGGCGGCATTAAAGTCCGCATTGGAAACCGGATTTATGACGGAAGCGTGAGCGGAAAGCTTGAGCGCATGGAACGTCAACTTGCCGGAGGAAATCGATAGAAGGGGTGAAACCTAAGTGAGCATCAAAGCTGAAGAGATTAGCACGCTGATAAAGCAGCAAATTCAAAATTACCAATCTGAAATTGAAGTTCATGACGTAGGTACAGTCATCCAAGTCGGAGACGGTATTGCGCGTGTGCACGGCCTTGACAATTGTATGGCCGGTGAACTTGTTGAGTTTTCAAACGGCGTTTTGGGTATGGCTCAAAACCTTGAAGAATCCAACGTAGGTATCGTTATCTTAGGACCTTACAGAGATATCCGTGAAGGTGATGAGGTCAAAAGAACGGGCCGCATCATGGAAGTTCCTGTAGGTGAAGAATTAATCGGACGTATCGTCAACCCGCTCGGACAGCCGGTAGACGGAATGGGCCCGATTCTGACAAGCAAAACCCGCCCGATCGAAAGCCAGGCACCAGGCGTAATGGACCGTAAATCGGTACATGAGCCGCTGCAAACGGGTATCAAAGCGATCGACGCGTTAATTCCGATCGGCCGCGGACAGCGTGAGCTGATTATCGGGGACCGTCAGACAGGTAAAACATCTGTTGCGATTGATACAATCTTAAACCAAAAAGACCAAGACATGATCTGTGTGTATGTAGCGATCGGTCAAAAAGAATCTACAGTACGCGGCGTGGTGGAAACACTTCGTAAGCATGGCGCGCTTGATTACACGATTGTCGTGACGGCGTCTGCTTCACAGCCGGCTCCGCTTCTTTACCTTGCACCGTATGCAGGGGTGACAATGGGTGAAGAATTCATGTACAACGGCAAGCACGTTCTCGTCGTATATGATGATTTATCCAAACAAGCGGCCGCTTACCGTGAGCTGTCATTGCTTCTTCGCCGTCCGCCGGGCCGTGAAGCATTCCCGGGGGATGTATTCTATCTTCACTCCCGTCTGCTTGAGCGCGCAGCCAAGCTGAGTGACGCTAAAGGCGCAGGATCAATTACGGCGCTGCCGTTCGTCGAAACACAAGCAGGAGATATCTCCGCTTATATCCCGACAAACGTCATTTCCATTACTGACGGACAGATTTTCCTTCAATCCGACTTATTCTTCTCAGGCGTGCGTCCTGCGATCAATGCCGGATTATCCGTATCCCGTGTCGGCGGATCAGCCCAAATCAAAGCGATGAAGAAGGTAGCGGGAACATTGCGTCTTGACCTTGCTTCATACCGTGAACTTGAAGCATTCGCCCAATTCGGATCTGATCTTGACCAGGCGACTCAGGCGAAACTGAACCGCGGTGCGCGTACAGTTGAAGTGCTGAAACAAGACTTGAATAAGCCGCTTCCGGTTGAAAAACAGGTAGCCATTCTTTATGCGCTGACAAAAGGATATCTTGATGATATTCCGGTTGCGGATATCAGACGTTTTGAAGAAGAGTACTACATGTACCTTGATCAAAACCATAAAGATCTGCTTGACGGCATTGCGAAAACAGGAAACCTTCCTGCTGATGAAGACTTCAAAGCTGCAATCGAAGGCTTCAAACGCACATTTGCACCAAGCAACTAACCCTTAGAAGATGAGAGAAAAAGGTTCTCTTTTTCTCTCTTTTTACGCAAATGAAGAATAAAGGTGGTGAAATCTTTGGCCTCATTACGCGATATTAAGTCAAGGATCACGTCAACGAAAAAAACAAGCCAGATTACAAAAGCCATGCAGATGGTATCCGCTGCGAAGCTGAACCGTGCGGAAACCAACGCGAAGTCATTTGCTCCGTATATGGATAAGATCCAGGAGGTTGTGTTTAACGTCGGAAAAGGCGCGAAAAACGCGAAACACCCGATGCTTGTCTCAAGAGATGTGAAAAAGACGGCGTATCTCGTCATTACGTCTGACCGCGGGCTTGCGGGTGCGTTTAACAGTTCGGTTTTGCGAAACGCTTACCGCACCATTCAAGAACGCCATCAGTCTAAAGATGAATACACGGTGATTGCAATCGGCAGAGTCGGCCGCGATTTCTTCAAAAAACGGGAGATGCCGATTTTGTCTGAGTTAGTGGGGCTTGGCGACGAGGTCACTTTTGCTCAGATTAAAGATTTGACCCGTCAGACGGTTCAAATGTTTATCGACGGCGCTTTTGATGAACTGCATTTGGTGTATAACCATTTCGTCAGTGCGATTTCACAGGAAGTGACGGAGAAAAAAGTGCTGCCTTTAACGGATTTCGGAACGAGCGGCGGGAAGCGCACGGCTTCTTACGAGTTCGAACCGGATGAAGAAGAGGTGCTCGAAGTGCTGCTTCCTCAATATGCGGAAAGCTTAATTTACGGCGCGCTTCTTGACAGTAAAGCAAGTGAACACGCTGCGAGAATGACAGCGATGAAAAATGCGACTGATAATGCGAAAGAACTCATTGATTCACTTTCGCTTTCATATAACCGCGCGCGTCAAGCGGCGATTACACAAGAAATTACCGAAATTGTCGGCGGTGCAGCCGCTTTAGAATAGAAAGATTTTGTCAGGAGGGATAGCGATGAAGAAAGGACGCGTAAGTCAGGTGCTTGGACCGGTTGTCGACGTACGTTTCGAGGACGGCCACTTGCCTGCGATTTATAATGCGATTAAAGTTTCACAGCCAGCTACAGGCGAAAATGAAGTAAGCATCGATCTAACGCTAGAGGTTGCTCTTCATTTAGGCGATGATACAGTCCGTACAATTGCCATGGCATCTACGGACGGAATTCAGCGCGGAATGGAAGCAGTTGATACAGGTGCTCCGATTTCCGTTCCTGTCGGTGATGTGACTCTCGGACGCGTATTTAACGTACTGGGAGATAAAATTGATTTAAATGAGCCGCTGCCTGCGGATGCTCAAAAGGACCCGATCCACAGATCAGCTCCTTCATTCGATCAGCTTTCAACTGAGGTTGAAATTCTTGAAACGGGAATTAAGGTCGTTGACCTGCTCGCTCCTTACATCAAGGGCGGTAAAATCGGATTGTTCGGCGGTGCCGGTGTAGGTAAAACCGTATTAATCCAGGAATTAATCAACAACATCGCGCAAGAGCACGGCGGTATTTCCGTATTCGCCGGTGTAGGGGAGCGTACTCGTGAAGGGAACGACCTTTTCTACGAAATGAGCGATTCAGGCGTTATCAAGAAAACAGCCATGGTCTTCGGACAAATGAACGAGCCGCCGGGCGCACGTATGCGTGTAGCACTGACTGGTCTTACAATGGCTGAGCATTTCCGTGATAAACAAGGACAGGACGTACTGTTCTTTATCGATAACATTTTCCGTTTCACACAAGCGGGTTCAGAGGTTTCCGCGCTTCTCGGCCGTATGCCTTCTGCGGTTGGTTATCAGCCGACGCTTGCGACAGAAATGGGTCAGCTTCAAGAGCGTATTACGTCTACAAACGTTGGTTCAGTTACATCTATCCAGGCGATCTACGTGCCTGCCGATGACTATACTGATCCGGCTCCGGCGACGACGTTCGCTCACTTGGACGCAACGACTAACCTTGAGCGTAAATTGACTGAAATGGGTATCTACCCTGCGGTTGATCCGCTGGCTTCCACTTCCCGCGCGCTTGCTCCGGAAATTGTCGGAGAAGAGCATTATGCGGTGGCGCGTGAAGTTCAGTCAACGCTTCAGCGTTACAAAGAACTGCAGGATATTATCGCAATTCTTGGTATGGATGAATTGGGTGAAGAAGACAAGCTTGTCGTTCACCGCGCACGCCGTATCCAGTTCTTCCTTTCTCAAAACTTCCACGTAGCTGAGCAGTTTACGGGACAAAAGGGTTCTTACGTGCCTGTTAAAGAAACAGTTAAAGGCTTTAAAGAAATCCTTTCCGGTAAATATGACCATCTTCCGGAAGATGCATTCCGTCTTGTGGGACGCATTGAAGAAGTCATTGAGAATGCAAAAGAGATGGGTGTAGAAGTTTAATCTGGTCCTAGGAGGGTAAAAGCATGAAGACCGTTAAAGTCAATATCGTTACTCCCGACGGCCCAGTATATGATGCTGATATTGAAATGGTAAGCGTAAGAGCCGAGAGCGGTGATCTCGGTATCTTGCCGGGCCATATTCCGACCGTGGCTCCGCTTAAAATCGGCGCTGTCCGCCTTAAAAAAGACGGACAGACCGACTTGGCGGCTGTCAGCGGCGGATTTTTAGAAGTCCGTCCTGATCAGGTCACTATCCTTGCACAAGCTGCTGAAACAGCGGACAGCATTGATAAAGAGCGCGCCCTTGCTGCGAAAAAGCGGGCGGAAGACCGTTTGAACAAACGATCAGATGATACTGACATTCGTCGGGCTGAGCTTGCTTTACAGCGGGCTGTAAACAGATTGGATGTTGCAGGAAACTAAAAAAGAATCCTTCTCGGCTGTCTGAGAAGGATTCTTTTTCTATATTAACGCATAAGAGATTCATAGACGCCGATAAGCGGATGATCCTCTTCTTTTTGCAGATATAAATGTTCACAGCAGTTGTCAGTGTGCCACGTTTTGTTTCCTCTTCGCACGCCCGTCGTATAGGCGCCGTCCGTATACGGATATGGTTTAACGATCCATTCGGCATCGTCATGGTGTCTGATGGCGCAATCAATGACATACACACTGAGCATTTTCTCAAATTCGTCAATCGGCAGATTCCAGTCCGCCAATAGCAGCTCTTTTATGCTGCGGAAGTAGAGAGCTTCTAATTTCTTCAGGCTTCCGTGTGAATAATCAAGAGAAATGTTGAAAAACTGACATAATTCTTTCAGTTCCTCTGTTTGAGACTGTCTATAATCATAGTAGAATGCTATCGCTTCCCACTCATGGTCAAATACGGGCAGTGATTCTCCATACTGCTTTTCCGGATGAAAAAAGGAATGATTCATATTCCCATCTCCTTTCCAAAAAAGTATACCATGCGGGAGAACGGACATTTAAGCGGGGATTGCCCCTAATTTTGGATAAAAATTCTGCTGTGAAAATGATCATCTTTCTCTTTTCTTCTTATATAATAAGAGAGGATATGAGGGGCGGAAAAAATGAAAGGAGATGGAATGTGTGAATGTATTGGGGCAGCAGGCCGCAATCAGCATTCTGGTTCATCTGGTATGCATTGCGGTGACATGGTGGGCGCTACAGGCCGTCAACTTTGATCCGCTGATCCGAAAAGGAAAAATAGTGCAGGCAAGGCTGCTGATTATTCTTCTTACCATTGCGATCGGAACGGCAGTCGCTGACTTCTTTTTAGATTATCTTACCTATTCGAAGCAGCTTCCATACTTGTTTTAAGGTGTTTCGTCAGTTGAAATGAAGGGAATCGCTGGGGGAGAAACCAATTTTTCTTCACCCGTTTGGCGAGTTTTGACGAAGTTTTCCATGTATCGCTTTCCCCGGCTCCGGCAAAAATGGGAGTAAGGGGGAGAGATCGATATGAAGAAAAAAAGAGCAGGCCGTATCATCTTGATTTTTGTTTTTTTAAGCGCCTTAATTGCGGTATTTCATTCCATTCATGCAAGTGAGCTGTCTCCGCTTGCCCAGATTGCCGAAGGAATGGAGCGGCAGCATGTCACTGTAGATGAGTGGACGCTTCATGCGAAAGAAAATCTGAACCTGTCACTGAGTGAATTTGATGACAAGGTGAAAGAACTGAAGACGCAGAATCCGCAATATCAGTGGGAAACCGCTCAAGAAGATAAAATTGTAAAGGCTGTCGGCACGTATTCTGACAAAAAAAATCATACAACTTTTAAACTGCAGCTCGTCACTACCCTCAAAAACCAGAACCCAACTTCGTATTTATTATATGAGCAAATGAGCCCGGAGCAACCGGAAAACTGGAATGATACATATGAACAGTTTGAACGGCAGGCACATGACATATTTCAAAATAAAGTATATATTTTTACTTGTCTAAAGGGTCATTTAAATGATAATATGAGTATTGTTTTGCAAAAAAAAGCAGAACAGCTCATGAAAGAATTTGAAGCAAGTCCAGTTGAACATGTAGTTGAGCCTCATTTCGTTTCTGTTTCTGCATTTACACATAAGTGGACAGATTACATCATGACATCTAAACATAAGATGAATGTGCAAATTGCGCTTAGAAGTGCGGGAATGGGCGAAAAACATACCGTTACGGTTGGCACACCAATCGTGACAACTGAATATTAATATAGAGAATATAGGGACGCGGAGGGGAATACCTTGGAAAAAATCATCGTCCGCGGCGGTCAGAAGTTAAACGGCACAGTGAAAGTTGAAGGAGCAAAAAATGCCGTTTTACCTGTTATCGCTGCATCTTTATTAGCAAGTGAAGAAAAAAGCGTAATATGTGATGTACCTACGCTCTCCGATGTATATACAATTAATGAAGTGTTGCGTCATTTAGGAGCAGATGTGCATTTTGAGAATAATGAAGTTACGGTAAACGCTTCTTACGCTTTAGAAACAGAAGCACCTTTTGAATATGTGCGTAAAATGCGCGCGTCAGTGCTTGTAATGGGCCCTCTATTAGCCCGTACGGGTCATTCAAGAGTAGCGCTTCCGGGCGGCTGCGCTATCGGTTCAAGACCGATTGACCAGCATTTAAAAGGCTTTGAAGCAATGGGTGCAAAAATCAAAGTAGGCAACGGCTTTATTGAAGCGGAAGTGGAAGGCCGTCTGCAGGGCGCAAAAATCTATTTAGATTTCCCAAGTGTGGGTGCGACAGAAAACTTGATTATGGCAGCTGCATTAGCTGAAGGAACAACAACGCTTGAAAACGTGGCAAAAGAGCCTGAAATCGTTGACTTAGCGAACTATATCAATGCGATGGGCGGAAAAATCCGCGGAGCCGGCACAGGCACCATTAAAATTGAAGGTGTCGAGAAGCTTCGCGGCGTAAGACATAATATCATTCCTGACCGTATTGAAGCGGGTACTTTTATGGTGGCTGCGGCTATCACGGAAGGAAATGTATTAGTAAAAGGTGCGGTTCCTGAGCATCTTACGTCTTTAATTGCGAAGATGGAAGAAATGGGAGTCAAAATTACGGATGAAGGAGAAGGCCTTCGTGTCATCGGTCCTGCCCAGCTGAAGCCGATCGACATCAAAACGATGCCTCACCCCGGATTCCCGACTGACATGCAGTCGCAAATGATGGCGCTGCTTCTCCGTGCGAGCGGAACAAGCATGATTACTGAAACTGTGTTTGAAAACCGTTTTATGCATGCTGAAGAATTCCGCCGGATGAATGGCGACATTAAAATTGAAGGACGTTCTGTGATCATTAACGGTCCTGTACAGCTGCAAGGCGCAGAAGTTGCCGCTACGGACCTGCGTGCGGGCGCGGCGCTGATTCTTGCGGGATTAGTGGCTGAAGGTCATACACGCGTTACGGAACTGAAGCACTTGGATCGCGGTTATGTGGATTTCCATAAAAAACTTGCGGCTCTCGGCGCTGACATTGAGCGTGTCGTTGATGAAACGGCCGCTGAACAAGAAAGCAAAGAAGCCGTTACTGACTTAAACGCATAAAGGTTATAAAAACAGTATGTCAATCTGGCATACTGTTTTTTTTATAGGGTTTATCATCATTATTATGCTCTGATTTTCAAAAAAGAATACGTTTTTGGCGTGAAAAATCGAATAAAGATTCTGTCCAAAAGGAAGTCATATTAGCTTGTCCCTGCCCATAAGATGAAGTAGAGTCGAATCCCAAGCAGGAGGCAGCTGATATATGAAACCCATTGTATTTCTACTATCCGGGCTGTGTGTACTTATTCTTCTTGTTCCCACCATTCTCGTTCTTCCGTTTCAGGCAGAAAAAGGAGCGGCCGCGAATAAAGAGCCCGGACACAAAACAGCACACACCATACGAGAGACAAAAGGAGCAGAAACATTGAAAGAATCACCTGTATCCATTCCGGTTTATCGGACATCCAAACATTCTGTAGAGAACATTCCGCTTGAAGAGTACGTGACCGGAGTTGTAGCTTCCGAAATGCCCGTTGACTTTAAACCGGAGGCCTTAAAAGCCCAGGCGCTCGCTGCCCGGACATTCATCGTCAGACTGATGGTCGCTGACTCAGCCGTTCAGGCGCCTAAAGGATCGCTGGTGGATGACACACAGATGTTCCAAGTCTATCAAAGCAAGAGCCAGCTGAAAAAAGAATGGGGTTCTGAGTACGCACAAAACCTTAAGAAAATCACAAACGCGGTGGCCGGCACCCAAGGAAAGATTTTAACGTATGACAACAAACCGATTGAGGCATCTTTTTTCTCTACAAGCAACGGCTATACGGAAAATGCGGAAGCCTATTGGACAAGCGCTATTCCTTATTTAAAGAGTGTGAAAAGCCCTTGGGATAAGAAATCGCCGAAATATCTCGCCACCCAGACCTTCAGTGTGTCTGAGTTTCAGCAGAAGCTCGGCGTGCAGCTTTCAGGACAAAGCACGGTGGGGCAGATTACGGCCAGAACACCGGGGCATCAAGTGGCGACGGCCGTCATAAACGGCAAGAAGCTGAAGGGCAGAGACATCCGGGAAAAACTCGGACTCCGGTCTGCCGACTTTGAATGGAAACGAAACGGGAGCAGCATCACCATTACGACAAAGGGGTTCGGCCATGGCGTGGGTATGAGCCAGTACGGAGCCAATTACATGGCGGAGCAGGGAAAATCGGTGGCGGACATCGTCAAGCATTACTATCAGGGAGTGAACATTTCCGAGGCCGCTTCATTTTTAAACAAATATATGGCGAAAAAGTAGACGCTGTCATCAGCGTCTTTTTTTCGGAAAACTATTCCATAAACGGTAAAACAACCAACGGACTCATATAACGAAAGGCTAAAGGCTGACAATTGCGGACAGATGGCTGCGCACCGGGTGAAAATCACTGATAAAAATGCCGCTTCTATGTGAATGTACGCAAAAATAATGAGGAAGCCCGTCCTATTTATTTCCCTTTTCATCTCATTTACGATAAATATTGTTCGGCGTTGAACGTAAATCTATTGAAAAGGGGAAAAAGCAATGAAAAAAACATTTTCACTCATACTTATGCTCGGATTGATGCTGACTGCTGCATCTCCTGCTTTTGCTGCTGAGAAAGCAGACGAGAACACTCTTTTATTCAGAAACAATACCGCCATTTTACTTGATGCGAGCGGCAGTATGGCGAAACGGATAGACGGCGTATCTAAATACAATATGGCAAAAGATGAAATCATCCGTTTTGCGGATCGAATTAAGTCTACATCACAAGTCAGAATGACGGTTTTCGGTTCGGAAGGCAATAATAAAAATTCCGGAAAAGTTCAATCATGTGAAGCCATTCGCGGTGTGTACGGGTTCCAAAAGTTTGACAGACAAAGCTTCCTCAACTCTCTGAACGGAATCGGGCCTACAGGCTGGACACCGATTGCAAAAGCATTAGAAGATGCGAAGGCTTCTTTTAACGGTGTTCATAAATTCGGCTTTAAATCCGTTTACCTGTTGACGGACGGTGAAGAGACATGCGGAGGAGATCCTATTAAGACGGCGAAAGAACTACGCAAACATCATATTAAAGTCAACGTGATCGGTTTTGACTTTAAGGAAGGTTTCAACGGCCAGCTGCATGCGATTGCCGGAGCGGGCGGAGGAAAATATTACGAAGCTCACAGCCAAAAGGATATGAACCGTATCTTTACAATGGAAGCGAGATCATTAGCGGAATAAGAAAAAGGTGCCGTTTATCGGCCCTTTTTTTATGTTTGATTTAACAAAATTTTCATGAAGAGATGAAGAGAAAACTGTAAAAAGAATCAGATCCCGGACTTATATTACAAAAAGGGCGAAAAAGGCATTAAAACTGTCATCATTTAGCCAATCTTTTTAGGATGATGCGCATAATTCTGTTCATTTTTGGTCATATATCGCCGTTCCACAAAAGGCATCACGCCCTATATCTTTTTCCAAATAGCTAAACTAGCATAGAGAAGAGCCGGGGCCCATCGGCAAAAACAAATGGAGAGGAATGAAGGAAATGAAAAAAATGTTTACTGCGGGGATTGTCGGACTTTTGACGCTCTCACTCGGATCACCTGTTTTTGCGGCTGAGAAAAAGCAAGAGGAAACCAACGTCGCTGTGCTGTTTGATGCAAGCGGAAGCATGATACAAAAAACGGGGGGAGAACGTAAAATAGATGTTGCGAAAGATGCTGTCACCTCTTTTGCGAAAGTTCTTCCTGAAGACACGAATCTGATGCTTCGGGTATTCGGCCATAAGGGCAATAATAAAAACTCCGGCAAAGCCGTATCATGTAATGCGACAGAAACGTTATACGGACTTCAGCCGTACGCCGTGACTCCGTTTGAGCAATCACTCAGCAAAATTAAACCGACAGGCTGGACACCGATAGCAAAAGCGCTTTCTGATACACGCGAAGAATTTGAGCGGGCCGGCGCTAAAGGGAAAAACGTCGTATACCTGATTACAGACGGTGAAGAAACATGCGGCGGTAATCCTCAGGCTGAAATTCAAAAGCTCCGTAAAGCGAACGTCAACACAATCGTCAATATCATCGGCTTCAACTTCGGCATGAAAGGAAGCGAAAGCCTTGAAAAAGCGGCAGAAGCAGGAGGCGGGACGTATGTCTCAGCTGACAGCGCGGACGAGTTCAAACAGGCTTGGGAAGACGCTGCAAAGGATTTAGCAAAAGAATAGGCTGAAAAAGGACGCCCGCGCGGCGTCTTTTTTGTTTAGAAAACGGAACCGCGGGAATGATACGACTAAAAGGAGATGAACGCTGTTGTTAAAAGGAGCAGGCATTATATTAGTGCTGGCGGCAGTCGTTTTTGTACTGATGGGAATTTTTCTGAAGCTTGCCGCCTTCATATTCGTCAGTATATTGGCCATTATCGCCGCCGTTATTTTATTCACCATTTTAAGCAGACATCATCGCAACGAAACATAGAGTCCGAAGAGGGCTCTTTTTTTAAACCGCAAATTCGACAAAATACAGGGATTATGGAAGAATAAAAGAGAAGGATACTGCGGAGGGGAAAACAGTGGATGAAAAAACAACGGCGGTAAGAGAAATATACCGTTATGAAAAAGGGGTATTAACAAAAACGGCAGATCGGATGGTATCAGAGTATCCATTGACTGTCATGGTGAACGGGCAGGAATTTGTTACGCTCGTCTGCACGCCCGACCACTTAGAGGAACTCGTTATCGGATTTCTCGCGTCAGAAGGCGTCATTCGTTTTGAAAAAGAGATCAAAAGTTTTACGATAGATGAAAGTCTCGGATTTGCATATGTGGAGCTGACGAATCCCGAAATGCTTGAGCAAAAAGACTATACGAAGAGAGTGATCGGTTCATGCTGCGGGAAAGGCCGCCATTTTTACTTTCAGCAGGATGTGAAAACAGCCAAAACCGCCGTCAGCCGCATCACCATAACTCCTGAAACGTGTCTTCGCCTCATGAAGGAGATGCAAAGCGAAAGCGGCACATTCCAGGAAACGGGCGGCGTCCATAATGCGGCGCTGTGCGATACGGAAAAGATGCTCTTCATGAGGACGGATATCGGGCGCCACAATGCGCTGGATAAGCTGTACGGCAACTGCCTGAAAAACGGAGTGCCGGTCCGTGACAAGCTGATTGTCTTCAGCGGACGGATTTCCTCAGAGGTTTTATTGAAAGCCGCAAAAATCGGCGTGTCGATTGTCATTTCAAAATCGGCGCCGACGGAGCTTGCGCTGCAAATGGCGGAAGAGCTGAACATGACGGCGATAGGCTTTGTCAGAAACGGATCGTTTAACGTATACACACATCCTGAACGGGTTGAACAATAGAAAGGGGTCTTGGGCTTATGAATACAGAAACGCGCCGCGTGTCAGACAAAAGGGAAAGGCCGCTCAGGGATCTCCGTATCTCTGTAACCGACCGCTGCAATTTCAGATGCACGTACTGTATGCCAGCCGAACTGTTCGGACCGGATTATCCATTTCTGCAAAAGACGGAACTGCTCTCATTTGAGGAGCTTGAACGGCTTGCCAAACTGTTTGTCGGCCGCTTCGGCGTTGAAAAAATCAGGCTGACGGGCGGGGAGCCGCTGATGAGAAAAGATATGCCTGAATTGATCAAAAAGCTTGCGCGCATCCCGGGGCTTAACGATATTGCGATGACAACGAACGGCTCTCTGCTTCCCGTGTATGCGGAAAAGCTGAAGCAGGCGGGGCTGCATCGCGTGACCGTCAGTCTTGATTCTTTAGAGGATGAGCGGTTTAAGGCCATTAACGGCCGCGGCGTCTCGGTGAACAAGGTGCTCGAGGGCATTGAAGCGGCAAAAGCAGCCGGACTCGGTGTGAAAATCAATATGGTTGTTCAAAAGGGCGTCAATGAAAAAGACATCCTGCCGATGGCCCGTTATTTTAAAGAAAAGGGTCATATTCTTCGGTTTATTGAATTTATGGATGTCGGCAATACAAATCAATGGAATAAAAAAGACGTCATCACGAAGGCTGAGATCATTGATCTGATCAATCAGCACATGCCGGCGGAGCCGATAGAAGCGAATTATAAAGGAGAGGTCGCTTCCAGATTCCGCTATCTCGACGGTTCCGGCGAAATCGGCGTGATTTCCTCCGTCTCGGATGCATTTTGCGCCTCCTGCAACAGAGCGCGTCTGTCGGCAAGGGGCGAGCTTTTTACGTGCCTGTTCGCTTCTAGCGGCTTCGATGTGCGGAAGCTTGTGCGCGGCGGCCTGACTGATGACGAATTGACGGAATCCATCGCCTCTGTCTGGAGAAATCGCACGGATCAGTATTCAATTGACCGCGCGCTTTCTAAAACAGATGGGAAAAAGAAAGTGGAAATGTCGTATATAGGCGGATGAATAAAGGCTTGCCCGAACAAGGGCAGGCTTTTTTATTCAAATGAAGCTCCGGCCTGTTCAAAAAAAACCGATGCCGGCCGAAATATATGATAGGAATTTTGATGCAGGACGATCAAGTTATTCAATTCCAAAGCCATACAATATGTTAAAATATAACCAATAGAAATTAGAAAAGGTTGTGAAAGGGGCATGACCGCATACGAGATTCCGTCATCTCAAGTTGGAGTCAAGATCAACAAATGGTACAAGCACATTTTAGCGTTTCAAGCGGCTGATGCCATAAAGCTGAAAGAGGAAATTGATGAGGATATACAACGTATGGAGGAAGACCAGCTGCTGCTGTTATATTACCAGCTGATCAGCTACCGCCATCATATTATGCTTGATTACGTCAAGCCGGATTTCACCGAACAATCTCAAATTCAGTACAGCGAGCTGCAAAAGACGATCGAAAGCACGGACAGCATATCGGGACTGTCCGAGTATTATTTCCATTTGTTCAGAGGAATGTATGAGTTCGATCAGAATAACTATGTTGCGGCTATTTCTTTTTACCGGAAAGCGGAAAAACTCCTTTCATTTGTCGAGGATGATATAGAGAGGGCGGAATTCCATTTCAAGATGTCTGAAGTGTTTTACGTCATGAAGCAGACTCATTTCTCCATGAATCACGGGATTCAGGCGCTGGATACATATATGAAACACGATTTTTACAGAGTGCGGAGAATACAGTGCCATTTCGTCATCTCAGGAAACTATATCGACTGCAAAAACTACGACAAAGCGCTTGAGCATTTAGACGAAGCGCTCCGCCTTTCTTTGCTTGAAGGACAGCCCCGCCTGATCGGGTCTTCGCTTTACAATCTGGGGAATTGTTATTCTGAAAAGCGTGATCTGGCTGAAGCGGCCCGTTATTTTAGAAAAGCGGTGCCCGTTTTTGAAGAACATCAGCTTGAACAGCTTCCGAAGGCGCTGTTCAGCTTAACACACACCCTTTTCAGGCTGCGTGATGACGAAGCGGCTCTTACTTATTATGAAAAAGGGGTCACGATCGCGAAGGAACGCGGCGACCGATTCAGTTTAGAGAAATATAAGTTTTTACAAGCGCTTTACCTGGAATCCCTCAATATGGACTTAATCCATGAAGTGTTTGACTATATGAATGAAAAATCGCTGTATGTGTATATTGAAGATTTCGCCTTGGAGGCTGCCATATACACAAGCGCCCATGAGCAATATAAAGAAGCGGCGTATTTTTATGAAAAAGTGATTCACATGAGAGAAAACATTCAAAAAGAACAATGTTTATACGATATATAAATTTTCTAACCATCTGATCGGCAGATGGTTATTTTTTTATGCACATTATGAGGTTTGAGCGTTGAAGAAATCGGAAAAATCGCAAAAGAGGGAAAAACGGACGATTGAAAGGAGGGATTTGTTGTTCGGATTTAATGATATGATAAAGTTTTTCGTATCCTTTCTCATCATTTTACCGATGGTGTCTGTCATCCATGTGTCAGGCCACAGCTTTATGGCAATGCTGTTCGGAGGCAAAGCGTCATTGGATATCGGTATGGGGAAACGTTTTTTAAAAGTGGGGCCGATTCAGGTGCGGCGTATCTACTTTATAGATTCTTTTTGCCAATTCGGCGAATTGCGGATAGATAACCGGCTGACGAGCGCGCTCGTCTATTCCGGAGGCTGTCTGTTTAATCTCGCTTCTATTTTTATAATAAATCTGCTGATCATGAAAGATGTTCTCGAGCCAAACTTATTTTTTTACCAATTTGTCTATTTTTCAACGTATTATGTATTCTTTGCCCTTCTGCCGGTCAAACACGGGGATAATAAGCTGTCAGACGGATTGGCCGTTTACAAAGTGCTCCGCTACGGAGAGCGCTGTGAAATCAATAATTGAGAGTTTACATGTTTGCGATAATGCTGAAAGGGAAGAAAACAAGTACACAAAACAAAAAAGGAGCTGAAGGGATATGAGTCAAGATAACGGGTTAAAAGACAAAGTAAAAGGCGGCATGAACAAAATGAAAGGGGAAGCGAAGGACAAAGCAGGTGACATGGCAAACAAGTCCGACTTAAAAGCGGAAGGGAAGAAGGACAAAGCGAAAGGCAGCCTGCAAAAGGGTGTCGGCGAAACGAAAGATAAACTCAGTGACGATTAATTTGATATCGAAACAAAGCAAAAGCCCAAAATATTTTGGGCTTTTTGTTATGAGAAATGACAAAAATTCCAGTTCGTTTGGTTAATATTCACTAACTTTTTAAATATTCTATAAATTTTACGATAATTTCTTTATAATATTCACAAAGAATGTGATCTCTCTTCACATTTGATTAAACGTTTGTTTTAAAAAAATAAGAAATCTGGAATTTCTGCAAAAGGAATCAGGCCGTTCACCGTCGAATACTTTTTATCACTTAACATTTCATGAGGTGAAGGGGGTGGTAACCGCCTGCATCGTCTCGGTATGACCATGTGGATTGCGTTTGACTATCACTAAGGGGGAATACAGATGAAACTGACACCGGTTGAACAAGAAAAATTGCTTATTTTCACAGCGGGAGAGCTCGCAAAACAGCGGAAAGAGCGCGGCGTTCTGCTGAATTATCCTGAAGCTGCCGCATATTTGACCTGTTATCTGATGGAAGGCGCCAGAGACGGAAAAAGCGTTGCTGAGCTGATGGAATCCGGCCGCAGCGTATTGACGGAAAAAGACGTTATGGAAGGCGTTCCGGAAATGCTGGACAGCATTCAGGTGGAAGCGACGTTTCCGGACGGGGTCAAGCTTGTCACCGTTCATCAGCCGATCAAAGCGGAGGTGAAGTCATGAAGCCGGGAGCCATTCAAGTCGCAAAGGGGACCATCACTATTAACGAAGGCCGAAAAACGCTGGAAGTATCAGTGACCAATCATGGAACGCGGTCAGTGCAGGTAGGGTCGCATTTTCATTTTGCGGAAGCCAACGGCGCCCTGTCCTTCAATCGGGAGAAAGCAATCGGCATGCGTCTTGACATCCCGTCAGGCACCTCAGTCCGTTTTGAACCGGGAGAAGAGAAAACCGTCACACTCGTGGAAATCGGAGGACGAAAAACGGTCAGAGGCCTGAACGGCATGGCCGATACGTATATGGATGAGCGGGGAAAAGAAAAGACTCTGTCAAATCTTAAAAAAGCCGGATGGATGGAGGAAGCGATCCGATGAAAATGTCACGTGAGCAATACGCAGAACTGTTCGGACCGACAACGGGAGACAAAGTCAGACTCGGAGATACGGATTTATGGATTGAAGTCGAAAAAGACTTCACGAATTACGGAGAAGAAATGATTTTCGGCGGAGGAAAAACAATCCGGGACGGCATGGGGCAAAACGGCCGTATCACAGGGAAAGACGGAGCGCTTGACCTGGTCATTACAAATGCCGTCGTCCTGGATTATACAGGGATCGTCAAGGCGGATATCGGGGTGAAGGACGGCCGGATTGTCGGCGTCGGGAAAAGCGGCAACCCGGATATTATGGATGGGGTGGACCCGCACATGGTCATCGGCGCCGGAACAGAAGTCATTTCCGGCGAAGGAAAAATCGTAACGGCTGGCGGCGTTGATACGCACATTCACTTCATCTGCCCGCAGCAGATGGAAGTCGCGCTTTCTTCAGGCGTGACCACGCTTTTGGGCGGCGGAACGGGCCCTGCGACGGGAAGTAAAGCGACGACCTGTACATCCGGCGCATGGTACATGGCGAGAATGCTGGAGGCGGCTGAGCAGTTTCCGATCAATGTCGGCTTTTTAGGGAAAGGGAATGCCTCTGATAAAGCGCCTCTCATTGAACAGACAGAAGCCGGCGCGATCGGCCTGAAGCTGCATGAAGATTGGGGATCAACGCCAAGCGCCATTAAAGCGTGCATGGAAGTCGCGGATGAGGCGGATATTCAGGTGGCAATCCACACAGACACGATTAATGAAGCGGGCTTTTTAGAAAATACGCTTGATGCGATCGGCGACCGGGTTATCCATACATATCACATAGAGGGAGCCGGCGGAGGCCATGCACCGGATATTATGAAACTCGCTTCTTACGCCAATATTCTGCCGTCCTCTACGACGCCGACGATTCCGTATACGGTCAACACGATGGACGAGCATCTTGATATGATGATGGTCTGCCATCATTTAGATTCAAAAGTCCCTGAAGACGTGGCGTTCAGTCATTCACGCATCAGAGCGGCCACCATCGCGGCGGAGGATATTCTGCACGATATCGGCGCGATCAGCATGACATCATCTGACTCGCAGGCGATGGGCAGGGTGGGAGAAGTGATTATCCGGACATGGCAGGTTGCCGATAAAATGAAGAAGCAGCGGGGCGCTCTTTCAGGAGAAAGCGGCAATGATAATGTGCGCGCCAAACGCTATGTCGCCAAATACACGATCAATCCTGCCGTCACTCACGGCCTGAGTCATGAAGTCGGTTCCGTTGAAAAAGGAAAGCTCGCTGACCTCGTATTGTGGGATCCGGTTTTCTTCGGCGTCAAACCTGAACTTGTGCTCAAAGGGGGCATGATCGCCCGCGCCCAGATGGGAGACCCGAATGCTTCCATTCCGACGCCTGAGCCTGTGTTTATGCGCCAGATGTACGCATCCTACGGGAAAGCAAACCGCAATACGTCTATTACATTTATGTCCCAGGCCGGTATCGCAAACGGCGTACCGGAAAAGCTCGGGCTTGAAAAAATGATTTCCCCCGTACGGAATATCCGCAAGCTGAGTAAGCTCGACATGAAGCTGAATGACGCGATGCCGAATATACAAGTCGATCCGAAAACCTATCAGGTGTTCGCCGACGGTGAAGAACTGGCATGCCAGCCTGTCAGCTATGTTCCGCTCGGACAGCGTTATTTCTTATTTTAATCCCTCTCCGGCCGGTTTCCGCCGGCCTATTTACACCTCAATTGTCAACTTGATTTCATCCTGCCGCGTATTTTAGTGTATATTAATAATTGAAAAACAAATGAAATGTAACCATAGTGGTTACACCGGTGGTGAAAAACATGATTAACAGCCGTCTTGCTGTGGCCATTCACATTCTTTCGCTGATCTCAACGGATGAACGGGCATCGTCAGATATGATTGCGGACAGCGTAAACACCAATCCCGTCGTAGTGCGGAGAACGATCAGCCAGCTGAAAAAAGCAGGTCTTCTGACATCCCGGGCAGGTGTTGCGGGAGCCAGCCTGAAAAAAGATCCGTCGGAGATTACCCTCTTAGAGGTTTACAGGGCGGTACAAAATAAGGAAGAGCTTTTTGCGGTTCACGACAATCCGAATCCGGACTGTCCGGTCGGCAAAAATATTCAGCATGCGCTTGATGAGACGTTCGGAAGCGTACAGCGGGCAATGGAGAATGAACTGGCGAACAAATCTCTTTATGATGTAATGAATCATCTCTTTTGTTAAAAAGAGATGGCTTCATGCCGTCAGAAGTGTAACGAAAATGGTTACAGGGGATAAGGAGGAAAAGCGGGAAGAGCCGTTATGATAGAAGCGAAGGAACGCAGGCATGAAATGAAAGCCATCGGAGAAACACATCAAACGTAAAAGATCAAGAGGCTGCGGTTTTGGCTCCATATTTGGAGTCCAACTAAAAGACCGTCGCCTCTTAGCACTCACAATCATATTGATTTTAAAATTTCTCAAGGAACGATCAGCAGCCCGTTAGCTGCCCCTGATTAAAGATGATCTGTTACCACACTGTTACGTTAGAACTCCCGCTGCTTTGGTATCCCTCTGTCGCTAAGACTTGGTAAGACCAATTACTGCCCAGATTCATACCATGACTCTTCCATGCGTTAACATGATTGCTGAAAGTGATTGTAGCGTTGCTTCCAGTTGGTCTCTTTGTCTGACGGACACTCCAGTACTGCGTAAAAGTAGTGTTATCGCCATCAATGGAAGGTGCGTTATAACGTGTCGTTGTATAGATGTCATATGTACCTCCATCACTTTTTACAGTACCTTTATACGCTCCGGTAGGTCTGTAAGTACCCCATGAATCCACTACATAATATTCGATGAGAGGTGATCTCGTCCAGCCATATAAAGTCAAATATCCATTGCCATTCGGCGCCCAAACTCCGGCATTATAGTTTATGGTTCTGAATGGGGAACCTGTCGTCCAGCCTTTACCAACAACGAAATTTCCGGTATTGGACCAATTAACACTGTAATTCCCGCCAGACCCATTGACAGCGTTTACGATTCCGCCTCCATCAGTCCAATTTTGCCAGTAGTCTGTGCCGGCTGCAGACGCGGTTGACGAAAACAAGCTAATACCCATTAAAGCTGTCGTTAATCCAACTAAGAACTTCTTTTTAAATTTAAACATATGTGACCTCCTATAATATTTTTTCTGACTTTGACGTGAGGCAGCACCCGTATAGATTTAAAACCTTCTTAATGACTAACGCCAAAGCTTTTGACCGCTCCCTTCAATATCATATCACGAATGCATAAGGGAAGATTATGAGTATTTGTAATTTAATTACAAAGGCCTAAAAAATACATTATGGGCGGTCCTGTTCCGCCATAACCTTATTCTTTTTTCGCAGAATCACAATTCTTGTTTCTGAATCTGACGGAGTCATCTGTCATGTTTTACTTTGTATTCGATGTAAGAGGGGATTTAATAGCCAATAAGCCGAGGGAAATCCGCTTATGATATTGCGGCGGAAATTGGCTTTTTGAGGACCTGCAGAGAAATGGACAGCCTCGTTAAAAGGCAATAGTGGAGCTGTAAGCCGAATAAGAAAAAATCCCGGGCTCACGCGCCGGGATTTTTAATATGTATTTGCATCAATGTTATCAAACATACCGTCAACAATGCCGAACGTCATGAGGACAATGAAGAGAATGATGCCGAGAACGGACAGGCCGATCGTTACAATGAGGTAGATCCCCTGCATTTTCACGAATTTTGCGTAATTCTCCAGCATATGTTCCTCTGTCAGTTCATTGAACTGTTCCGCCATCTGTCCGGCTTCTTTTGCCGAGCGCATCAGAAAAATGCCGGCAATAATCTGCAAAACGCCGGGAATGGCTCCGATTAAGAAGAAAAACGCACCCCCCAGCGCCGCAAATGCGCCCATAATAATGAATAAAATACCTGTCGCTTTTCCCCATTTCGAAATAGAAATAAGCGAACGATTCACTGATTCAGGTTTCAAAACATGGCACTCCTTTACAAAAAAATACTCACTTTTCATTTATACACTATTCGGTCATTCTTTTGAATATAAAATGTGTTTTTTTCCTGCCGTGCATCCATTTCTATATGATAAAATTCCCGGGTTACACCCGGGAATTACAAAATCGGCGACAGAAGCCTTGAAACCGATTCTTTAATGCGGATCCACAGTGAACGCTCCTGATATTCTTCATACGTATATTTTCTGGAGACGAGCAGATCTTCTTTAAATGAGGAAATGAGCTTTTTCGCGATGGTGACGTCATAAATAAAGGCGTTGACTTCAAAATTAAGCCTGAAGCTTCTGACGTCGATATTCGCGGTACCGACCGAAGCCGTCTCATCATCGACGACAATCGTTTTCGCATGAATAAAGCCGTTATCGTAAATGTAGACCGAGGCCCCGGCTTTCAAAAGATCGCCTATGTAAGATAAAGTCGCCCAGTAAACGAAAGCGTGATCCGGTTTGTTCGGGATCATGATTTTGACGTCGATGCCTGACAGACAGGCTATCCTGAGGGCGTCTAGAAGACTGGAGTCAGGAATAAAGTAAGGCGTCTGAATCAGGATCGACCGTTTCGCCGTTGAGATCATCTTAATATAGCCGTTTTTAATTTGTTCCCATTCTGAATCCGGTCCGCTTGTGACAATCTGCATCCCGACATTGCCCTTCGGCTCGCATTCCGGAAAATGATTCGGAACGTATGTGAGCGTATGGTGATGGGAGGCTTGGTTCCAATCGAGGATAAACCGTGTCTGAATGGCATGTACCGCCGTACCTTGAAGCCTGAGGTGCGTATCCCGCCAATAGCCGAATTTCGGATTCAGGCCGAGATATTCATCTCCGACGTTAAAGCCGCCGACATAGCCGGTTTCGCCGTCAATAATCACGAGCTTGCGGTGATTCCGATAATTGAGCCGCAAATTAATCGGACGAAGCCTGGAAGGAAAGAAGACTTCCACATGGCCGCCGGCGTCCCGAAGCGGCTTGAAGAATTTTTTTCTGAGTGATCGTGAACCGAGTTCATCATATAACACTCTGACCTTTACGCCTTCCCGTGCTTTTTTCACTAAGGCGTCACGCAATTTTTTTCCCAGCTCATCACCTTTATAAATATAGTATTGAAGGTGAATATGATCTTTTGCGTTGGAAATGTCCTGCATTAAACGTTTGAACTTATCGCGCCCGTCCGTTAAAATCTCAACCGAATTATCCTCTGTAAAAACCGCGTGGTTGTTCATGACAAGCATATAGATGAGATCTTTATTATCCACGGTCGCCCTGTTGTTAAATTGGAATTGCCTCGACTTCAGATCTTTCAGCTGAGACTTCAGCAGCTTTTCAATCCCGATCTTTTTACGGTCTTCCCATTGAAACAGGTGCTTGCGTCTCAGGTTATGGCCGAATAACAGGTATAAAATAAACCCCAAAATGGGAATAAAAAAAAGAACCAAGAGCCAGGCCCATGAAGCGCTGGCGTCGCGTCTTTCTTTGAAAATCATGATGACGGCCAAAAGTATATTTAAAACGAAAAAAAATCCGAATAAAATAAATGAAATGCTCACTTTGCAACCCCGCTATATCATATTTATCAAGACTGTGCCCATTAGTATTCCGACAAGTGCAGCAATCTGATTCCCATTTCAAATTATAACATTGACAATTTAAAAGAATAAAGAGCCGGAATCAAAGATGGATGCAGTTTTCTTTCAAAGAAAGTTCCGGGTGCGGTAGAATAAGCATATATGAAAAAGAAGACAAAATGACAGCAAAGGGGAGAGGGTATGAAGCTGGAACATGCGGAACAATTGCCGGGATTCATAAAAAAAGAAATTCAGAAAATACAAATCGCCATCGCACCGCTGATGAAAAAAAGCATCATTTACCGTTTTCTCGCTTTCCCGCTCGCCGCTTTTAGTCTGTTTCATCTGGCATCGCTTTTGATTCAGGCCCCTTCCGGGAGAGGAGCCCTCGTGTCGGCCGGCATTTTTGCACTCCTTGCGGCTCTGGGTCTTGCGTTTTTTAAAGAAGCCGGCTACCAGCGGAAACAGGTGCAAAAAACGATCCGCCTGTATATGCTGAACAGAATCAGAAAAAGCAATATTCTGTCCGAAGAACGGAAAAGCGCCTATACCCGATTGGTAGCGGAGGAGCCGTCTGCGATGAAAAGCTTTATTGAATTCTTAACAGAAGAAGATCGAAAAAAAGAGATGCTGTATTAAAAAAGAGCTGACGCGCGATCAGCTCTTTTGTCATTCAAACACAGGGTCGTTCTCATAGTAATATGAATCAGGCGCGTCATACGTATCAGTGCTGTGGTAAGCCACAATTCCGATGACAGCGAAAATGACGAATAAAATAAAAGCGATAATGCCCAATGCCACACTCGATACCGCGTAAAAAAACTGCATTTTGATAAAGGATGCGTAATGTTCGAGCATATTTTCTTCCGCGTTTTCTTCTGATTCTTCCTGAAGGGCGGCTGCGGCTTTTGCCGAGCGCATCAGCATGACGCCGGAAATGATGAGCAAAACACCCGGTATGGCTCCGAGCAGCGTCACAATGGCTGACAGGGCGGAAAGAGAGCCCGTAATGATAAGAAACACGGCGGTGATTTTTCCCCACTTGGCGATGTCGGCAAGGGAACGGGCTTTTTTATTGAGCGGCTGGTTACCGTCTTTTTCTTCTTTATCGATGCTGATCATGACAGTTCTCTCCCTAAAATGTTCAAGTCATATCGTTTTCCGTCCATTTCGGCGATACCCGGGAATACGCCCCATTCGGTAAAACCGAATTTTTCAAACAGCTTAATGCTCGGCACATTATGGCCGAAGATAAAAGCCATCAGATTACGGATGCCGATTTTCGGAGCCATCTCAAGGGCTTCTTTCAGCAGAAAGCTTCCCGCTCCTTTGCCCCGGCAATCCTGATGCAGATAAATACTGATCTCCGCCGTTTTGTCATAGGCCGGACGGCCGTAAAACGTTTCGAAGCTGATCCAGGCCGCCACTTTTCCGTTTTCATCTTCCGCGACCATCAGCGGGCGCCTGTCCGTGTGCCGCAAAAACCAATCCATCCGGTCTTCGGGCGTCACTTCTTCCGTATCAGCCGTGACCATCCTTGAGGCGATCGTCGAGTTGTATATAGCCACAACCGCATCTAAATCTTCCAATACGGCTTTGCGCAGGGTCAAATTCATATTCCGGGATCTCCCTTCACATTTCATTACATAATTATGAGCAATCTGCACATACTACTTCAAAAAAGTTTTTTTATGATGTGTATATATTTTCAGAAAAGTGTTCAGAATGTTGCTGAGGTGATGAACAAATGAGAGAGGAAGAAAAGAAAACTTCTCAAGTCAAAAAACTTCAGCGGTTCTTTCGCAAACGCTGGATATTCCCTGCAATTTACTTAGTCAGTGCGGCCGTCATTTTAACAGCTGTCCTTTGGTATCAATCCGTTTCAAATGATGTGAAGGACAATCTGACGAATAACGGCGGAAACTCCGCGTATGACAGCGGCAAAGACGATGCCGTCGAAGTAGGAAAGTCAATGGAAAACGTCGCAATGCCGGCTGCTCATTCTGAAAATGTTTCTGTTGTGAAAAAGTTTTATGAAACGAATGCCGCAAAAAAAGAGAAAGAAGCAGCACTTGTTAACTATAATAACACGTACAGCCTAAGTAAAGGAATTGACTTAGCTGAGAAAGACGGAAAATCATTTGACGTTTCCGCTTCTCTGAGCGGTACGGTTGTGAAAGCTGCTAAAGATCCGGTACTGGGATATGTGGTTGAAATTGAACACTCAGACGGCCTGTCTACTGTCTATCAGTCTCTATCTGAAGTCAGCGTCGATCAGGGCGACAAAGTGAAGCAGAACCAGGTTATCGGAAAATCAGGAAAAAACCTTTACAGTGAAGAAAGCGGAAATCACGTGCACTTTGAAATCCGCAAAGACGGCGTAGCAATGAATCCGCTGAACTTTATGGACAAACCGGTAACATCTATTGAAAAAGCGGCAGCTGAAGAGAAAAACGCTGTAACAGAAGAAACGGAAGGGTCCATTCAGCAGTCTTCCGAGAAAAAAGATGTGACGCCTAAACAAGAAACCGAGGAAAAACCCGGCGGTAAAGAAGACGGCACAAAAGACAAGACAGATGGTAAAGATGACGGTTCAATGAAAGATTCAGGCAAGTAACTGTGATCCTTAAGCGCCTATCAGCTCTGATAGGCGCTTTTCATTTTGCTTTATGTGCCTTTATACTAATAGAAAACGAGGGAGATGCTGAATGAATAAATGTCTGGCGGCGGGGTGGCTCGTCTTTATTTTCATTTCTGCTTTGACTGAAAGCTTTCACGATATGATTGTGACGCAGACGATGGCCTTCCGTTTCACGCCCCATCCGGATGCATCCGGTTTCTTTGTGTTCGATATGGCGGAGCTCACCGTACCTGAAGCGGCGATTCAAAAGCTCGGGCACGCGTTTTCCTTTTTTGTGCTCACTTGTTTGTTTTTCAGGGAGCGCAGACGCATGAAGAGGGCGGTGCTCTATGCATTGGCCGCCGCCTTCCTGACAGAAATCGTCCAGCTCTTTTTCGGCAGAAACGGCTGCCTCCGTGATGTGCTGATTGACAGTCTCGGCATTGCTGTATTCTGTGTTTTACAAAGGAAAAAACATACCGCCAAACATACAAAAACCGGCAGTCTGTGAAAGACGCCGGCTTTTTTTATATATGATGGTTTGTCGATTTGTTTTTATGAACGATGCTTTCGTAGATTCGCACGATCAGGTCGACAATCGGACGAAGCACATTTGAAAATCTGAACAGCAGGAATCCGACAACGAGGGAAACGATAATGCTTCCGAGTACATCAATCGGATAATGGTGGCCGACCCAAATTCTTGAGAAGCCGGTCAAAAGGCCGAAAATCACTAGCGGCCAGCCGAGTTTTTTGTTGCGGAACAGAATCGCAATTGAAATGGCCAAAGCGCCTGTCGTATGGTCACTCGGAAAAGAAGCATCCGCGGCATGAGGGATCAGCGTATGAACCGTATGATCGACAAAGGGGCGCGGCTCGACATAGACTTTCGTGATGAGGTAGTTGATGATAAGCGCCGCAACACCCGTGAAGCCCGCGTACAGGGCGTTTTGTCTGCCTTTTGTGTTTCCAAACAGCCACATGGCAAGCAGGAAAAGGGCGTAGGCGTAAAGGGCGTATTCCGTTATAAATACCATGATAGAGTCGAGAATGGCACTATGGTGCGACAAACCATTGATCGCTTTAAACAGTTCGTAATTCACAAATATCACCTTTTATCTTTATTTTATATGAACAGTGTAATGCTTTTTTCTATGAGACACAATTGGTATTAAAAATAATTATAAAAAAGTAAACAGAATGAAACGTGACTGTATTACTGTGCGTCAAGTATGAGGGAAAAGAATAGCCGAAGGAGTTTTGTCCGTTGCTGAAACGTTTGAAAAACGCCGATCTGCCGCTTGTGTTTGTCATCATGCTGCTTTGCGGATTCGGTTTGTTAATGGTGTACAGCGCCAGTGATGTGATGGGGTCTCAGCGATACGGAGATCCATCCTATTTCTTCCATAAACAGAGAACCTCTTTGCTGATCGGAATATGCTTATTTTTATTTGCAGCCTGTCTGCCGTATAAGCGCTATGCCCGGCTTGTACCGCTGTTTGTGGTCGGATCACTGGTGTTGCTGCTGCTCGTATTGATACCGGGAATCGGGCTGGAGCGGAATTTTTCCCGCAGATGGCTGGGAGCGGGGCCGCTTGTCATACAGCCGTCTGAATTGGCGAAGATTGCGATGATTTTGTATTTCGCTGCGATTTACACGAAAAAGCAGCCGTACATTCATCAATTTGTAAAGGGGGTTCTGCCGCCTTTAGTCATTTTGGGAACCGCTTTTCTGCTGACATTGGCGGAGCCTGATTTAGGAACGGCTTCCTTAATTCTGGCGGCGTGCGGGTCAATTTTATTATGTGCCGGCTTGAAAAAGCGCCATTTGCTCGTGCTCGGCGCGACGGCGGTGTCGGGAGTCATTTATCTCGCATTTTCCGCTTCCTATCGTGTGAAGCGCCTTGTTTCTTTTACCAATCCGTTTGGTGACGCGAACGGGGACGGCTATCAGCTGATTCAATCTTATTTCGCCATTTCCGGAGGCGGATTTTTCGGAAGAGGCCTTGGGAACAGTGTTGAAAAAATGAATTACCTGCCTGAGGCGCATACTGACTTCATTATGGCTGTGATCAGCGAAGAACTGGGGATATTCGGTGTTCTGATCGTGTTGGGATTATATTTCGCGTTAATGCTTCTCGGCGTAAAAACAGCCATGCGTGCTGATGACCCGTTCGGGAAGCTTCTCGCCATCGGAATTACGTTCCAATTGATGTTTCAGGTTGTATTGAATTTGGGAGCGATGAGCGGACTCCTCCCGGTTACGGGTGTGCCGCTTCCGTTTATCAGCTACGGCGGTTCTTCATTGATTATGACGCTGTTTTTGTGCGGCATACTGGTCAATATCAGTACATATTCAAAAAAACAAACCGTACGGCATAAGCGGCCTGTCCCGCATGAAAAAAAGGCTTCTTCTTTTTAATGAAGCCCGAAAAAAAAACGCCCGGGACATGCTGTCTCCGGGCGTTCTGTATGTTTATAAAGCTCCTGGTCCTTCTTCTCCGGTGCGGATATTAATCGTGTTTCCGATTTCATAGACAAATATTTTGCCGTCGCCGGGCTCTCCCGTTTTCAGCACTTTTTTCGCCGTTTCCACCACTTGATCAACGGGGACCTTGCTGACAACGATTTCCACTTTCAGCCGTTCATACACATTGCTTTCAATTTTGACTCCGCGGTACAGTTCGGTGTGGGCTTTTTGAAGGCCGCAGCCGTGTACGTTGGAGAAAGTCAGCGATGTGACTCCGATTTTACCGAGTTCCTGCTTCAATGTTTCAAACTTAGCCGGACGCGTAACGATTTCTACCTTGAACATTTGACCGCTCATCTAAGTCACTCCTCACTTTATAAGTCCTGATATGCTTTTTCCCCATGCATCGTTAAATCAAGCCCGAGTGATTCTTCTTCTTCACTGGCGCGGAGGGGGATGAACAGACCTACAATTTTAATGATAACGAAAGTGACAATAAATACAAATACATAGGTTGCCGCAATGGCCGCAATCTGTTTCCAAAGCAGTCCCGGATCGCCGTAAAACAGCCCGTTTGCCCCGCCGTCATTGACGGAAGTGGTGGCGAATAAACCGGTCGCGATGCCGCCCCATGTCCCGCCGATTCCATGCAGGCCGAAAGCGTCAAGCGCATCATCGTATCCGAAAGTCTTTTTGAGCCAATATACGCCCCAAAAGCAGACAAGCCCGCCGATAAAACCGATCACGATGGAAGAAAACGGCGTAACGAACCCGGCAGCCGGCGTAATGGCGACAAGTCCGGCGATAGCGCCTGATACAGCACCCAGCATAGTCGGTTTCTTGTTCAGCATCCATTCGATTAGAATCCAGCCGATAATTCCGGCCGCAGCTGCGGTGTTTGTATTAATGAAAGCAAACATCGCGATACTGTCAAGCGTCAGGGCGCTGCCGACATTGAAGCCGAACCAACCGAACCAAATGAGCGCCCCGCCCAAGAACGTATAAATTAAGTTGTGAGGAGAAGCCGCCGTGCCGTCCTTGCGTTTCCCGAGGACAATCGCCAGAACGAGTCCGGCAACTCCGGAAGAGATGTGAACAACATTTCCGCCCGCAAAATCAAGGGCGCCCATTTGGCCGATCCAGCCGCCGCCCCATACCCAGTGCGCAACAGGTGTATATACGAGGGAAACCCACAAAAAGGAAAATAAAAGAAAAGCACTGAATCTCATGCGTTCAGCGAATGCTCCGGAAATAATTGCCGTTGTCAGGACTGCAAATGTCATTTGGAACATCATGAACAATGAATGCGGGATCGTATCACTGTAGCTTCCGGGGTCAAAGCCGATTCCCTTCAGACCGGCCCATTCAATGCCGCCAAGCCATGTATTGCCGGGAGCAAAAGCAAGTGAATATCCGTACAAAACCCAAACGACGGATACGATGGCAATGGAAGAAAAACTGTGCATCGCCGTGCTGAGCACATTTTTGCTTTTTACCATTCCGCCGTAAAATAAAGCCAGCCCGGGGGTCATCAGCCACACGAGTAAAGCGCAAAAGAACATAAATACTGTATCGCCCATCTGCATGTTGTATTCCTCCGTCTCATTCAGAATGTAATTGTGATTAATTCATTATTATAGAGAAAAAAGAATGATAAAACATTTTCGTGTAAGGTTATCTGACATGGTTTTTTGCGTTCATCATGTCGCTTTTCAAATGAACGTCATGTGACTTTATATCCATAAAAAGAGCATCGGAGCACGGAAGAAGAAATCCTGTCCGGGAAAGAGTAAAATAATCGGGGTGAGAAACACTAACTGCATCAGGAGGAATGGAATATGACAACATCTTTGAATCTGCAATTTGAAAAAACGGCTTTGGTCCTTATTGATTTACAAAAAGGCATTGTGCCGATGGATAAAAGCGGGGCCGTTGTGCCAAACGCGAAAAAATTAATTGATGTGTTTCGGGAAAAAGGCGGTTTTATCAGCTTTGTGAACGTTGATTTTCATGACGGGGCTGATGCGCTGAAGCCGCTGACGGATGAAGGGGCGGCGGGCCATTCGGCTCCGGCGGCGGATTGGGCGGAATTTGTGCCTGAAATCGGAGTGAAAGAAGATGATTATACGGTGACAAAACGGCAGTGGGGCGCGTTTTTCGGCACGGATCTGGATCTTCAGCTCAGAAGACGGGGAATCGACACGATTGTATTATGCGGGATTGCGACAAACATCGGTGTGGAAAGCACGGCGCGGGAAGCTTTTCAGCTCGGGTATCAGCAAGTTTTCGTGACTGACGCGATGGCGACGTTCAGCGATGAACAGCACGAAGCGACACTCAAGTTTATCTTCCCGAGAATCGGCAGAAGCCGGACGACGGAAGAATTTATCGCACAGACAAAATGACAATCTCCAAAAAAAGCCGCGTTCTGTTTTTGACGGCCGTGGCTTCGGGGACGATGCTGAACCCATTGAACTCGTCGATGATTTCTCTTGCGCTTCACAGTATTCAGCATGAATTTCACCTGTCGTTTACAACGGTGTCCTGGCTGATATCGTCCTTTTATCTGGCCAGTGCGGTGGCGCAGCCTGTTACCGGAAAGCTCGGTGATATGCTCGGCAGGAAGAAGCTGTTTTTGATCGGGCTTCTGCTTGTTGCCGTCTCGGCCGTCGGCGCGCCGTTTGCGCCGACTTTCATGACGTTGTTAATTTTGAGACTGTTTCAATCGATCGGAAGCAGCGCGATATATCCGTCCGGCGTCGGGTTGATCCGTTCGAATATACAGGAGAAGCAGGCGTCGGCGCTTGCCGTCCTGTCGATCTTTGCATCAGCTATGACGGCGCTCGGTCCGACACTCGGCGGTTTTCTGATCGTTTGGGGAGGATGGCCCGCGATCTTTTTCGTCAATCTGCCGTTTATCATTCTCAGCTTTTTTCTCGGGATGTATATGTTTCCGAAAGATGAAAAGCGCGAGATCGGCGGCTTGAAAGCCGTGCTCCGCCAGCTTGATACGATCGGGATACTCCTGTTTGCCGGGGCGATTATTCTGCTTTTGTCATTTTTGTTGTCCTTCAGTACGAAGCCTCACTATACAGAAGGCGTATTCGGGCTTTTGTTTGTCGGGCTGTTTATCTGGCGCGAGCTGAAAACGGAGAAGCCGTTTATTGATGTCAGGCTGTTTAAAACGCATCGGAAACTATCGTCGGTGTATATTCAATTTATTCTGCTGAATATATTCTTTTACTGCATCTTTTTCGGACTTCCGAGCTATTTTCAGGATGAAATGCATTTGTCCGTCCAGACAAGCGGAATGATTATGCTGTTTATGTCAGGCATGAGCATCCTGGTGTCGCCTTTGACCGGAAAATGGATAGATAAGAAAGGGGTTCTTCAGCCGATTGTTGCCGGAACCTGCCTGACTGCGATCGGGGCGGTGCTGTTAACGTTCTTCTTCCTTCAGGCGCCTATGATAGGTAAGGGGCTGATTCTGTCCGTCCTGGGTGTCGGTTACGGCTTCGGCAATGTGACGTTTCAGGCGGCCATGCTGAAAACAAGTCCAGCCGACATGGTCGGAACAACGTCCGGCCTGTTTCAGACCTGCCGGTATCTCGGTTCGATTTTATCTTCCGTCATTTTGGGCATTCTTTTCGGAAAAGAAATAACCGCCGGCCATTTTCATATGCTCGGCACGATTCTTATCATTGTCGGCGCCGTAAGCCTTTTGATGGCGTTCCGGTTTTCGGTTCTTCTCAAAAAGGCCTCTTAACAGCCGCATCAAAAAGAGACGGGTACTTCCCGTCTCTTTTTTTATGTGCAATGTGCTCAAAAATCAAAACGAAAATTGTCGATAGCGCCCAATGTTATTTACGGAATTTTCAGTTATATTCTTTAACATGATATGTGAGGAAACCGTACATACAGGAGGGTGAAGATGAAAAAACCAACGAATGATCGGCTCAGCAACAAAGATTTACTGCCTTTAGAAGAAGGAGAACGGACATGGAAAGCGGTGAATTTTGCATCTATCTGGATGGGCTGCATTCATAACATCCCGACCTATGCGACTGTAGGCGGGCTCATTGCGATCGGCCTTTCTCCGTGGCAGGTGCTCGCCATTATCGTGACAGCATCACTCATTTTATTCGCCGCTCTCGCCTTAAACGGACATGCCGGAACGAAATACGGGCTTCCCTTTCCGGTCATCATCAGGGCTTCTTACGGAATATACGGCGCAAACATTCCGGCGCTTCTCCGGGCGTTTACGGCCATTATGTGGCTCGGAATTCAAACATTTGCCGGGAGCACGGCTTTAAACATTCTGCTGCTGAACATATGGCCGGGCTGGGGAAGCCTCGGCGGAGATTGGAATATATTCGGGCTTCATCTGCCGGGCTTTCTGTCGTTTATTTTCTTTTGGGGCATTCATCTGCTTGTGCTGAGGCACGGCATGGAATCGATCAAAAAATTTGAAGTGTGGGCGGGTCCGCTTGTTTATCTCGTATTCGGCGGCATGGTCTGGTGGGCGATAGATATTGCCGGCGGGCTCGGTCCGATTTACTCGCAGCCGGGAAAATTTCATACCTTTTCTGAAACGTTTTGGCCGTTTGCGGCGGGAGTAACGGGCATTATCGGAATATGGGCGACATTGATTCTGAATATTCCTGACTTCACCCGGTTCGCCGCGTCGCAAAAAGAACAGATCCGCGGCCAGTTTTACGGCCTGCCGGGAACGTTTGCCCTGTTTGCATTTGCAAGCATTACAGTGACATCCGGATCACAGGTTGCATTCGGGAAACCAATTTGGGATGTGGTGGAGATTTTGGCCCGGTTTGATAATCCTTTCGTTATCGCTCTTTCGGTCATCACACTCTGCATCGCCGCCGTCTCGGTCAACGTGGCGGCAAACATCGTGTCACCGGCCTATGACTTGGCGAATGCCCTGCCTAAATATATTACGTTCAGAAGGGGAGGGTATTTGACCGCCGTTCTGGCCCTGTTCACAATACCGTGGAAGCTGATGGAGAGCGCCACGAATGTATATGCGTTTCTCGGACTCATCGGCGGGATGCTCGGACCGGTAGCCGGGGTGATGATGGCTGATTATTTTCTCATCAGAAAAAGACAGCTTTCAGTTGAAGACCTTTATTCGGAAAACGGACAGTACACTTATTACAAAGGCTATAATTACCGGGCTTTTGCCGCGACCTTTCTCGGCGCGTTTATTTCCTTAATCGGGATGTACGTCCCGGCGTTCGCCGGCATCTACGATATTTCCTGGTTCGCGGGTGTGATTGTGTCATGTCTCGGTTATACGGTGCTTATGTATTTCCATCCGCCTTATGCGAAAGCGGCGGGACAAATGGTGCGGGAAAGAGCGGCAGAATAAAAAAAGCCGGGGGCTGCCCCCGGCTTTTTGTCATATCAGTCTGCGATTGAAACGTTTCCGTCCGCTTCAAGCGGCGTTCTTTTTTTCTGGCTCCAGCCATACAGAAGTAAAGCAATCAGGACGAACAGCCCCGCTGCCAGATAAATCGAATGGAATCCGGCCGAAGCGACGAAGAGGCCGAATACATAGGACCCGCCGGCAATCCCGCTGTCAAAGAAAGTGAAGAAGGTAGCCGTTGCGAAGCCTGAACGGTGTCCGGGCGAGTTCTGAATCGCCAAAGTCTGCATACACGGTACGATAGAGCCGTAGCCGAGACCGATGACGGCGCCGGATAAGAGAAGCATGAGGGCGCTGTTTGTCATCGCCAGCATGCAAAGCCCTGCGGAAAATACGATAATCGACGGGTAGATGACGATTCCCGGTCCGATTTTGTCAAACAGCTTTCCTGTGAAAGGACGGGCTGCCATCATCGTCACGGCGAAACAGACGAAGAAATAGCCGCTGACATCCAACAGATGGATCGTCTTTGCATAAACAGATAAATATGAAGTCACACTTGAATAACAGAAAGAAATGGACAACCCGACAATCGCGATTTTAAGCGCGCCTTTTTCAAACATGTCGGAGAAAGAAAAACGGAAGACAGTCGTTCCGCTGTTGTTTTGATCCGGCACGCGAATCATGAAAGCAATTAACAAGCCTAAAGAAACAAACACGGCGAAAATCGTAAAGAAAACCGGGAATGAAATGACTTTCACAAGGCTCAGCCCGAGAAACGGACCGATCGCCATGGCAAGGTTCATAGACATCGCGAAATAACCGAGTCCCTCGCCGCGCCGCTTGGCGGGAATAAGGTCAGCGGCAATTGCACCCGTGACCGTCGTTAAAATGCTGAACCAGATGCCTTGGAAAAAACGCAGTCCGAGCAGCAGATAGAAATTGTGTATCGGCAAATACAGATAAGAAGACAGGGCGAACAGCGCCAGAGATACAATCGTCATTCTTTTCTTGCCGAACCGTTCAATAATCGACCCTGAAAAAGGACGGGTAATAATAGCAGATAACAGGAACAGGCTGATCAAAAGCCCTCCTTGCGATTCACTGCCGCCAAGCTCCTGAATCATATAAATAGGCAGCACGGCCAAAAATGTATAAAAGAACACAAAGACAAATAAATTCACGAGTACGACCATAATAAAATCTTTGGTCCAGATCGAGTCAGATTTACTCAAAAGTACAGCACTTCCCTTTCTTTTTTATTTCGTTAAAAACACATTCAGAAACTCAGAAAAAGCTTCCTTATCTCCATCTTGGAAATCCGCAAGCATGTCTTCCTCGAACTTCAGCATCTCTTGATTGATGCAGTCGTATTTCAATTCAGCTTCCTTCGTCAAGACGACGAGCTTTTCCCGCTTGTCTTCTCCCTGTTCCCGCTGAATCCAGCCGTTTTCTTCAAGGCGTTTGATCGTTCTGGTAACGGTCGGCGCCTCCACATTCAGATAGGACCAGATTTCTTTTTGGGTCATCGGTCCGATCGTTTTCAAGCAATATAGGATTGACCATTGAGAGGAGTACAGGCCGAATGGTTCCAGCCGCTCATTGGCTTTCTTCGTAATCAGGCGGGCGCATTGATTGATTTGATGAATGAGGCGTCTGTTGACGGGGATCATTTCCGTTCTCCTTTTCAAAAAACTTACCTAAGTAACTAATTGCGCTGTTTCATTCTACAGCAGGATCGCGCCGATGTAAAGCCCCTCGTTCAAAAAGCAGAAAATTGCGATCCGTCCCTTGTCCTTATTGAGTTTTTAGCATATTCCCAATTCATTGCTAATACACTGTTACAAACCTATCAAAGAGAGTGTTTGAGGTGAGGGATCGTGGGCATATTTCAAAAACCTTCTTATATAATCGGACAACAAAGAAGCTGCATCATCAGTGAATCTGTTACAGAATACGGATCTCATTTCACACTTCTCACATCCAACTGGGGAGGTCGAGTGGTGTGCACGATTACATCAAAGAGCGAACAATCAAGATTGGTAAGTATATCGTGGAGACGAAAAAAACCGTTCGTGTCATTGCGAAAGAGTTTGGTGTTTCCAAAAGTACCGTACACAAAGATCTGACAGAGCGCCTGCCTGAAATCAATCCTGACTTGGCGAATGAAGTAAAAGAAATACTCGATTATCATAAATCCATCAGACATTTAAGAGGAGGAGAGGCGACGAAATTAAAGTACAAAAAAGATGAAATTCTAGAAGGGGAGCCCGTTCAGCAGCCGTAGCGTCTGACGTCTGCCGGCTCCCTTTTTTTCCTCCGGGCAGTTTCGCGAATATCCGCAAAATTTTGTCAAGAACTTATCTCGTTCAGCAGCTTTTTTTTGATAAATTATGATAATATATATAATTAGGGCACAATGTGGATATTTTACTGTGAAACAGATATCAAGGAGGATATAAATAGATGTTTGCAAGGGATATTGGAATTGACCTCGGTACTGCAAATGTACTGATCCATGTAAAAGGAAAAGGAATTGTTCTGAATGAGCCGTCCGTTGTGGCGCTTGATAAAAACAGCGGCAAAGTGCTGGCGGTCGGCGAAGAAGCCAGACGAATGGTTGGACGTACACCTGGGAACATTGTTGCGATCCGTCCGCTGAAAGACGGCGTAATCGCAGACTTCGAAGTAACAGAAGCCATGCTGAAACACTTCATTAATAAACTGAATGTAAAAGGACTTTTCTCAAAACCGCGTATGCTGATCTGCTGCCCGACGAATATTACGTCCGTTGAGCAAAAAGCGATTAAAGAAGCCGCAGAAAAAAGCGGCGGAAAGCATGTGTACCTTGAAGAAGAACCGAAAGTTGCCGCTATCGGCGCAGGTATGGAAATCTTCCAGCCGAGCGGTAACATGGTTGTTGACATCGGAGGCGGTACGACGGATATCGCAGTTATTTCTATGGGCGATATTGTCACCTCCTCTTCTATTAAGATGGCTGGGGACAAGTTTGACATGGAAATCTTAAATTATATCAAACGCGAGTACAAGCTGCTGATCGGTGAGCGTACCGCTGAAGATATTAAGGTGAAGGTCGCAACGGTTTTCCCAGACGCACGTCATGAAGAAATCACCATTCGCGGCCGTGACATGGTTTCCGGTCTGCCGAGAACGATTACAGTAAACAGCAAAGAAGTGGAAGAAGCCCTTCGTGAATCAGTTGCCGTCATTGTGCAGGCTGCCAAGCAGGTTCTTGAAAGAACACCGCCTGAATTGTCCGCTGATATCATCGACCGCGGCGTCATCATTACCGGCGGGGGAGCGCTGTTAAACGGACTTGACCAGCTTCTTGCCGAAGAACTGAAGGTGCCTGTTCTTGTCGCTGAGAATCCGATGGATTGTGTTGCGGTCGGAACCGGCGTCATGCTTGATAACATGGACAAGCTTCCAAAACGCAAACTGAGCTGATCATAAAACCTCATTCTTGAAAAAGAATGAGGTTTTTTCTGTAAAACCCTTCACGAAAGGGAATGTAAATCCGATAATAAGAAAAAATGCTGATCTTCATTATAGAACAAACGTTCTGGTTAGGCAACTGGAAATCATGCTATTTCAGAGGTGGAAGACTTGTTAAAAGGATTATATACCGCAACGTCCGCAATGATTACACAGCAGAGAAGAACGGAAATGCTGTCAAATAATATCGCAAACGCGAATACATCAGGGTACAAAGAGGATCAAGGTTCAATCCGCGCCTTTCCCGAAATGCTTTTGAGCCGAATAGAAGGCGACAAAAAAACGAAAATCGGTTCCGTCAACACAGGCGTGTACATGCAGGAGCTGAAACCATTGTTCACGCAGGGCAGCCTGAAAACGACCGATCAGCCGACGGATATCGCGCTTATGGAGAATCAGGTTCCCAAGAATGCCAAAACGAATGAAAACGCCGAGCTGTTTTATCCGGTTCAGACTGCGGGCGGCGTCCGCTATTCAAAAAGCAGCACTTTCTCATTAAATGAAAACAATCAGCTTACGATAAACGGAAACCTTGTTTTATCAACAAACGGACAGCCGATTACAGTCGACAATGAAAAATTCACCGTATCAGAAAACGGCACGGTCACAACAAACGGCCGGCCGGCGGGACAGATTGACATCAGAATGGAAGAAGACGTGCGCAATCTGAAACGGGACGGCAATGACCTATACAGCACGGCCGACGGCTCTGAACTGCCGAGTGCGGCGGCGAATCCCCAAGTCTCGTATACCTTAAAACAAGGCGTCTCGGAGCTTTCAAACGTGGACGTGACAAGCACGTATACAGAAATGACGGAAGCATACAGATCATTTGAAGCCAATCAGAAAGTCATTCAGGCTTACGATAAAAGCATGGATAAAGCCGCAAATGAAATCGGCAAAGTGTAATAAAATGGGGGACGTTCAATTATGATGCTCAGATCAATGCTGACGGCTTCAACAGCCTTAAACCAGCTTCAGCAGCAGATGGATACAGTCAGCAGCAACCTTTCAAACAGTGATACGACAGGCTATAAAGCGAGGGACTCCCGCTTTTCCGAGCTGATCAGGCAGCAGTATGATCAAATAGATGATAAAAAGGAAAATTCGCCGAACATGCGGAAAACACCGCCCGGCCTGCGTCTCGGCGCCGGAGCGATGATGACGCCGCAGCTGGATTCAGGGCAGGGAAGCATCAAAAAAACCGACCGTGATCTTGATATCGCGTTCACATCACCATATCAATATCTCCAGGCAGAAGCGGACGGACGGCGGGTGTATACAAGGGACGGCTCACTCACCCTCAAGCCGGCCGGCGGAAATAACCGGGTTCTGCAGCTGATGACGGCGGGAGGCAATCCCATCCTCGATGAGAACGGTCAGCCCATCCAAATTGACAGCTCGCTGACTAAGCTGAAAATCAGCAAAACCGGAACCCTGACAGCTTCAGACCAGGCAGGGACCCGTTCTCAGACGTTTAATCTCGGCATCGTCAATGTCAATAATCCTCAGGCGCTTCATGCGGAAGGGGATAATCTGTTTTCCGTAAACGGTGCGGGAGCTTCAGCGATTGAAGAGCTGACCGGCGCAAACCGGCAGGGGATCGGCATGGAGCAGGGGGCGCTTGAAAATTCAAATGTCGATATGTCTAAGGAAATGACCGACTTAATCGTGTCGCAGCGTTCTTACCAGCTGAACAGCCGCACGATTACATTGGGAGACCAAATGCTGGGCTTAATCAACTCAGTCAGATAATAAAAGAAGGGGGCGTTTTGATCAGCCGCGCATGATGAAAAATGCGGCTTTCTCAAAATCGCCCTTTTTTTTGTAGTAATCCGTAATATCCTGAAGCAGCACTTCCAAATCCACCCACGCTTCAATTTTCTGCAGCTCCAGCACGAGCTTCTGCAATCGGTCGTACGGATCTTCCTGAGAGGTATACAGTGTTTTGAGCGCGGCCAGCTTCAGTTTCATGATGTTGTTCTGCACTTTGTCAGCTATGTATAATCCTTTCTGCAGCACGGTTTGTCCTTCGGCGGAGCATCCGGTTTTAAAAAGTGCTCTGACCGCTTCGTATACACAATGAAGGTAGGAAACGGGAGACTCCTTTTCAAAACGCTGATTGCCCAATACCTTTTTGTAAAAAGGAAGCGCCTCTTTATCTTTTTTCTGAGCGGTCTTTAAAAAACCAAAATTGTAATAAGCGTGGCACAGCAGGTTATTGTCATTGATGCGGTCTGTTATTTTTATGGATTCATTGAAGAGCTGTTCAGCGTCTTCATAGCGTGCCTCGTCTATGTAATTTACGGCGAGAAGCAGCTGGCAGCTGAGCGTTTTTTTGATGTAGCCGAATTCATTTTGATAGATCTTCAGCGCTTTGTTGACATATTGAATGGAAAGCGGAGGCGACTTCATCATGTAATAAGCACCCGCTGTTTTATAATAAAATTCAGCGGCTTCAATACGGTTCTGGATGGCCGGCAGGTACTGTTCGGCTTCTTTAAAGCGGCAGACAGCCCGGTTCGGAGTGCCGTTCACCATATGGAATAATCCTTTAAAAAAATGGAAATAATAAGTTAATTCATGATCCATCTCATCTTTGCGCCGCTTCAGCTCACAGAACAGTTTAACCAGCCCGTCTTTTTTCTCAAACAGCAGCTGAAACCGTGCAAAAAACAGCTGATATCTGAGATTGAGCTTTGCATTCTTTTGTAATTTGGGGAGATGCTGATTGATTTGTTCGTGAAGGGAACGGGCTAGATCGAATTGGCGTTTTCCCATGGCGTCATACCACTCATTCAGCATCACCAGCGTGCGTTTTTCAGTAAACTTAGCAATCATCTTCCAACCTCTTTGCTTAGGGTAAAAATCTTTATTTATCATAACACATTAATGGACGAGGCTCATTGCCAGCTGGTTACAGTTTATAGTGCGGTTGAAAAAGAAATTGATTCATAATATACTTCCAAATGTACAGATTGGTTACCACTTATACCTTCTATACATACTATTGTCGATGAAGGAGATGTCAAGAGAATGCTTGATACTCAGCAAATTAAAGAAATTATTCCCCATCGCTATCCGTTTCTTCTGGTAGACAGAATTACGGAAGTCGAAGAAGGAAAACGGGCGGCGGGATATAAAAATGTGACGGCGAATGAAGATTTTTTTAACGGCCATTTTCCTGAATACCCTGTTATGCCGGGCGTATTAATCGTAGAGGCTTTGGCGCAGGTCGGAGCTGTGGCGATGCTGATTAAAGAAGAAAACAGGGGCAGACTCGCGTTTTTTGCGGGGATTGATAACTGCCGTTTCAAAAAGCAGGTAAAACCGGGTGACAAGCTGGAGCTTGAAGTGGACATTACACGTGCACGCGGTACGATCGGACGCGGCAAAGGCGTTGCCAAAGTTGACGGCGAGCTCGTGTGTGAAGCCGAATTAACCTTTGCACTCGGAGAATAAAAATAAACAAATGGGCTTATAAAAAAGCCCATTTCGTGTAGAAAGGGGTGAATGTAATGTGGTCAGAATTTAAAAGCTTTGCGATGAAGGGCAATATTATGGATCTGGCAATCGGTGTTGTCATCGGCGGCGCTTTCGGGAAAATCGTGACGTCACTCGTTGAAGATATCATTATGCCGCTTGTCGGTCTTCTTCTTGGCGGCCTTGATTTTTCAGGACTGGCAGTGACATTCGGCGACGCCCATATCAAGTACGGAAGCTTTATACAAACGATTGTGAACTTCTTCATTATTTCATTTTCTATTTTTATCGTGATTCGCACAATAGGCAAGCTGAGACGTAAAAAAGAAGCTGAAGAAGAGGCGGAAGAAGCCGAAGAAACAGATCAGCAGACAGAACTGCTGACTGAAATCAGAGATCTGCTGAAACAGCGGGCGCATCACAATGACTAGGGCATAAAAAAAGGCTGGATGATTAACGTCCGGCCTTTTTCATGATTATAATTTTTGTTTGAACGCTTCAATCAGCCGGCTGCCTGAGTATCCTTCTTTCACGAGCGACTCCAGAATGCTTTCTGATCCGGGGTGATTTCTTGACACCATTTGACCGTAAATTAAAACTTGTATACTCTTTTCCAGCTCGACGATATTTTTGATGCTTCCCGTCAGCTGGGCGGGACGGTTGCTTTTTTTCGTAATCGTTACAAACACCTTCGCTTCTTTCTGGCTTTTCATCAGCATGTCAAAAAAAGAAAAGTGTTCGGCCGGGACCAGAGCTTCAATTAACCAATGGTTTTCACCGTCTTCTTTATTGATAATCAATCCGTCTAAAAGGGGAAACTGTTCAATCGGCCGATCGTCTTTATCTAAACGTTCCACATTCAGATCAACCAGTTTAAAGGTCTTCATCTCTATTTTCACCCCTGTTGTCCATGTTTTTTCGTTCATTTATTATAACACATATCACTTTTTCCGGGAAAATGCTGTAAGACATGCTTCATCATTTTTGTAGGCGGTCAACATTTAATCATTTCTATTTTTTCATTATAATGTAAAAGAATATAGTCATGGAGAGATGCTTATGAATCAATTGCGCCTGAAGGAAATTTATATAGAAGACGGCTTAAGGCGGGAAGACGATCATTCCTACTTAGTATCCAAAAAGGAAGAGTGCGAGGTGCATCTTAACAGAAGAGGGAATGTCGTCTTTTTGTATGAAACAAAAGACCGCATGGAACAGTATAAAATTCAGCTTTCGCTGACTGATAAAAAGCTGAGTTTTTACTGGTTCGCATGGGACGGCGGAAAGTTTGTCAGGATGTTTGAGAAAAACTGGCTTAAAACGAAACTTTTTTCGCGGCTGCTCAAAAATACATATTACATAAGCGGTCAAAAGAAAAAGTTTTTTTTATCTGAAAGAAAAGCGAAATCATAAGAGAGGCATAAACGGATAACGGTTTTTTCCGCTTTTTGCTTTCAGGAGCTCTTGTACTACAATGAAGCCACCCTCGAAAAGAGAGGAGGATACGGCTTGTTTAACCACGTGATGCTTGTCGGCCGGCTGACGAAAGACCCGGAGCTCCGTTTTACATCAGCGGGCATTGCCGTGGCTCATATTACCTTGGCTGTCAGCCGCAATTTTAAAAGCGCGTCAGGTGAAACCGGAACTGACTTTGTCAACTGCACCATTTGGAGAAAAAGCGCTGAAAACACGGCATTGTACTGCCAAAAAGGGTCATTGGTCGGTGTGAGCGGCAGAATCCAGACGAGAAGCTATGAAAAGACAGACGGCGTAAAAGTTTATGTGACCGAGGTCATGGCTGATACCGTTCGGTTTATGGATCAAAAACGGAAAGAGCCGCTGGCTGAATAACATGCTTTTTTTCCTCTTTTTCCCGCCTTTTGGCGGGCCCCGCAATACCCCCTTCCTATACGCCAGTCGAAAGACTGGTTTTTTTGGTTCGGGGTCTAAAAAATGGTTAAAAAGAAGTGATTTCACTTATAAACACTTAAAATAATTGAATATTTTAAGATAAAAACTTATAATTACTTACAGATAAGTGACGAAAAAAGGAATGAGGACGTGTATCAAGAAGAAAGACTGATTGCGATAATGGAATATTTGAAACGGCATCGGCGGATCACCGCTGAACAGATATGTTCGCTGCTTCATATTTCAAGAGACACCGCAAGACGGGACCTTGTCAAGCTGAAAGAGCGCGGGGCCATTATCAGAACACGGGGCGGCGCGATTCTGCCGTCTGTGCATCAGGAAGTGCCTGGCTATTCCGGCCGGCTGAAAACCGTTTCTGAAGAGAAAAGCAAAATCGGCAGACTGGCCGCCTCCCTGATCCATAAAGGAGACCGGATCATCCTGGATACCTCCACAACCGTTCAGGCCTGCGCCGAGCATTTAAATGTCACCGGCTGCACTGTTATTACAAATTCGATCAATCAGGCCGATATCCTCTCTGCAAAAGAGGGAATTGACATTCATCTGCTCGGCGGGAAGCTGCAAAAGGAACATCGGTTTTTATACGGCGCTTCTGTGGTGGAAAAACTGGGGGATTATCACGCCGATAAGGTGCTGATCGGCGTTGTCGGCATCTCGGAAAACGGTCTGACGATACCGCATGAAGAAGACGGCATGGTCAAGCGTAAAATGATCCGGCAGGCGGAACAGGTGATTGCGCTGAGCGATCATTCCAAGCTTGGCCGTACGAGTTTTTATCAATATGCAGACCTGCACGAGGTTGACCTGCTGATCACCGATCGGCTGCCTGATCAGGATTTTTGCGATCTGCTCGACCGGCACGGCGTAGAATTGCTTGTAACTGATTCTGAAGAAGAGGATGAGGACATGTGAAACTGATTGCCATAGATCTGGACGGCACACTGCTGAACAGCAGTCATCAAGTAAGCGATGAAAACGAGCGGGCTTTAAGGGAAGCCCGGAAAGCGGGAATTGAAATCGTGGTGTCCACGGGACGCGCGCATTTTGACGTGCACTCCATATTCAAACCGCTCGGCATAAAAACTTGGATTATCAGCGCAAACGGAGCCGCCATTCATGCTCCTGACGGCAGCCTGTACCATTGTGATGCGATTGAAAAAACAAGGGCCCGGGGGATTTTGTCCTGGCTTGAAGAGAATCGATATTACTATGAGGTGTTTACAAACAAAGCCATCTATACGCCTGAAACCGGCAGGGAGCTGCTCGAGATCGAAATGGATCGGGTAAAAAGCGCCAATCCGGAAACCGACCTTTCTATTTTGGAGCAGGCGGCTTCTGTGCAATACAGCCAGTCGGGCTTTGCTTACATTCAATCATACCGTGAGCTCTTTGAGAAAGAAGAACATTTGGATTTTTACAATATTCTCGGGTTTTCGTTTGATGAGCGGAAGCTGAAAGCGGGCTGGGACCGATTCAGCGATCAGAAAGACCTCACCCTTGTCAGCTCTGCCGATCACAATTTTGAACTGTCGTCGCGACATGCTTCTAAAGGGCAGGCGCTTAAACGGCTGGCGCAAAAGCTCGGCATTCCGATGGCTGAAACCGCAGCGGTCGGTGACAGCTTAAATGATTACTCAATGCTTCAAGCGGCCGGAAAAGGCATAGCGATGGGAAATGCGAGAGAAGACATTAAAGAGATCGCTGACGCCGTTACATTGACAAATGATCAAAACGGCGTTGCGCATATGATCAGGAATTTACTTTAAAAGGTTTGGCGATACTGTTCACGACTGGCGTGACGCATTCATGGCAAATGCGGCGTAACAGTAAGGACGGCATTTTAAAAGACCGGCTCTTCCGAGAGAGCCGGCCTTTTTGCGTTTAATGTGATTGCGCCGATGCGCTGAGGGTGAATAATTCTTCAAGCTCATCGGACGACAGCTCGGTAATCCAATTTTCACTTTGGATAATCTGATCGTTCAGCGTTTGTTTCGCTTCGAGCATGGCATCAATTTTTTCTTCAATCGTTCCCGTCGTAATTAATTTGTGCACGTGGACGAACCGCTCCTGGCCGATTCGGTAGGCGCGGTCGGTCGCCTGGTTTTCCACCGCCGGATTCCACCATCTGTCATAGTGAATGACATGATTGGCAGCCGTCAGGTTCAGACCGGTTCCGCCCGCTTTCAGTGACAAAATCAGCGTCGGATATTCTTTCTTCTGGAACCGTTCCACAAGGGAATCGCGTTCCTGCTTGGGCAGGCTTCCGTTTAAAAACTGAACAGGCTCTCCGAATGTTTTTTCCAGGAGGCGCTTCATCATGTTGCCCATCTGAATGTATTGGGTGAAAATGAGGCAGCTTTCCCCTTGGCCGCGGATCGCCGCCATTAAGTCAAGCAGCTTTTCCAGTTTGACGGATCTCCCGTTTAACAGCTCTGTCTGTTCTTCCTTCAAATAGAGCGCAGGATGGTCGCATATTTGCTTCAAGCGGCCGAGCATGCTCAAAATCAGCGCTTTCCGCTGCATGCCGGTCAGAGAAGCCATATGTTCAAATGTATCTTTGACAAGCTGCTCATAAAGGGAGGCCTGTTCGGCCGAGAGCGGGATAAACTCTTTTTGTTCCAGCTTGTCAGGGAGATTAAGCGCCACTTCTTCATCCCGTTTTGTCCGGCGCAGTAAAAACGGCCGGATTAACTGCTGAAGCTGGTTGATTCTTTTTTCATCACGGTCTTTTTCAATCGGCAGCACATAGCGTTTATGAAAGCCGGTCAGGCTGCCGAGATAGCCTTTGTTCATAAAATCAAAGATCGACCAAAGCTCTGTCAGGCGGTTTTCCATCGGTGTTCCGCTCAGCGCGATATGATGGACGCCTTTCAGCTTTCTGATCGCGCGGGACTGCTTCGTATGCGCGTTTTTAATATTTTGCGCTTCATCAAGGCAGATAGTGCTCCATGTCACGGAAGAAAGCTCTTCCTGATCGGCGTGCGAGAGGCCGTAAGAAGTAAGAACGACATCCGCGTCTTGATAGGCCGGGACAAATGCTTCCTCCTTCGGCCGGCGGGGTCCGTAATGAAGCACGGCCTTCAGCTGCGGCGCGAAGGTCTGGAGCTCACGCTGCCAGTTGCCGAGTACCGATGTCGGCGCAATGATTAAGGCAGGCGCTTTTTGCCGGCCGCTTTCTTTCACATGAAGAAAATAGGCGATCATCTGAATCGTCTTTCCAAGTCCCATATCATCTGCGAGACAGGCGCCGAAGCCGTTTTCCCGCAGGAAGAGAAGCCAGTTCATGCCGTACACCTGATAAGGGCGGAGCTGTCCCTGAAACGCGGCGCTGACTTCATGCTCCGGCAGATCCCGGGCCTCCGTCAGTTTGCGGATCAGGCTTCTGAGCTGCTTTGATAATTCGATCTTGATCCCTGCAAATGCCGATGAGTCAATGATGTCCGTGTCCTCGGCTCCGTTTTCCCCGTGATCCATCAGTTCGCGCGCCAGCACGTCGGACATGTGGAGACCCTCAGATTCCGCTTTTTCCATCAGTTTTTTCATCTGTTTAATAAATAGCGGATCAATTTTCACCCATTGGCCGCGGATGTTGACGAGACGTCTGTTGTTTGCGACAAGCTCATTGAATTCATCCTCTGTCAGCTCAATTCCGTTTGTGGCGAATCTCCAGTTGAAATCAAGCAGGGCATTCATGCCGACGAAGGACTCGCCCCGCGGCGAGGATGACACTTTTGCTTTGAGCATCATATTGCTTTCCCGGACAATCTGCCACCACGATGGAAGAAGAATCTCCACGCCCATATCGACAAGCGTCTCACTCGCTTCCGATAAGAAGATCCAAGCTTCTTCTTCAGAAATGAGCGTCGTTCCCGAATCAAATGAAAGCCAGGGAACCGTTCGGCGGAAGCGGTCCTGTTCACGCGCGATTTTTCCGCTGTAAGCCTGCCACGCTTTTTTCAGCCCCTTCAGTCCGTCGAAAAAGGTGATGGCTCCGGTTTTTTTCTCGCGTAAAAACATTTCGATTTTCCAGTCGTCACCGTCAAAATCAGGCTCGTTTAATCGCAGCCCGACGGTAAACGGCGTCAAATCATCATTCCAGCCGATTCCCTCGAGAAAATCATCTTCGTCCAAAAAGGAGCCTTTAAACGTATGAACGGCCGGCGAACGGGTTTCGATCTGCTGCCATTTTTCCCGCAGGTCATCATTGTACTGAATGTAGTCCTGAACCGCGGCGGAGAACCAGTCTGCCGTAAAGCCTTCCAGCAAAAGCTCGCGGTCTTTGAAGCGCAGGACGCCCTTTTGCCAAGCCTCATAATCCGGAAGAAAATCGCCGTCGGCTATAAATTCGTATATCGTCGAAGCCGCTTCGATTAATGGTTCCGTTTCCTTTGTCAGCTGAACGGTGCTGAATGAATTGAACGAGTTTTTTCCGAGCAGCTCGACGGTCATCCACGGGCTGAGCAGAACAGCCGGAGTGCCGATGAAGCTGACGTCTTCAAGAAACGTTCCGTAAAAGGTGGACTCATGCCATTGGAACAGATGAGTCTTCATCTGACTGAGCGTAAGCGGCTGTTCTTTCTCGTCATGGCTTGACAGCGTAAATGTCCAATCTTCCATTTGTTCTACATGAATGAAAATTTCCTTAAGACTCGCCATCAATCAACTTTCCTTTCTGCAATTCTTCTTGAAGGGCGCGCAGCCTCTTGTAGCTTGCGCTCAGCTGGCTGATATACCGCTCCCAAACCTGCTGTTTTTTTGCCTTTTTATAAAGCGTCCGCAGTTTTTTCAGATGGCGCGCAGCCTCTTTATAGGCGCTGCGGTTTTTTTGGTCGATAAAAAAGGCCGCCGCCCGGTGATAGGAGGGGATGAGCGCTTCCGGATCACTGGCGGCAATTTCCTTCAGGATGTCCTTTTCGATTTCCCAGACGGAAAAACCGACGAGGCTGTGAATCTCCACCCACTCCGCATACCGCCGTTTTTCGTACAGATACTGGCTGTATTCTGTAAAGGTATAGGGAAGGCAGCCGGAGGCAAACCGTTCAAACAGCTGATCATCCCGTGAGTGCCGCGCATAATCCGCCAGCAGCACAAACAGCTCTCCTATAATATCGCGCATTTCTTTAAACGGCTTATCAAGTTTCGTGTAGTTCACGGCAAGCGGTTCGATCTGACCGTACCATGTTTTCAGCCGTTTCCAGTCTTTTTTGGCGGTGAGCTCACTGAGCCATTGAAAGGTATAAGGCAGCGCTTCGGAAGGGAAGCGTGAAATATCTTCAAAGACCGCTGCATCATCTTTTTGCAAAAAGGCCAAATGAAGCCGTCCGAACCGTACTTCCGGTGAAAAACGGCGGCCGCTTTCCTGTGCGAGAATCTCCTGTTCACGCGCGACCCATTTCGGCCGGTTCAAAAGCGCGCTCCAAACTTCACCGAATACCCGGAGGCGTTCGTATTGAAAAAGCTCCTCTTTCAGCAGAAGCCTGCGGATCACCGGAGGCGTCCGGTCCAAAAAGGGATCAAGCGAGAAAGACAAGGCATACGTTTTCAGTCTGTCAATGGAGGAGTAAATCGTATCCAACAGCTGTTCAACGTATGGATTGATGCTGTAATAATCTTTTTCGGCATCCAGTCTGCCTGACTCAATCAAAGTAAACATGTGAAGCCAGACGGCAAGCGCCGAATGAATCTGATATAAGCTTTTGAGCTCGGGTTTTTTCGGGGCATGTTTTTTGAGCGCTGACAAATAGCCGTAATAAAGCCCCTGCATCGTCTGGCTTCCGGCCGGCGTCCGCGCCTCCCACAGCGAGAATTCCGAATCAAAAAAAGCGAGCCAGCTTGACAGCGACTCTTCATTCGGCAGCACTTTTTCCTGAAACTGCCGGCGGACAAGCTCCTTGCTTTCCTCAAGCTTTTCTCTTTCCAGCCAATGCTCGGTAAAGGAACCGACCCGTTCAAATTGGGCATATACGTAAAGAAAAACGGCCAGCACGTGGCGGCAGATCGCCTCAGACGGGCATGCGCAGCCGCTTTTCACCATGAAAAATAAGTTCAGCGTGACCCTTACAGGCACAACATCCTGCACATACGCGGAAATCTCTGTCGGGGTTTGAACCTGTATACGATAGACGGAATCCTGCCGATATAAAATGAGTGCTTTCTTCATCAGCTGAACATTGTCTTCATTGTAAGGAAGAAGTTCTTTAAGCTGTTCAGCCGCTGCGAGCACATCTTCTTTAGCAATCATATCCTGAAGCATGATTATCGCTCCTAACGAGTCACAAAATAAAAAGATTCCAATTCCTCTATTATATCGCAACACATGGTCCGGAAAAAGTTTTTCCTAAAAAAGGACATAAAAACCCGAGTGTGTCGAATGATGTATTAGAGATTGCAAAACAGCACCCGACAGCATATAATAATCTTGTTTTCAATTTAATGGAAGCCGAAAGGAAACGAATGATGAAGAAAACGAAGTTAGATCAAGAGGAGTTTCTGAAGATTTTAATGCATGCGCACGACATCGGTGAGCAGTCCTCTGAGATGACCACTAAAGAAATGCTTGAGAATTTGATTTCTCATATTAAAAATGGATATGCAACATAAAGTCCCGCGGGCTCTTGACCGCGGGATTTTTTATTGTTCCTGTGATAACAGCGTATAAAGCGCTTACAAAAATAAACCGAATAGAAGTGTTTGTGTATTTTTGTCGAATATTGTCATTTGAAAAGGTTAGAAATGACAGTTCAAATCTGTATAATCGTAATTGGAAAAGTTCATTGGAGGGAATAGGAATACACGGAAAGTGATATGGAGGTTATATGGGAGAATCCGCAAGCATAAAAGAAATATTCGCAATACTGAGAAAGCGTCTGCTGTTTATACTTATTATCACCGCGGCGGCATCTGCCGCAGGCGGACTCATCAGTTTCTTCGCTCTTACGCCGGTCTATGAAAATTCAACGCAAATTTTGGTCAGTCAATCCAAAAACAATCAAAAAGAAGTCCAATTCAATGACGTTCAAACCAACCTCCAATTAATCAACACGTATAATGTCATCATCAAAAGCCCGGTCATCCTCGATGAGGTGATTAAAGAGCTGAATCTGTCCATGACTTCGAAAGAGCTGGAATCGAAAATCACGGTATCCAGCGAGCAGGATTCACAAGTCGTGACGATCGCCGTGCGGGATACGGATGCAAAGCGGGCGGCCGTTATGGCAAATACGGTTGCAGCCGTTTTTCAGGACAAGATCACGGCCATCATGAACGTGGATAATGTCAGCATTCTTTCAAAGGCCGAAGCGGCGGACAGCCAGTCACCGGCAGAGCCTAACCGTAAGCTGAACATCGCGATTGCGTTTGCAGCCGGACTTTTGGGCGGAATCGGTCTCGCCTTTTTGCTGGAACATCTGGATAATACGATCAAATCGGAGGAACAGCTGGAATCGCTGCTCGGCATCCCGGTCTTGGGAACGGTTACTTCAATCAGCGCAAAAGACAGCGTTGCCAAAAATTTGAGGATGGCAGAAACCAAACAAGCGGGAGGCGGACAAGTTGACGCGTAAAAAAGACAAGCCGGCAAAACGAAGCGTGATTACGATGTCAGAGCCGAAGTCCATCAACTCAGAACAATATCGGACGATCCGTACAAACATTGAATTTTCTTCCGTCGATACGGAGGTGAAGTCCCTTTTAATCACATCCGCAGGTCCGGAAGAAGGAAAGTCGACTACCGCGGCCAATCTTGCCGTCGTATTTGCCCAGCAGGGGAAAAAAGTGCTTTTAATTGATGCGGATCTGCGCAAACCGACGGTTCATTTCACCTTCAAATTGGATAACGGAACCGGCTTAACGTCGCTGCTGTTACAACAGATTCCGTTTCAGAAAGCCGTCCTGCGGGCTGAGGAAGCCAATCTCGATATTTTAACGAGCGGGCCGATCCCGCCCAATCCGGCGGAGCTTTTATCGACGGGGGCCATGAGAGATCTTCTGTCAGAAGCATCCGCAGTTTATGATAAGGTGATTTTAGACACGCCTCCCGTTTTGGCCGTAGCCGATACGAAAATATTAGGCAGCTATACTGACGGGGCCATTATGGTGATTTCAAGCGGGAAAACGGACAAGGAAAAAGCGGCCAAGGCGAAAGAAGCGCTCGATTATTGCCCGTGCAAGCTCCTCGGAGCCGTGATGAACGGAAAAAAACAAACGAAACACTCGGACTACGCCTATTATGGACAGTAATGTCATAATGGGCGCGGTCCATTCTTTTTAAGAAGGAGGGATTAAAATATGATAGATATCCATTGCCACATCCTTCCTTCCATAGACGACGGCGCGGCGGATGATACAGAAAGCCTCGAGATGGCGAGAGAAGCGGTCAGACAGGGAATTGATACGATCATTGCGACGCCGCATCACGTGAAATACCGCTATGACACGGACCGGCATACGGTCAAAGAAGCGGTCAGACTGTTAAACAAACGTTTGAATAAGGAAGGCATTCCGCTCACCGTTCTGCCCGGACAGGAAATCAGAACAGACGGAGATCTGCTGGCAGGTCTTCAAAGCGGCCCGCTTATCCCGCTCCATGATACAAAGTATGTGCTGGCGGAGTTTCCGGCCGATCATGTTCCGGCCTATGCCGAACGGCTATTTTATGAATTGCAGCTGAGGGGATATGTCCCTGTCATCGCCCACCCGGAGCGGAACAGAGAAATCCGCGAAAACCCGTCCGTCCTTTACAGTCTTGTAAAGAAAGGCGCTGCTGCCCAAGTGACGGCCGGCTGCCTTGCCGGAGCATTCGGGCGGAAAGCGAAGAGCTTTTCACTGCAGCTTATTGAAGCGAATTTGATCCACTTTCTCGCATCTGACGCTCATAATCTCGGGTCGAGAAATTTTTATTATCAGGAGGCGCTCGGCGTTCTGAAAAAAGAAGCCGGGGCGGAGCTGGTTTATATGCTTACGGAAAACGCGGCGCTTCTCGTTGAAAACAAAGCCGTTTATAAGGAACCTCCGCTGCCTGTGGCCCGCCGTAAGCGCTGGGGTCTTTTTTAACCATCTTCCCTACCCCGTTTAAATGAAGCATAAGCGGCTGTTTTGCAAGATGATCTTTTTATGCTTATGCTATAATCAGCGGCCGGCACCGTTTTTTCTATCATGACCGCAGGCTTCCGGCATTCTGCCGGCGCCGGGATCATATGCTAATAACGGTAAGCTGCCCAGCAGCAATTTCTAAACGGTTGGGGGAACACGATGAAAATAACAGTGATCGGAACAGGCTACGTCGGTCTTGTGACAGGAGTGTCTCTTTCAGAAATCGGCCATGACGTAACATGTATAGATATTGACGAACGTAAGGTTGAGCAGATGAGAAAGGGAATATCCCCTATCTTTGAACCGGGCCTTGAAGATATGATGAAACGAAATATCGGCCGGCATCGGCTGGCCTTTGAAACGAGCTACGAAAAAGGGCTTGCGGAAGCAGAGGTTATTTTTATAGCGGTCGGAACGCCGCAAAAAGAAGACGGGCACGCAAACCTTACCTATATTGAAAATGTCGCCGAACGGATTGCCGAATCTATTTCTAAAGATGCGATCGTCGTGACAAAAAGCACGGTTCCCGTGGGAACGAATGACAGGATCAGCGAAGTTATTCATTCACGGCTGAAATCGGACGTAAATATTTCAATCGCCTCGAACCCGGAATTTCTCCGTGAAGGTTCGGCGATTCACGATACCTTTCACGGCGACCGCATCGTAATCGGAACTGAAGACCGGCAGACGGGAGAAACGCTTGACCGGGTTTTCGCGCCGTTTGCCATTCCGGTTTATCATACGGATATCAGAAGCGCCGAGATGATCAAATATGCATCGAACGCTTTTTTAGCGGCAAAGATCAGTTTTATTAATGAAATTTCTAATATATGTGAAAAAGTCGGTGCGGATGTGGAATCAGTCGCGCACGGAATGGGATTGGATAAACGGATCGGCGATCAATTCTTAAGAGCCGGCATCGGCTACGGGGGTTCCTGCTTTCCGAAGGATACAAACGCCCTCGTGCAGATCGCGGGACATGTGGAGCATGATTTTGAATTGCTGAAGTCCGTCATTAAAGTCAACAATAACCAGCAGTCCATGCTGGTTGATAAAGTGCTGAACAGGCTCGGCGGAGTTACGGGAAAAACCATAGCGTTATTAGGGCTGTCTTTTAAGCCGAATACCGATGATATGCGGGATGCGCCGTCCATTGTCATTGCGGATCGTCTGGCGGCTCTTGACGCCCGGATGACAGCGTACGATCCGATCGCTTCATTCCGGGCTTCCGAGCTGCTTCCGCCCGGGGTTTCCTATCGGGAGTCTATAGAAGAAGCGGTCAGGGGAGCTGATGCCGTGTTGATTTTGACAGACTGGGAAGATATTAAGCATTTTCCGCTTGAAGCCTACAAAGAGCTGATGGAAACTCCGGTTATTTTCGACGGGAGAAACTGCCACTCGCTTAAAGAAGCGGAACAGGCGGGCGTGGAATATATCTCAATCGGAAGAAAAGCCGTCCTGCCTCAGACTGATTCTGTCACTTGAAAGGCCGGCCTCCGCGCCGGCCTTTATTATATTTATAATGATGATACACGGCAAAGGAGACGGTTATTGATAACCGGCTCCTTTTTTTAGGGAATTTATCATGGATATATAGAGGAGGTCTGTGAATGAACGTGCCGATTGCATGAGTCTTTTGGCGTTAATAAAGAGCACCTCGGCTGCTGAAAATAAGCCGTTTAACCTATTTAAGCTGCTTTCTGTCTATTTTAAAATATAATATATGGAAATATAGTGTGGAAAAGTCTGTGCTTTTTGTACGACTTTTTGCGTAAGACGAGGTGAAAACAGATGAGCCATTCAAGCACATTAAGCCATATTAACAGCACAATCAGCCATAAACTGGGCGAGATCGAACACCAAATTGATAAATTAAAAGAAGCGAAGAGAGATATAGAATCTCTGCAGGAAGAGGGCGTGTCTGAAATCAAAGACATCCTCAGACCGCACTTGGATCATCATTGGACCGGCACTTTCGCTGAAGATTTTGATGAGCGGCGCGATCAGGCCCATACAGAGGCATACAGAATCGTTACAGACAAATATGACGGATATATTTATCGGATCGGCTTAAAGATGACACAGCTTGAAATTGAAAAAGGAGGGCTCCTTGCCGCCAGAAGCATCGCGAGAGAAGCAGAGCACCTGCTGACGCTTGGTGAAGAAGCCCTTGACGCCGTGGGAGACAAAATACAATCAATCAAAAGAAGCTGGAGTTGGTTTTAATGACAGAAATAAAACTCAAATACGGAGCCGTCATGAAACAGCTTGAATCCGTCAGCAGCGCGCTGGAGGCCGTTTCGATCGGGAATGCGGGTTCAAACGGGAAAAACAAGCTTGACTATACCTCCAAGTACCACTCCCGCGAGGCAAAGCTTGTATCCATGATCAGCGAATATAAGCAAGCCGTTCATAAGAACATCGCGGACGTAAAAGACAATGTAGACTCCCTGAAAGAACAGGACGAGGCAATCGCCGTAAAATAACGAAAGAAAGGACTTGCCGATGAGCAAAGTGTTTGAATCACAATCGTTAACGGATGAAGCAGACAAGAGAAAGAAACAATACGAAGCTCTTGAAGAACAGCTGAATGCGCTCAAAAAAGCCTTTCAAGGCATGGCTGATCTGGGTGATGCTTTGAAAGGGAAAGGCGCAGACAATATAAAGGATTTCTTTCAGGGACAAGCGGAAATCGCCGAAAGCTGGCTGACGCTTGTTTCTGCTCAAATTGCGTTTTTAAACGGCATTTCAGGTGATATTAAAGATCAAGAACTCAGCGATTCATATGTGGAGACTTCGTTTTTGGAGCATGAGCTGCCCAACGCGGACTTGAAAGCTTCAGAGATTGTCTCCGCCCATAAAGCCGAAATCGACTCCATCTTGTCAGGCATCAGCGATATTATTCATCTCGACACGTATACGCTTGATGATTACGCAGATAAGATGGGCGATGCCCAGAAAACCAGACGTGACACAATCACGGCAGTCGATAAGCTTGATGAATCCCTGACCACTGAATATCAAAATTTAGAATCTCTGGACAACGCGGTTCTCAGCAAATATTCCGTTCTCATGCAAGCCACCAGCAACGGGAAAAGCGCATCCCCTATGTACTATGACAAAAAAGCCTTCCACAGCAATGAAATCTACAAAAGCGTCATTGAAGCAGAAAAGCAGGGAACGGACTATATTGATGCAAAAGCCCAGCAGGCCGAAGCAAGACGGCTTCAGGAAAAGGCTGAAAAAGAAGCCAATAAACCATGGTACGAGAAAACATGGGACGGTATCTGCAACTTTACCGGAGAAGTCACTGGCTATTATGATTATAAAAGAGCAGCCGAAGGCGTTGATCCGGTGACCGGAGAAAAACTCTCCACCGCAGAACGCGTCACAGCGGGAGCAATGGCCGCCGCCGGATTCATACCGGTCGTCGGGTGGGCGGGCCGCGCTTTCAAAGGCGGAAAAGCCATCTACAAAACCGGAAAAACCGTCATGGCCGCAGAACACGCTTTAGACGTCTATAAAACCGGAAAATCCTTAGACATTCTCAAAATGACAGAAATGGGCGCATACGGCCTCGTCGCCTCAAACGGTTTTTCAGAAGCCGTCACAGGACGGGATATGTTCGGAAACAAAGTGTCTGAGGAGAAGCGGAAAACGGGTGCACTGGAAGCGGCGTTGAGTTTGGTTGGTGCTGGTGTATTGGCGAAGCATGTAAACAAAGGCATCCCGCTTGCAAAATCGCCACAAACAGCAAAAGTTGAAAAAGGGAAAAAGATTCTAGACCAAGTAAAAGAATTCAAAGTCCCAACGAATGTAAAAATTCGCGTCCACAAGACTGTCACACCGGATGGCGCAACTTTCCCAATCATTCATGCTGATGTAAAAACGACTGCTGTGAAAGATCTTGGGATTGTGAAGATGGCGGGCAGTGGTAAAGGCATAAAAGGTACGGGTAATGTAAGGCATTTAGATTATGTACCTAGAATAAGTGAAATTGAAGTGAAGTTTAAGAGAAATATAAAACATGATCCTGAAGAATTTGCAAGACAACTAAAAAATCAAGAAAAAGGAATGAACGAATTAACAGTTGACGAATATTTGAAAAATAGAGAAAGATATATTGCTAAAGGTAGAGCGATAGAAGGAAATGCTGCTCAAAAAATGGCAAGACAAGAAGCACTTAAAGATAAAATTGCTGAACTACGAAAGCAAGGACTTTCAAGAGCTGATGCGACTAAACAAGCATCAAATTGGATAGACACACAAGCTGCGCTTCACAATCCAGATCAAATAGCTGGAGGAAGGGCAGACAGTATTGGCGGTTTAGGGGATAAAAGAGTTAATTCCTCCTTAGGATCACAATGGAAATATAGAATTGATATTGTTGATGAGCAAATTAGGAAAACGGCGGAGAATATGTCACCTGCAGAAATAAAGAATACTTATTTGAATGTAAAGTTGACCCAATAACAAGAGGGGGCATTTTAATTGGATACCTTTGAGAATTATATTAAATACGATACAGTTGATGAAAGAATTACTTTAAGATATGAAGACAAACTTCCTGCAGAACTGATAGAAGTATGGGATAGATATGGTTTTGGAACATTATTAAACGGTTTTTTAAAAGTAATTAATCCAGATGAGTATTTGGATATCTTAGAAAGATGTTATACGAGGTACGAGCAAGCGATTCCTATTTTCACCACCGCAATGGGTGATATTATAGTATGGGAAAAAGATAAATATGTTAATTTATTAAACTTTAGGAAAGGGCACGTTCATGTTGTTTCATCTGGATTTGATTTCTTTTTTGATGATTTAAAGGATAATGATTTTATGAAGGATGAATTAATGTGGGAACCTTATCCTGAAGCTAGTAGAATATACGGTAAACCTGATTATGACGAATGTTTCGGATACACTCCTTTACTAGGTTTAGGTGGATCTGAAAAAGTAGAGAATCTAGAAAAGGTAAAATTAAGAGAACATATTCTTATTATTACTGAATTTATGGGGCCAGTTGAATAGGATTGGTGTTAAGACAAGCACTTGATTGCACTTAAGGCATCAAGTGCTTCTTTGTATGTAACAGGAATAACTGAACAAAAAATGAATGTTTGCTTTCCAAGGAGGTAAAAATAGTTTATGGCTGAATTTGAATTTATAAATCATTTAGAAAATAAAACATATAAGGTATCTGAAGAGGATATATTAAAAGCTGAACAAAGAATGAACGTAGATATTCCAAATGATTTAAAACAATTATATTTAGAAGTCGGTTATGGTTTTATTAAAGGTGAAAGTGATAATGCAATTAATAGGATATTGGGGCCAGGGGCAGTAGCGGACATTAGACTAAGAGAAGGAATTTTTGAATTTGATCCAGATTTAGATGAACTTTATGATGATGAAAATAAACTTATTTTTTTTGAAGTAAACGAGGGTGTTTATATTTCTATAGATTTACAATTGGAAAACAATCCAATATTTTATTTTGACACTCAAATAGCTGAATCGTTAGAGGATTTTTTTAAAAAGTTCCTCAATGATAACGAATATTATATTGATTTAATTGAGGATTAGACTTAAAAATGGGATAGTTAGAAGAATTAATTGACTTTGATTGGCTAGTGAAGCCTTTCAAGGTTTTTTTACAAATGAATTGTTATTTTCTGTTTAAGATGACTTAAATGTCTGTTGGGCTATGAACCTGTCACAGGAGAAAAACTCTCCACCGCAGAAACAGCGGGAGTGTGAACCGGTGAGAAAAAAAGGTGATAAGTATGATGCTCACCATATTATCGAAAACAGTTTTGAGGGAGAGCACGAGTGGGGGAATATTTACCCATCTAAGTTTCCTAATGAGCATCAATCCGGTATTCACGGTACGGGTTCGCCTGCTAATGAACTATTCAAAGGAGGTAAATAATTGTGAAATATGATTTTATTAAAACTTACAAAGAAAATACATTTTATCCAGTAAGCGAGAATGAAATCTTAGAAGTAGAAAATAGGTTAGGTTTAAGGTTGCCTTATGATTTGAGACAGTTTCTTCTTGAGATTGGTTACGGCTTTCTAAAAAAATCAGAATATAATATTAATCGCATTCTTGGACCTGCTTCACTTAGAGATGCAAGATTAAAAGTTAATGACTTTGAGTTTTATCCAGATATAGAAGTTTATGAGGAACTTGAAGAAGATAAATTAATTTTTTTTGAAGCAAATGAAAGTGCTTTATTGTTAATTGCATTAGGCAATGAACAAAACAATGCAATATATTACGATGATATAAAAATTGCAGATTCATTAGAAGAGTTTTTAATCGAACTTATGAAAAATGATAAATATTATCTTGATTTAATTGAGGATTAGACTTATAACTGCAGAATGAGTAACAGCGGAAGGCTAAGGTGTCAGCATGCTAACACTTGAAGAATTTAATCGAAGTTGGGATGTTAATAAAAATGGTCCGATATTAAAGTTTCCATACGATGACTTAGTAGAGACTCCTTTTTCGGAGGAATTTAAAAAATTTATTTCTTTAGGAGGTTTACCTGAAACCCCTCCGCCATATTTGGATTTCACTTCTTTTCAAACATCATTTAAACCAATTACAAGTATCTTTGATGTGTCGGAAGCGTTTCGAAAATATTGGTTGTTAGGTTCTACTGGTTCCGGAGATCCCATTTGTATTATAGAAAATAACGAGAGAATTGTTTATTTAGATAATGGTAATGAATATAAAGAAGTATTTATTAACTCTTCAATAAATCAATTTGCAGAAAGTATACTGCTTTTCTCAGAAATGATTGACAAAGCTATTCAAATTAATGGAGAAGATGCTTTTATCGACAATGATATTCCTGAATATGTAATTGAATGGTTGAAAGAAGAACTGAAAAGAGTAGACTCAAATTGTATAAATGAAGGGAGCTTCTGGGGGATTGAAATAGAAAGTTTATATGAATAATGAATTTTCTTTTTGATGCGTTGAGACCTGATCAGAGAAAGATGTGAAAAAAGAATACTAATAGTAAGCAGGTAGTCTTATCTGCTTTCATTTTAAAAGAAAGAACGGAAAAGGATTTCTTAGAGAGTTGGTAACCCTACGGTTGTACTTAGGAAAGGTGTATAAAGTAATGAAATACGAATATTATCATAATCAGGTAAAAGAAGTTATTGATTTTTCCAAAACCTTTAAAGCAGTTGCATCACATGATATCTCTTATTTTACTAAAATTATTAATGATGAAGAAAAAGCTAAGTACTATGCTTACGAAGATATAATTGGTGAAGATGAATATACGTGGAAAGATATAAAAGAAAACGAAATGAGTGAGGTATGGGGAAAATTTTATGAATTAAACGATGGTCAAAAACCACAAAACCTAGACATGCTTCTGAATATTTTTTCGGAAAATGTCAGAAGTGCTACGACTAAATTTAATACTTTTCTTGAAGAGATCGTAGCAGATCTAAATAATTGTGCAATAAATAGAGCAGTAAACGGGAAAACAGACAATTTCTTTGAAAAACTTTTCAAAATTTATAAAGCGGGCTATTTTCCATGTGGCTGGGATGGAGATTATCCTAATGGAAGTTTTATTGCGTTGTATATCGAAATGAAGAACTTGAACTGAAAAGACGATTTTAGAAATGAAAACGAGGAAAACAAGTGAAATGAAAATACATCAAATTCACGATTTTGATCTAAATGATGAAGCGGATTTTATTCAAATACAACAATCCCTTATACATAAAATCAACCTATCCCCCGTCATCCCTCCAGACTCCATCAACACCTGCGCAGGCGTCGACCTCGCTTATTGGGAGCAGGACGGGGAACCGTACGGGGTGTGCAGTATCATCGTGATTGACGCCGATACAAAAGAAGTCATTGAAAAGGTGCACAGTATGGGGAAAATCAGCGTGCCGTATGTGTCCGGTTTTCTTGCGTTTCGCGAGCTGCCTTTGATTATCGAGGCGGCGAAAAAGCTGGAGACGGAGCCGGATGCCTTCTTGTTTGATGGCAACGGGTATCTGCATTACAATCATATGGGCGTTGCCACCCATGCGGCTTTTTTTCTGGGGAAGCCGACGATCGGGATTGCGAAAACCTATCTCAAAATCAAAGGCTGCGATTTCGAGATGCCTGAAAATGAAGTCGGCGCATACACCGATATTATCATTGACGGCGAAGTATATGGCCGGGCGCTGCGGACGCGGCGGGATGTGAAGCCTATTTTCTTGTCTTGCGGACATAACATTGATTTAGAAAGCAGCTATCAAATCACGATGAGTTTGATCAATCATGAAAGCAGACTGCCGATCCCTGTCCGTCTGGCTGACCTTGAAACACATGTCTTGCGAACGTTTTATCGGAAAAATCACGTGTAACACTTGGGGCTGAAAGCCGCCAAGTGTTTTTTTGTATGCCTGGTGTCTGCTTTATTAAAAACCTTGTCGACCTTGCGGATAAGGTTTCTATTTGAATGTTTTTCGCGTCAAATCGATAAAAGCCTTTAATGGTGCAGACATCCACTTGTCCTTATGCCATGCCAGTTGAGTAAAAACAGGGCATTCATTCTGCCAGTTGAGCTCTGTCATCCGTCCTTCGGCAATATCGTCTTTTACTGTCATTTCAGGCAATAGTCCAATTCCAAGTCCGGCCATCACGCATTGTTTGATGGCTTCTATGCTGACAAATTCTAATTTATTAGGGTAGACTCCGGCGTCTTGTAAAGTGTCCTCAAAGAGCGTGCGGTATGAGCAGCCGTCCTCTGTCAGCAGAAGGGTTTCGTTTTGAAGATCCTTCAATGTTACTGGTGAGTCTGCTGGAAAAGGATGGTCATTGGCTGCTACCATTTTGATCTCATCCTGAATCAGAGATTCAACGTGCAGTGCGTCTTCCGTCCGATTCACATCTAAAATGAAGGTGATATCAAGCTGGCCCTGTAAGAGCTGTTCTTTCGCTTGTTCGTTGGAAATATACGGTTTGAATATGAGCTTTACTTGAGGAAAAGCCTGTTTGAATTCTTTTATGATAGGCGGAAGGCGATATGTGCACTGGCTTTCCGTCGCCCCGATTTTCAAGGTTCCGGTTGTTTCTCTTACTTGATTTGCGGCCATTTTTGCTTCTTCTGTTAACGCAATGATCTTCTCCGCATAGGATTTGAATGTTTTGCCGGCTTCTGTCAAGATAAGCCGCTTGCCGAGCCGTTCAAATAAAGGAGTCCCGATTTCTTCTTCAAGTGATTTGATCTGAGAGGTAACGCTTGATTGTGCATAGTTAAGCATCTTGGCGGTTAGGGTGAAGTTTACATGTTCTGCTGCGGTAATAAAGGTGATCAGCTGCTTCAATTCCATTTGATCTCGCCCTTTCTAAATCGATTTTATCGATTGGAATAATCGAAATAATCATCTGTATTGATCGATTAATCCATTATATGATGAAGAAAATCATTCGTAAACAAAGGAGCAGATGCATCATGAAAATTGCGGTTATTAATGGAAGAACTCGGTCTGGCGGAAATACGGATATTCTTGCGGATAAAGCTGTTCAAGGATTCGATGCGGAGCACATTCATTTGCGGAAATATCAGATCCGGCCAATTGAAGATCTGCGTCACGCCCAAGGCGGCTTTCGTCCTGTTCAAGATGACTGCGATTCTATTATTGAACGGATATTGCAGTGTGATATTCTCGTCTTTGCCACCCCAATTTATTGGTTTGGCATGTCAGGGACATTAAAGCTGTTTATTGATCGCTGGTCACAGACGTTGAGAGATCCGAGATTTCCTGATTTTAAACAGCAAATGTCAGCGAAGCAGGCCTATGTAACAGCAGTGGGCGGAGACAATCCTAAACTAAAAGGGCTGCCGCTGATTCAGCAATTTGAACATATTTTTCATTTTATGGGGATGCCCTTTAAAGGCTATGTGCTGGGAGAAGGCAATCGTCCCGGTGATATTCTTCATGATCATCAGGCGCTGAACGCTGCGAGCAGCTTACTGAAAAGAAGCGATGCGTTATGAAGTTTTCGCTGTCGGTCATTGCTGTCATGCTGATTCTTGCATTGTTTTTATTTTGGAAGGTCCAGCCTCCTGTTTGGATACAGGTTGAAACCGATTCGCCTCAGTTGAAGCAATCTGTGAGAATGGCAGGAACTACGCTGCAAGTCAAGCACATCATCAAGAGTGATGCAGGAGAAGAAACAGCTGTCATATCAAACGGCATTTCCGGGCCAAAATAAAAAAGCACCTGTCCAGGTGCTTTTTTCTACAAATGAGGAACCACAAGGCCTCCATACAAAAACGCCGCGATAATCAGAAAGGCCGGATGCAGCTTGAATTTTGTCAGGGCAAGGAGGGAAATCCCCGCAATGACTAGTGATTGAATCCAGCCGATCGCTTTGATGCCGTCTGCACCGATTTGCCACGTAAGAATGAGCATCATGACGGCGATGACGGGCTGGACGGACAGCGTCATGCCTTTGATGACGGGTGATTGTCGAAAGCGCTGAATGATGCGAAGCAGCACGATCAATGCGAGCGCTGACGGTACGACGGTTGCGATCAGCGCAATCAGGAAGCCGGGCCATCCTCCTGCGCTGTAGCCTACATACGCGGCGATTTTAGTGGCGATCGGGCCCGGCAATGCGTTCGCAAGGGCGAGCATGTTTGAGAATTGATCGTTTGAGAGCCAGCTGTATCTGTTGACGACTTCTTCAAACATGAGCGGGATAGACGCAGGGCCGCCGCCATATCCGAGTACATTTGCAATAAAAAACGCCATAAATAAATAGATCATAATCATGAAGCCGACATTCCTTTATCTTTTGAACGTTTATTTGTGATTTTGTCTTTTAATTTAAAATGAAACGCGCCGTATGCTAAGAAAATAATAATGACAAAGCCGGGATTGATCTGCAGCGTTTGCAGGCCGATAAAAGCGATGATAAAAAACAGGATGCCGGTGACCCAGCCGAAACCTTTTAGCGCTTTTTGGCCAAACTCGTACGCCATGATGCCGAGCATGACGGCGATAACCGGCGTGACGGCGCCAATCATGCCGGCAACAACCGCTGAGTGGCTTAACACATTTACAGCGGCAAACAAGCCTACCATCGCAAGGCATGTAGGCAGAATGTGGGCGAGGGCTGCCAAGATTGCGCCTAACGTGCCTTTCAGCTTGAAGCCCAGATACGCGGCCATTTTTGTGGCAATCGGTCCGGGAAGCGCATTTGCGATCGCTAATATTTCTCCGAATTCATCATCATCTATCCACTTGTATTTATTGACGGCTTCATGGCGGATGAGCGGAATCACGGACGGGCCGCCCCCAAATCCGAGAATGCCTGTTCGCACCATTGCCGCGGTAATGTCCCAATAGGGGTTTTTCATTGCTGTGTCCTCCTTACAGCTTCATGCCCATTCTGCTTTTGTACCGTTTAATCAGCATTTGGCAATCGACGCTGACGACGCCTTTTTGCGTATAAAGCCGTTTTGTCAAAAACTCTTCCATCTCCTGATCATTTGCGAAAATGCCGTGCATATGCAGCTTGCTCGGTCCGGTCATGTGATAAAGGCTTGTCACGGCCGGCTCCTTTTCAAGCTTTAACGCTGTTTCCTCCAAATACTGCGGCTCCACTTCCACATTAAAAAACACGGACACATGGCGGCCGATTTTCGCCGGGTTGATGACAGCGGTGAATTTTTCAATTACGCCGGCATCCATTAAATGCTGGATGCGGTGCTGAACCGCCACACGCGACAGATTAACCCGCTTTCCTAAGTCTGTATAGGAAATCCTCCCTTCCTCGTGCAAAATCGAGAGAATATGTTTATCCGTTTCATCAAGTACAAGGTTCGGAATGCTGTACTCATGTTCCAATCGGCTTCACCTTCCTTCATCTGGCAGACATTATTGTATCATGAAATATTACGGTATGAAGGATAAATTTTTTAATTGTTTTCGTTACGTAATAAATACTGATTTTTTATTATCGGAAAGAAAATAGTGTGTGAGATTTTCTCTCAGAAAAGTAGATGCCGTCGGTGCCGCTTTTTATACTTGAGAAAATTTGTAAAGGGGCTTGCCATGAATACTTCTACCATCGGAACGAAACAAATGGTCGTCAGTCCGCATTATCTTGCTTCCCAGGCGGGGGCCGGCATTCTTGAAAAGGGGGGAAACGCGTTTGATGCAGCGGTGGCGGTCAGCGCCTGCCTGGCAGTCGTTTATCCGCATATGACGGGGCTTGGCGGAGATTCATTTTGGCTTACATACCATCAAGAAACGGGGCGAATCAAAGCTTACAACGGGAGCGGCCGCTCAGGAAAACATGTGACGAGAGACTTGTATCGAGGCAGAGAAGCGATACCGATGCGAGGGACAGAAAGCGCCATTACCGTTCCGGGAATGGCGGACAGCTGGGATGCCGTGCTTTCGGCGTACGGGCGTCTTTCGCTCGCTGAGGTGCTGAAGCCCGCCCTTGATTATGCGGCAGACGGATTCCCGGTGTCCGCCGACCAGTGCGCCCACACAGAACGAAATCTCGCTCTTTTAGCCTCAACACCTTATACCTCAGCCATTTTTACGAGAAACAAAAAAGCGCCCATGCCTGGCGAGCGGTTTGTCCAGAAGGATCTGGCGGCCAGCTTGGAGCAGCTTGCCGAAAAAGGCAGGAGCGCTTTTTACGAAGGGGATATCGCCCAAAGCATAATATCATTTTTGCAAAACAACGGCGGCCGTCTGACGCTTGATGACTTTAAAGCCCATCGCGGCGAGTGGACGGACCCGGTATCCTCCGATTACCGCGGGTACCGCATCTATCAGGCTCCCCCGAATTCACAGGGGTTTACAGGCTTAATGACGCTTAATATATTGGAAAACTATGATTTTTCTAAGATCGAACACGGCTCCTTTGAATATTATCATTTGCTGATCGAAGCGCTGAAAAAGAGTTTTCAGCATCGGAATGAAGTGCTGACTGATCCGGCGTTTTCTCATATTCCGCTGGATCGGTTACTTGATAAACAATATGCAAAGCAGCTGGCGGAAGAAATCGGTTACACGGCTGCGCCGGCGGTAAGCCGTCCGGTCGGAAGCGACACTGCTTATGCCGCCGTCAGAGATGCGGAAGGAAATGCCGTTTCCTTTATACAGAGCCTTTATTTTGAGTTCGGGTCAGCCGTTACGGCGGGGGAGACGGGCATTCTGCTGCAAAACCGCGGGTCATTTTTTTCGCTGGATGAATCTCATGTCAATACGCTCGAACCCGGCAAACGGACCTTCCACACCCTCATGCCGGCGATGGCCTGTAAAGAAGGGAAGCCGCACATCCTGTACGGCACCCAGGGAGGAGAAGGCCAGCCGCAAACTCAGACGGCGCTGATTACACGAATCATTGATTACAACATGGACCCGCAACAGGCGGTCAGTGAGCCGCGCTGGGTGTGGGGGCGGACATGGGGAGAGGCGTATGAAGGGCTGAGGGTCGAAAGCCGGATCAGCCGTGAAACGAGAGAAGCATTAAAGCAAAGCGGCCACCGCGTCGAGACGGTTAGCGATTTTGACCGGATCATGGGACATGCTGCAGCGATCGTCATTGATGACGAAGGTTTTCTCCAAGGCGGGGCCGACCCGCGCGGCGACGGTGCGGCCGCAGGGGTATAGAGCATGATCCGTTAACGGATGAAAAAAATAAGTACGCCGAGTGCGGCAGATAGCCCCGCGTAAAACGAATCGTACACATATTGCTTTTTCTCCCGCCGGTGCCGCCGCTCCATTAAGCCGCTGCAGCAGAAAAGCATGGAAACAACTCCCGCAAATACGTACATTTCATTGATTAATGACACCGCTGCGATGCCTGAAATAAGCAGTATGATTTCGATTAATCGATGTGTGCCGTTTATCAGCTTCTGCTTTACAGGCTTGGCAAATGGAGAACTTTGACGGAAAATACTTGAAACATAAAGCTGAGCAAAATAAATACGGCTGAAAAAATCAGTAACTGAATGAAATCCATCGTTTGCCCCCTAAACACTTGTCATTCGTTTAGGACCTTGTAAGTTTCAATCTTTTATAAGACATTAGACTGAGTTAAACAGTCAACAGATAAAAAAAGACCCCTTTTAAAAGGGGTCTTTTTGACTAGTTTCTTCTATTATATTGGCTCCTGTTTCAGGTCGGGCGGACAAGTGTATATGTCTTCCCGATTCTGGCGTATTCATTCCCCGCGAGCCTCGCCGCCGGCTGCAGTTCATCTGTCCGTATGTAGCCCTTATCGGCATCATATACTTGATCATTCAAATGAAAACAAACGACTCTCCCGATGATGAGGTCTGTCGTTGTTTCCCCGCCGTCATTTTGGAACGGAAGGTGGCGTTCGAGTATACATTCAAACCTGACCTTCGTTTCTTTTACACCGGGAACGCTGATGCAGGTGCTGTCTGTCACGGAAAGGTCTGTCATGTCAAGCTCGCTGACATCAGGGCCAAGCCTTGCCGCCGTTTTGTTAATGTCTTCAATGATGGACTCATCACTGACATGCACGACGAATTCCTGATGAGCGATTATGTTTCTCGCAGTGTCTTTCTGCTGTCCCTCCGCGCGGTTTACAGAAATGGCAAGAAGCGGCGGATCTGCGGAGATAACGTTATAAAAACTGAAGGGCGCCGCGTTTACGGCGCCGTTGATAGATGAACGCGTAGTGACAAATGCAATCGGCCGGGGAACTACTGTGCCCGAAAGCAATTTGTAGGTATCTTTCGCGTTCAATTCGTCTGCTCGTAAGATATGCATCATGTCAGCCGCCTTTCTTTTTCGTATGACCTGATTATACCGAAAGAAAATTCGGAAGCACAACAAAAGAAACCCGGATGCATATCTTATTTCGTGGCATATATCTGTTTGAGGAAAAAGGCTTCCGTTTAGCCGGCAGCCTATTTACAAGTGATATTAGGTTGTTGGGGGATTACTTCTTATAGTTTTTCTTTACAACCCAGACATTTCCGTCTTTCCAGTACTCTGTTTTGGTGCAGTAATCGTCTTTTTTATGGCTTTGTTTTTTATGAGAACGGTAAGGTTTTTTCTGAGTGCGTTTTTTCTTGCGGCGGCACGATTTTTTCTGACTGCGAGATTTTTTGTGAGAACGCGATTTTTTCTGACTGCGGGATTTTTTGTGAGAACGGCACGATTTTTTACGGCTGCGGGATTTTTTGTGAGAACGTGATTTTTTATGGCTGCGGGATTTTTTGTGAGAACGTGATTTTTTATGGCTGCGGGATTTTTTGTGAGAACGTGATTTTTTATGGCTGCGGGATTTTTTGTGAGAACGTGATTTTTTATGGCTGCGAGATTTTTTGTGAGAGCGGCATGATTTTTTATGGCTGCGAGATTTTTTGTGAGAACGTGATTTCTTGTGGCTGCGAGATTTTTTATTTTTGCGGGACTTTCTTTTCTTACTGCTCTTTGGTTCTTGGTACAAATAATCTTTTAATCCCTCGGTGCTTGCGGACTTTACTGCTTCTTCGATATCAGAATGGGAATAGTGGCCCATTTTGAAACCTCCTCTTGATATATGTTTTAAGGATGCGATCCTTACTACCACATAGTACGCATGGATAAAAAAAGTGTATGTGTGTTCCGCTGAGTTTTATCGAAAAAGCACAGCCTAAATTAATACAAGGAGGTTTTCAGGTGAAAGACCAATCAGCATTGCCTTTATATCAGCTGTTTATTCACCCGAAGGACTTGTTGGAGCTGAAAAAAGACATTTGGGATGATGATCCGGTGCCTGCGGTGCTGAGAGTGAATCAAAAACGCCTTGACATTGATCTGGCGTACCGCGGCTCTCATATAAGAGACTTTAAGAAAAAATCGTATCACGTCACTTTTTATTCGCCGAAAACATTTCGCAGGGCTAAAGAAATACATTTAAACGCCGAGTACAAAGATCCGTCGATGATGCGGAATAAGCTGTCTCTCGATTTCTTCGCGGAGCTTGGAACGCTGTCGCCAAAGGCGAATTTCGTATCCTTGCAGATCAACGGCAAATATGAGGGGGTGTACCTTGAGCTGGAGTCAGTAGATGAATATTTTCTGGCGAAACGGAACCTGGCTGACGGCGCTGTTTTTTACGCGGTGGATGATGATGCAAATTTCTCCCTTGTCAGTGATTTGGAGCGGGACACGAAAACATCGCTCGAACTTGGCTATGAAAAGAAAACGGGAACGAAAGAAGACGATTTTTATCTGCAGGATATGATTTATAAAATTAATACCGTGCCGAAGTCAGAGTTCAAGGGGGAGATTATCAAACACTTGGACGCGGATAAGTATTTGCGGTGGCTTGCGGGCATCGTGTTTACCTCAAACTACGATGGGTTTGTTCATAATTACGCCTTGTACCGCAGCCATGAAACGGGACTTTTTGAAGTCATTCCGTGGGATTACGATGCGACGTGGGGACGAGACATTCACGGTGACCGGATGGAGGCTGATTATGTCAGAATACAAGGATTTAATACCTTGACTGCAAGACTTCTGGATGAACCGTATTTCCGCAAAGCGTACAAACAGCTTTTGGAAGAGACGCTTCAGACCCTGTTTACTATTGAACATATGAAGCCGAAGGTGATGTCGCTGTATGAGCAGATCAGGCCGCATGTCGCGAAGGACCCTTATAAAAAAGATGAGCTTGACCGCTTTGACCGGGAGCCTGATGTGATTTGCGAATACATTAAGGAACGGTCTGCTTTCATCAGCAGCGAGTTAGAGCAGTGGAATATCTGATTTGGGAAGGAAGAAAGGTTTTTTACAAATAGGCTGGTGAACCAGTTCCCGAAAGGAATCGGGATACGTATATATGCATTATGTTTGACATTAATGAGAAATATGACTAGGAGGACAATAGATGAAACGCAATACGAATCGGCATCGGTCTGATGACAACTTTCTGCATGCGATGGAAGGAAAAGTGATTACTGTCTATCGGGGAGGCCCGGAGTCCAAGACAGGAAGATTGGCAGACATTCAATCGGATTATATCGCTCTTCAGGTTGATAATAAAATCGTTTACTATCAATGGAAGCACGTGAAAAGCGTTACGGAAAATACGAGTGAGACCTTATCGCCGGTTGAGCCGGCAGAATGCGAGAGAGCTGATGATTTTCAAGACCTGATCAGCAGGATGACCAATCGCACGGTGCAATTGAATCAGGGAGGTCCGGAATCGAAAAGAGGAAAGCTTCACGAAACAGGGGATGATTTTCTCGTGCTGGAAACGGAAGATGACGGAATCGTCTATTTTAATGCCGACCATGTCAAAAGCATCAGCGCCGAACAAGAAGAGGACGGCCAAGAGGAAGAGCGCCCGGAATTTGAAATGGCTGATGATTTTCACGGCATATTTAAACGCCTGATCCACAAATGGGTTTCCATCAACCGCGGAGGTCCTGAAGCCGTTGAAGGTATACTTGTGGATAATTCCGACGGCCACTACACTCTTGTGAAAGATAAAGAAGTGCTGCGGATCTATCCTTTTCATATCAAGAGCATCAGCGAAGGGGCAAAAGGAGCGGCCAAAAAAGACGAGAATCAAGACGAGAATAAAGATGAGAAAGAGTGCGCTGAAGAAGAATCACATGAAGAGCAGCATACTTCCTCTAAAAAATCGAAAAGATCATCAAAGTCCGTACGATCCTCAAAACGGGAAGAAGATGAATCTTATAGCTACGCCACTGTATTAAGAACAATAGATTACCGGTGGAAACACGGCCGTAAATGACCGGAAAGATTGTCCGAAAACGAGGGAGAGGGGAGGATGAAATGGCTGGATTAAGCAGATTTCTGGATAAACAAGTCGATATTGAGATATCGGGAAATACAACATTTTCAGGAACTCTTTTGGATATCGGTCATGATATTATTGTGATCCATGACGGCCGGACGTTTCTTTATATCCCGCTGCTGCATCTGCAGCGGATGACTTTGACTGTGCCGGACGATGAGAATAAAGGGCCGCACACAAGAGAAGAAAGTCCGCATCCTGAAAAACAGGAACATTCATTTTCTTACCGGAATACCCTCCAGCATATAAAAGGCAGATTTACAGAAATATTCGTTACGGGAGACCGGTCCATTCATGGGTATGTAACAAGTGTTTTAAACGATTATTTTGTTTTCTTCTCTCCGGTTTATAAGACGCTTTTCATCTCAATGCATCATTTAAAATGGCTGACACCATATTCCGATGAGCAGACGCCGTATACATTAAACAGCTCAGAACTGCCGGTCGTTCCTGCCAGTGTGCCCCTTGTCCGGAATTTTGAGGAGCAATTAAAAAAATATACCGGCAAATTGATTATTCTGGATTTAGGAGATATACCGAATAAAGTGGGGCTGTTACAGGACGTCTCAGATAACATTCTTGAATTGACCAATGCGGACGGAGATACGGTCTTTTGGAAATTGAATCATTTAAAAACCATGCACCTCCCATAAATAATAAAACTGCCTCTCTTATACAGCAGGCAGTTTTTTTCATCGGAGCTAAAGATAGATCCAGCTGATCCAAACATATAAAACGGTAATGGTAAATACAACGGTGAGAGGGACAACGACAATGGTCGTTTTGATATATTCTGACCAAGAGACTTTTTCGCCGTGCTGTCTGATGATATGCATCCAGATCAGCGTGGCTAATGTCCCGATTGGCAGAAGCAATGATCCGATATCACTGCCGATAATATTAGCCAAATAAATGATTTTTACGGTTAATGGGTCAATTGACATTTCAGTTAATGTCAAGGTGCTGATCATTAGGGCAGGATGGTTATTAAACAAATTAGAGAGGACGGATGTAGCAATACCCATAATAGAAGCCGCGTGGGCAATGCTCTGTGAGACATAAGGCTCAATATACTGAACAAGCCATGCGGTCAGTCCGATATTATGCAGTCCGTAGATGATAATGTACATCGTGAAGGCAAAAACAAAGATATGCCAGGGCGCTTTCCTTAATAAGTCTGCCGGACTCATTTTTAAATGAAACCATCTCCAGGCAAGCAGGATGACTGAACTGATGACTGCCACAAGTGAAACGGATATGCCGCTGTATGAAGCGGCAAACAGACTGACCCGCACTAACAATACAAACGCTAAAACACAAAACATGATTTTCGTACGGCTGTTTTGGGCCTGATCTGGCGGAGGCTGAAGCGGATGATATCTTTTGTGTTCCAGTGAATCAAAATGAACCGGAATATCGGGGAGCTGTTTCGGCAAGCGGCGGTAAAAAACAGCAAACAGCAGAAAGGCCATAAACACGAGCCCCAGCGTGCCGGGGATAAACATCATATTGGTGTACAAATAAAGGTCCATGCCTATCATTTTGAGAGAAATTAAATTGACGATATTACTGACGCCGATAGGAGTGCTTGCCGCCGTCGCAATTAAGACGCCGCTGATTAAATAGGGCGTTTTATGATGTTTTTTAAGTCCGAGATACTTTAATACCAACAGTAAAATAGGAGTGGTGATTAAGACGCTGCCATCATTATTCAGAAAGAGCGTCATTGAAAAACAAAGCAGGTTGGTCAGCCAAAACAGCCGGATGCCTGATCCTCTGGCGCGATGGAGCAGCTTGGCTGCCGCCCAATTAAAAAAACCGAAGCTTTCGAGCGCGATCGCCATAATCATTGTGGAAATAATGGTGATCGATGCTCCGGTGACTTTAGACCCTATATCTCCTAAATCATGAAAGGAAACGGTTCCGCATAACAAAACGAAAATGGCGCCCAGCGATGCCGGAACGGCTTCATTTAATCCCCGGGGTCTCCAAAAAATAAGAATAATGGTCACAAAGAAAGAAATCAGGGTCAATATGACGCTAATATGTGTAATATGTTCTGCCTCCTTTTTGGATGGGTCATTGCCGCCCCGTTATTTTTATCCCTCCTGATCAGTTGTACTGTATGTATACGAGTACAGGCCGAAAGGTGTACTGAGCGTTTCTACTAATTTAGTAAAATTCCATTAAAGCACAAAAAAAAAGAGGCTGCTTCTCGGCGTCCTCTTTTTTATACTTTTTCCTTATCCGCCTGCAATAAAGCCTGGCGTTTATTGATAATCTCCAAGAAATGTTTCAGGATCGGGTTTTGGTTGTCCTTGCGGTAGGCGATGACCCAATCGGCGGTAAGCTGAACCTGATTGATGTCGCGATAGGCGACTTCGAGATTAAACAGTTTTTTAGCTGAAGAAGGCACGAAGGTTACACCGATTCCGGCGCTTACCAATCCGATCACCATTTGATACTCCGTCGCTTCCTGAACAATTTTCGGTTTAAAGCCCGCCTGCTCGCAATAGTTTACAAATTCCAGGTATAAAGTAGGCCATGTTTCTTTCGCCAGTGTGATAATCGGTTCATTTTCTAAATCCTGAATGTCGATTGTCTCTTTGGCGGTAAGCGGGTGCTGCTTCGGCAAGGCCAGAATGCAAGGACTGCTCTGCACCTTTTCCATATGTAAAGCCGAATGCTGTAAAGGCGGATGAAGGATGCCGATATCAATGTTGCCTTTCAGAAGCTCTTCCTGCTGTCTGAAAGAAGAGATTTCACGCAGATCAAGCTTGACGGAGGGGAATTTTTCGCGGAATTCCCGAATGATCGGCGGCAGAAATTCATATGTGGCTGAGCCGACAAAACCGACGACAAGCCGGCCGAGCTCTCCCCGCGCTGTCCTCTGCGCCATTTCAATCGCTTTTTCTATTTGTTCGATCGCGTTTCTGCTGTGTTTCAAAAAACTTTCTCCGGCAGCAGAAAGCTCTACAACCCGTTTCGTGCGCTTTAATAAAGTCACGCCGACTTCTTTCTCAAGCTGTTTGATCTGCTGGCTGAGAGGCGGCTGTGTCATATTTAACCGAAGCGCGGCTTTGCCGAAATGAAGTTCTTCAGCAACGGCAATAAAGTATTGAAGATGGCGAAGCTCCATCCTTATCCATTCCTTTCCCTTTGTTAATTATTCGTGAAACATATTAATCATACGGCGAATTGATATTGGAGGTCAATTTCCAAAGGGTGTATAGTGAATAATATCACAAATTACTTAAAATTTTATATTTAATATGCATAATAAGGAGTGAGGGTGTTGGCAAAAGCAACAAATGAACTGAGAACCTCTGGAAAAAATCGCGGGGCGGAGCTTGTTGTTGATTGCTTAGTGGAGCAAGGTGTCACACATGTTTTTGGCATTCCGGGTGCAAAAATTGATGCAGTATTTGATGCGTTAAAAGATAAAGGACCTGAACTGGTTTTATGCCGTCACGAACAGAACGCTGCGTTTATGGCAGCGGCTGTCGGAAGACTGACAGGAAAACCTGGCGTTTGTCTCGTTACTTCAGGCCCGGGGGCATCCAACTTAGCGACCGGCTTGTTAACGGCTAATACAGAAGGTGATCCGGTAGTGGCACTGGCGGGAAACGTGATTCGCGCGGACCGGTTAAAACGGACACACCAATCATTAGACAATGCGGCACTATTTCAGCCGATCACAAAATACAGTGTAGAAGTACAGGAAACAGGGAATATACCAGAAGCGGTAACAAACGCCTTCAGGGCAGCGTCAGCAGGTCAGGCAGGCGCGGCTTTTGTGAGCTTTCCGCAGGATGTTGTGAATGAAATCACAAATGTTAAAAACGTACGCAGCGTGCCGACGCCGAAACAAGGCCCTGCACCGGAATCAGCGGTCAGCGCGGCTATCGCCAAAATCCAGACGGCGAAACTTCCCGTTCTGTTAGTCGGCATGAAAGGCGGAAGACCGGAAGCGGTAAAACAAATCCGCAAACTGCTTGCCAAAACAAAACTGCCTTTCGTTGAAACGTACCAAGGGGCCGGCACATTGTCCAGAGAGCTTGAAGACCAATATTTCGGCCGGATCGGACTGTTCCGCAACCAGCCTGGCGATCTTCTGCTTGAACAGGCGGATGTCGTATTAACGATCGGTTATGATCCGATTGAATACGATCCGAAGTTCTGGAACGTAAACGGCGACCGTGCTATTATCCATCTTGACGAAATTCAGGCCGATATCGATCATGCCTATCAGCCGGAATTAGAGTTATTAGGGGATATCGCCGCAACGGTTAAACAAATCGAGCACGATGCTGTGACATTCGATATGGGCAGCCGTGAACAAGAAGTGCTGAGCGAATTAAAACAAATGCTGACAGACAGCGAGAAGGCGCCAAGCGATCATAAATCCGACAGAGTGCATCCTCTGCAAATCGTCCAAGAACTTCGCAGCGCGATTGCTGACGATGTGACCGTTACTTGTGACATCGGTTCTCACGCGATCTGGATGTCCCGCTACTTCCGCGCTTATGAGCCGCTGAAGCTGATGATCAGCAACGGCATGCAGACATTGGGCGTAGCGCTTCCTTGGGCGATTGCTGCCACATTGGTGAATCCGGGTGAAAAAGTCGTATCCGTTTCAGGAGACGGAGGATTCCTGTTCTCCGCAATGGAACTGGAAACGGCAGTCCGCTTAAAAGCGCCGATCGTTCACCTTGTATGGAATGACAGCACATATGATATGGTCGCATTCCAGCAAATGAAAAAATACAACCGTACATCATGCGTAGATTTCGGAAACATTGACATCGTAAAATATGCAGAAAGCTTCGGCGCCACCGGCTTGCGTGTCGAGTCACCGGAACAGCTGGCAGACATGCTGCAAAAAGGCTTGAACACAGAAGGCCCTGTGATCATCGACATTCCTGTCGATTACAGTGACAACGTTCATTTATCAAGTGACATGCTTCCGAAGCAATTCAAAGAAAGAATGAAAGCAAAAGCTCTCTAGCACTCTGCGCACCATGACCTGTTTTCTAAAACAGCCTAATTTAAAAGGAGTGAAGAGAATGAAAAATGCAAACGACATCCAAGTGATGAGCCGCGGAGAAAAAGGCTCACCTGAGGATCAGATCTATCAAGTATCAACAATGACATCTCTGCTGGACGGAGTATATGACGGAGATTTTGATATGGCTGACATTCCGAAGTTCGGTGATTTCGGAATCGGCACTTTCAACAAACTGGACGGGGAATTAATCGGATTTGACGGACAATTTTACCGTCTGCGCGGCGACGGAACGGCTACGCCTGTGAAAGGCGGAGACCTGTCACCATTCTGTTCATTCACATTTTTCACACCGGATATGACGCATACGATCGACGGCGAAATGACCCGTGAAGAATTCGAACAGGAAATGGCCAGCCTTCTGCCTAGTAAAAACTTATTTTATGCGATCCGTTTAGACGGTGTATTTAAAAAGGTGCAGACGAGAACGGTAGAACGTCAGGAGAAACCGTACGTTCCGATGATCGAAGCGGTGAAAACACAGCCTGTGTTCAACTTTGACGACATTCAGGGAACGATTGCCGGCTTCTGGACGCCGGGTTACGCAAACGGCATCGCTGTTTCCGGGTATCACCTGCACTTCATTGATGAAGGCCGCAATTCCGGCGGACATGTGTTTGACTATATCATTAAAGATTGCAAAGTGACCATTTCTCAAAAAATGAACATGAATCTCAAGCTTCCGAATACGGCGGACTTTTTCAACGCGAATTTAGATAATCCGAATTTCGCGAAGGATATTGAAACAACCGAAGGAAGCCCTGAATAAATGAAAAAAGAAAGCCCGTTTTTCTCCCGGGCTTTCTTTTTATTTGGCTGAATCGGCAATGATTAGGTAAAATACAGTCAAAAGGGAAAGGTGTGGTAGCTGTGAAAGTTTTGGTATTGGCGGTTCACCCTGACATGGAAAACTCAGTGGTCAATAAGGCGTGGACAGAAGAGTTAAAAAATCACGATGACATTACGGTCCGTGAGCTTTATAAAGAATATCCGGACGGGAAAATCAATGCGGAAAAGGAACGCCAGCTGTGTGAACAGTATGACCGGATCGTATTTCTATTTCCGCTCTACTGGTATAGTGCTCCTCCGCTTTTAAAAACATGGATGGATCATGTGCTGTCGTACGGCTGGGCTTACGGCTCCAAAGGCAAGGCGCTGCACGGCAAAGAATTACTGCTGGCTGTTTCCGTAGGTGCCGGGGAGGATGCATACCAGGCAGGCGGTTCCAACCACTTTACATTGAGCGAGCTTTTAAGGCCGTTTCAGGCAATGGCTAATTTTACGGGTATGACCTATTTGCCGGCTTTCGCGCTGTACGGTGTAAATGGGGCGGGTGCGGCAGATATTCGTGACAATGCGAGAAGTCTGGCGGATTACATAAAGAAATCATTTTAAAATGATCCGCTGATGCAGTATGCATTCGTCTTTATGTGACAATATTTCCTGAGAAATATTTCGAATCCCCGACAATTTTGACTGTCAGAAAGAAAAAAACGGATTTCGCGGTGAATGTGCGAAATCCGTTTTTGAAATTATGTCAGTTTTTGCAGATCTTTTGTGCTGATGTATCCAGTTGCGCCTCCGTAATCGACAAGCGCCCAGCCGAAATCAATGCCGCCGCCGGCAGTTTTTTTCCATCCTAAGAAAGAAACGCTCGTATTTTTAGCAAGGGAAGCTTTGACTGCTCGGTTTTCTGTAAATACTTTAGTTTTTGCGGTCGTTTTTACGGTTGTTGCTGCTTTAACAATATAATGAGTAGATACAAATCCTGTTTTTCCGTTTTTATAATGAACTTTTGCCCAGTCTGCGTTCTGGAATGAAATGATTTTTAAGCTGTCGCCTAAATGAAGGACATCAGCTTTCGGGCTGACAGCCGATGCTTTTGTTCTGACGTTCAATGCTTCCGCGGAAACGAGATAAGAGTCAAGCGGATAGCTGTACAGATCGTCAATCTTGACCGCTTCTTGCGCGTGTGTCTCAGGAAGAGGCGTTATTCCGGCAGCTGAAGCCGCTGATATTCCCGCTGCAAGGGTCAGGATGGATGCCGCTTTGGCTGTTTTCTTCATCTCTATCTCTCCTTTTACATCTTCTTTTCACGTTTTTCCGGAAATCTAAACATCGGACGGTTACTTTTGCGTTTGAAGTTTCAATGGAGCGGAAATGGTTTTTTTGATTTTTTCTCCTTTCAGCACCTGTTCCGCCGCTTCCGCCGCCAGTTTTCCGATCAGCTCCGGCTGTTGGGCGACCGTGGCTGTCAGCTTCCCGTTTTTAATGGAGGAAATCGCATCCTTATTTCCATCAAAACCGACAACCAGAATGTGTTTGCCTGAGCTGTTGATCGCTTCGAGCGCACCGAGCGCCATTTCATCATTATGGGCGAACACGGCTTTGATGTCAGGATGGCCCTGGAGCAGGTTTTCCATGACGGTCAATCCTTTAGTACGGTCAAAATCGGCCGCTTGCTTCGTGACGACATTCAGCTTTTCGTCGGCGATATGATGAAAGCCCGTACCGCGTTCCCGGGTCGCGGATGCGCCCGGAACTCCCTGCAATTCCGCGACTTTGGCGCCTTTTCCGAGCTGATCGGCGAGGTAGCCGGCTGCCATTTCTCCTCCTTTGACATTGTCAGAAGCGACAAGCGTTTCGACTTTGCCGTGTTCGGCTGAACGATCAAGCGCAATGACGGGAATGCCGAGGGAATTTGCAGATTCGACGGCGGTTGAAATCGCTGATGAATCGGTCGGATTGATCAGCAGCGCATCGACTCCCTGCTGGATCAGGTCTTCTACGTCATTCGACTGTTTTGATGAATCGTTTTGGGCATCGACAACGATGACCTTCATGCCCCGTTTTTTGGCTTCTTTTACCACGCCGTCTTTTAATGAAACGAAGAACGGGTTGTTCAAAGTGGAGACGGAAAGTCCGAGTGTGAATTCTTTTTTATGTTTGGTATTTGACGGTTTTGCCCATTGGGGCGGTTCAAGTGAACAGGCGGACAGTAAAAACAGTGATAATGCCGCAATCGCGATGATGGCCTTCTTCATAATGCTCCTCCTACTATGCCGATTTTTTGCGGTCCAGCAGCACCGCGATTAAAATGACGATTCCTTTGACGACGAGCTGATAAAAAGACGATACGCCGAGAAGGTTCAAGCCGTTGTTCAGCGTACCGATAATCAAAACCCCGATCAGCGTACCGATGATGCGTCCCCGTCCGCCGGACAGGCTCGTTCCGCCTAAGACGACCGCTGCGATGGCGTCCAGCTCGTATGATTCCCCGGCCGTCGGCTGTGCGGAATTTAAGCGTGATGTCAGAATCGCTCCGGCCAGAGCCGATAATAAACCTGTCAGAGAATAGATCATGATCTTGATGCGGGGCACTTTGATACCGGAAATCAGCGCCGCTTTCTCATTGCCGCCGATGGCGTATGTCCGGCGGCCGAACGGTGTTTTGTGCAGAAGAACCCATAGGGCCGCAAATGCAATCAGCATGGTAATGGCGGGTACGGGGATGCCGAGAAAATAACCGCGCCCGAATAATTGAAACGCGTAATTTGTACCGAGTCCCGTAATCGGATTTCCGTCCGTATAGACGAGGGTCAGTCCGCGAAAGACCGTCATTGTCGCCAAAGTGGCGATAAACGGAGCCATTTTTCCTTTTGTGATTAATAAACCGTTCATCATGCCTAGTACGGCGCCGATCGCGCAGCCGATGATAACGGCTAAGATCGGGTCGATGCCTGATACCATCATACCGGCGACCAATGCGCTCGATAAGGCGAGGATGGCTCCGACAGAAAGATCAATGCCTCCCGTTAAAATGACAAACGTCATTCCGAAAGCGATCAGCGCGTTAATCGCAACCTGCCGAAGAAGATTGAGAATATTGAGCGGTTCAAGAAAACTCGGGTTTAAGACGGAAACGATCAGCACAAGAATCAGTAAGCCGAGAAACGGACCGAGTTTTTGCGTAAAGGTATGAATGGAAAAACGCTGTTGTTCAGTTGATGTCATTGGTTCAGTTTTCATTCTGCTGCCCTCCCGTGGCAAGTGTCATGATGTGTTCTTGTGTTGCGCCGGCCGCATTGATTTCTCCATTGATGCGTCCTTCATGGACGACGATGATTCTGTCACTCATGCCGAGAATTTCCGGCAGCTCGGAAGAAACCATGATGATGGCGACGCCTCGGTCGGTCAGCTCATTCATTAATGAATAGATCTCCCGTTTCGCACCTACGTCGACGCCTCTTGTCGGTTCATCGAGGATGAGAACTTTTGGGCCGATTCCGATCCATTTGGCGATGACAACTTTCTGCTGATTTCCTCCGGATAAATGACGCGCGGCGGTTTCCGGAGACGCGGTCTTAATGGTCAGCCGCTTGATCAGCAGCTCGACGAACTCCGCCTCGCGTTTTCGGTCAATGATGCCTTTCGGAGAAAAACTGGTCAGGTTCGGCAATGAGATGTTTTCACGAATGGACGTATCCAGAAGCAGTCCTTCATCTTTCCGGTTTTCTGTAATCAGGCCGAGTCCCTTGCGGATGGCATCAGCCGGACCCCGAATGCCGATTTTTCGGCCGGAAATCCAGATCTCTCCGGAATCGAGCCGGTCAATTCCAAACAGCGCCCTCATGATTTCTGTCCGTCCGGCACCCATTAAGCCGGAGACGCCAAGGATTTCCCCGGCGCGCACATGGAAACTGACCTGTGAAAACCTTCCTTTTTTTGAGGCGTTTTTCACTTCGAGCACCTTATCGCCGAGTGACGGTGTGCGTGTCGGATACCGATCAGTCAGCTCCCGGCCGACCATTTTTTTGACCACTTCATCAAAATTAGTATCTTTTAAATGCGCCGTATCGACAGTGAGGCCGTCCCGCATAATGGTGATCCGGTCGCAAATTGAAAATATCTCTTCCATTCGATGCGATATATAGACAATTGAAACGCCGTCTTGCTTTAACGCCGTCATTACGTCAAACAGCTTGCTGATTTCCCGTTCGGTCAGCGCCGCGGTCGGTTCGTCCATAATGATGACTTCGGCGTTTGTCATCAGCGCTTTAGCAATCTCAATCATCTGCTGCTGGCCGACGGAACATTGTCCGGCTTCCCGGTCAAGAGGCAGAGAGACTCCCAGTTTTTCAAGCTGTGATTTTGCTAGCGCTTTCATTTTCTTCGTCTCCAAAACGCCGAATGCCGTCGTCAGCTCTTTGCCGATAAACAGGTTTTCAAGCACCGTCATGTCCGGCCATATATTCAGCTCCTGGTGGATAAAGGCGATTCCGTGCTTTTCGGCTTCTTTTGGATTTGAGAAGGTCATATTTGTTCCGTTTATCGTAATGTTTCCCTTGTCGAGGCGGTGCAGTCCGGTGAGCAGATTCATTAAAGTCGATTTACCCGCTCCGTTTTCTCCCATTAAAGCGTGGATTTCTCCCGGCAGGAGCTCAAATGTGACGCCGGAGAGCACTTGATTTTTCCCGAATGCTTTATGAATGTCTGTCATGCCGATGTGCATGCTGGATCCCTTCCTTCTAGAAAATCACTCCCGCCTGCAGGATGCAGTTGGCGTATGGTGTCATTTCACCCGTTCGGATGACGGCTTTTGCTTTCTGTGTGAGCCGTTTGAATTCTTCGTGGGGCATGTACTCGATTGTCCGCTCTGAGAAATAGCTTTCTAGAAAACTTGCATTCTCAGGATTGGCGTCTTTGATTTCGGAGGCGGCTATCACCTTTTCGACTTCCATCTCCCCGGCCACCAGGCTGGTCACGTCCTGAAAGGCGGGAACGCCCGCCGTTAAGGACAAATCAATTTTAGGGACACCGTCTGGGACGGGGAGACCCGCATCGGCGATCGCGATGAGGTCTGTATGCCCGAGATCGGCTAATACTTTGTCAATGTGGCTGTTTAACATTCCGTGTTTCTTCATGACAGCAACTCCTCGACTGCTTTTCTGTCCGGCATGCCGCCCTGGGCGCCGAAATGCTGCACGGATAGGGAGGCGGCGCGGTTGGCAAACAGAAGCGCTTGTTCAATGTCCTGTCCTTCCGCGAGTGCGACGGCAAGTGCCGCATTAAAAGTATCACCGGCTCCCGTCGTGTCGACCGCTTCCACAGGGAAGGCGGGAACGAGCCGCTCTGCAGTGCCGTCAGAATACCGCACACCTTGTTTCCCTTCGGTAATAAACAGTTTGCCGGGATAGCCGGCTAGCGCCTCTTCTTTCTTCCGGCCAGGAAATAAAATGGATGCTTCATGTTCGTTCGGCGTAAGATAAGCGGCATCCTCAATCGTTGATTGTTTCAGCGGACGGGCCGGCGCCGGATTAAGGATCACCGGAATTTGATGCGCGCGGCAGTAGCTGCACACTTCTTCAACGGTTTCTTCGGGGATCTCCTGCTGGATCAGCACGATATCAATGCCGGGAAGTTTCGCGAGTGCGCTTTTGGCATCAGCGGGGGAGATGTCATCGTTTGCGCCTTTTACGACGACGATGCTGTTATCTCCTTCTGCGAGCACAATATGAGCCGTTCCGCTTTTTTTGTGTGTAACCGTTTCCATATAGTCCGTATTGACACCGTTTGCCTGCAGGTTTTCAATAATCGCTTTTCCGTAGCTGTCACTCCCTACTTTCCCTACCATATATACGTCAGCGCCCAGGCGGGAAGCGGCTACGGCCTGATTTGCGCCTTTTCCCCCGGGCACGGTTTGAAAGTCTGCGCCCAGTACGGTTTCTCCCGCTTTCGGACGCCGTTCGGATGTGACGACAAGATCCATAGAACAGCTTCCGATAACACAAATTTCACTCACTTGTACTCATCCTTTCTCGTCGTTTGTCTTTCCATGTATGTGACTGGCATTTGAATGGACGTCTCTTTTGGCGGTTCTTTCTTTATTAATTGCAGCAGCAGGCTTGCCGCTCGTTTTCCCATCTCATATGCAGGCTGGCGGATCGTTGAAAGAGGCGGGAACAAGAGACTGCTCTGCGGAATATCGTCGTATCCGATAATCTGAATCTCCTCGGGAACTTTTTTACCGAGCCGCAGCGCCTCATGAAGGACGGCCGCCGCCGCAATGTCGTTGCTGGCAATGACGCCGTCAGTTTCCGGGAATGCGGCAAACAATTCTTTCGCTAAAATGGCGGCATCCTTGATGGAAAATGAAGCGGCGGAGATGACATTGAACTGCGCGCCCGCTTTTTGCAGCACGTCACGTGCGCCGTTAAAACGTTCCTGAGCGGTCGGAAGGCGGCCGGGGCCTTTGACGAGCGTGATGCTTGTGCTTTTGCCGCGGAGCATTTCCTCAGCCGCCCGTTTTCCGCCTGCCCGGCCGTCACTGAATACGGAAGGAGCGCCTTCTTTTGCCCGGTCCAGAAATACGACCGGGTAAAGGCTCCCGCTGTATTCGGGAAGATCAGGGTAATTGGTGGCCGCCAAAATTCCGGCAACTTGATTTTGTTTAAATGTCTGCAGATAGTCGAGCTCTTTTTCCAATTCCTCATCGCTGTTGCCGATCATCAGCCGGTACCCCTCCCGCTGCAATTCGTCTTCAGCGCCGCGGGCAAGCTGCGGGAAAAAGGGATTCGTAATATCCGGAAGCAAAAGTCCGACCAGTCTGGATTCTCTTTTATAAAGAGAGCGGGCAACTTCATTCGGATAATAATTCAGCTTCTCCATGGCAAGCATGACCTTCGTTCTTGTATCTTCATGCACGTAGCCGTTGTCATTGAGGACACGCGAGACCGTGGCAACAGAGACGCCGGCAGCGCCTGCGACATCTTTAATCGTTGCCAACAAACACTCCTCCTCTATTTATGTAACCGTTTACACAAAAAGAGTATCACGAATATTTTCGCTTGGCAACAAAAAAAAGAGGCCGGAGCCTCTATTCATTCACGATACCGATTTGAGAGATGTTCACTTTGATATCAGGGACAATCTCTATGAAAGGATAGATCTCACGCCCAATTGAGATGCTTGCTCCGCTCGTTCAGATTGGCTGAGGCTTGTTTGTTCATTTTGCCGATAGCCGCATAGGAATTCAGCTTGTCTTTCATATATTCCAAGGCACGTGCATTCAGCTTTAAATGAATTTTTACTTTCAGATGCCGGCGGGGATCATTATCCATTCCTTTTTTATGCATTTTATAAATTAGAGGAATTTCTTGATGCTGCTTGCTGTTTTTCCATAAACTCCACAATTATGGATGAACTTTTCTTGAACGAATTTAAAGATTTATTAAAATTATTTCAAAAGAGTGAGAAATGGCCTGTAAACGGAACGAAAGCAGATAGGCTTTCCGCATATAAAATGTATATTTCTTGTAAACACTCCGGACCCGTCTGTTTCTGTCATGTACAAGACATCTCAATAGTTATTTTGGAATGGGACTGACAGCAGAATACAGGGGAAAAATGAATGACTTTAAGACCTTATTCTTAACAAAACAGGAAGTGTGCATCCAGCGGACAAAGAGTCAGAAAACGTATGCGCAATGCGGAAAACACTGGTATAAAAGGCTGGATAAGATGGATTATGATTACATCTTTTTCTTCCGGAACGCGAATAGTTCTATTAGTCCAAATAAATAGACGAGGGAAAATGTAAACGCATTCATTTTTTCTGAAAAAAATTGAAGTAAGTTCTAAGTCCTGCCGATTCCCAAAAAAAGCAATTCGATAATAGGAAGAATAGCGTCACTAATAGAGAAGTTTGGCTCAGTGAAAGCGGGAAGATTATGTTACATAATGCCGATTGAGAATTCATAGTGAAGCTATATACTGATGAATGAATTTATCAATACAGAAGGAGATGTCAAAAATCAATGTGGTTACTCATTATAGCCTGTGCTGCCGTACTAATCATCGGAATCATTGAAAAAAGGCGGCATCAGAAGAATATCGATGCTCTGCCAGTACGCGTCAATATTAATGGTATCCGCGGAAAGTCAACCGTAACGAGGCTGACGACCGGAATACTGATGGAGGCGGGCTACAAAACAGTCGGAAAAACGACGGGAACAGATGCAAGGATGATCTATTGGGATACACCTGAGGAGAAACCGATCAAACGGAAACCGCAGGGCCCGAATATCGGCGAGCAAAAAGAAGTAATGAAGGAAACCGTAGAACGGGGCGCCAATGCCATTGTCAGTGAATGTATGGCGGTAAACCCGGATTATCAGATTATCTTTCAGGAAGAACTCCTTCAAGCTAACATCGGCGTCATCGTGAATGTGCTTGAAGACCATATGGACGTTATGGGGCCGACGCTTGATGAAATCGCTGAAGCTTTCACCGCGACGATTCCTTATAACGGCCATCTTGTGATTACAGACAGTGAATACACAGATTTCTTTAAAGAAAAAGCCGCAGAGCGGAATACCGAAGTCATTATTGCGGATAACTCTAAAATTACTGATGAATACCTGCGGAAATTCGAATATATGGTCTTTCCTGATAACGCTTCACTTGCGCTCGGCGTTGCCCAGGCTCTTGGTATAGATGAAGAAACGGCGTTTAAAGGCATGCTGAATGCGCCGCCTGATCCAGGCGCCATGAGAATTCTGCCGCTGCTCAGCACAAAAGAGCCCGGTCATTTCGTAAATGGCTTTGCCGCAAATGATGCATCTTCTACTTTGAATATATGGAAACGTGTAAAGGAAATCGGCTATCCGACAGATGAACCGATCGTCATCATGAACTGCCGCGCCGACCGCGTGGACAGAACGATTCAGTTTGCCAATGACGTGCTTCCGTACATTAAAACGAAGGAACTCATTCTCATCGGCGAGACGACAGAACCGATCGTCAAAGCTTATGAAGAAGGCAAGATTCCTGCCGATACCCTGCACGATCTCGAATACAAATCTACAGACGAAATCATGGACGTGCTGAAAACTAGAATGCAAAACCGTGTCATATATGGCGTCGGCAACATCCACGGTTCAGCGGAGCCATTAATTGAAAAAATCCAAGAGTATAAGGTGAAACAGCTCGTTAGCTAGGAGGAAAAGGATAAATGTTCGGATCAGATTTATATATCTCACTTATTTTAGGCGTGTTAATCAGTTTAATTTTCGCGGAAAAAACAGGTATCGTACCTGCCGGTTTAGTTGTACCAGGTTATTTAGGGCTCGTTTTTAACCAGCCGGTCTTTATTTTACTCGTATTGTTAGTGAGTCTTCTTACATACGTGATCGTCAAATACGGTTTATCCAGATTTATGATTTTATACGGACGCAGAAAATTCGCAGCTATGCTGATCACGGGAATCTGCTTAAAAATCGCATTGGATTTTCTCTACCCGATCGTACCATTTGAGATATCAGAATTCCGCGGAATCGGTATCATTGTACCGGGTCTGATCGCCAACACCATTCAGAAACAGGGATTAACGATTACATTTGCCAGCACGCTGTTTTTAAGCGGCGCCACTTTTGCCATTATGTTTGCTTACTACTTAATCTAATGTAAGGTGTGTCAAACGATGAAAAAACAATTAAGCTTTCAAGAGAAACTGCTGAAGCTGACCAAACAGCAGAAAAAGAAAACCAATCTTCACGTTTTTATCGCACTGCCGATCGTCTTTTGCCTGATGTTCATCTGCATCCTGACAGGGAAGGCGGAGACACCGAGTGTGAAAAGAAATGCCGATGACCTTGTATCAGCCTCGTTCGTCGGAGATATTATGATGGGCCGGAATGTGGAGAAAGTGACAAAGCATAACGGAACGGAAAGCGTCTTCCGCTACGCAAAGCCATTTTTTGAAGCATCTGACTATGTATCGGGAAACTTTGAAAACCCGGTTACATATAAAAAGAACTACAAAGAAGCAGACAAAAATATTCACCTTCAGTCAGACAAAGATGCCGTAAAAGTATTGAAGGACACAAATTTCACCGTTTTGACGGCAGCCAACAACCATGCGATGGATTACGGCCCTCAAGGAATGCGGGATACTGTTGAAGAATTTTCAAAGCAGAACCTTGAACTTGTCGGTGCGGGCTTGACGCTTAAAGAGGCTGAGCAGAACATTTCATATCAAGATGTAAACGGAATCAAAATCGCAACACTGGGATTCACCGATGTTTCCGGAAAAGGCTTTGCAGCTAAACGAAATGCGCCGGGTGTGCTTCCGGCCGATCCTGAGCTGTTCATTCCGATGATTTCCAAAGCCAAAAAGAAAGCCGATCTTGTCATTGTTCAAACACACTGGGGACAGGAATATGATAATGATCCGAATGACAGACAGCGCCAGTTGGCAAGAGCAATGTCAGATGCCGGAGCGGATATCATCGTCGGACACCATCCGCACGTGCTTGAACCGATCGAAATGTACCACGGTACCGTTATTTTCTACAGCCTGGGCAACTTCGTATTTGACCAGGGATGGACAAGAACGAGAGACACGGCGCTTGTACAATATCATTTGCAAAAAAACGGCACGGGACGCTTTGAAGTCACGCCGATGAACATTCATGAAGCGACGCCTGCGCCGGTTAAAAAAGGCAGCATCAATCATAAAACAATCATACGAGAACTGACGAAAGAATCGAATTTCAATTGGAGCGTCAAGGACGGAAAGTTAACGTTTGATGTGGACCACAGCAATATCTTAAAAAAGAAAGCGGAGGGAAAAACAAATGAAAATCATTAAAGCCGGATGGCCGTTTGCCGCGATCATTATGGTATTTATGTTTATGTCAGCTTTTAAATACAATGATCAGCTCACAGATCAGGAAAAACAAAAAATTGACACGGAAATGCAAAAAATTCAGCAAGAGGACACAGCGGGCGCAAAATAAGCGCATGATTCCGCTTGCCGGCATATTGTTTGCACCGAATCCAGTAAAGAATGCCTGATATGGGCATTCTTTTTTTATGCTCTCTAAACATTTGTTAAAAGTTACCGATGTAAAAACTACTAAAAACAAGGAGAGTGAACAAAAAACATGCTCACAAGCTGGAGGAAGTACATCCTTGCCGGCCTTATGATTTGTCTTGTGGCACCTGCAGTAACGAGAACGGAAATTGCTGAAGCGGATTCTCAAGTTTCTGTCCTGATCGTTTCAGACGCACAAAAACTTGTCGGAAATAAATATGTTTACGGAGGCGAAGAGCCTGAGGACGGTTTTGATCCGTCCGGATTGATCCATTATCTTTTCGGCAGACAGAACATCCATCTGCCGAGAACGGTCAGTGATCAATGGAAAGTCGGAGCTGCGGTCAAAGAAAATGACCTTTCACCGGGAGATATTGTTTTTTTCAAAAAGTCGGATTCAACACAAAACACGCCCGTCCAAGACGGTCTTTATATCGGAAACGGAGAGATGATACACAGTTCTCCGTCAGAAGGCGTGACGATCACGCGCTTTCAAAAAAGCAGTTATTGGATGAATTTATATCTTGGCGCGAGACGGATTAAAAAAGATCCGGAGCTGGCTGATAATCTGATCGTTCAGGAGGCCGCCCGTTATCTCGACATTCCGTATGTATTCGGCGGCAGCACGCCTGAAGCGGGATTCGACTGTTCAGGGCTTGTCCAATATGTTTTCGAAAACAGGCTTCACATTTACCTGCCGAGATCTGCGGAGCAGCAGTGGCTGGTCGGTGAGAAAATCAAACTGAGCGACATAAAGCCCGGGGACGTGATTTATTTCAGCGACACGTATAAAAAAGGAATTTCCCATGCAGGCATTTATGCGGGAGAGGGAAGATTCATCCAAGCGAGCCGCTCCGAAAAAGTCACCATTTCTTATTTGGCGGAAGATTATTGGAAAAAGCATTTTACAGGAGTGCGCCGATTCAGCAACCTGACTATTTCTAAAGATAATCCCGTTGTGTCAACAGCGGCTGATCATATCGGAATTTCTTATCTGAAAGGCGGCGTTTCACCGGAAAATGGCTTTGATACAGCCGGATTTGTTCAATACGTCTATCAAAAAGCAAAAGGAATCAGCCTGCCGCGTTACGCGGACAAGCAGATGCAGGCGGGCGCTCCGGTCGATAAACAGGATCTGAAGCCCGGCGATCTGGTCTTCTTTAAAGCGGAGAGCTTGAATCCGGCCATTTACATCGGGAACGGACAAGTGATTCATGTCACTGTGTCCGCAGGCGTAACCATCACAAATATGAATACAAGCGCTTATTGGAAGGACAAATATGCGGGCAGCATCCGGCTCCCGTAAAAAAAGACGTCAGAGAGTGTCTCTGACGTCTTTTTCTTTTACCGTTTCGGGGCTCTGAATCCGGCCGCTTCCGCTTCTTCTACAGAACAGAACATTTCCACTGGATCTGTCGTCCGATCGTAGTATGTACTTCCCGGCGTGTGATAAATGCCGTTTCGGCTGCCTTTAATGTCGCATCCCTGTGAGGTGTCGGCTGCTTTCGTCCCGGCATGTCCGCCGGAGGAAGGGGCGGTATTTTGCGCCGTTTCCGTGTGCTCGGATGTTTTTGTTTCTTCTTTTTGCCGCTTTAATGTTTTATTTTCTGATTGAAGCGTTTTGGCGGTCTTTTCGAGTTTCTTTTGTGAATTTTTTAATTTCTCATTGTCTTGTTTGAGTGATTTATTTGTTTTTTTCAGCTCGTTTATTTCTTGGCTGAGTTCGCTGAGTTTTTTCTCATTGCCTGCTTCGGCTTCGGATTTCTCTTTTTCAGCCGCGGCACTGATGCTTTCATATTTTTTCTCAAGCGACTGATGTTCTTTCGTTAATTTTTGATAGGCCGTATCAAGGGTGCTGTATTTCTCCTCTGCCTTCGCGGCTGAGGTGTCCGGCTCTGCCGAGGAACCGCCTGTCAGGAGCAGAACAAATCCGACGATGAGAAGGGGCCAAAACAGCTTTTTTGAAAAACGTTTTTCTTTTTTTGCCGCTTTGCATATGAGATGGAATATTCCGTATCCAAGTGCGAAGAGAAAAGCCAAAAAACCAATAATAGCGATTGCATTCGACATAATAGCGCTCCTTTTTTCTTTATTTTACAATTTATTTTCAATTTTGGAAATTCCTTTTTTTAGAAAACATGAAAAAGCCAGGTCGTGAAAGACCTGGCTTTTGACGGACGGATTTTTTATTGTTCGTTGTCGAGAAGCCGGTTGATGAAATGGGCAACGCCGTTTTCATCGTTGCTTTTTGTAATATACGTGCTTTTTTCCTTCAGTTCATCAATCGCGTTGCCCATGGCGATGCGGTTTCCGGCTGCTTCAAACATGGAGAAATCATTCGGGCTGTCGCCGATGGCGTAAATATCCTGTTTTTCAATTCCGTATAGTGAGGCAAGCTCCGTCAGGGCCCGTCCTTTACCGGAACCGGCAGGGAGGATTTCAATGATGTGTTTTCCGGAAGAAGTCTGGGATAATTTCGGATGGTGTGTAATTTCTTCTTTGGCATTTTTCAGTTTTTCCATATCAAAAGAGAAACAAAGAAGCTTGTAAATATGTTCGTCTCCGTTAAAAATGGCCTGTATATCCTGTACGGGTTTGATGCCGAATTGTTTGAACTGCGTCTTTGCGCCCTCCCATAATGTCTGAATATCTTCCTTTGGGTTGGCGCTTTTCAGAATGTCCAGTTCTGCCTGCAATTTGGATTCGCCGTCAAACGGGGACAGCAGGTGATGATCTGTATAAACCTCGAAGTAAATGTCTTTTCCCGTTAAATAAGCGGCGATATTCTTACCGGCCTGCTGATCCATTAAGAGCCGGCTGACGAGCCGGTATCCTTTGTCGTGAACCGTCCCGCCGTTTGCGGCAATGATCGGAATATCCAAATCTTCCAGGAGTGATTTTACATCAAAAGTGGCTCTGCCCGTGCAGATGGCCACAAGAACGCCCGCTTCATCCGCTCTTTGTAAAGCCGCTCTGTTTTCCGGAGAAATCACACTGTCCGAGTTCAGTAATGTGCCGTCTAAGTCAATGGCTATCAATTTCATATGTATGGATGCCCTCCTTAAAAATAAAGCTGCTTCCTGTAGTATGTTCAGCTTTTTGCGAAATCAGCAGAAAGCCGTCAATTAAAAGGCTATACCTTCATGTCCTTTTTTTCAACAGAAAAACGGCGGGGATTCTGAAACCCCGCCGTGACATCTTACTCGTTTAAATCATTTTTTAATTTCGTTTTTACTTCTTGAAGGTTCTCCTCATTCAGTTTGAAATAATAAATATTTTTGCCGTATTGAGGAGTGTAAATATAGCTGTCTGAACCTGTCAGCTGTAAAGAATTCACTGATTTCAGCGATGTGATAAACGGGAACAGGCCGATGGCGTCATTCAGAGATAAGTTCATTTTTAAGTTTTTCCCTAAGCTGTCGACGATATCGTCATAAGAAGGGATCGAGCTTAACGATTTAGATTTTTTAATAATGGCGCTCAGCACTTCCATCTGTCTTTGTCCGCGCATCAGATCGGTGTCCGCTTTACGTGTTCTTACATAAGCCAGTGCCTGCTCGCCGTCAAGCGTCTGAACGCCCGGCTTCAGCACGACTTTTCCTTTTGTATCGACTTTAATACGATCGGCAATTTTCTGGCTTTTTACATTTACCGTAACGCCGTTCAATTCATTGACTACATCGCGGAACGCGTCGAAGTTGCTCTCAACCACATAATCTACCGGAATATCAAGCATGTTTTCTACTGTTTTATAAGTTAAATTATAACCGCCGTAAGCATGTGCGTGCGCGAATTTGTCATAGCCGTGACCTGGGATGTTGACATAGGAATCCCGCGGAATGCTGAGCATTGTCGCTGTTTTCTTTTTCCGGTTGAAGGTGACGAGCACGTTGGCGTCACTTCTTGCGTCATCTACTGATTCGCCCTTATTGTCACGGGCGTCAATTCCTAAAAGCAATACGGTGAAAGAATCCTTCTTCGGATCAAATTCTTTAATCCGTTTCACGGACTGGTCGCCGCGGTCAAGACTGACGTGCGCTTCCTTGGTCGCATTGTTCAGTTTCACAAATGCGTAGGCGCCGACGGAACCGGCAATCACCAATAAGAAAGCGGCAAAAACCAGTACAAATTTCACCCATTTTCTGAGGCGTTTTTTCTTTTTTCTGCGTTGAGATCGTTCTTCCATATCATTACCTCTCGTTTCTATTCTTTGTGAAGCGTACCATAATTGTTGGCTTGGAACAACTCTGTAAATGAGAAAATTCCAAATCTTTCTCTCTATTTCGACAACATCTATTGTTATTTTTACATCAGGTTCACATTATATTGGACGGCGGGAACCGGAAAATGTTTCGTCGGGTTGTAAAAAATAATCAGTAAAATAATGGATGTTAACCGTCGGAAGGTTTGAAACGATCGGAATCAGGCAAAAGAAGCAGTAGAACAATTCCTCGCGGATACAGCGCAGGATGAGGGGAGTCTATATCACATGAAAAGCATACACTCGAATAAATGGCTCTATTTTTTCGGCGCTCTAGGCGGCGCGTTATACGGATATGATACCGGAGTCATTTCCGGGGCTATTTTATTTATGAAAAAAGAACTGGGACTGAACGCCTTTACAGAAGGCCTCGTCGTCAGTTCGTTATTGGCGGGGGCGATTCTCGGTTCGGGATTCGCCGGCAAGCTGACCGACCGGTTCGGCAGGCGGAAGGCCATCATGGGAGCGGCGCTGCTGTTTTGTATTGGCGGGTTTGGGGTCGCTTTTGCCCCGAATACACAGGTGATGGTTTTATTCCGGATCATTCTCGGACTGGCTGTCGGAACATCTACAACGATCGTTCCGCTCTATTTATCGGAGTTGGCTCCGAAGCATAAACGGGGGGCGCTTTCATCACTGAACCAGCTGATGATTACAGTCGGAATCCTCGTTTCGTATATCGTGAATTATATATTTGCCGATGCAGGCGCTTGGCGCTGGATGCTTGGTCTTGCGGTCGTGCCGTCAGTCATTCTGCTGATCGGAATATTATTCATGCCGGAAAGCCCGCGCTGGCTGTTTACAATCGGCAAAGAAGATAAAGCAAGAGAAATTCTTTCGTCATTGCGGGGAACGAAGAATATTGAGGGTGAGATTGACCAGATGAAAGAAGCGGAAAAGGAAAACGAAGGCGGTTTGAAAGAATTGTTTGAGCCGTGGGTGAGACCCGCGCTGATTGCCGGCCTCGGGCTAGCCTTTTTACAGCAATTCATCGGGACAAATACCATTATTTATTACGCCCCGAAAACATTTACCAGTGTCGGGTTCGGCAATTCCGCATCTATCCTGGGAACAGTCGGAATCGGCGCCGTCAATGTCATCATGACGCTTGCGGCTATCAAAGTCATTGATAAGATCGGTCGGAAGCCGCTGCTTTTGGCCGGAAATGCGGGCATGGTCATCAGTCTGCTCGTATTGGCCGCGGTCAATCTCTTCTTTGAACATTCAGCAGCCGCATCATGGACGACGGTCATTTGTTTAGGTCTGTTTATCATCGTGTTTGCGATCAGCTGGGGGCCTGTCGTGTGGGTTATGCTGCCGGAATTATTCCCGCTGCATGTCCGCGGTATCGGCACGGGTGTCTCGACTTTGATGCTGCATGCCGGAACATTGCTTGTTTCATTAACTTATCCGATATTAATGGAGGCCGTCGGCATCAGCTATCTATTTATCATTTATGCCGCGATCGGGATAATGGCATTCCTGTTCGTTTGGTTTAAAGTGACCGAGACGAAGGGGAAAAGCCTTGAAGAAATCGAACAGGATCTGCGAAGCCGTAACGGAGGCTCTGAATCAGAATCCAATCGGCAGACAGTTCATCCTTAATTCCAGTGTGAGAGGGGGCGGTTATACACCGGCCCCTTAAAACTGCGTCCCGCGCCCGGTCACATAAATGACAGGAATATGTCATACGTTAGTATAAAGTCACGATAAAGGCGGGGATGCCGGTGAAAACGAGCATTATTATCCTTACATATAATGAGCTGGAACTGACCAAAAAATGTCTGGCCAGCATTGATCAATACACCGACAAAGAAGAGATAGAGCTGATCATCGTTGATAACGGTTCATCAGACGGAACGAGAGAGTACATATCAAAACTTCCTGACGTCAAAGTCATCCTAAATGAAAAAAATCTCGGGTTCGCCAAGGGCTGCAACCAAGGAATCGAAGCGGCAGGGGGGGACAATCTGCTGTTTCTGAACAACGATACGATAGTCACGAAAAATTGGCTCAGCGCCATGCTGAGAGTGCTGTATCAATCTGAAAAAAACGGCATGGTCGGTCCCGTCAGCAACTATGTCAGCGGCGCGCAGATGATCCATGACGCGTATCAATCGCTTGATGAACTGGAGCCATTCGCGGAGGCTTATTGTGAAAGGGAAAAGCATAAAACGAAGCGGGTGCTCCGCCTTGTCGGATTCTGCCTTCTGGTGAAAAAAAGCGTCATTGAAGACATCGGCCCGTTCGATGAACAATTCGGATACGGTTCTTTTGAAGATGATGATCTATGCCTGCGCGCCCTGCAAAAAGGCTACAGCCTGCACATCGCCCTCGATGCCTTTGTGCATCATCACGGGCACGCGACGTTTACGGCTAATCAGGATATCAATATCAATCAATTATATTTGGAGAACCGCCAGCGTTTTATGGAAAAATGGGGCACTGATTTTACGTACTTTACCCACCCGAGACCGGAAATTGCGGAGCTTGTTCCCCGGGAAGCGAGAAGGGTACTTGATGTCGGCTGCGGCGCGGGTGCTACGGGACTGGAACTTCAAAACAGACAGCCCTGTGAACTGTACGGAATAGAACTGCACCCGCTGGCGGCGCAAGCGGCAAAAGGACACTATGAAGCGGTTCTGCAGGAAGATGTCGAAGAAGTGAAACTCCCGTATCCGGAAGGCTTTTTTGATTGCATCATTTTTGCAGACATCCTTGAGCACTTAAAAGACCCTTGGCGTGTCATTGAAACGTACTCAGCCTATTTGGCGCCTGCCGGATCAATCGTTTGCAGCATTCCGAATATTTCTCACGCCGAAGCGCTGTTTCCGCTTCTGCTCGGTGACTGGACATACAAGGACGCCGGCATTCTCGACCGCACCCACTTGCGGTTTTTTACGCCGCAGACGGTCCGCACGCTCTTTCCGGAAGAGACATTTGACGTGAAAAAGCAGTCCTATACGTATGTTCACGTTGATGAGCGGGTGCAGCTGTTTTTACAAGAAATCACTCGAACGGCGCAGGCGATGCAATTTCCGGTAACACAGCTGCCCGAACAAAGCCGGATTTACCAAATCCTCCTGCGTGTCGAAAAAACACGCTGAAGGCTACCGTCCCATCGTTCCGAAGTTGACAATCTGAATGGAAACATCATAGTCAAAGGCTGCTTCGGAAAAGGTCTCATCCCAATGATTTTTCACTTTCTTCCAATAGTCGGGATATTGAATGCGGACTCTGTCAGAAAAGAATACAGGGTCCGTTTCATATTGATTCTGAAGCTTATCAATGACTTCTTTTATATCGCTTTTTAGTTTTTTTTCGAAAATCTTTTCGAGCCCGTTTAAATAATGCTGATTGAATGAATCCTCGCCGGCATATTGATCCTCCGACAAGATGCCTTTTGTTTTTACCGATACGTGAAATGACAGCTTCCCGTTTTTCAGCCGGGGGGTGATGGAGGATGTTGATTTTTTGATCTCGAAGGTAATCGGGTGCCCTCCTTTATCCAAAGCGGGCAGCACGCCGCCCTGTATCGTTCCCGTCAGCCAATTCAGGCTCTGTACTTCGTATGATGACAGGAATCCCGCCAGTCTGTTTTGTTTTTTGTTTTTGATGATGGCCGCTCCGTCATACACCGTTTTTCCTTTTTGATTGCTGACGGCCTGCATGAGAAAGCTGAGTTTATTATGGCAGTAAATCGAAGCTCTCCCGATTCTGAGCGGCTTTAAAATTTTTCCGTTGTAGCCGCCGTTGTTTGTGAGGTCGATGAGCTTTTCCGCGGCCATGGGCTGCTGCTGATTCGGCGTCGGCTCCGTCAGAATATCGGACGCTTTTCCTCTTGCCGCGAAAAGATAGCTGCTCCGTCTTAATTCATCATCACGGATAAAATGATTCATCATCTGCAGTATATTTTGGTCGGCCAGCAATTTGTCGCTGAATATCAGCACTTTTAAATGATCGCTGTAAACGGGCGGATCTTTTAAGGAGACTTCACTGACGGCTTCAAGAATGGTATCCCCCCGCGTCGTCACATTGACAAACACGGGCCGGCCGGAAGCCTGGCTGTTTTCACTTTGGGGCAGCAGGTTTTGATAGGTTAGTTTATATCGGCGGTCACTCGTCTCGTCTATGGCCACTCCCCGGGCGAACGATAGTTTTTCGACTTCCTTCGCGTCCCAGCATCCTGAAAGCATTATCAGTATGAAAAGCGCCACCGCCCATTTTATGAAATGTGTCATGACGTCTGTTTCCTCCCCGCTATTTTCTTCATCCAGCTGACAAACCAAATGAGAAAAGGAATCATAATGACGGCAAAAAACGCATATCCGAGAATATTAGCGAATGCAAACACACTGTTGATATCATCGGGGTACATTGAAAGGCCGAATGTCACCGCCAATAATCCCCCCAGCAGCCAGCCATTGTTTTTATTTTTCAGCCTGAAAATGGTGTTGAATCCGAGATGCGCTCCTTTAAAAGAACCGAGCATACAGGTGAACTGCTGGCATGTCCACGTAATTAAAAGAAAGATATCAAATCTTTCGATGAAAATACCGCGGATTTCCAAGGCGTGAATCAGGGAAATTGTCGGATACGTCACCGTTTTGGCTTCAGCAACCGACATACAGCCGATCACGATAAGCAGTATAAAGCTGTAAAATAAGCTCGCGCCTGCGATGCCGAAGACAGCCGCCTTTTTCGCCTGCTTCGGGTTTTTCATAAACGGCACCAGAAAAAGAATCACTTCAAGCCCCGAAAAATACAGAAGGGTTCGCGGAAACAGCTCAAAAAAGCTTTTGTAGCCCCCATCAAAGACCGGGCGGACGAAATCCAGCTTAAACAGTCTCAGGCTGAATATGAGCAGTGTAAGCAGAATGATGATCGAAACCGGAAAGAGATACGCATAGAGCTTTGAAATGGGATAGACCCCGCCGGTCACATGGTAAATGCCGACCGCCAGAAAAATGAATATGACGACACCCATCGGCGTATTTTTCAGTAAAAAGTAATTGATGACTTCACCGAGAAACCGGGCTTGAAAACAGACGGTGACGACAAAATAACAGCTGATGAATAAATTCAGAAGAGAACCGATAGCGCGGCCCATGATGCTTTGATTCAGCTCATAGATGGTTTCCCCGCTGTTCTTCTGCAAAAACGGCATAAAGAGCAGGACGATGCCGATAAACACGACACTCTGCAACAGAATAATGATCCATCCGCTCGGACTGTCCGCTGTTGCGGCCGAGCGCGGCAATGTTAACACGCCCGCTCCGATCATTGTTCCGCTTACCATGAGAAGGGTCTGCATAAAAGACAGCTTGTCTTCCGGTTTTATCATGGGGATCACCTTTGTCTGATTTTATCTTTTGTCTCTTTTCGGGTCGGCCGTTTTTTAAAAAGCGGTGTCGGCAGCCTGACAATCGTATCCTTTAAGTCCTGTCCCGGCTGCGCCATGATCGGAATAATATAATCCTGGCCGAAGCTTTTCAGGCGCATCAGATGGCCGACGACCAGCAGATAACACATAATCAGTCCGTATAAACCTAAAATCGCCGATAAAATCATCGAAAAAATGCGGATGAGCCTCAGCGGGAAATTGAACACATAGGAGGGCGCCGTAAAAGAGGCCAATGCCGTAACGGATACGACAATCACCATCATCGCGCTGACGATATTCGCCTGTACGGCGGCCTGGCCGATCACCACTCCCCCGATCAGGCCGATCGTCTGGCCGATCGGCTTCGGCAGTCTGAGTCCGGCTTCTCTGATCATTTCAATCGTAAAAATCATAATAAACGCTTCAACAAAAGGGGGAAACGGGACATTCAACCTGCTCCCGGCAATCGTCACCGCCATTCTCGTCGGCAAAAGCCCGGTATGAAACGTAACGAGCGCGATGTAAAGGCCGGGTAAATAAATCGTGATTAAAATGCATGAATACCGAAGCAGCCTGAGAAAGGTAACCGGAACCCACCGCTGATTATAATCGTCAGGGGAGTGGATAAATTCATCAATGGTAGCGGGCACCAAAAGGGTAAATGGCGTTCCGTCTACAAGAACGGAGACCCGCCCCTCCAAAAGAGCGCCCATAACCCGGTCAGGCCGTTCGGTCGTCAAAATGGTCGGGAAAATGGAATACGTGTTATCTTCAATGAGCTGTTCGATCGATCCTGATTCCGGAATATCATCAATGGTGATGGACTCCAGTCTTTTCATCACTTCTTTTACGACATCATCAGGCGCGATATCCCGAATGTAGGCAACGGCGATCCGTTTTTTTGTCCGTTCGCCGAGTGTCAGCTCCTTGATCTGGAGATTGGGGTCACGGGACTGCTCACGCAAAAGCGCCGTATTCGTCCGAAGTTTTTCGACAAAACCTATCCTCGGCCCCCGTTCCAGCACTTCTGATGCCGGTTCTTCGACATCCCGCATTTTAAATGTTTCCGTATCAAAGGAAAGGGCCTCCTTCCATCCCTCCGCCAGCAAAACCGATTTGCCGGAAAGAATGTCAGCCTCAACATCCTTAAGTGAAGAAAGCCGGGTGTGGTGATACCCGAAAGAAATGGATGCCGGAGGTGTTTCAGCCGGTTCCTCTTGATGCCGGGCGGCCGCCTGCACGGGCGAAATAATATATTCGGCAAGCAATTGATTTTCAGTCAGTCCGTCTATATACACTAGACAGGCGTCACATTTGCCGTTTCCGTACGTAAATGAATAAAACATCATGTCATCGCTTTGGCCGAACCGTTTTTTCAGCGCTTGAAGGTTTTGTCCGAGCTCAGCATTTATCGTCACAATGTTTCCCCCCTTTCATCAGTTATTTTAATTTGCGACAAACAAGGGATTTTATTCTGGAATAGGAAATGACTGAGCATTCCGCCCCATCCGAATGGTATAATGAGCAGGTCAGCCATTTATACATATTGTTTTTAACTGCGGCTCCCTCCGTGTTTTAAAATAGGTACAGGGGGAATGGGATATGAGCCGCTTTTTAATGGGAGGGGAACGAACATGACGCAAGAGCCGATTTTTTTACAGCCTGTATGTAAAGAAAAAATATGGGGCGGCACGTTATTACGCGAACGATTCGGATACAGTATACCTTCAGAAACAACCGGCGAATGCTGGGCGATATCAGCCCACCCGCACGGGATGAGCACGGTCAAAAGCGGTCCGTATCAAGGGAAAACCCTGATCGAACTGTGGAATCAGCATAGAGAATTATTCGGCGGAACGGAAGGGGACCGCTTTCCGCTGCTGACGAAAATACTGGACGTCAAACATCACCTGTCCGTCAAAGTCCACCCTGACGATTATGATGCCGAGGAGCATGGACTGGGCGAAACGGGGAAGTCTGAGTGCTGGTACATTATCGACTGTAAAGAAAATGCGGAGATAATATACGGTCATACGGCCCGTTCGAAAGCAGAGCTTGTCACCATGATTAACAGCGGTGATTGGGAAGGCCTGCTGCGCCGCGTGAAAATCAAACCCGGTGATTTTTATTATGTGCCGAGCGGAACCATACATGCCATTTGCGCCGGGGCGCTCGTGCTGGAAATACAGCAGAATTCAGATGCCGCCTACCGGATATATGATTACGGGCGCACAGATCAAAACGGCGCGGCGCGTGAGCTGCATATCCGCGATGCCGTCAACGCCGCCACCGTTCCTCATGTGGACGGATTTTTAGATGAATCAACTGAAACGAGAAAAGGCATCACCATCAAAACCTTTGTGCAGGGAGAATATTTTTCTGTTTACAAATGGGATATCAGCGGGACGGCGGAAATGACCCAGGACGCTCCGTTTATGCTGTGCAGCGTTATAGAAGGAAGCGGCTCCATCACTTGTGAAGGCAAGACCGCAACACTTGAAAAAGGCGCGCATTTCATACTGCCGGATCAGATGCCTGACTTTACGATAACCGGAGAATGCACAATCATCGTTTCTCATATATAAATCACCCAACTTAATCCCAGCGATGGGATTAAGTTTTTTTATTTGGATAATTGGATAATTTCTCTCTGTAAATATGAAGAAAGCCGGCCGATAAATAAACTAGTTTGATAGAAACCAATTGAATCAGAAAGAGGAGAAGGAATGAAAAAGAGATTCGTTGCACCTATGTTATTGTCCGGCGTTTTCCTTGTCTTTAGCACCGTTACACAGCACGCCCAGGCTGCATACAGCGACTATTCCGTTTATGAGCTGGAAACGAAGCAGCAATTCGCTTCTGAGAATGAGGCGCTTCAAGCGGCAGCGAAATTGAAAAAGGATACGGGGTGGCAGGCTGACGCAAAGAAAGCCGGTAATGCGCCGCTCACTTATCAAATCTCAGCTTCAGGCTTACACGATGAAACGGACGCGAAAGCCGTGCTGAAAGATTTTACGAAGCAGACGGGTGTGGCCGGCACTTACAGCGCAAGCGGAAGCAAACAGCCGTACGTGACCGTCACATCAGGAGTTCTATCAGACGGGCAGCAGACGAAAAACCTTCTTGCCAAATTGACGAAAGAAACGGGCGTGACCGGCGCCGTCAAGGAGTCGGGAACGAAGCAGCCGTACATGCAGGTCGTGACTTCAGAGATTGCAGCCGAAGCAGACGCGAAAACGCTCGCTCAAGATTTTACGAAGCAGACGGGCGTGAAAGCATCATACCGTCCGATCAAGCGGGAAACAGCCCAGTTTCAGATCCAATCAGGAACAATTACCGGCGATCAAAAAGCTGCTCAAATCCAAACTGATTTTCAAAAGGAAACAGGATTACAATCGTCGCTGAAGGTGATAACAAAAGGAAGCCCGAATATCACCGTGACAGCTTCCGGCATCCCGGATGCAAATAAAGCGGCAGGCTTAGCGAAACAGCTGCAGCAGAAAACGGGCATCAAAGGGAATGTTCAAACATATGCCCAAAGCAAAACAGCTGCCGTGTACAACGTGCGGTCAGGGTATTTTAACGGAGTAAGCGCCGTGCGAAATGCCGTCAGCCAAATCAAGAAGAATACGGGCGTCAGCGGCAGTTATCAAAAAGCCGGCACGAAAAATAATTATACGGTCGCGATGAGCGGACTGACGGCTCAGCAGCTGCAAAGCGTTCAATCCTTCTTTAAAAAGAAAAAATGGCATTGCGACACAACGTCTGTCAAAAAGACAGCGTCAGCGTCCGTTTACAGGATTACAGCAGGACAGCTTACTGCCGCACAGGCAGATCAAGCGGAGGCGTTTTTCCGCCAGCAGCATGTAAAGACGGCAAGAACTGCGGCAGGAAAAACAGCAGAAAACCAATATCAGCTGCTTTCTCAGCAGACGGCAGACCAATCGAAGATTAAAAAAGGATTGAATCTTCTGGCCGGATATAAACTGAGTGCCGTTTCCAAAACAGCAGCCAAGCAAACGGGAACAACGTACCAAGTCACAACTGAATCACTGCTTGATACGGCAAAGATCAATCGTTCGCTGGATTTCTTCAAAGGGAAAAAAGTATCCGCTTCTTCACAGAAAACAGGTGAAACAGCGTATACACAATTCAGGATTGAAACGGCCCCGCTGCTTAAGAAGGAAGACATTGACCGCGTGACTGCCTTTTTCAAACAAAACAAAGCGGCCGGCACTGTAAAGGAGACGGGGAAAACCGCCTATTCACAGTACGTCATCAAAACCGAAAAGTTCACTGGTAAAACCGTTTTAAATAAAAGCATGAGCTATTTCAGCGCCAAACAATTGCAGGCCGGCTATACGAGTGAAAGCCATCCGGTTTATGAGCTCCATCTCCGCGATCAATTCACGGGCTCGCAGTCTGCGGACGCCGCCTCTCAAAAGCTGAAAAAGCTGTACGGATGGACGATGACTATTTTGAAAATAAAAAACGGACCGCAAATTATGAATACCAATTACAACATCTCGCTTGCAGATATGGTCAAAAAACAAATGACAGTCAGCCCGCAGACTGATGCCTCGGCTTACGCGTCGCTTACTTACATCAATACGGCTTCCGGGACGGTCACAGCCGACGTACTGAACGTCCGCTCAACTCCGGAAGTCAGCTCAGGCAATATTATCGGGCAGTTGAAAAAAGGCGATAAAGTCAGCATCACCGGCCAGACAAACGGCTGGGCCAAACTCAGCATGGGCTGGAGAAACGCCAGCAGTGATGAAGTCGAGCAATACGTCAATCCCGATCACTTCGCACAAGACAGCAAGTATTATTTTCAATTTCTGAAGCTCTCTCAGACAGCGGGATTGAACGCATCTGAATTGAATCAAAAAGTGCTGGTCAATAAAGGAATTCTGACAGGCAAAGGCCAAGCCTTTATTACAGCCGCCGGAAAATACAGCATCAATGAAGTGTATTTGATTTCGCATGCTTTGCTTGAAACGGGCAATGGCACGTCAGAGCTTGCAAACGGCATTACGTATAATGGAAAAAAGGTTTATAACATGTACGGCATCGGGGCTTATGACAGCAACCCGAATTATTACGGCGCACAATACGCATATAATCAAGGCTGGTTTACTCCGGAAGCCGCGATTATCGGCGGAGCCCAATTTATCGGTGCGTCATATATTCACAACTCCGCATACGAACAGGATACCCTGTATAAAATGAGATGGTCTCCAGCCGCATCCCATCAGTATGCGACAGACATCGGCTGGGCGTATAAGCAGGTAAACCGCATGTACAGCTTATACTCACTTCTGGACGACTACACGCTTTACTATGATGTTCCTGTGTATATGAAAGTGTAAAAAAAGGCTGAAGTTGTTGCTTCAGCCTTTCTTCATGCAAAAAAAAACACCCGCCTCGGATTCAGGCAGGTGCTTCAGCACAATTTTTCATTTTTGTTTCCGCAAATTTCAATAACGCTTCACTCGAATTCCCATTTGAATACATATTCCATTTGTCCGAGAACCGCTTCATTTCTTCTGCATGAAATGGCTTTTTCGTCATTTCCTCGAGAAGGGCTTTGCTGTCATGACAAGCTCTTCCGGGGATGACCGAAGCATAATTGTCGATCAAACCGCGTTTTTGATCGTATTCCTCCAGATCATAGGTGAAAAAGAATATCGGTTTATTTAAGAGTGCGAATTCAAAGGGCACGGAAGAGTAGTCCGTAATTAAAATATCAGCCGCTTTCAAAAGGTCATGAAGACGCATGTCAGACACGTTCTTGATCGATTCGCTTTCAAACGAAGCTGAAATATGATGCAAAACGGCTGGGTGAAGCTTTACAAGCAGCATATACTCTCCGTTTAATTCGTTTATGAGCTGTTCTTCGGTGAATGGGAGCCGGAAGGATTGCATATCATAATCTCTGAATGTCGGTGCGTACAGAATGATTTTTTTCGGCCATTTGCGCTCCGGTTCCGGCTTGTTTTCTTCATAATAGACGTCAGTCAGGGGAACTCCCGTTTTTAACAGCTGGGCATCCCGTATACCGAACGACTTTTTAAAAACGTCAGCCATCTCATCTGAACCGACGGTGACAAAATCAAACGAACGATACACTTTTTTAAAGCGGCTGATATCTGATGCCGGCCGGCTTCGGTTCGTCACGTCCTCAAGGCCGAACTTTTTCAAAGAGCCGTTCGCATGCCATACTTGAATGCATGTCGTTTGCGGCCGGCGGTTTAAGACGCTTGTCAGGAGAAAATAGTTATCCGTTATGACCACTTTGCTCTTAAAAAGGATGAAAACGACCTTCACAAGATGCAGAGGGTTTTTTTCGTTCAGATAAAAAGAGCCGAGACCTTCCAGCTCCTTTTTCAGACTGACGGCATGTCTCGTATACAGAACCGTCACTTCATAAGAAAGCGATTCAGCGTGCGCCTTGTAAGAACGGATGAGAGCCTGGGCATTCTCTTCAAAAGATACCAGCAGGGTCAGGTGATTCTTTGGCTTTACAGGCTTGAACAAAACGCCGAGAACCGACAGATATATAGAATAGAAAGCGGCGAATAAAGATCGCAAGTTCATAGATTACCAATCTCTTTTGCTGTTTTATTTGTTTAAAGCTGTTTCGTTTGATCTTCAGCCTGCTTGGAGTACAGGCTCTTATTTGATTTATTGTTTCTCAAAACGGTAAAAGCATACTTCGGAATGTTCAGCATCCTTTTCCATCTCCACGGATTTGTCACCAGTCTGTACAGCCATTCCAGATTTGTTTTGATCATCCATTCAGGGGCGCGTTTCACCGTTCCGCTGAACACATCAAAGCTTCCGCCCAAACCGATTGAAACAGCCTGAGGAAAAAGATGTTTGTATTCATAAATAAATTGCTCCTGATGCGGATATCCTAAGGCGACAAACACGATATCGGGTTTCGCCCGGGAAATCTGTTTGGCGACGAAGCGTTTATCGGCTTCATAGCCGTTGCTGGCTCCGACAACCTCGATATTCGGATACTCTTTATCGATCCGATTCAAAACGGCGTCAAGCACGTCTTGCTTAGCTCCGTATAAAAATATTTTTTTAGACTGCCGGTTTGCGAGACCGAGCAGCGACAGAAACACATCGAAACCCGCAATTCTTGATTTCAGCGGGTGCTGCGTCAAACGTGACATTAACACGACGCCGATACCATCCGGCAGGACGAAATCCGCGGAAGAAATGACTTGATGATAACCTTTGTCTTTCGCCGCAGCGTATCCGATCTCTGGATTGACCGTCGCAATGACGGCTCCTTGCTTTTGTGCGATATAATAAGTGTCTAAATATGAAATAAACTCCTGTAAATTTCCATTAACATAAGAAAGGTTGTGCACCATTTCAGTCTGCATCTGCCGTCCTCCTTTTTGTACGGGATTTTCTTTCACTTTTTCGTGACTTAAGCTAAGCTTTATTTTAACATAATACCTTCAGATAAACTTAACAATAGTTTTACAAAAATATAAATAAGATAACAATTTCTTTAATCATACGCGCAAAAACCCTGCTAAACTCCTATTGCAATAACATTTGTTAATAAGTGGAATTTAACTTCGTTTTACATTAGCTTAACCTTTTCAGGGCTATGTGATATAATGAGGTTCCATGAGTACGAAATTGGCACTTTAGTGATTAAGGATACAGCTGCACAGCATTTCAGGGCAGTTGCTTGTTATACGTATGATGATAGAAAGGAGCTTTTGTTTCATGAAGAAGGTCATTACTTACGGAACGTTTGATTTACTGCATTGGGGTCATATTAAACTGCTCGAGCGCGCGAAGCAGCTTGGAGATTATCTTGTCGTTGCCATCTCAACAGATGAGTTCAACCTTCAAAAACAAAAAAAGGCCTACCACAGCTATGAACACAGAAAGTTAATTCTTGAAACGATCCGTTATGTCGACGAAGTTATTCCGGAAAACAGCTGGGATCAAAAAGTCCGGGACGTAGCGGAGCACAACATCGACGTGTTCGTAATGGGAGACGATTGGGAAGGCAAGTTCGACTTCCTTAAAGATCAATGCGAAGTCATCTATCTCCCTAGAACCGAAGGCATTTCCACTACTCAGATTAAAAAAGAAATTGCCGGAGTGTAATTGAAACATTCGGATATGCAGATGATAAAGAAGTACTCCCTCCGGATAGGGAGTACTTCTTGTAATATAAGGTTATTTTCGCTATATTTGTTATGCGCTTTTTTAAAAAAGCTAGACAATAAGAGGAGAATTTAAAATGAATCTTAGTAACTTTTTTAAATTGAATAAAAAAGAGTCCAAGCCGTCCATAGAAGAACGTGAATATACCATTTTAAACAAAGAAGCATTGGCGGATGAAAAGAAGGTAGCGGTAGTCGTTCCTGTTTATAATGCAGAAGAATATGTGCGGAAAACAGTTGATTCAGTAATCCTTCAAAATATCGGCTTTCAGCATATTTCTTTAATTCTGGTCGATGATTGCTCAACTGATGAATCCAGAAACATTCTGACTGAATACGCCGAGCTGTATGAGAATATTACGGTCGTATTTCTGAAAGACAATACGGGAACCCCCGCTTATCCGAGAAACTTGGGAATTGAGCTTGCAAATGCAAAGTACATTACCTTTTTAGATGCGGATGATTGGTTTGCGCCGAACGGCGTTAAAATTTTATTCGACATGCTTGAAAGAGATCATGTGAATTATGCGGTCGGAAAAACGATCGAAATGCAGGTGAACGGGCAAAAAACAATCGGGAAACATGAGTCCTCACTGAACAGAGCGAAAGTATCGCCTTTTTCAATCCGGCATATTTTCTATCATCTCGGCCCGCGGGCAAGAATGATGAACTTACAATTTCTAAAAGATAATGATATCAGATATCCGGAAATGAAATTTGCTGAAGATAAGCAATTTTTTATGGATGTTCTTTTGTCGTGCGGAGATATTTCAACGTCAACAGAACCGGTTTATTATCTGAACAGAATGGACAATAATGAGTCGCTGACAAAAAAGACGAATATTATGGAAAAAACCGATACGAACATAGCCGTAATGAAGTATATTCTAAACAAAAAATTAGATACTGAGAAAGAAAAGATGGCGATGAACCGCCTGATTGAATTCGATTCCATTACGCGGCTTTTCGATCGGATGCACTTCCTGAAAAGCGAAAATAAAGAAGCTTACTACAATAAATTCAATGAAATTCTGAATGTATTAAAGAAGACGAAGTACGATATTTCCGAGACGTTTTTTCATCCCATCCATAAAACAGCCTACCGCCTGCTGATTCAAAAACGGTATGATGAAGTCGAAAAGCTGTTCCGATGGTCTAAAAAAGAGCCCAATAAAAACATCGTGACCCGGGACGGACTGGCTTATTTAGAAAGCCCGCTGACGGATGAAGAAAATAAACTGGTCGAACTGCGCATGCACGGGGAAACGGAAAGCGCGGTGTTCGCCGATGATAAATTCAGCATTACGTTCCGCTTGTTCGGACAGGACAGAAATAATGCCCAATATATTCAGTTTCAGCACAGAGAAAAAATGAAAGTATACCACCAGTTTCCGGTACAGTCACTGGGAGACGGGCGGTACGTCCTTGAACTCCCGTTACGTGACATTGAAAAAGTCGGACTTGGCGGTTATATTATGTATGTCATTTATAACGATTATGAACGGGTCATGTTAAACAGAGAAGACGATGAAAAGGTAACAGCAGAAGCGAACGGACTGCACTATCAATTCTACCGGACGGTGAAGGAGAACCTATCGCTGAAAGTATCAAAATGATGATTATGATTGGATATGTTTAATTGAAACAGAGGAGTAGACTTATTTTATGGGTATAGAAAATCCTGTCAGATACAAGTTAAAACATCTTAATATAAAGGACGATACATTCAGTATTACGATATCCTGTGAAAATGCCGCTTTAGAGGAAGAGCCTTCTCTTCAGATTATAAATCGTAAGACAAAAGCGGAACTTTCCGTCCCTCTGAAACGGTTGCCCGGAGAAGGCGGGGAGTACCATGCTGTCATGGGCACGGAGCTGCTTTCTGAACATACGGACGGCAAAGGATGTCTTGATTTCTATGTCTCCTTTATCAATGATGACAGTGATATCAATAAAAAACGGTTAAAATCCAGCCTTGAACCTATTGAACTGTCTTCTTATAAAGATGAGGCTCATCATATGTTCTTTTTCCCTTACACGACCAAGAAAGGGAATTTCTCCTTAAAGCTGCTGCAGAGAAAGTTCGTCACGCGAATTGATGAAATGGAGCTTGAATCTGACGGCAGCTTACATCTGAAAGGTTTTGCATTCCGGCTGAATGCAGCAGAAAATTTAAAGATAAAAGAAAAAAACCTGATTCTGAAAATGAAAAAAGGAAAAGAAGAGGAGCCTCTCATTCTGAAGTATCCGCTTCATGACGTGCCGAGACACGACCTTGATGAATATGTTCAGGATACAACGGCACTTGACACGATAGGCTTTGATACAAAAATTGATTTGAATGCCATTTATAAAGAATTGAATCAGCAGCTTATCTTTCAATTCCATATTCAATTCATTTTTGAAGATGCCGGAACGGGTGAAGAGGTTATCACCAACAGCAAGCCGTTAAAGGCACTGAAATCTGAACAAGTAAACCCTAACCAATTCACGATTCTGAAAACGGAAAAAGGACCTGCCAGATTTCATGTTTTCACGAAAAAGAAAACGAAAAATCTCCATCTGAGAATGAATGATTACAGTTTCAGCACCCGTGTGGAGTATTTTGTAAAAGGAAAGCTGAAACGGGGCGCATCCTTTGTACGCAAAAGAAAGAATAAGCTGAAAAAGTTTATTGAGAAAAGAATACAAAACACTTATAAAGCAGGATTCAGGCTTGCAGGGAAACTGCCCGTCAAACAGAAATTTGTCATGTTTGAAAGCTTTGCCGGAAAACAGTACAGCTGCAATCCGCGGGCAATTTACGAATACATGAGCAAAGAAATGCCTGAATACCGTCTGTGCTGGAGTGTAAATCCCGCTTATTCACAGACATTTAAAGATAAAGGAATTCCTTATATCGAACGTTTTACGTTTAAATGGCTGTTTGCCATGGCAAGAGCCGAGTTCTGGATTGTCAACAGCCGTATGCCGCTGTGGATCCCGAAACCTGAGCATACGACATATGTCCAGACATGGCATGGCACGCCTTTAAAGCGTCTTGCCGTTGATATGGATGAAGTGCATATGCCGGGAACAAACACTGAAAAATATAAGCGCAATTTTACGACAGAGGCTTCAAAATGGGATTATCTGATTTCACCGAACGCCTATTCAACAGAAATTTTCGCTCGGGCGTTTCAGTTTAATAAAACCATGATTGAATCTGGATATCCGCGGAATGACTTCCTTCAGACGGATAACAGTCCTTCTGTCATCAAAGCGCTGAAAGAAAAAATGAACCTTCCGCTAGATAAAAAAGTGATCATCTACGCACCGACATGGCGGGATGACCAATTTTATAAGAAGGGAAAATACAAGTTTGACCTTGATTTAGACCTTCACCAATTAAGAGAAGCGATCGGCGACCGTTACGTCATTATTTTACGGATGCATTATCTGGTTGCGGAAAACTTTGATCTCGGACCGTATGAAGGTTTTGCATATGATTTCTCCAGCTACGAAGATATCCGTGAGCTGTATATGGTCTCTGATTTACTCATAACGGACTATTCATCTGTCTTTTTTGACTATGCAAATCTGAGAAGACCGATGCTGTTTTATGTGCCTGATATCGAAACGTATCGGGATAAACTCAGAGGGTTTTACTTTGACTTTGAAAAAGAAGCGCCCGGCCCGCTGGTCAAAGAAACGGGTGACGTTATCAAGTGGGTGAATGAAACGGAATCAGACAATTATAAGCTTCCGGATTCGTTCGGGCCTTTTTATGAGAAGTTCTGTTATTTAGAGACCGGGGAATCGTCTGAAAAAGCCGTAAAAGTGATTTTCGGGGACAAGTAAATAAGTGCAAAAAAGCATAATTTAACCACGTTAATTATGCTTTTTTGCTTAAAAGACGGCATGTTGCGCCCATCGGACGCAGGCTTGTTATGAAGTGAAAAATACATCGTAATCTGTTACAATTATGAGCGGTGCTTTTGTAAGTCAAAGCTATGACCAAAACTTACGACTAAGGAAGATTAGAATGAATGCATTGGTAAAAATTCTGAAAGAGCAATTCAACTCATTTCCGCTGATTATGCGGCTTGCAGTGTACGAAACGAAATCAAAGTATCAAGTGAACTATTTGGGTATATTGTGGCAGTTTCTCAACCCTATGATTCAAATGCTGGCTTATTGGTTCGTATTTGGTCTCGGGATTCGCGGCGGACATGATATGGTGCTTGGAAATGGAGACAGCGTACCGTTCATCGTCTGGATGCTGGCCGGCTTAATTCCTTGGTTCTTTATCAGTCCGACGATATTGGATGCATCTAACAGCGTTTTTAAACGGATAAATTTAGTATCGAAAATGAACTTTCCGATCAGTTCACTGCCTTCTGTAGTGATCGCATCGAATTTATTCAGTTATTTTGTGATGATGGCGATTTATATTATTGTGCTGCTGAGCAACGGGCTGTTTCCGACGCTTCACTGGCTGCAATATATTTATTACTTGTTTTGCATGATCAGTTTTATGTTTGCTTTCGGCCTGTTTAATTCGACCATCAGCGTATTAATCAGGGACTATCAGTTTTTGCTTCAGGCCGTCACAAGGCTTCTCTTTTTTCTTCTGCCGATTTTCTGGGACATTGCCGAGAAATTTGGAAACAGACCTGAAGTTTTGACCATCTTGAAGTTAAACCCTCTTTTCTATATTATCGAGGGCTTTAGAGACAGCTTTATGGAAGGGCAGTGGTTTTTCCACGATATGAAATATACGCTGTATTTCTGGTTCGTCACACTGCTGTTGTTAACAGTCGGTTCACTTCTTCATATGAAATTCAGAGATAAGTTTGTTGACTTTCTTTAATATAGTAAGGAGATTATACGATGAAACTAAAAGTTTCGTTCAGAAATGTTTCAAAACAGTATTTTCTATATAAAAAACAGTCTGACAAAATTAAAGGGCTGTTTTTCCCAAACAGAAATCAAAAAGGTTTTTTCGCTGTCCGAAATGTTTCTTTTGACGTCTATGAAGGAGAAACAATCGGATTCGTAGGAATCAACGGTTCGGGAAAATCAACGATGTCTAATCTGCTTGCAAAAATCATTCCGCCGACAAGCGGTGAGATTGATATGAACGGGCAGCCGTCTTTAATCGCCATTTCTGCCGGATTAAACAATCAATTAAGCGGTAAGGACAACATTCGTTTGAAATGCTTGATGATGGGTCTCAACAATAAGCAGATAGACGAGCTTTATGAAAAAATCGTTGAATTCGCGGATATCGGCGACTTTATAGATCAGCCTGTTAAAAGCTATTCAAGCGGTATGAAATCCCGTCTCGGTTTTGCCATATCGGCGCATATGGACCCTGACATCCTTATTATTGATGAGGCGCTCTCAGTAGGGGACCAGACTTTCTATCAAAAATGTGTGGACCGCATTACGGAATTTAAAGAACGCGGCAAAACGATCTTTTTCGTCAGTCATTCCATCGGACAGATTGAGAAAATGTGTGATCGGGTGGCTTGGATGCATTACGGCGAAATGCGTATGTTTGATGAAACAAAAGCGGTCGTGAAAGAATATAAAGCTTTTGTGGATTGGTTCAACAAGCTTTCCAAGAAAGAAAAAAAGAAATATCAAAATGAGCAGATTGAAGGCAGAACGCGGGCTGCCGAGGAACAGAAAATCTCTCAGGCGCAGCAAAAGAAAGCGAAGCCCAAATTCATTGCCAATACGATTCAGATTACGCTGCTTGCATTGCTGGCTGCAGGAACGGCCGCTTCGATGTTTTCAGACAAGCCTCTGCGTGCGATCGCCTCTTTCGGCGACGTCAAACAGAGCGATGCCGGCCTTTATGAGTCTGTGAATAAACCTGCTTTGGTAAAAGCTGAAAAAGCGGATCTTTACGCCGGAAAAGATATAAAAGGGAAAATCTCGGCAAGTGTAAATTTCGGTACGAAGGTGCAGGTAGAAGCCGAGAATAACCAAGCGGCCAAAGTGAGATTAAACGATAAAGAGTACTTTATGAAAAAGGCTGATTTGCATAAAGTGAACGCTTTAAAAACGACGGATGTTCAGCTCAGCGATTTCAGCAGCAGTTTATCAAGCGAAACGACAGAAGAGTTTCTCTCATATATCAATAAGAGCCTTGACGACGTGCGGAGTAAATTGAAAAATCCAGCTGACGGGCAAACGGATGACGGACGGAAAGTATTAAAAGTATCCGATGCGAGAACGGATTTTGTGATTGATAATAATACAGTCTCCGAAGTGATTTTTCATTTATCGCGTCCCGCAGACATCTCAGCTTTAAGTAAAAAAGGCGGCAGCAAAATCAATCAGAACTTGTTCATGCTTAAAAACCAGAAATATACTTTCTCTGTGAACAACGCTGATCAAACACTGACCGTAACATCTAAAAAGTAAAGATCACATAAAAAAAGCTGCCGGATTCGGCAGCTTTTTCTATTCGTCAGCTTCTTCTTTTTCAAGAAGATCCTTCATAAACGGAATTAATTTATGACGGATATCTTTGTCCTGTAAGGCAAATTCAAGCGTCGTTTCGATGAACCCCAGTTTTTCCCCGACGTCGTAACGTTTTCCTTCGAAATCATAAGCGAAGACACGCTGAATGTCATTGAGCTTTTGAATGGCATCCGTTAATTGAATTTCTCCTCCTGCACCGACTTCCTGCTGTTCCAAATACATGAAAATTTCAGGAGTGAAAACGTATCTTCCTAAAATCGCCAAGTTGGAAGGAGCTGTGCCCGCTTCAGGCTTTTCTACGAAATTTCTGACTTGGTAACGGCGTCCTTCATTTGTTAACGGGTCGATTATTCCGTAGCGGTGTGTATCACTTTCAGGAACTTGCTGAACCCCGATAATGGAAGACAATGTTTTTTCATATTCGTCCATCAGCTGACGAAGTCCCGGTTTTTCGGCCTGGACAATATCATCGCCGAGAAGAACGGCGAAAGGTTCATCGCCGATGAAGTTGCGTGCGCACCAAACGGCATGACCGAGTCCTTTTGGCTCTTTTTGGCGGATATAGTGGATATCCGCAATGTTTGATGATTTTTTCACTTTTTGCAGCAGTTCGATTTTACCCTTCTCTTCCAAATTGCGCTCCAGCTCAGGCGCATTGTCGAAATGGTCTTCAATTGCTCTTTTTCCTTTTCCGGTTACGATAATAATGTCTTCGATGCCGGATTCGACAGCTTCTTCGATAATATACTGAATTGTCGGCTTATCAACGATTGGAAGCATTTCTTTAGGCATTGCTTTTGTGGCAGGCAAAAAACGTGTGCCTAAACCTGCTGCCGGAATAATGGCTTTGCGTACTTTCTTCACTGAATAACACCATCCTTGTTTCTGCTGAATCTTTTTTTCAGAACTATAACCTAGTCTTTTTCCACTTTACCACAATTGATTAAAATTCACACCTTTTAATCCGCTTTCAAAGAGTCTTGTAAAGGATTTTGCTTTGTTTGCCGTTAAGCTTTACAATATCTAAGAAACGGCATAAATATGTTAACATGAAGGGAATATCCGACATATAAAACGAGGTGCAGACAAACCGTTGAAAAAACTAAAAGTAATGACCGTATTCGGTACAAGACCTGAAGCAATTAAAATGGCTCCGCTCGTGTTAGAGCTTGAAAAATATCCGGAAATTGATTCACTGGTGACTGTAACCGCACAGCACAGACAGATGCTGGATCAAGTGCTTGAAGCATTCAGCATTAAGCCTGATTATGATTTGAACATTATGAAAGAGCGTCAGACGCTTTCTGAAATTACATCTCATGCCTTGCTGAAACTGGACAAGCTGTTCCAAGAAGTAAAACCAGATATCGTTTTGGTCCACGGAGATACGACGACAACTTTCGCGGGAAGCCTTGCCGCCTTTTATCATCAAATCGCGGTCGGCCATGTGGAAGCCGGTCTGCGTACGCAGAATAAATACTCTCCTTTCCCTGAGGAAATCAACCGGCAGATGACGGGCGTGATCGCTGATGTGAATTTTGCGCCGACAAGCCAGGCTGAACAGAATCTGCTCGCGGAAAATAAAAAGCCGGATTCCATATTTGTCACGGGAAATACGGCGATAGACGCGCTTCAAACGACGGTGCGGGAAGATTATTTTCATCCGATTTTTGATAAACTGGACGGAAGCAGGATGATCCTCCTGACAGCGCACAGACGTGAGAACTTAGGAAGACCGATGGAACAGATGTTTAAGGCCGTCAGAAGAGTCATTGAAGAGTTTGAGGACGTACAAGTCGTTTATCCCGTCCATTTGAATCCCGCAGTACGTGAGGCCGCAGAAGCCCATTTCGCTGATTCGGACAGAGTGCATTTAATAGAGCCGCTGGAGGTTGTGGATTTCCATAATTTCGCTGCGAAAGCCCATTTCATTATGACCGACTCGGGCGGAGTGCAGGAGGAAGCGCCTTCCCTCGGTAAGCCGGTCTTGGTGCTCCGGGATACAACCGAACGCCCCGAGGGAGTGAAAGCAGGAACATTAAAGCTTGCGGGCACCGATGAGGAAACCGTGTATCAGCTGACAAAACGGCTTTTAACCGATCAGGCTGAATATGAACGGATGTCAAAGGCGTCCAACCCTTATGGTGACGGATCTGCCTCAAAGCGGATTGCGGAGGAACTGCTTTATCGGTACGGCTATAGAAAAAACCGTCCGCAGCCTTTTACAGAATAAAAAACTCTGCATCGCATGCAGAGTTTTTTATTATTTCAGGCTTTCTTTTAATTCTTTTTTGACTGAAGCGAGGCTTGCTTCATCTAATTTGTAGTAATAGATATGGTTGATTCTCGTTCCCGTTCCCTTTAGTTCATGCTGAATAACTTTGCCGCGGGCGTTTTTATAGTCAGTCATGACCGTCCACATATCATCGAATGACATGTTTGTTTTCATATTGTTTTCAATAACCTTAAACATATCGCCGAATTTCGTGACAGACGAAATATTTGCCCCTTTAGCGATAATCCCTTCAATCACTTGGCGCTGGCGCTGCTGCCTGCCGAAATCCCCCCGGGGATCTTCTTTTCTCATACGCGTGTAGGCAAGTGCTTCTTCACCGTTCAGGCTGATGTTCCCCGTTCCGAAAGAGTGCCCGTCGTAGTTGAAGGCAAACGTGCTGTTCACCGTAATCCCGCCGAGTGTATCCACTGTATCTTTGAAGCTCTCCATGTTTACTTTCACAAAATAATCCACCGGCACGTCAAGCAGGTTCTCGACGGTATCCGCGGCCATCTGCGTCCCGCCGAAAGCATAGGAGTGGTTGATTTTATCCATCGTACCTTTGCCGGGGATTTTCGTATACGTATCACGCGGAATGCTGACCATTTCTGTTGTATTCGTTTTAGGGTTGACGGTCATATAAATCATCGTATCCGCGCGTCCCTTATCATTTTTCCGTTCATCGACGCCCATGATTAAAACAGAAATCGGGTCCTTCTTTCCGAGATCTATATCTGTGTCGCGTTTGTCCGATTTTTTTAAGTCTTCCTGAATGCTTGCCACCGTTGAAGCTGCTTTATGCCACAAGTAGTAGACGTAGCCTCCTGATGCTAAAACTAACAGCCCGATGATCGTTACAATTGTCAGAAGAACTTTTTTCTTCTTTTTTTTTCGTTCAGCCCTCATTTGTCATCACCTTTTCTATTAACTTTCACGATGCAATCTACTAATCTTTATAAACCCAGTCATATTTTTACTTCTAACCGTGTAATAGACGAAATTCTTAAAAAAAAGGTTACAAAAAGACCTTAAAATTACCTTAAAAAAAAGTTAGTATAAGACGATAAATAAAGATGAGGTGAAAAAAATGAAAAAAACTGTTGCAGCTTCGTTCTTAATACTGCTTTTTTCAGTTGTGTTAGCAGCATGCGGAACGGCGGATCAATCAAAGAAGGGAAGCGGTTCTTCGGAAACGCAGGCTCAAAAAGAAACGGCATATTATGTCGGTATGGCGGATACGCACACAATTGAAGTAAAAGTCGATGATCAGCCTGTCAGCTTTGAATTTTCTGACGACTTCTCTGATGTTCTGAATAAATTCAGCGAAAATGACAAAGTCAGCATTACTTATTTCACAAATGATAAAGGCCAAAAAGAGATCAAGGAAATCGAGAAAGCAAAATAATACATCATGATCAGCAAAAGGCGGGATAAAAATTGAAGAAAACAATATGGGCTGTCTGTTTTTCTGTGATATTCAGCCTGGCTTTATTACCGGAAAGCACTTTTGCGGCCAGTTCGGATATCTCAGTAAAACTGACGAATTATATTGGTAATAAATCGACTCTGAATATCGAACCCTCCGGAACTTATAAACTGACGGGAAGCGGTGTGTCTTCCGTTGTCAGATTGGGAGGCGCATCCAAATATGATACAGCAAACGCCGCGACATCAAAGTATTGGAAAAATCCGTCCAACGTAGTCGTCGTTAATACGGATGCTTATTTTGCGGACACGCTTTCCGTCATTCCTTTAGCGAATAAACTGAAAGCGCCTGTTCTGCTGACTGAATCGAAAAAACTCAGCAGCAGCACGGAAGCGCAAATCAAAAAATACAACCCGGATAATATTTTAATCATCGGCGGGGCGAACAGTATTTCGTCAGCCGCGGAAAAAACATTGAAAAAATACGGCCGCACGAAACGGATCAGCGGAAAAAACAGATATGATCTGTCCAAAAATATCGCGGCCGAAATGGGCAGCTATGACCAGGCAATCGTAGTAACCGGAGATGTTTATACGGATGCGCTGGCAATCGCACCTTATGCCGCGCAAAACGGCTATCCGATTCTCCTGACGAAAAAAGACTCCCTCCCGAGCTACAATCTGCCTAAAAAAGTGATCATCATGGGAGGCACTTCAAGCGTCAGCAAAGATGTGGAGAATCAAATTAAAAAGAAAGCTTCAGTGACAAAAAGAATTACCGGTTCAAACAGATATCAAATATCAGCAAATGCAGTCACTTCGCTGGGCATGGATGCAAGCAAAGCAGTTGCTGCCAACGGGACAAAATTAGCGGACATCGTTGTCGGCTCGAATATTGCCGCCGCAAATCATATGCCGCTTGTATACATCAAAAAAAGTGAAACGCCGGCCGACGAAGCCAGCCTTTTTAAAGCAAAAGGCACCTATTCTTATACATTAATAGGCAGCACGAATTCAATTGCAGATTCAGTTAAGGATGCTTACGCAAAAGAATTTTATCTCGTAAACGGAAAAACGTACCGCATTGAAACATCCGGCGGCAAACTAGGCGTTGCCGGTATTAACAGCGGAAAAACGTCTTTCAAGGCGGTTCCTGAAAAATATTCAACATCGAACACAATCAGCATTGACGGAAAACCGTATTTGGGGAATATGAGTTTTTCTGCGGAATCCGGCAAATATGTAAGACCTGTAAATGAAAACATTCCTTTTGAGGATTATTTGAAAGGTGTCCTGCCGAATGAAATGCCGGGAAGCTGGCCGACAGAAGCGCTGAAGGCTCAGGCTGTTGCCGCCCGCACCTACTCTATCAGCAAGACGGGACAAACAGTTGCGGATTCAACGGCTTTTCAGGTGTACGGGGGATACAGCTGGTATCCAAACGCCACCGCAGCCGTTGACGGAACAAAGGGGAAAGTGCTCACTTATTCCGGCAGATTGATAGATGCCACCTACTCGTCAAGCAATGGCGGCTACACTGAAGCGGGCGATGAAGTATGGGGCTCAAAAGTGCCGTATTTAGTAGCCAAAAAGGATACAAAAGATCCGGAAATCAGCTGGTCTTTAACATTGCAGAAACAGCAGCTGCCAGCCGGTCTGGATATGAAAAACCCCGCATCCTGGTGGTCCAAAACAAACGAAGCAAATGCTGCGCAGCTCAACGGAATAAAAAATTGGCTGATGAAAAATAAAGAAACCAATGCAAATTCCATAAAAATTGCAAGCATCTCTGATCTCTCGCTCACCGGAAAAACAAAAGGGCAGCGGGCAGAAGACGCCGCGGTGAAGGTGACATACCATGTGAATGACAAGTTGAAAGGCTATGTCATGAACAAGACTGCGTCCTTTGAGGTGAAGGCGTCAGAACTCAGGACGATGATCGGAGCTTCATCTTTTAAAAGTACATACGCCAGTGCGTCCGCTGATTCTGCGAAAATCACGATATCAGGAAAGGGATACGGACACGGCGTGGGAATGAGTCAATACGGAGCGAGAGAAAGGGCAGAGGCCGGAGAGCCGTATACTTCTATTCTTGCGTTCTATTATCCTAATACAGCACTTACAAACTACTAAACTTCTGTGGAGGAGATCGGATTGAAATTCATCATAAAATGCCTCCCCGTTTTCATTCTCGGGGTCATTCTATTTGTCCCTTCCGCTTTGGCTGACAACACGGTTAAAAGGATAGGCGGAAGCACCCGGTATGATACGGCTGTACTGGCGGCAAAACAATCATGGGGTGAAGCGAAAACGGTAATTATCACCGGCGGAACTTCATATGCCGATGCAATTGCCGCTGCGCCGCTTGCATATCAAAAAAATGCGCCGCTGCTGTTTACAAATAAAGATCAGCTGTCTGCGGGCACAAAAAAGGGATTAATTGATTTAAAAACGAAAAATGTGATTATCGTAGGCGGCACACCTGCCGTTTCGAAAAATACCGCAAATCAAATTGCTAAATTAGGCATCAGTGTCAAACGATTATCCGGGAGCACGAGATATGCCACAGCCGCAAAAGTGGCGGGTGAAATGACAAGATCTTCTACAGCTCTTGTGGTCAACGGGTTTGTTGATGCAGATGGAATGGCTGCGATTTCTTATGCGTCCGCTAAAAAATATCCGATCTTATTCACCAATGATTCAACACTGAATGGATCTACGTCAAATGCGATCAAAAGCCTGGGGATTAAAAATACGATTGTCATTGGCGGGACAAGCAGCATCAGCAGCTCACTTTACAATAAGCTGCCGAACCCTTCAAGAGTCAGCGGCAAAAACCGCTATAACCTGTCTGTGAATCTTGCGAAAAAGACAGGCCTCAGCACAGGCTATACGTTTATTACCAATGGTTTTAAAGAGCCGGATACCATTGTCGCAGGCGTTTTAAGTGCCAAACAGGGAAGAGTTCACCTTATGACGAATGGGGACAGTCTGTCAAAGGACGTCCGGACGTATATCGGAAGTAAACGCATCACCAGCTTCACCGTCATAGGGAGTGCATCATCTTTAAGCAACAATGCGGCATCGCAGCTTAAAAATCCAGTTGTCGGCAAAACGGTCTTTATTGATCCGGGACACGGCTACCAGGATTCAGGAGCAACGGGCAATGGCCTGCTTGAAAAAAATGTGAACCTTGATATCGCAACACGCCTAAACAATCAATTATACGGTGCGGGTGCGCTTACTGTAATGTCGAGGACGGGCGACACCTTTGATTCGCTTGAGGAGAGAGTGAACAAAGGGGCGAAGGCGAACGCCGATATTTTCATCAGCGTCCATGCAAATGCGAATGATAACAGCAGTGCAAACGGTACGGAGACATATTATGATCCAACCTACCAATCCGCAAACAGTCTGAGACTTGCCCAAAATATTCAGCCGAGAATGGTTTCTGCTCTCGGCACGCGTGACCGCAGTGTGAAAACTGCCGGATTTTACGTCATTAAGTATTCTAAAATGCCGAGTGTCTTGTTAGAAACCGGTTTTGTCACAAGCCCGATTGATGCCAATATTTTAAAACAATCAACGAAAAAGGACAGACTCGCGGCGGGGATCACCCAAGGCGTCTCCTCCTATTTCAGATAATATTTTCCATTTAAAACAGACCGATTCATACCGGTCTGTTTTTTTATTTTTTCATTATGCTTTGACTCAAATATGGATATGAATAGATTTACAATAAAAAAACAATAATCGAAACATTCTAATAAACATTAACGTTTCCTTTACTTCCAATTAACATCCATCTGCTAAACTCACGGCATAGGTCATCAAACATCCCAACAAATCGTGAGGTGTGTGTCAGTGGGAGCAGAGAAAAGCATGAATGTAAATAATAACTATGCAGTGCGGCAGGGGACTTCCGCTGCCGTAACGGAAAAAACGGCCCGTTATTTGGCTTTTAAGCGATTCATGGATATTGTGTTTGCGCTTGCGGGGCTTTTGGCGGCGCTTCCGATAATAGGCCTGTTCTCCATACTGATTCGTTTGGAGTCGCCCGGCCCGGCTTTTTATAAGCAGGAGCGGGTAGGCAAAAACGGGAAGCCGTTTTATTTGTATAAGCTCCGCTCTATGAAAATAGATGCTGAAAAATCGGGTGCGGTCTGGGCGCTGAAAAAGGATCCCCGCGTGACAAAGGTCGGCGCTTTTATCAGAAGGACCCGTATTGATGAGCTGCCGCAGCTGGTAAATGTGCTTCGGGGAGAAATGAGCCTGATCGGCCCTCGCCCCGAACGGCCCGTGTTTACGGAACAGTTTCAGGCAGAAATCCCGGGATTTACGGAGCGGCTGGCTGTTAAGCCCGGATTAAGCGGCTGGGCGCAGGTCAATGGGGGATATGACATGACACCGAGGGAAAAGCTGATGTTTGACTTATACTATATCCGCAACCTGACCTTTTCATTGGAACTGAAGATTATGCTCAAAACGTGCAAAGTAATCTGGACCGGTGACGGGGCACGATAAAAATTCTGGTCAGCAGACAAAAAGTAGGGAAAACGATGCCTAGTATTACAAATCAAATTTTGAGCGGCGCCAAATGGACAAGTATTTCGACAGCGTGTATTACGGTTATTCAAATCGTTCAATTTGCCCTGCTCGGGCGGGTCATGTCACTGGCTGAATTCGGCCTTGTCGGCATGATCACAACGGTAGCGGTGTTTGCCCAAATTGCGCTTGATATGGGGTTTGGCGCCGCGCTCATTCAAAAAGATCATGTCACTGAAAAACAGATGTCTTCCTTGTACTGGCTGAATATCATAACGGGGCTTGCACTGTTTGCGCTGCTGTTTTTCAGCAGCCCGCTCATTGCTGATTTTTATCAGCGGGAGGAGCTTGACTATTTAGTCCGCGTGCTGGCCGTCATGTTTTTAATCGCACCGATCGGTCAGCAATATCAGTATATGCTGCAAAAAGCGCTGGCATTTAACACGTTAAGCAAAATTGAAATCTTTTCAAATGTGCTGTCCTTCGTTTACTTGGCGGCTGCGGTTTTTTATACGGACCCGATTCTCGCATATGTGATTTCCCAGGTGCTGCTGCAATCGTCGAAAGGGATTCTGTACTGGATGGCCTGCAGAAAAACATGGCGTCCGTCGTTCGTTTTTGATCTGAAGGGAATGAGAGGCTTCTTTTCTTTCGGAGCCTTTCAGCTGTCTTCCCGGCTTGTGAACCGGCTCGGGGCGAATATTGATATGATTCTGATCGGCAGTTTTATCGGCGCCGAGGCCCTTGGCATTTACAATCTGGCCTATCAGATCGTCACGCTTCCGGTATTGAAAATTAATCCAATCATTACAAGAGTCGCGTTTCCCGTCTTTGCGAAAAACAAGCATGAAAACAGCGCCATCAGAGAAGGCTTTCTCAATATGACCAAAATGCTCGCGCTGATATCCTTTCCGCTTTTGCTCGGTTTGGTTTCAGTGTCGGATGCATTCGTGGCTTCGGTATTCGGAGAAAAATGGCTTGCGGCTGTCCCGGTCTTAAATGTTCTCGCCATTGTCGGGATTTTAAGGGTCCTGATGAACCCGAACGGATCTGTGCTGCTGGCAAAAGGGCGGGCCGATCTGGCGTTTTATTGGGACGCCGGGGTGATGCTGCTGTATGGTGCATCATTGTACGCTGCCGTGCTGTCCGGAAATCTCTTGACGGTAGCTTGGACGTACGCATTCATCAGCATCTTGAATTTCCTGATCGGCCGCTGGCTGTTGGCATATGTCATTAAGCTGCGGCTGTCGGCTTACTTCAAAGCCGTGGCCAAACCGTTTCTGCTTACGGCGGCGATGGGTGTCATCGCCTTTACAGCCAGCCTCGGAACGGAGCGGATCAGCCTTGATGTAAAGCTGCGTCTGGCGATCTCAGTAGCCTGCGGCGCATTGTGTTATTTATTTCTTTTAATCAAAGCTTATCCGCAGATGAAAAGTAAATTAAGAAAAGGGCGTTTGCTATGAAGGTATTGTGGATGACAAGTGTCTATCCGAGCAGTGAAAAGCCGGGGGAAGGCGTTTTTCATGAAACACAGGCGCTAGAACTGAGCAAGCTTGGCGCGGAGATGACCGTCATCTGTCCGCGGCCGAAACTCGCCGCGCCATTCCGGCTGCTGAAAAAGACATATCGGCAAAAGGATATAAGGCCTGCGCATGAATGGCGGAAAGGCGTGTCCGTACACCGGCCGTTTTATCAGGCGGTCCCCGGGCAGCTGAAATGGGCGCAGCCGCATAAAAGAATGGCGGCATCGGTTCTTTCTGCGATCAAAAAGAACGGCCTGAAGCCTGATCTGATTCACGCGCATTTCGCCATGCCGTCAGGCGGAGCGGCCGCCATTGTGTCAAAGGCTCTGGGAATTCCGTATGTCCTGACCTTGCATGGCAGCGATGTCAATGTCTATCCGCATTACAGCAAAAGCGCTCATCGCGCATTTACATTTGCGGTGCGGGAGGCTGCCGATATTTATGCCGTCAGCGGCAGTCTGCGGGAACAAATGAAGAAGATCAGCGCAGCGGATTGCAGCGTGCTTCCGATCGGCATCACGTTTGACGCCTTCCAAAAAAGAAACGAGACGAAAGAAGCCATCAGAAAACGGCTCGGCCTTCCTCCGGATAAAAAGCTGATCGCGTTCATCGGCAGGCTTGTCAAAGAGAAAGGCGTTTTCGACTTATCAAAAGCCGTTCAGTCATTGGATGAAAGATTTGAAGCCGTCTTTGTCGGTGACGGACCCGCCGCAGCCTCATTGCGGGAAGCCGCTCACATCGTCACGGGGCAAGTGCCGAATGACAAGATACAGGACTATCTGCTGGCGTCGGATATCATGGCCCTGCCGTCCTACAGCGAAGGCATGCCGACTGTGGTCATTGAGGCGCTTGCTCTGAAGGTGCCGGTGCTCTGCACTGATGTCGGAGGAGTGGCTTCTTTATTCGGTAAACACCGGGGGCTGCTGATCAGACCGGGTTCACCCGAAACGCTGGCGGAATCCATCCTGCAATATGAAAAAGGAGAGGCATGGACAACGCAAACAGCCGAAGAACTTTATCAAACCGTCCGCATGTATTTTGACGCAAGCCAAAACGCAAAAGCGCTGAAAGAGAAATACCGGACCGTCATGAATCGGGCCGGGCAAGAGGAGAACCTTTCGAAAGAGGGATGAAGCTGTGAAAAAAATCGCTGTATTAGGAACAGGGTATGTAGGTCTCGTATCTGGAACTTGTTTTGCGGAAATCGGCCATCATGTGACTTGCTGTGACATCAATGAAGCGAAAATCAGAAGCCTGCAAAACGGAGTCATCCCGATATATGAACCGGGGCTTGAGGAATTAGCTGAAAAAAATGTCAGTGCCGGGCGGTTATCCTTTACGTCAGAGATTGGGCCGGCTGTGAAAGCCGCTGATATCATCTATATTGCCGTCGGTACACCGATGTCAAAGACGGGTGAAGCCGATTTGACCTATATCAAGGCCGCGGCGCAAACAATCGGGGAACAGCTGAACGGATACAAAATCATTGTCAGCAAAAGCACCGTTCCGGTCGGGACGGGAAAGCTCGTTTACCAAATCGTCAGCGAAGCGTCGAAGGGGAAATATCCGTTTGATGTCGCGTCAAATCCTGAATTTCTCCGCGAAGGCTCGGCGGTGCGGGATACGATGCAGATGGAGCGGGCGGTCATCGGCGCCACAAGCGAACATGCCGCTTCGGTTATTGAAGAGCTTCACAAGCCGTTCCGTACGAAGATCGTTAAGACCAATCTTGAAAGCGCGGAAATGATTAAGTATGCCGCAAATGCTTTTTTAGCCGCCAAAATATCTTTTATTAACGATATCGCAAATATTTGCGAACGTGTCGGCGCGGACATTTCTCACGTGTCAGAAGGCGTCGGACTCGACAGCCGGATCGGGAATAAATTTCTCCAGGCGGGCATCGGGTTCGGCGGATCTTGCTTTCCGAAAGATACAACGGCTTTATTGCATATCGCAAACAGCGCCGGATATCCGTTTCAAATGATGGAAGCCGTCATTGAAACCAATCAGAAGCAGCGGGTTCTCATAACGGAAAAATTAAACTGCGCCATCGGTTCGGTAAAAGGGAAAACCGTGGCCGTACTGGGGCTGGCCTTTAAACCGCACACAAATGACGTCCGCTCCGCCCCGGCTCTTGATATCATTCCGCGTCTTATAGAGCAGGGCGCTCACGTAAAAGCATATGATCCGATCGCGATTCCCGAAGCGTCTGCGGTATTAGGAAACGGCGGCATTGACTATTACACAGAGCTGTACAGCGCCATCAAAAATGCGGATGCATGCCTGATTACAACCGATTGGCCGGAAGTCAAGGAGATGGATCTTCAAAGGGCGAAGCAGCTGCTCAAACAGCCGGTCATCATTGACGGCAGAAATATGTTCCCGCTGGAATATATGCGGGTTTCAGGGTTCACTTATCATTCCGTCGGACGTCCGGCGGTTCATGCCGATCGGCAAATAAAAGAACTGGCAAGATAGAAAAAGATTTGTCTTCAGGCTCTCGGCAGTCCGGCTCGGCTGCCGGTTTTGGAAAGGGGTTTGCCATGTGAGTATCAAACGTTCAGCGGCACATGTTCTTGTGCTGCTTGCCGCTGTCATTACAGGAGGATTCATCATGCTGGAGGCGGTCAGGGCGGATGCCGGCTTCGGAAAAATCACCGTGATGCTGCTTGCCGCCATGATTGGGTTTGCCGGTCTTGCTTTGCTATCGGCCTTTGCCACAAACGGTCAGATGTTTATGGGGCTCATTTATGTCTTGATCGCGTGTACATTTTTAAATCAGGCCTTCTTTGCGATCCATCTCGGGTTTTTCAGCTTATTTATATACCGGCTGTTATTAATCGGAGCGGGCGCTCTTCACATCGCCGGCATCCTGACAAACCGTCATCATATTGACAGATGGAATCGGGTGAATGTAAAAGGCATCCTGATGTTTTTCGCCTTATGGTTTACATACGGTCTCATATCGTTATTGTGGGCAAAATCCGTGACGTACGGGATCAAATATTTAGCTTTAATGGCGATGGGCATGTTTTTGATTTATCTCATCGTCATGTTTATTCAGCGCTTTGATCAGCTGATGGTTTTTTACGGCATCTGGCTTGTGATGACCATTTTTGTGATGGCGATCGGCTTTTACAACCATTTTACTCACCACCAACTGCCGAGCTCAACGCTTTATAACGGGCCGCAGTACAAACAGCATTATCCGACGTCCGTTTTCTTTAATCAAAATGATTTTGCGACATTTTTGTGCATCAGTTTCTTTCTGTACGCGGCGGCGGTGAAAAATATGAAAAACGGCTATGTAAAAGCCGTCAGCCTGCTCTTTGCGATCAGCGCTTTGTATTTAATCATGTTGACCGGTTCGCGCGCGAGCCTGCTGGGCATATGCGCGGGGACGGCTGTATACGTCTTTATCCTGCTGCCGTCCCTGCTGAAAAAACTCGCGCTGTACGCAGCGGGAGCCGGTGCTGCGCTGTTTGCGGTTTTATTTGCGGGCCGTATCACAAATGCCGTCTTGAATCTGTTTTCAGCTCCGCAGACGATGCCGGGACAGCACCCGCTTCCATCGAACCTCGCGCGGGCGAATCTTTTAAAGAACGCCTTTTACTACGTAATTGATTCCTGGGGGTTCGGAGTGGGTGCCGGAAACGTCTCGTACTATTTAAAAGCCGAGCCCGTTTATGATACGGGCGGCGTAGTTGAGGTGCACAACTGGCTCGTCGAGATTATGGCGAACTTCGGCGTGCTTGCGATGCTCGGCTATTTGACAGTCTATTTGTACCTTTTTTGGACACTTTATAAATGCCATGAAAGAAAATCGGAAAATCAGTCAAGACTGATCACAGAAGGACTCATCACGGCAATGGCCGGTTTTTTGGTAAGCAGCATCAGCCCAAGCTCCGTATCAAATTTATTTTTCCACTGGGTATTTCTCTCACTCGTGATTGCGGCGGTCAATATTCTGAGACGTTTACAAAAGGAGCCTGCCGTTACGGCGTACTATGAAAAACAGGGAGATGCGAGATGAAGGATATGTTGACAAGAATAATCCGGCGTATCAAAAAGAATATCATTTGGATCATTGCGCTGCCCGTAGTGCTGGGGGCGGCGGGTTATCTATTGCCGTCAAAAATCACCGGAAGCAGCAGTTTCACATCGGAAGCCGCGATTGCCGCCGGAAACTATGATCATCCGCTTTATAACAACACAAAAGAAATTCCGCTCCTTTTGACGAGCGATGCTTTTTTAAAACAGGCTCTGCCTGACAAAACAGACGAAGAAAGGACGGCCGTGAAAAGTAAACTGACTGTCGAAACACAATCAGATTCATTGATCACGGTCAGCTACAGCGATCAAAACAAGCAGGAGACCGAATCGGTGTTTCAGGCCGTCATGAAGACTTTTCTGAAGAATGATCAGGAGCTGTTTGAGAAACGGGCAAAAGTGGTCCGGCAGAGCATTGATGCACTTGAAGGAGAAACCGTCAGCGCGGATGCCAAAGTGGATAAGGAAAGATTTTTATACGAATTGAAAAATACACAGCTGAATCTGAAATCAGCCGGCGTCATCAATTCAGAGCCGGTGAGTGAAACGGCGGGACAAGGCATGCCGCCGAAAAAGAAAGCGGTTCTGGGTGTTTTGATCGGCATTGCGGTTGCATTTATGTTCATTGTCATTCCTGAGTTTTTTAGAGAGTCCTTTTAAAAATCTGCGATGGAGATGTGACCATGACAAACTGGAAACCTTTCGTATCTGTCATTACACCGTCTTATAATGCAAGTGAATATATCGAAGACACGATTCAATCCGTTTTACATCAAAGCCATCCGCATTGGGAAATGATCATTGCGGATGATTGTTCAACGGACGGAACGAGAGATATTTTACGGCAATATGAACAAAAGGATGAGCGGATCCGCGTCGTTTATTTAGACGAGAACAAGGGAGCCGCGGCTGCCAGAAATACAGCCCTCGAGCATGCCGAGGGGCGTTATGTCGCATTTTTGGACAGCGATGACAGATGGAAGAAGGAAAAGCTTCAGAAACAGCTGGCGTTTATGTCAGAGCGGTCCTGTGCCTTTTCATTCACGGGCTACAGCGTCATGGAGCAGGACGGAACGCCGACGGATAAAACGATTCAAGCGCCTGAAAGCCTGTCATATGATGAAGCTTTAAAAAACACGATTATCGGATGTTTAACGGTCATGATTGACAGAGAGCAGACGGGGCAGATTCAAATGCCTGATATCAGAACGCGGCAGGATTTGGCGACTTGGCTTTCCCTGCTGAAAAGGGGATTTACAGCTTACGGTTTGAATGAGTGTCTTTCAGAATACAGACTTGTGCAGAATTCGATTTCAAGCAACAAGTGGAAAGCCGCCAAAAAAACATGGTTTGTCTATAGAGAAATTGAGCGCCTGCACTTTATCAAGGCTTCGTGGTGTTTTATGCAATATGCGAAAAACGCGGTCTTGAAAAGACTGTAGGCGTCAGAGGGGCTGGGTGATGAAGGTGGAACCGATTGTTCACGTAATCGTCGGAGCGGCGGAATGGGGTCATGACCGGCTGAGATACAGACGGCACCGGCTGGCTGAATTTCTCGCCCGGCAAAAAGAAACGAAAAGCGTCATTTGGGTATGTCCGTCTCCGCGGGAAAATGACGGACAGATGACCGTAATTTCCGAGGGAATCCGGCAGTTCGCGGTAAAGGATCTCTTCCGGCAAAAAGCATTCCGATTCGGCAGGTATACAGATATGTGCTACAGGCATAAGCTTTCATCGTTGCTGGCCGTGCTGAAGGAAGAAGGAGAAGGGGCCCGCTGCTGCTTATGGTACACCTTCCCCGGTTTTCCGCTTCTATCAGATCTTTACCCTTGGGATGAAGTGATTTACGATTGCAGCGATCTATGGGCCGCTCCGATCAGCGGCCGTGCCGGTGTGCTGTCAAATGTCAGAAGAAACATCATTAAACAGGCGGAAATGAGAATCATTCAGCGGGCGGATTCCATTACCTGCACATCTGACTTTCTGCACCAGGAGGTCGGAAAAAAGCTGGAGAATCCGCGCCAGAAAGTGTTCACCATTGAAAACGGAGTGGAATATGACCTGTTTTCACGGGAAAATAAACAGCCGGATGAAGACATTTTACGGGGAAGAAACGGAAACGTTCTCGGTTTTATCGGCGGAATCAAACCGAAGCTTGATTTCGCGCTTTTGGCGGAAACCGCAGATTTACGGCCGGACTGGACGATTTTATTGGTAGGCCCGAACACGGCTCACGATGACCCGGATTTCAAGTCGCTTTTGGAACGCCCGAATGTTATATGGACTGGACCCGCCGCGCCGAATGAAGTGCCGTCCTATATGCAGCTCGTCGACATCGGCATTATGCCTTATAAAAATTCTCCTTATAATGACGCGGTATTTCCGCTCAAGCTTTTTGAATTTTTAGCCGCCGGGAAACCGGTTGTCGGGTGCAACCTTACTTCTACGGCAAAAATCAAAAGGCCTTTCGTTTATGAATACGTTGAAGGCGGGGACCCCGCAGATTTCATTGCGGCCTGTGAGGCCCTGCTGGCATCGGAACGGAGCGGATCCTATGAGGCGTTGCGCCGTGAATTGGCCCGGAGACGGGATTGGAACGTTTTATTCGGCCGAATGCTCGAATGCACGGGTATATTGAAAAATGCGCAATCCCATTAAAAGGGAAAGCGCATTTTTTGATTTGCGTGTTTCTTTTTGATGATGCTTGTTATAATAACTAGTAAGAATTATAATGGAAGGAACGGTTCAATATCAGAAAAGACTTCATATAATTCCAAAGGAGACTTCTTTATGCTTGACGAACGCATGTTTCGCATAGTTGTTGCGTTTTTTGTCTCTCTGCTAACGGTTTTAATCCTAACTCCTATCGTGAAAAAAATTGCGATCAAAATAGGTGCAGTTGACCAGCCCAGCAACCGAAAAGTACATGATAAAATAATGCCCCGTATGGGCGGATTGGCTATCTTTATCGGCGTAGCGGCAGGGGTGCTCGCGGCCGGCATATATAATGAAACGAAGATGACCGCCATCACGGTGGGCGCGTTTATTATTGTTATTTTAGGAATCCTTGATGATAAATACCAATTAAGCGCAAAGGTAAAGTTTTTCGTCCAGTTAGCCGTGGCCATTATGATTGTGAGCACGGGACTGAAAATGGACTTTTTCTCCGTGCCGTTTTTAACGGAACGTTTAGAATTGGGATGGGTCGCTTACCCGCTGACTGTGTTATGGATCGTCGGTATCACGAACGCGATGAACCTGATAGACGGTTTGGACGGACTCGCTGCGGGCCTGTCAGTCATCGGACTGTCCACCATCGCAGTAATGGCGTTATCCGGAGGCAAAATCCTGATTCTGTCACTTTCTCTCGTAGTAATAGGAAGCACACTCGGATTTTTATTTTATAATTTTCACCCGGCAAAAATATTTATGGGAGATACCGGATCGCTCTTTCTCGGATACGTCATCTCAGTACTCTCATTATTGGGTCTTTATAAAAGCGTTACTTTATTCAGTATCATCATTCCGATCATTATTTTGGGCGTGCCGATTTTTGATACGACATTCGCTGTCATCAGGCGGATTTTAAACAAACAGCCGATCTCGGCGCCTGATAAGTCACATATACACCACAGGCTGATGGCCTTCGGGCTTTCACACCGTACGGCTGTCATTATCATTTATTTAATCGGCTTTATTTTCAGCGTCAGTGCAATCCTGCTGAAAAGCGCGACCATATGGCTTTCGCTGTTTATTATTTTTGTATTGATTGTATTTATGCAAATCATAGCAGAGGTCACAGGGTTAGTAAATGAACAATTTAAACCATTTACCAAGTTTTACAAGAGGTTGGTAAAGAAAAATTAAAAAGAGCAGATCATGCAAATGGTCTGCTTTTTTATGGATTCTGCTATTCTCTTATTATATAGAAAAACCCGATCCTTCTCAAAGGATCGGGTTTGCTGTTAATAGCCTGTTGTGCCGCTTGAATTTGTGCTGCCAGACTGTGTGCTGTCCGTTCCGTTTGCACCTGAAGTACCGCTGGTTGAATCAGTTGTGCCGCCGGTTCCCGTGCTGCCGGAAGTCGAATCAGTCGTCCCATCGTCTGTTCCCGTGCCGCCGGAAGTTGAACCAGTCGTACTGTCCGTTCCGGTGCTGTCAGAAGCAGAATCGGCCGCGGTGCCGCTTCCGGACGGGTAATCTAAATGTTTCTGCAAGGTTTGCCGTACTTTTTCGAGATTGGCCGGATCCGGTTGGAAATAATACGTTCCGCCCGTAGATGCGGTTCCGCCGCCGCCTAAATATAAATCTGATCCTGTAATGGACAGTGTATCAATCTTTTTGCTGGTAAAGCCGCTGTAAATCTGCTGAAGAGCGAGTCCTTCAGTGATTCGGATATTCGTTTGTACGTTATTGCTCGCTGTTTCAGCGATTTTATCGATTTTAGCAATATTTCCAGCCTTAGACATTTGGTCGATCAGAGCATTGAGGATTTGCTTTTGACGATCATTCCGGCCGAAGTCTCCGCGCTTATCCTGCTTTCTCATCCGCGCGTAGGCCAGAGCCTGCTCACCGTTCAAATGCATGTTTCCTTTCTTGAAGTAAATCCGTTTCTTTTTACTGACGTCACTCATCTCGTCGAAGTCAAACGGCACTTTTACATTGACTCCGCCGACTTCATCAATAACATCCTTAAATCCGTTAAAATCCACAGTGACATACTTATCAATCGGAATGTCTAATAAGTCCTCTACGGTCGCCACGGTTTCATCCGCTCCGCCCTTAGCAAAAGCCGAGTTGATTTTTGTTTTTTTACCAGTTGTGTCGCCGGCAAGCGTCACCCGCGTATCACGCGGAATACTCAGCATTTTCATTGTTTTATTTCTCGGATCAAGGGTAACGACAATAAGAGAATCTGATCGTCCGCCTTTTCCGCTAGTGGCATAATTCTCGATCCCCATAAACAAAATGGAGAACGGTTTTTTCTTCATATCGATGACTTCATCCCTCAGTTTTGATTTATCTCCGCGGGAAAGGGCATCATATGCATTATCTGCCGCATTGATCGTTTTGTATACTTTGTACCCGCCGAACCCGGCAGCGACTAACAAAACGAGGGTAAGCAGCAGCAAAATCCGCTTGAAAATAATCTTTCGTTTGCTTTTCTTTTTCTTTCGAACACGCACTCTTACACGTTCAGCCATTACATTAGTCTCCTTTAGGGCTGACGTCTGTTTCTAAATACGTCAGTTCTCCCTCTGTATTCTTACTCTTGCCGTTCGTCAGTTCTGTCATCCATTTTATAAACTCGCCTTTGTCTTTTTCTTCAACGTACGTTTCAAATTCGACGTGATCTGCATAATGGATATCCTTCAGTAAAAAAACTGACTCCCTCAATTCATTCTCTATCTTGCCGAGCCACGTATAATCCGCCGATGTATGCATAATCCGCATCAGCTTCCGCTCCGTAACCCCTATATGATTTAACCCCTCAGACACTGACTTCCCGTATGCACGAATCAATCCGCCTGCACCGAGCTTTATTCCGCCGAAATACCGGGTAACCACCGCGCAGGTATCTTTCAGGCCGCGTTTTTTCAGCACTTCCAGCATGGGTACGCCTGCTGTGCCGCTTGGTTCTCCGTCATCATTCGCCTTTTGTATATGATCCGTTTCTCCGATCAGATAAGCTGAGCAGTTATGAGTCGCATTCCAGTGCTGTTTTTTTATCTTTTGTATAAATTCCTGCGCTTCCTCTTCAGAAGCAGCACGGCTCAGGTGGCAGATAAAACGTGATTTTTCAATCACAATCTCGTGTTCACCCGTTTCTTTAACAGTTAAATAGCTGTGCAGCATGATTGCTGGACCCTCCTGACAAGCATTAAAAGACTTGTTTCTACAAATTCGAACAGACTTTAGAATTTTTGCGCATATTTTGGTATCATGAAAGAGTAAGATACTATATAAAAATGTTTTTTTCTAGAATATACGCATTCTTTCATTATAATTCGACATAAATTGCAGTTCAATTACATTTATAATAAAAATACATAACAACACCGTTACGGAGGGAGACCGATGAATAAATCGAAGATGGACTCCAAAGTTTTGGATTCTATACTTATGAAAATGCTGAAAACCGTGGACGGGAGCAAAGACGAGGTTTTTCAAATCGGAGAGCAGTCGCGCCAGCAATATGAACAGCTGGTCGAAGAGCTCAAACAGATCAAACAGCAGGTCTACGATGTCATTGAACTGGGAGACAAACTTGAAGTTCATACTCGGCACGCAAGAAACCGTTTGTCTGAAGTAAGCAGAAATTTCCATAAGTTCAGCGAAGAAGAGATTCGCAACGCCTATGAAAAGGCGCACAAACTTCAAGTGGAACTGACGATGATTCAGCAGCGTGAAAAACAGCTGCGGGAGCGAAGGGATGATCTGGAACGCCGGCTTTTAGGGCTACAGGAAATCATTGAACGGTCAGAATCATTGGTCAGCCAAATAACCGTCGTTCTGAATTACCTGAATCAAGACCTTCGCCAAGTGGGGCTTCTTCTTGCCGATGCGCAGGCTAAGCAAGATTTCGGTTTAAGAATTATCGAAGCCCAAGAAGAAGAAAGAAAAAGAGTTTCCAGAGAAATTCATGACGGTCCCGCGCAAATGCTGGCAAATGTCATGATGAGATCGGAATTGATAGAACGGATCTTCCGCGACCGCGGCACGGAGGACGGCTTTCAGGAAATCAGAAATCTTCGGCAGAATGTGCGGAATGCTCTTTACGAAGTCAGAAGGATTATATATGATTTAAGACCGATGGCATTGGATGATCTCGGGCTGATTCCGACACTGAGAAAATATCTTTATACAACTGAAGAATACAATGGAAAGGTGAAAATACATTTTCAGTGCATCGGAGACACGGAGAACAAAAGGCTTGCCCCGCAATTTGAAGTGGCGCTTTTCCGTCTCGCTCAGGAAGCCGTTACAAATGCCCTCAAACATTCAGAATCAGAGGAAATTACGGTAAAAGTGGAAATAACCGCTGATTTTGTCGTTCTTATCATTAAGGACAACGGAAAAGGCTTTGATATTAAGGAAGCTAAACAAAAGAAAAACAAGTCATTCGGCTTGCTGGGAATGAAAGAAAGAGTAGATCTGCTTGAAGGAACGATAACGATAGACTCTAAAATAGGTCTTGGGACATTTATCATGATTAAGGTTCCGTTATCTCTCGGCCTATAATTTGTTAAATAGAGCCAAAAGACATATTGACCGAACAGCGGCGTATATAGAACAATAGGATAAGGAGGCGTAGCGTGTGACTAAAGTAAATATTGTTATTATCGACGACCATCAACTATTCCGTGAGGGTGTAAAAAGAATACTGGATTTTGAACCTACCTTTGAAGTGGTAGCAGAAGGTGACGATGGAGATGAAGCGGCTCGTATCGTCGAGCATTATCATCCCGATGTCGTCATAATGGACATCAATATGCCGAATGTAAATGGAGTAGAGGCTACTAAACAGCTTGTTGAGCTGTACCCTGAATCTAAGGTGATTATCCTCTCCATCCATGATGATGAAAACTATGTGACCCATGCTTTAAAAACAGGCGCAAGAGGGTATCTCCTGAAAGAGATGGACGCGGATACTTTAATTGAGGCAGTGAAAGTGGTAGCCGAAGGCGGTTCGTACCTTCACCCGAAAGTAACCCACAATCTTGTCAACGAATTCCGACGTCTTGCGACAAGCGGAGTTTCCGCTCATCCTCAGCATGAGGTTTATCCGGAAATTCGGAGACCATTACATATATTAACGAGACGGGAATGTGAAGTGCTGCAAATGCTTGCAGACGGAAAAAGCAACCGCGGAATCGGTGAATCATTGTTTATCAGTGAGAAAACAGTGAAAAACCACGTGAGTAATATTTTGCAGAAAATGAACGTTAACGACCGGACACAAGCCGTTGTCGTAGCCATTAAAAACGGCTGGGTAGAGATGCGTTAGTCATGTATGAGAAGACTTGCCATAATAGGCAAGTCTTTTTTTACAGCTTTATATCTATTAAAATACTTATTAAGTACTTAATAAGGCAGGTAAAGTGATGAATATTGCAGTTGTAACAGACAGTACAGCATATATTCCGAAAGAGATGAGAGAAGAACATCATATTCATATGATTCCTCTTCAAGTGGTTTTCGGTGAAAAAACATTCCGCGAAGAAACAGAGCTCGACTGGAGAAGCTTTTATAAAGAAGTAAAAAATCATGATGAGCTGCCGACTACGTCACAGCCTTCTTTCGGTGAATTGATCGCATTGTACGAAGAACTGGGCAAAACATATGATGCAGTCATAAGCATACATTTGTCCAGCGGAATCAGCGGAACTTATAACAGCGCCGCTTCGGCAAACGCTATGGTTGATAATATCGAAGTTTATCCTTTTGATTCAGAGATCAGCTGTTTGGCACAAGGTTTTTATGCATTAAAAGCGGCACAGCTTATTAAAGACGGTGTTGACTCTCCGGAAGAGATTTTAAAAGAGCTGGAAGAAATGAAGAAAACAGTCCGTGCGTATTTTATGGTTGACGATTTATCACATCTGCAGCGGGGCGGGCGCCTAAGCAGTGCTCAGGCATTTATCGGCGGTCTGTTAAAGGTAAAGCCTATTCTTCATTTTGACAATAAGGTAATTGTTCCTTTTGAGAAGATTCGGACACGCAAAAAAGCGATTTCTAGAATTTTTGAGCTGTTTGGGGAGGATGCAAGTATAGGAATCCCGATGCGGGCCGCTGTCATTCATGCAAACAGGGAGGAAGAAGCCGCGGATATTATTCAAGAATTAAGCGGTAAATACCCTCATGTCGAATTCTATAACAGCTATTTCGGTGCCGTGATCGGAACGCATTTGGGCGAAGGCGCCATCGGAATCGGCTGGTGCTTTAAAAACTAAGTGAAAATCTCCGTTTTCAAGGGCGGAGATTTTTTTATTTTTTAATTTTCAGGATTCGACAAAAAAATTCCCGGCAGGCATACTTTGAGCAGAAAGGAGGCAGAGAAATGTCCGAAGATGCTTCAAAATTTTCAGAGGTGCGGGATTTCTTTTACGGCAGGCATTTATTGAGATCTGAGATACCGTTTTCAGATCAGCGTATCAATCCTTTTATAGAAAAAGAATATATAACGGCCGAGCCGTCTGTCATCCGCAGGAAAAACCGTTACGTCTGCCGCCGATGCGGCCAGTCTGACCAAGCCTGCTTTGCCGCATTCTGGGCGCCTTCTGCCAAAAGATATATTACCTATTGCCGTGCCTGTGTCGTAATGGGAAGGGCTGATGAACTGACGTCATTATATTCTTGGAATCAAACCTCAGAAAGCAGCTGGGAGCCTGTAAAGCTTGCTTGGGAAGGAACACTGACAGACGGACAGAAGCAGGCGGCCGGCGCGCTTATAAAAGCGATAAAAGAGAAACAAGAGCTGTTAGTCTGGGCGGTTTGCGGATCAGGGAAAACAGAGATGCTGTTTCCGGGTATAGAGTTTGCACTGAATCACGGATTGCGGGTCTGTGTCGCGACTCCGCGTACAGATGTTGTGCTTGAACTTCTGCCGAGACTGAAAAAAGCATTTGAGAATGTTGAAGTTTCAGCTCTGTACGGCGGCAGTGAAGACAAAGGCAGTTTAACTCCGCTAATGATTTCAACCGCTCACCAGCTGATGCGCTATCGTGATATTTTTGATGTCATGATAATAGATGAAGTGGATGCATTTCCTTTTTCAGCCGATGAGACATTAAGATTCGCGGTTGATAAAGCCAGAAAGAACAACAGCGCCCTTGTTTATGTAACGGCAACTCCTTCAGACGCATTAAAAAAGAAGGCTGAAGCCGGTTTGCTGAAAAGCGTCCGCATACCGGCCAGATATCATCGAAAACCTCTCCCGGAGCCGCGTTTTTTGTGGTGCGGCAATTGGAAGAAGAAGCTTGAGAAAGGAAAACTGCCGCACTCAGTAACGGATTGGGTCCGTCAAAAACTTCAATCACGGCTGCCTGTTTTCTTATTCGTTCCGTCTGTACACGTATTGAAAAAGACAACGGATTATTTTCAGAAATTAAATGTAAGGGCAGAAGGCGTACATGCGGAAGACACATTCAGAAAGGATAAAGTGAAACGGTTCAGAGACGGCCGGCTTGATCTGCTGGTAACAACTACGATTTTAGAAAGAGGAGTTACCGTACCTAAAGTTCAGACATGTGTCCTCGGCGCGGAAGCACCTATCTTTACTGAGAGCGCACTCGTGCAGATCGCAGGCAGAACGGGAAGGCACTATAAACATTTCAGCGGTGATGTCGTCATGTTTCATTTCGGAATGACAAACGGAATGAAAAAAGCAAAAAAACATATAGAACATATGAACAAATTGGCACAAAAAAGTAAATTGTTGGACTAGTTAATTTCAGAAAACGTGATACAGTATACTCATACTTTCCTATGAGGAGCTGTCAACATGCTTGTCAATTCTAAAGAAATCATATTAAGGGAACTTCTCGACCGCCATATGCCTCAGCTTCATATGAAATGCACATGCCGCGTATGCAAAAATGATGTACTGGCTCTTTCATTAAACCGGGCTGAACCGGCATATGTTACTGATAAAAAGAAAGTTGCTTATGCAAAAGCAGAGATGGTTGATAAACAGAAAAATACGGCGCTGCTTGTCATTCTGGCTGAATCAGCCGCGATTGTTTCAGTTAAACCAAGCGAGTTCTGTGAAAATCGGGAAGGAGCGTAATATCTCTGAATTGTTTATTGTGTGATTCACCAATTTCAAGTTCATTGACCTGGAGATCTCTATTTTCCCTTGCGCCGGAACAAGAGATATGCAGCGCATGCAGCAATCAATTCGAAAAAATTGAAGGTCCAGTATGCTGTTTGTGCGGAAGGTCTCAGGAGTCAAATGAAAAATGCACTGATTGCATGTCGCGGGAATCAAAAACGGAAAAGCGTTTTTTGCTGCGGCAGAACCGTTCGGTATATTTGTATAATGATGCGATGAAGGATGCATTGACCCGGTTTAAATTTCGGGGTGATGCGAAAATCATTCAAGCATTTGAACGTGATTTTGCTGCCGGCTTTAAAGCGGCATACCCGGCAAATACACATACCCTCGTCCCTATTCCGCTGAGCGGCGAACGGCTGGCGGAACGCGGATTCAATCAATCCGAGCTGCTGGCCTCTCTGCTCGGAATGCCCGTCATTTACCCCCTCATCCGACTGAACAATGAAAAACAATCCAAAAAAAGCAAAACAGAAAGGCTCTCCGCAGAAAAAAAGTTTTCAGCTGCTGAAAACTCCGTCGAAGGTATGAACGTCATTTTAATAGACGATATTTATACGACGGGCGCCACACTGCATCAAGCTGCCGAAGCTCTGCTGACAGCAGGCAAAGCGTTATCGGTCTCCTCTTTTACTTTAATCAGGAGCTAAATCATTCATTTTTTCTGCCGATATAATTGATAGAAATATAAGGCAGATAAATGAAGGAATAGGAGTTAAAACGATGGGTGAATTGGCAAATTGTCCAAAATGCAATGCTCTATTTTTTAAAACGAACCTGCAGACCGTATGCCAGGCATGTATTAAAGAAGAAGAAAAAGCATTTGAAACCGTCTATAAATTTTTAAGAAAGCAGATCAACAGACAGTCGACGATGCAGCAGATTACTGAGGAAACAGGTGTGGAAGAAGAGCTGATCCTCAAGTTTATCAAACAAAAAAGGATTCAAATCAGCCATCTTCCGAATTTGGCATACCCTTGCGAAAGGTGCGGAAATCCGATCAGGACGGGGAAATTCTGCAAGTCCTGTCAGACTGATATCGAGTCGCAATTAGATCATATGAACCAAGAAACAGCTGCTGAATTCAAAGAGAAAAATGGTACTAAAGACACGTACTATGCCTATAATACCAAAAACACCTGATTCCCTAAACTAACTGATAACGCAGTCGATAAAAGAATTAGACTGCGAACAGAAAGCGAGAGGAATCCAATGAAAATCAATCAGTACGGAACACAATCCGTTAATCCATACCAAAAAAATTACGAAAAGCAAGCCGTACAAAAAGAGGCTGCAAAGCCGAAAGACAAAGTGGAAATTTCTTCTCATGCAAAAGAGCTTCAAAATGCGTCAGATGCGGTCACTAAAACACGTCAGGAAAAAATCGCTCAGCTGAAAGCGGATATAGAGAGCGGAACATATAAAATAGATTCAAACAGCATCGCTGAAAAAATAATGAATTTCTATAAAAAGCAATAAAAAGGAGAAAGCCAATGTCAGCAAAGCCAATTATCGATCAACTGAAGCGACTTTGCGCACTGCATGAACATCTGCTCACGCTGTCTGAGGAGAAAACGGAAGCGCTGAAAGCAGGTAAAACAAAAGAGCTTTCCAACATATTAACCAAAGAGCAAAAGTATATTCAGGCAATCGGGCAGACTGAAGAAGAGCGAATCAAGTTAACTTCCCAGTTTCTCAGCCGCGATGAAGATAACACAATTGCTGCATGTATCTCAAGAACTTCAGGCAGTGAAAAACAGGAGCTTGAAGGATTATTTCACTCTTTATCTGCGCTTCTTAACCGTCTGAAAGAAGTGAATGAGATGAATAAGCAGCTCACGATTCAGGCTTTGCAATTCATCTCAGGGGCATTCGATATGATCATGCCGGATGAAAAAGAGAATATGAATTATAAAGAGCCGCAAGCGGCGCGCCAGCCTGTCAGCCGTTTGACATTATTCGATTCAAAAGCTTAGAACGGAGGATTTTCAATGCCATCGACATTTATGGGGCTCGAAACAGCAAGACGTGCACTGAGTGCGCAGCAGACTGCATTGAGCACAGTTTCAAATAACGTTGCAAATGCAAATACAGAAGGATATACAAGGCAGCGCGTCACATTACAATCGACGAGCCCTTACCCCGCTGTATCAAAAAACAGTGAGCTGACGGCCGGCCAAATCGGAACCGGGGTCAAAGCCGGTTCAGTGGAGCGTGTCAGAGACAGTTTTTTAGACTATCAGTACAGAACTGAAAATACAAAATTAGGCTACTATACAGCCCGTTCCAATTCATTGTCGCAAATGGAAGGCGTCATGAAAGAGCTTGATGATAACGGATTAAACGGATCACTCAGTTCGTTTTGGAATGCTCTTCAGGACCTGGCGACGAACCCGGAAAATACGGGAGCGCGCTCAGTCTTGCAGGAGCAGGGGAAATCTCTTGTCGAGAGTTTTAACTATATATCAAGCTCTTTGACTAACATTCAGGGGGATATTAAAAAGAACCTGGATAACACAGCGGATCAGGCCAATTCAATTTTAAATCAGCTGAATGACCTTAATACTCAAATAGCGGCAGTTGAGCCGAGCGGTATGCTTCCTAATGATTTATATGACCAAAGAGACAGATTGATTGACCAACTATCTTCTATGGCAAATATAAAAGTTTCATATAATAAGTCGGGCGGACATGCCTTGGCGACTGCTGAGGGCACGGTCAACGTGGAATTGCTGAACGGAAACAACAATTCTCTCGGAACACTGCTTGATGGTAATACAAAAACCGTTTCAGAAATGAAAATCAACTACGACCAGGACAGCGGTCTTGTGTCAAGCGTATCCGTCGGCAGCAATGCGGTTAATGCGGATGCATTTACCGGCAAAGGCTCACTTTTAGGTCTTATTGAGTCATACGGCTATATGTCAAATGGAGAAGAAAAGGGCCTTTATCCTGAAATGATGACTGCTCTTGATAATATGGCGCTCTCCTTTGCTGACGCGTTTAATGCAGTTCACGAAAAAGGAAAGACCTATACAGGCGAACAGGGTGCAGCATTTTTTGATTTCAGCGGGGATGAAGCGGTGCCGGTAAAAGGGGCGGCAGCGAAAATAAAAGTCAGTGACAAAGTCCTTGCGTCTACAGACAATATCGCAGCGTCGTTAAACGGAGAAAAAAGCGACGGCACAAACGCGACAAACCTGGCGGCCGTGCAGAACAGCAAGCTGACAATTAACGGTGAAACCACTACAATTAATGACTTTTATGAATCCCTTATCGGCAAGCTGGGCGTTAATTCACAAAAAGCGGCCAATCTTATGAACAACTCGGAAAGCAACACCCTTTCGGCCGATCAACGGAGACAATCAGTCAGCGCCGTGTCATTAGATGAAGAAATGACAAATATGATTCAGTTTCAGCACGCTTATAATGCCGCTGCGCGAATCATAACGATGCAGGATCAAATATACGATAAAATTATTAACGGTATGGGCACCGGAGGAAGATAAGGAGATAAGTAAATGAGAGTAACTCAAGGGATGATCGCAAAAAATTCTCTTCGATTTATCGGCTCAAGTTATGACAAGCTCGATCGGCTTCAGCAGCAAGTGTCTACGGGAAAAAAAATCACCAAAGCTTCTGATGATCCGGTCGTCGCAATGAAGGGAATGCAGTACCGTACTCAGCTTGCGCAGGTCAACCAGTATCAGCGGAATGTTTCGCAAGGTTTCACATGGCTGGAAAACTCGGAATCCAGCGTAAACTCAGAGACGGATATTATGGGGAAAATCCGAGACTTGATGATTAAGGCAAAAAGTGATTCGAACGGTGAAACGGAATTAAAAGCAATCGGTACAGAAATCGGCCAGCTGAAAAAGCAGCTCGTTTCTGTCGCGAATACTCAAGTGAACGGGCGTTACCTGTTTAACGGAACAAATTCAGATGTCCCGCCGATCACTGAAAATGCCGACGGCACGTATACGTACAACTATGAAAATTACACTAGTGCTTCGGATGTTAATATCAACATTTCGAACGGGGCAGTGCTGAAAGTGAATTCTGACCCGAAATCAGCTTTCGGGGGCGTCGCTCAAAATGGAGATAATGTATTTGAATTTCTCAACTCATTAGAAGCTTCTTTAAGCAAAGGTACGCTCTCTGAAGCAGATTCAAATCAAATTCTGTCAGACATCGACGGTTTTACTGACAAAATGAATGCTGAAAAATCCAATATCGGCGCCCGAACAAACCGTTTGGAACTCATTAAGACAAGGTTGGAATCTCAAGCTGCTACCGCTGAAAAAGTATTGTCAGATAATGAAGATGTAGAAATGGAAGATGTGATTGTTGATTATTTATCTCAGCAGACGGTACATAAAGCTGCGCTGTCAGTAAATGCGAATATCATTCAGCCGTCACTGATCGACTTCCTGAAATAATAGATGAAACGTCTTCTATATATAAAAAAAGCGACTCACAACAGGGAGATCGCTTTTTTTACTAGAACACTCTAAAGAGGAGGGGTCTCTATGCAGATGCCGAGATTGATTATTGACAGTGTGCCTGCTAAAATCGGTATAACCTTTCAGAAGGAAGAAATCGAGATGGAACAGCCGCCCGCTGACCTGGAAATCGAGCAGCCGCCGGCAGAGCTGAACATTGAAAGCACGCCGGCCAAACTGACGATTGATCAGACGAGGGCGTGGGAGAACTTAAATCTGAAATCTTTTGAAAAGCTGAATGCTGAAGCCGCCCAGAAAGGTGCGCAAGCATGCAGTGAGTTTATTGCGAAAACAGTCAGAGAAGGGAAGGAAATGGCGGCTATCGAAAAGAAAACCGGCAATGTGATGGCCCGGCAGGCAGCGGATGTCAGCCCGCCTGATCCATTCGGCGAATTCAGCGACTTTCTGCCTGCGCAGTTTCTCGTTGACATTGACTGCATTCCTTCAAAGCTTACGGTTGATATTGAAGCCCGCAAACCTTCAATTGAAGCCACCGCCCATAAATCGGTATGGAATTACATACCGGGGAGAGTTCAGATTGATATGAGGCAAGACCCTAAAGTGACGATTTCGGTTGACGACGGTAATACAGAATAAAAGATGATAGTGGTAAAGGATTGTGAAGCATGATTATTAAAACAAAATATCACGGAGAAATCAGAATAGACGAAGGGCAGATTATCTCATTTGAAAACGGGCTGCCGGGATTTAATGACGAGACTCAATTTGTTGTTCTTCCTTTGTCGGAAGATTCACCGTTTTTGGCGCTGCAGTCTGTCAAACAGGAGCATATCGCCTTTATTGTCGCCAGTCCGTTTATTTTCTTTAAAGGATACGAATTTGACATTGACCAATCGACGCTGGAGCTTTTGCACATTGAAGATATAGAGGACGTCGAAGTGATGGCGATTTTAACACTGGAAGAGCCTTTTGAAAACACGACCGCCAATTTAAAAGCGCCGATTATCGTCAATAAAAAGGAAATGAAGGCGAAACAAATCATTTTACATGATGCTTCCTATGAAACAAAACATTTGATAGGAGGAGGATCATGCTAGTTCTCTCGAGAAAAGTGAATGAGTCCATTCAGATCGGGCCGGATATTGAAATCAAGGTGATTGCCATCGAAGGAGAGCAAGTGAAGCTGGGAATTGAAGCGCCGCAGCACGTGGATATTCATCGGAAGGAAATATACTTGTCTATCCTGGAAGAGAATAACAGAGCCGTATCTTTTAATACTGATTTATTACTTAATTTATCCTCACAAAAAAAGTGAGGATTTTTTTATTTTCAATATAAACAATAGAAGCGGCCGTCCGATATATATAGTGTAGCCAATGAGAGGAAAAATTTTCTTCAAAAATGACGCTGCGCAAATGCACAAGGACGTGCGAAAAACAATTCAGGGAGGAAATACAAAATGAGAATCAACCACAATATCGCGGCTCTTAACACTAGCCGTCAGCTGAATGCAGGTTCAAGCTCTGCTGCAAAAAACATGGAAAAATTATCTTCAGGTCTTCGCATCAACCGCGCTGGTGATGACGCTGCGGGTCTTGCGATCTCTGAAAAAATGCGTTCTCAAATCCGCGGTTTAGACATGGCGTCTAAAAACGCTCAAGACGGAATCTCTCTTATCCAAACATCTGAGGGTGCATTGAACGAAACTCACAGCATTCTTCAGCGTATGAGCGAGCTTGCTACACAAGCGGCGAACGATACAAACACAGATTCAGACCGTTCTGAGCTTCAAAAAGAGATGGACCAATTATCATCTGAAGTAACAAGAATTTCTACTGACACTGAGTTCAACACGAAGAAACTTCTTGACGGAACTGCGAAAAACCTTACGTTCCAAATCGGAGCTAACGAAGGCCAAACAATGAGCCTGTCTATCAATAAAATGGATTCTGAAAGCCTGAAAGTCGGTACAACTTATACAGCAAATGCTGACGGATCTAAAATTACAGATAAAGATGGAAATGAAGCAACACTTGTAACTGACGGTTCTAAAGGACCGAATGGCTACTATGATGCTGCTGATAAATTAGTTTATCAAGCTGACAGTGCTGTGGCTGGAGATTCTAAAGTAACAAAAGGTATCGACATCTCTTCTTCAGCTAAAGCTGCGTCTTCAGCTCTTACAACAATCAAAACAGCTATCGACACAGTATCTAGCGAGCGCGCTAAACTTGGTGCGGTTCAAAACCGTTTAGAGCACACAATCAACAACCTTGGTACTTCTTCTGAGAACCTGACTTCTGCTGAATCACGTATCCGTGACGTAGACATGGCTTCTGAGATGATGGAGTACACGAAAAACAACATCCTTACTCAGGCTTCTCAAGCAATGCTTGCGCAAGCTAACCAACAGCCTCAGCAAGTTCTTCAATTGCTTAAAGGTTAATGACGGAAAGATCCTGGTTCTCCAGGGTCTTTTTTTATTTTTGCAGCATTCCCCCCTCAGCATGCCAAGGAATCCTATTGACAAAATGAAACGTTATAATTTGCAGTTAAATTATTGAAAACCTTTTAATCTGACCGATATAAGAATAAGATCATACATTTATGGAGCTGTGATATGATAAACAGTCGGAAACTCACTGTTGTCATAGAGCCGTCTACGACTAAACGCCGAAAAGGAGAGGGTACATATGGTCACAAGAATCACAGGCCTTAATTCCGGTCTTGATGTAGATTCTCTGGTGAAAAAAATGATGGATGCCGAAAAGCAGCCGCTTAATAAATTAAACCAGCAAAAGCAGACGCTTGAATGGAAGCGCGATGCTTATCGGGAAATGAATACCCAGATTGCCGACATGTATTCCACTACATTTAATAATATGCTGATGTCCACAAACTGGAATAAAAAAACAGTAACAAGTTCGGATTCCAGTGTCAGCGCGGCGGCTGTCAGTGCTGAACAGAATATTTCAACGAGCATGTCTGTACAGCAGCTGGCTACGCCGACGACTTATAAATCCTCAGGGGCCATCAATTTCACTTCGGGTCAAAGCCAAACATTGAAATTCAATGTCACAAATCCGGGCGAAACGAAGCCGACTGAGGTAAACGTCACGATCGCCGCAACCGATACGATTGATGATGTGGTCACCAAACTGAACAGCTCAGGCCTCGGGGTGACGGCTTTAAAAGAGAAAATCTCCAACGGCACGGATTATGTGGATACGATCGCGTTTACTTCCAATAAAACGGGAGAAGGGTTTGCCCTTGCCGCAGGTGATGACGCAACTAAAAGCTTCCTGAAAGATCAGCTCGGTTTTGCCGTTGATGATACAACGAATGAACTGACGGCCAATGCCGAAGGGAAAAACGCGAAGTTTACGTTCAACGGGCTTGAAATGACAAAAACGTCAAATAACTTTACGATCAACGGCATCAAATACACGCTGAACAGCGTGACGGACAGCAATAAAACGGTTACGATTAACAGCACGACTGATACGGACGGCATTTTTAACAACATTAAAGATTTCGTTGATAAATACAATACGTTAATTAAAAGCGCAAACGAGAAGGTGACAGAATCAAAATACCGTGATTATACGCCGTTAACCGATGAACAAAGAGAAGCGATGACCGATAAGCAGGTTGAGCAGTGGGAGGCAAAAGCCAAAAGCGGTTTATTACGGAGCGACAGCACGCTGCAGAACGGTTTGGCGGAGATGCGGCTTGATCTGTACTCAACGGTTACGATTGACGGAAAAAAATATCAGCTTGCCGATTTCGGAATTGAGACGTCTGATAGTTATACGGATCAAGGAAAGCTTGTCATTAAAGACGAAGCGAAACTGAAACAGAAAATTACCGAGAATCCTGCTCTCGTGGCTAAACTGTTTAATGCAGACAGCCCTGATACAGCGAAAACCAAAAACCCGGAAGAGCAGGGGATTGCCCGGAGATTAAAAGACACATTGAACAAAATGCAGACCCAAATTTCAAAACAGGCCGGTACGGAAAGCTCGGTATCAACCAGCTTTGCCATCGGAAAAAGCCTGAACGAAGTAGAAACAAATATTACGAATATGAAAACAAAGCTGGATGACATCGAGACGAGATATTATAAAAAGTTCAGCGCGTTGGATACGGCATTGGAGAAATTGAACAGCCAATCTTCATATCTCACGTCAATGTTAGGATCTTCAACATCATAATCTTGGAGGTTTCACAAAATGGCAATAAATAATCCTTTTGCTGCTTATCAGCAGACATCCGTCTTTACAGCCGCTCCGGAAGAGCTGACCCTTATGCTTTATAACGGCTGCCTGCGATTCATTAAGCTGGCAAGGCAGGCGATGAAGCAAAACAACCTTGAAGCCAAAAATGAAAATATCGTAAAGGCGCAAAACATCATTCAAGAGCTCAGCATCACGTTAAACCGGGAGATTGAGATTTCTGAACAAATGTCATCAATCTATGATTACATACGCCGCCGCCTGATTGAAGCGAACGTGCAGAATAATGAAGGATTGTTAGATGAAGCGGAAAAGCTTGTTACTGAATTCCGCGATACGTGGAAACAAGCCATGCAGAGCGAACGGAAAAACAGCCACGGTGCGGGCGGCCTTGCCTGATGAACAGCAATGTCCTTTCTTTGTATAACGAAACGAAGAACATGCACGCCGCACTGAAGGATGCCCCGGAAAGCGACGGCCTCATCAGCAGCTTTACGGCATTTACGGAGAAAAGGGAGGAGATGCTTGCGGGCATAAGGCCGCCTTTTTCCGAAGAAGAAAAAACGCTGCTTCAGCAGGTGGCCGCGATGGACCGCTTGATTACCGGGGAAGTGAAACGGATCCAGGACGGCATCCGAAATGAAATAAAAACACTCAAGAAAAAACGGGTGTACCATAATACGTATTTTAATCCGTATCATCAAACGACAAGTGACGGCCGTTATTACGACAAACGCAAATAGGTGAGTGTTTTGAGAAGTTTGAACGATTACCATTTGGTGTCAGCATACTACCAGCTTCTTTTTACCATTGATGAGGGGCTTTGCTACCTATTGGATACGCAGGATGATTTTTTCAAGACGGAGGGCGAACGGATTTACAACGATTTGATTCAGGCTTTTTTTCATCTCGATTCCTCTCATGCGCTTCTCTTGTCTATCGTTGAGTGCCGATGCGTGGAGACGGCGATTCGGTCATTTGACGAGATTTTTCAGGATTTCAGCATGTTAAATGATTATGATTTTCCGTCCGCTCCATTTCAGGAGTTTTTAAAAACCATCTTTCTGCCGCATTATAAGGTGTGGATGGAGCAGACGCATGACTGCATCAAACCGTATGTTCTTCACTAGACCTGCTGCAAGCGGCAGGTCTTTTGCCTGCGTCTTCTGCATATACTGATAATCCTGCCGGAAGCAGCGGATAAAGGCCGACACCATTCGTCATCGTTCACCGAATTTACACATTATTTTAACGTTTCAGCAGGGACCAGAAGGGGAAAAAGAGAAATAGTTACATATCCTTAGATAAAGGGAGGCGTTCTTTGATGAACTACAATATCAGAGGAGAAAACATTGAGGTTACACCTGCGTTAAAGGATCATGTGGAAAGAAAAATCGGCAAGCTGGAACGATATTTCGAGCAGAGCGTCAATGCCGATGTGAACGTCAACTTAAAATTCTATAATGATAAGGAATCCAAAGTTGAAGTCACCATTCCGATGACTGATCTGGCGCTTCGTTCCGAAGTGCATAACGAGGATATGTACAATGCAATTGATCTCGCAACAAACAAGCTGGAACGTCAAATCCGAAAGCATAAAACAAAAGTCAACCGAAAATTCCGCGAGCAGGGTCTTCCGAAACATTACTTCGAGAACGGAAGCGCAGCTGATACAAACGTAGCGGTTCAGGACGAAATTGAAGATGACAGCCCGGAAATTGTCCGTCAGAAACGTTTTAATTTAAAACCGATGGATAATGAAGAAGCGATTCTCCAAATGAATATGCTCGGACATAATTTCTTCGTATTCACCAACGCGGAAACGAATCTCACAAATGTCGTTTACCGCCGAAATGACGGCAAATACGGATTAATTGAACCGACTGAATAAACCATCCAGCCTTCCGTGAACGCGCGGAAGGTTTTTCTCTATACTTTATCTGCAAATTCTTTGGAAATAACCAAAGGTATGTTATGATAATGAGAGGTATACATGGACAGAAAATTATCATTTATTCCATGCGAAATCTGCATGTGAACATAGAGGAGCGTTATAGATGCTTGGGATTTTAAATAAAATGTTTGATCCGACCAAACGTGCGCTGAACAAATACGAAAAAATAGCGAATGACATTGATGCTGTAAAAGGAGATTATGAAAATCTCTCTGACGATGCGCTTAAACAAAAAACGGCAGAATTTAAAGAGCGGCTTGAAAAAGGAGAAACGACGGATGACCTTCTTGTCGAAGCGTTTGCCGTCGTTCGTGAAGCTTCACGCCGCGTAACCGGCATGTTCCCGTTTAAAGTGCAGCTGATGGGGGGCCTTGCCCTTCATGAGGGGAATATCGCAGAAATGAAAACAGGGGAAGGGAAAACGCTGACGTCCACCCTTCCGGTATATTTAAACGCGTTGACGGGAAAAGGCGTTCACGTCGTAACGGTCAACGAATATCTGGCAAGCCGTGATGCCCAGCAAATGGGAGAAATTTTCGAGTTTCTCGGGCTTACAGTCGGCCTGAACCTGAATTCGTTGTCAAAAGACGAAAAACGCGAAGCTTACGCGGCCGATATCACATATTCAACGAATAATGAACTCGGCTTTGATTATTTGCGTGACAACATGGTGCTTTATAAAGAACAAATGGTGCAGCGCCCGCTTCATTTTGCTGTTATTGATGAAGTCGATTCCATTTTAGTCGATGAAGCGAGAACGCCATTGATTATTTCCGGACAAGCTCAGAAGTCCACAAAACTGTACGTGCAGGCAAATGCGTTTGTCCGCACACTCAAGCAAGATCAGGATTATACGTATGACGTCAAAACGAAGGGCGTTCAGCTGACGGAAGAAGGAATGACGAAGGCTGAAAAAACGTTCGGCATCGACAACCTGTTTGATGTCAAAAACGTGGCGTTGAACCACCATATCAATCAGGCTTTAAAAGCCCATGCGGCGATGCAGAAAGACGTGGATTATGTTGTTGAGGACGGCCAGGTCGTCATCGTCGATTCCTTCACCGGCCGTCTGATGAAAGGACGCCGCTACAGCGAAGGCCTTCACCAGGCGATTGAAGCGAAAGAAGGCCTGGAGATTCAAAATGAAAGCATGACTCTGGCGACGATTACGTTCCAAAACTATTTCCGTATGTACGAAAAGCTTGCCGGCATGACCGGTACCGCAAAAACGGAAGAGGAAGAATTCCGCAATATTTATAACATGCAGGTTGTGTCCATTCCGACCAACCAGCCGGTCATCCGTGAAGACCGTCCGGATTTGATCTACCGCTCAATGGAAGGGAAATTCAAGGCGGTGGCGGAGGATGTCGCCCAGCGCTACATGACCGGACAGCCCGTTCTTGTCGGTACGGTTGCCGTTGAAACATCTGAATTGATTTCTAAACTTCTGAAGAATAAAGGAATTCCGCATCAGGTGCTGAACGCGAAAAACCATGAGCGTGAAGCTCAGATCATTGAAGAAGCGGGACAAAAAGGCGCTGTCACAATTGCGACCAACATGGCAGGACGCGGAACCGACATTAAACTCGGTGAAGGCGTAAAAGAGCTTGGCGGCCTTGCAGTCGTCGGTACGGAACGCCACGAATCCCGCCGGATTGACAACCAGCTCCGCGGACGTTCAGGGCGTCAGGGAGACCCGGGTATCACACAATTTTATCTTTCAATGGAAGATGAATTGATGCGCCGTTTCGGAGCTGAACGGACGATGGCGATGCTTGACCGGTTCGGTATGGATGACTCCACGCCGATTCAGAGCAAAATGGTGTCACGCGCCGTGGAATCGTCTCAAAAACGTGTCGAAGGAAACAACTTCGATTCACGTAAACAGCTTCTCCAATATGACGACGTGCTCCGTCAGCAGCGCGAAGTCATTTACAAGCAGCGTTTTGAAGTCATTGACTCTGAAAACCTGCGTGACATTGTGGAAGGCATGATCAAGTCTTCACTGGAGCGTGCAATTGCCGCTTATACGCCGAAAGAGGAGCTTCCGGAAGAATGGAATCTTGACGGCCTCGTGGAGCTTGTGAATACAACGTATCTTGATGAAGGCGCGCTTGAAAAGAGCGATATCTTCGGAAAAGAACCGGATGAAATGCATGAGATGATCATGGATCGTATCATGACAAAATATAATGAAAAAGAAGAGAATTTCGGCACCGAGCAGATGCGTGAATTCGAAAAAGTCATCGTATTGCGTGCCGTCGATTCAAAATGGATGGATCATATTGATGCGATGGATCAGCTGCGTCAAGGGATTCACCTTCGCGCCTATGCGCAGACAAATCCGCTGCGTGAATATCAAATGGAAGGTTTCGCTATGTTTGAGCACATGATTGAGTCCATTGAGGACGAGGTGGCGAAATTCGTCATGAAGGCCGAGATTGAAAGCAATCTGGAACGCGAAGAAGTTGTTCAGGGCCAAACGACGGCTCACCAGCCGCAGGACGGCGATGAGGCCAAACAAGCGAAAAAAGCGCCGGTGCGCAAAGTCGTAGATATCGGACGCAACGCGCCTTGCCATTGCGGAAGCGGAAAAAAATATAAAAATTGCTGCGGCCGGACAGAATAGTCACGACTGTATGCATCGAACATGACCGGGTCTGCGTCTTATGGCGCCCCGGATCTTTTAATGAGGTGAATGGAATGGAATTATCAGAAATCAGGGCAGAGCTCGAAAATATGGCTTCTCGTTTAGCGGACTTCAGGGGGTCTCTTTGACCTCGAATCAAAGGAAGCCCGCATTGCAGAATTAGATGAAAAGATGGCGGAACCGGAATTCTGGAATGACCAGCAGAAGGCCCAAACCGTCATCAACGAAGCGAACGGTCTGAAGGAATACGTGAACTCCTACCATCAGCTGAGCGAGTCTCATGAAGAGCTCCAAATGACACATGATCTTTTAAAAGAAGAACCTGATACGGATCTTCAGCAGGAGCTTGAGAAAGAGCTGAAGTCATTAACGAAGGAATTGAATGAATTTGAGCTTCAGCTGCTGCTCAGTGAACCATATGACAAAAATAACGCGATTTTAGAACTTCACCCGGGTGCCGGCGGTACAGAATCCCAAGACTGGGGTTCCATGCTGCTCAGAATGTATACCCGCTGGGCGGAAAGACGCGGATTCAAAGTTGAAACGCTTGATTATCTGCCAGGTGATGAAGCCGGAATTAAGTCGGTCACACTGCTCATTAAAGGCCACAATGCATACGGCTATTTAAAAGCGGAAAAAGGCGTACACCGTCTCGTGCGGATTTCTCCGTTTGATTCATCAGGCCGCCGCCACACGTCATTCGTGTCATGTGAAGTCATGCCTGAATTCAATGAAGAAATCGACATTGATATTCGTACCGAAGATATTAAAGTTGATACGTACCGGGCGAGCGGTGCCGGCGGACAGCACGTCAACACGACTGATTCGGCCGTTCGGATCACCCACCTGCCGACAAATGTAGTCGTCACGTGCCAGACGGAACGTTCACAAATCAAAAACCGCGACAGAGCGATGAAAATGCTCAAAGCGAAGCTGTATCAGCGCAGAATTGAAGAACAGCAGGCGGAGCTTGACGAAATCCGCGGCGAACAGAAAGAAATCGGCTGGGGCAGCCAAATCCGCTCTTACGTATTCCATCCGTACTCCATGGTGAAAGACCACCGGACCAATACGGAAATGGGGAACGTACAGGCGGTTATGGACGGAGATATTGATATCTTCATTGATGCCTACTTACGCTCTAAACTGTCTTAATCCGGGAACACACCTGCCTTTGGCATGGTGTGTTTTTTTATCCGTTCTCTTTTTCCATTTTTCACAATAGCGCTTTAGCAAATTAATACGGTATTTGGCTGTTATTTACTTCTAAGCCGGGAAGACTTAAAATGCTATCGAGAGAAAATCGGAGAACGGAGGATTTTGCATGGATGTGAATCACAATAAGCCGCTCCGGCTGATCAAAGATTACATATATATCATGATCGGCGCGGCGATTACAGGGGTCGTGTTTAACGTATTTTTGCTGCCGAACCGTATAGCGGCGGGCGGAGTAAGCGGAATCAGCACCATTTTGGAGACGTTTGGTTTTGAGCCGGCTTACGTGCAGTGGATCATTAACATCCCCTTGTTTATCGCCGGAGTGATCATTCTCGGCGGGAAATTCGGAATGAAGACACTTGTCGGTTCCATCGTTCTGCCGCTTGCCGTCTTTTTAACAAGAGACCTGCCTGCCGCGACGACCCATGAACTGCTGGCGGCGATTTTCGGAGGCGTCGGGATCGGCGCTGGGATCGGCATCGTGTATCTCGGCAAAGGCTCCACGGGGGGAACGGCACTGGCGGCGCAGATCATCCACAAATACACGGGGCTTTCACTGGGAACGTGCCTTGCCATCATGGACGGATTAATTGTGCTGAGCGCGATGCTCGTTTTCGGAGTGGAGCAGGGACTGTATGCGATGCTTGGGGTATTTATGTCAAGCAAAACGATTGATGTCGTGCAGGTCGGGTTCAACCGCTCCAAAATGGCTTTAATTATCACGCAGCATGAAGAAGCCGTCAGGTCGGCTGTGTTTACGGAAATTGACAGGGGAGTGACGAAGATTTCCGCAGTTGGCGGGTATACGGAACATGACCGGCCGATCTTAATGTGTGTCGTCGGCCAGACCGAATTCACAAAACTGAAACAAATCGTCAAACAAATTGATGAGTCAGCCTTTGTCATTGTCGCAGACGCAAGCGAGGTGCTCGGCGAGGGTTTCAAACGCGCGTAAACGGGGTTATAATAGCGAAGGGGTGCATCTTACATATGAAATCAAAATGGGCGCTGCTGGCGCTGGTTCTGACCATGTCCGTCCTGTTGGCGGCATGCGGCGGAGCCAATGAATCGAAAAAAGAAAGCTCTGACAGCTCAGGCGGATCGAAAGCATCTGCGTCAGCGGGCGAAGAGCTTTATCAGCAAAGCTGTATCGGCTGTCACGGTAAAGACTTAGAAGGCGGCGGAGGTCCGAATTTACAGGAAGTCGGCGGGAAGTATGATGAAGCTAAAATTGAAAGCATCATTAAAAACGGACGCGGCAATATGCCGAGCCATCTTGTAAATGATGAGGAAGCCGCGAAGATCGCAAAATGGCTGTCACAGAAAAAATAACAGAAAAACCTTGCCTGTTATAGGGGCAAGGTTTTTTCACGGCCTGGGAATGAAAAGAAACTGTAATAGTAATATGTCTAAATTTGACGTATAATGAAGTGTACTGAGGAAAAGGAACTTTCAGATTTTTCATCTGTTTCCTGGTAGATCGGCCATAAACCGCAGTATTTTTGCGAACTCTATGGCTGCAAGACATAAATAAAAGATTAGGTGATTTCATGATAGAGATGAAAGAAGTATATAAATCCTATCCGAACGGTGTAAAAGCGATTAACGGGCTGTCAGTCATGATTCATCCCGGAGAATTTGTATATGTCGTAGGACCGAGCGGAGCCGGTAAATCTACTTTTATTAAAATGATTTACAGAGAAGAAAAACCGACAAAAGGGCAAATATTGATTAATCATAAAGATCTCGCGGCTGTGAAAGAAAAAGAGATTCCTTTCGTGCGGCGTAAAATAGGTGTTGTTTTCCAGGATTTTAAACTTCTTCCGAAATTGACGGTATTTGAAAACGTAGCGTTTGCGCTTGAGGTTATCGGAGAGCAGCAGTCAGTCATAAAAAAACGCGTGCTCGAAGTGCTCGATCTGGTGCAGCTGAAACATAAAGCGCGGCAGTTTCCCGACCAGCTTTCCGGAGGAGAACAGCAGCGTGTTTCCATCGCAAGATCCATCGTCAACAATCCTGACGTCGTGATAGCTGACGAACCGACGGGCAACCTTGATCCGGTAACATCATGGGAAGTCATGAAGACGCTGGAAGAGATTAACAACCGTGGGACGACCGTCGTGATGGCGACACACAATAAAGAAATAGTAAACACCATGAAGAAACGGGTCATCGCGATCGAAGACGGAATTATTGTGCGTGATGAGTCAAGAGGGGAGTATGGTTCTTATGATTAAAATTCTCGGGCGCCATTTGCGTGAGAGTTTTAAATCTCTCGGAAGAAACACATGGATGACATTTGCATCCATCAGTGCTGTTACCGTTACATTGATTTTGGTCGGCGTGTTTTTAGTCATTATGCTGAATTTAAACAATATGGCTAAAAATGCTGAAAAAGAAGTGGAAATTAAAGTATTAATCGATCTGACGTCAAATAAGAAAACGCAGGATACGCTGCAGAATGAGATTAAAGACATCTCGGGAATCCAAAGCGTAGAATTTTCATCTAAAGATAAAGAGCTTGATCAATTGGTCAAAAGCTTCGGCGACAGCGGAAAGGCCATGAAAATGCAAGATCAGGAAAACCCGCTGAACAACGCGTTTATTGTCAAAACGACAGATCCGCATGATACGCCGAAAGTCGCGAAAAAAATTGAGAAGCTGGATCATGTATATAAAGTGACATACGGGAAAGAAGAAGTCAGCCGTCTGTTTAAGGTCGTCGGAGTGTCACGCAACATCGGGATCGCGTTAATCATCGGCCTTCTGTTCACGGCAATGTTCTTAATTTCAAATACAATTAAAATCACGATTTTCGCCAGAAGAAAAGAGATTGAAATCATGAAGCTTGTCGGCGCGACAAACTGGTTTATCCGCTGGCCGTTTTTCCTTGAAGGGCTGCTGCTTGGGGTATTTGGTTCTGTCATACCGATCGCTCTCGTGCTGAGCACGTACCAGTCAATGGTCGCTTGGGTGGCTCCGAAAGTTCAGGGCTCATTTGTTTCACTCCTGCCGTACAGTCCGTTTGTGTTCCAAGTATCACTTGTGCTCATTCTGATCGGCGCGGTTATCGGAGTATGGGGAAGCCTGACTTCCATCCGGAAATTCCTTCGTGTATAAATGCAAAAGCCAGTCTTTGTCAGACTGGCTTTTTTTGATGGTTCTGTTATTGAATGACGGGCAGGGCCGGTGATCCCGGCTTTAATGTAAAGTCATAAGACGATTCGTCACGGTACATCGGATCGGCATATATGGAATTCGGATCATTTGCCGTTCCTTTTTTGTAAGCTGCGAATGAATCATATTCTTTGTTCTTCCAATTCCAAATGCCGTCTTTTCCCGTTTCTTTGTGATAGACGTTATGATTAACGGTATTGCCTTCGTTTTTCGTATAATCATTTGCGATAAAAATTCGTGAACCGCTTGCCGTCATGATGTTCTTTTCGATGGTGTTCCCTTTTGTATCGTACTGAAGCAGCAGCTGGCCGCCGTCAAGGTCCTTCGTGTCATTTCGGTACATAATATTGTGAGCGATCACGGAATTGATTGTGCCGCCTCGTTTTGTGTCATATCCCCCGATTGAAATACCCGTGTAAGCATTGTTGTACACTTTGTTATCCGTAATCCGTATATCTTGTGCGTACTTCCCTTTATGCTCGGAAGTGGCTTCAATGCCGAGGTCATTGTTGTAAACGGTGTTTTTCTTAATGTCCACATGTTCTGCGCCGTCAACGTATATACCGCCCGCAGAGTATTCATTGCCGTAGGCGGGGTTTCCGTAAGAAGAGTTATGGCTCACCGTATTGTTTTCAATGACGCCGTTTCGCGCATAGTCGTTTTGCTTGGACGTTCCTTCGTAGCCGATCACGTCAATCCCGATATTGTTGTTGTTCCGGATGGTATTGCCGGCGATCTTAAAGCCGTCAACATTCCCGTTCAGCACGACCGCTTCGCTTGCGCCGAGCGTCAGTTTTTCAACCGTGTTATTTGTGATGCTGACATCCTTCATGGCGCCCGAGCCGTAAAACGCGATGCCGTGTGCATTTCCCTCATCAGCCGTTGTTTTAATGTTCCGGATATGGTTGCCGTCAATGGCGATATGACTGCTTGATCCGGTGACATAGATGCCCATGGCTGTCGCATCTTCTGATGAGACGGATAGGTTTTCAAGCGTAATGCCGTGAATGGTAATGTACTGTTTATTGCTGATTTGAATTAACGGTGTTTCAGAATCGCTTTTAGGTGCAGATTTGCCGCTGATGGTGACATGCTCATTCTGATAGTTCTGAAATGTAATCGGCTTTTTCGCCGTCCCGCTGTGCTTTACTTCAAATGTTTCGTCGTACGTTCCTTCCCGAATCAATACGGTTGTTCCGGCCTCCGCCTTTTCCGCCGCATGCTTCAATGTGCGGAACGGCTTTTCTTTCGTTCCGTCATTTTGATCGTTTCCCGCGGGAGAAACATAAAGAGCGTCAGCCTGTGATTTTTCATTGGCCTCTGTTTTTTGCCAGACAAAGGCGGTAATGCCTGCGGCCAGCACCGCCGCGGATAAAATCGATAATTTTATTTTCATATCGCATTCTCCTGTATATTTAATGAATTGCATACAAATTATTATACGTTACCCATTTATATGAAACAATCTATCGGTTCCGTTTTTTTGTTGCCGTTACATGAATTCTTTTCAGTTTACACATACTATCTCCAGGTTTTCGTAAAAGGACTAAGAGGAGGTAAACGATGAAGCAGAAAATAATCGCAGCGATAGCGGCCGTCAGCATCTTGTGCGGCGGAGCCCATATTGCCGGGGCGGCACAGCCGAAATCATCAGAAGCAGAAAGAAGCCAGGCAATGGAAAAAATCGAAAAAGCATATGAGCTGATCTCGAACGAATATGTGGAAAATGTGGATAAAGAAAAGCTACTTGAAGGAGCGATTCAGGGGATGCTGTCTACATTAAACGATCCTTATTCCGTTTATATGGACAAGCAGACTGCCAAGCAGTTTTCCGATTCTCTGGATTCATCTTTTGAAGGGATCGGCGCTGAAGTCGGTATGGAAGAGAATAAAATCATTATCGTATCACCGTTTAAGCAATCTCCGGCTGAAAAGGCAGGCCTCAAGCCGAATGATGAAATCATCAGTATAAACGGCGAGTCAATGAACGGGAAAGATTTAAATGAAGCCGTGCTGAAAATCAGAGGGAAAAAAGGATCGAAAGTTTCTATTAAAATACATCGTCCGGGCACTGAAAAACAGCTGTCATTCCGGATTAAAAGAGCGGAAATCCCGCTGGAAACCGTATTTGCTTCCCGTAAGGAATCAGGCGGGCATCATGTCGGCTACATCGCTATATCGACGTTTTCCGAGCATACTGCTCAGGACTTCGCCGCGGCGCTGAAAAAGCTTGAGAAACAAGGGATTGACGGACTCGTTCTTGACGTAAGAGGAAATCCCGGCGGCTACCTTCAAAGCGTCGAACAGATTTTAAAGCATTTCGTCACAAAAGACATGCCGTATATCCAAATCGCGGAACGCAACGGAGATAAAAAACAATATTTCTCAACTTTAAAACATAAGAAGCCGTATCCCGTTAATGTCATTACGGATAAAGGAAGCGCTTCTGCTTCAGAAATTCTTGCGGGCGCGCTGAAAGAAGCGGGGCATTATGACGTTGTCGGTGATACCTCCTTCGGTAAAGGAACGGTACAGCAGGCCGTGCCGATGGGAGACGGCAGCAACATTAAATTGACGCTTTACAAATGGCTGACGCCGAAAGGCAATTGGATTCACAAAAAAGGCATTACTCCGACAATCGCCGTAAGCCAGCCGGATTATTTTGCGGCGGGACCGCTTCAGCTGAAACAGCCGCTTCAGCCTGATATGAACAGCGCAGATGTCAAACACGCGCAAATCCTGCTGAAAGGTTTGGGTTTCGACCCGGGCAGGGCGGACGGCTATTTCAGCGGCACAATGAAAAAAGCCGTCATGGCATTCCAAGATCGGTACAAACTTGATAAAACAGCTGTCATTGACAAACAAACAGCGGAAAAAATGAATCAGCTGATGAATGAGAAGAAATCTGACGAAAAAAATGATATACAGCTGCAAATGGCGTTAAAATCATTATTTGTTAAATAAATGAAAAGGAGGCTTTTTTTAAGTCTCCTGTTTCTTTTATCATGTTTCTTAAATGAACCAAAAGACATATAATTATGACGATTTTGACAAGATATTAAAAAAATTTTCACATTTAAACATTTATAAAGGACAAACATTACCCGATATTTATAGGGAAGAGAGACTTTATGCCGAGTTAATATGTATTCAAAATGAAACTTTTGAAAGTTGCCTCAGTCAGTTTTAGTTCTTACAATAAAAGAAGGTTCTAATAGAGAACAGTTTTTTAGTTTGGCAGCTGCATTTCAGTATTGAAAGCAGAAGTGTTTGCGGCGCTTCAGCACGGCAGCTGTAATCACCCGTGCTTATCTGGATAAAAAAATGGGGGTTCACAATTGAAGAGGGCAAGTATTGTGCGTGAAAAAAAATATTATGAATTAGTGGAACAACTAAAAGACCGAACAAAAGACGTTACATTTTCATCAACAAAAGCACTAAGTCTTCTTATGCTGTTCAGCAGATACCTGGTCAATTACACAAATGTTGAATGTGTTCACGATATCAATGAGGAGTGTGCAAAGCATTATTTCACCTACTTAATGAAAAACCATAAGCGTTTAGGAATCAATCTGACGGATATTAAACGGTCCATGCTTTTGATCAGCGGTGTAATCGAGGTGGAAGTCGACCACTATCTGAAAGATTTCTCTCTATCAAATGTGACGTTGTGGATGACGGAAGAGAGATAGACGTTTGAGATATTCAAGCCAATGATTATTTGGTAGAATAGAATTAAAATGTTTGGCTTGAGGCGGTGAAAGCAATGTCTGTTCAATGGGGAATTGAACTTCTGAAAAGTATCGGTCTGTTTTTTTTGCACCCGATGTTTTGGTTTTTTATCATCATAAGTCTCGCATGCGGATATTTGCGGATTAAACGTGAACGCCATACGTTTCATACAAAAATCGCAGATATGTATGACGAGCTTATCTTTACATACATAAAAGGGCTTATACCGGGTATTCTTCTCTCCATATTATTTTTTGGACTGGGAATTTCGATTCCATTCGGTCTTCTCGGCATAATTGCGGCTGTGACGGCTTTGGCATCGCTGACGTTCCGTATGAACTGGCTGTCATCAGCTTATATTGTCAGCGCCGGCATGTTGATTGCGTTTATCCTTCAGTATACCCACACAGTGCCGTTTGCGGATCGGTTTCCGCAGGCATTCGGCGTGAATTGGGCATCAGCGGCCGTGTTTATGGGCCTTTTGATCATCACGGAGGGAGCGGCTGCTTACCGTTCAGCGCACCTGAAAACATCTCCGGCGCTTGTCGTCAGCAGCAGAGGTCTGCCCATCGGCCGTCAATTGGCGAATCGCGCATGGCTGCTTCCGCTTTTCTTATTGGTGCCGGGCAGCGGGCTTGAGTCACACCTTTCTTGGTGGCCTGTCTTTACCGTGCCGGGCGGCTCTTTCCATCTGATCTGGATTCCTTATATCGCCGGCTTCGGACAGCGTGTGCAGGGATCCCTTCCGGAAGTCAGCATACGGATAACGGCGAAGCGTGTCATGATTCTCGGAATTATCGTCACCGCGTTCGGGGCAGCGGCCCTTTGGTGGAGTCCGCTTGCTGGTGCTGCCGCTTGTATTGCGGTGCTCGGACGCTTGTTCTTATCATTGAGACAGCGGCTGAACGATAACGCGGCTCCGTTTTATTTCTCTAAGCGGGATCAGGGCTTAATGGTGCTCGGCATCATTCCGAATACGCCCGCGGAAGATCTTGAGCTGAAGATCGGTGAGATTATTACGAAAGTAAACGGCATTCCCGTAAAGCATGTATCGGATTTTTACGAAGCACTTCAAAAAAACCGTGCATTTGTAAAAATGGAGATCATCGGCCTGAATGGTGAGATCCGGTTTGATCAGCGCGCGTCCTATGAAGGCGAACATCATGAATTAGGTATTTTATTCGTTCAGGATGAACATGAGCAAGAAGAAATGACAGCATTATAATGTGATTTTTCATAATTATTCGGAATAGTTTCAAGAACTCCTAAACTAGATTTCAAAATCAGTTAGAAAGTAAAACAGCTAAGAAAATTATATTTTCTTAGCTGTTTTATTTTGAAATAATAAAAAAATAAATGAAGGAGAGGTATGGCTTATTGGAAAGGTTATTGCTAACTCCAAAACCTTTAGAAGATGAATCTTTAGCAGGATATATATTAAGAATAACTGATTATAATGGTTATGCTGGATAGGGGGAGTACATTATAAAAAAGCTTTTACTTAAGAGATTACCGTTGATTTCACTTGGAGTTATAGCTTACATACTGACAAAATACGCGCAGAACCATCAGGATTGGGCGGAAAAATATAGTAGGTCTGTATATCCGTTATTGTCAAAAATAGTAGGATTTGTACCTTCTTGGGTCAAGTTTTCTGTTAGTGAATGGCTCGTCGTGTTGGTTGTGTTACTTTTTCTATTTTATATCGTTTATTATGTGCGCAAGGTTATCATGAGTAAAGGTGTACGTAGGATGGTAGTTTATCGTGGTGCTCTAGGAATAGTTACGATCTGTAGCGTGATATATTTTTGTTATACTATTTTGGGTGGAATAAACTATTACAGATATTCTTTTTTGTCTTATACCGAATATAAAGAAGAGAACTACAGCAAGGAGGAACTGGTCAAATTGAGTAAGTCGCTTGCCGTTGAAATGGAATTGGCAAGGGAAAAGTTAGCGGACACTGATCTTTTGGCTCATGTACCAGAGGTTTTTGATTATTATGCACAACACGCAGTGTTCTCGATGCAAATGTTATCAAAGAAATATCCTGTTTTGGAGCATTCATATTCAACACCAAAACCAGTTGTGATGTCAAAACTAATGTCGCATGCAGGGATACATGGTATTTTTGTCCCTTTTACTTATGAATCCAATATCAATGTTAATGTGCCCGTTTTTTTGGTGCCTGCTACTATGGCACATGAATTGGCACATCAGAGTGGTTTCATGCATGAGGATGAGGCAAATTTTATAGCATATCTGGCATGTAAGCAGCAGGATGATCCAATGATACTTTACAGTGGTTTATTTCTGGCATTTGATTATTCTATATCTGAGCTAAAGAAAGTGGATCCAGATCAGGCGTCTGATATAATGTCCAGTCTGTCCAAGGCGGTGCAGCATGATATAGAACAAAATGAGCAGTACCGGGATAAGTATGAGGGTGTTATTTCAAGTATTTCAAGAAATGTAAATGATGTATATCTGAAGGCAAATAATCAGACAGACGGTTTGAATAGCTATAGTGATATGGTGAATTTGTTGCTGGCAGAGCAGCGAGAGATAGAGAAGTACAATTAAATGTACAGCGGGGGAGTGCGATGACACTTTTGAGAGAGAAAAATAAGAAGGAAAACTAGAAAAGGTTCCGGAAAGCGGGTGCTCACGGAACCTTTTTTGTTTACGCCGAATGGCTTTTTTTCGTATCAACGGTTTCGCCGGACTTAATTCCAAGCGATACGAACAAGCCGATCACAGATACGCCGATCAATATCATAAACAGAATGTGAAATCCGGAGATTAAACCGATCAGTGCTGAAGAAATAATGCTTCCGAAATAACGGAAGGTGGAAAAAATCCCGGATGCGATACCGGACATGCCCGGTTCTACCGTCGCCAGAGAAGACACCTGCATGCTCGTCAGCCCCGCACCGGACGCGATGCCCCCTACAATAAGCGATGCCATAAGGAACGGGACGGAATGGGAATAAACCAAAAGCAGAAATAAAAGATTGGCTCCGGCCATCAGCCCGAAGGACAGAAAAATCATTCTTCGCGCGCCCCATTTGTGATGCAGCTGAGCTCCGCCCCAGTTGCTGGCGGACATAAAAATGGAAAAGACTGAAAGAGCCATACCGCTGTGCGACGTATTCATGCTGAAGTGGCCGGTCATAAAGAGCGGCATAATCAATAACACGGCATACATCATTAAATTGCTTAACAGAACGGACAGATTGGCGCTTGTAAAGGTTGTGTTTTTAAACAGGTCAAAATCAATAATCGGATGTTTCGTGCGCAGCTCCCGCCTGAAAAATAACGGAACAAATAATAGAATGAGCAGCGCGTACACCCAATAGCCCAAAGAGCTTTCATTTTTCGTCAGAAGAATAATAGATACAATGCTCCCGGCAAGCAGAACGGATCCGATGATATCAAGCGGCGCGTCAGAGGTTTCTTCTTTATATTTAGGAAACATGATAAATGCCGTCCCGAGTGCGATCGCCAGAAACGGAATGTTGACCCAAAAGATCGAATGCCAGCTGAAACTCTCGATTAAAAGAGAGCCGATAAACGGACCGAGAGCCGCGCCCAGCCCGGCACCGAGGCCGAAAAAACCAAATACCTTCGGAAGCCGTTTTTCGGACACGACATGGCGGATGATGGCGATGCTGTTTGGCGTAAGCAAAGCGCCGCCGGCAGCCTGAAGCGCCCGGAAGAAAATCAATAAGAAAAGACTTGGCGAGAGGGCGCACCCCAATGAAGCGATCAGAAAAAGGCCGACACCCCATAAATACATTTTTTTATTTCCGTACATATCACCGAGCTTGCCGGCAATGGGCTGTGTCACGGCCATCACAATTAAATACACCGTCACGACCCATGTGATGCTGGCAATTGATTCGCTGAATGAGCGGGAAATGGATGAAAGAGCGACTGCGATCATCGTAGAATTGATAGGAACGAGTATGGCTCCCAGCAAAAGCGAAACGATCAGCGCCCATTCTTTCTTTGAACTCATCCTTCATCCTCCTAGGAGCCGGACATTACCGGCTGATAATTCCTTTAATAAAAATCTCAGTGCTATGTTTCAGCATCGTTTCTTCAGAAAGAGTGATGACTCTTTTCCCCAGCTGCAGCCGGTGCATAAAATAACCGAAAATCATCGTCATAAAGACGTCTGCATTAGCTTCTTCGCTGCCGGGGCTTATCCTATTTTTCTTTGTCATTTCCTTAAAGTAAACGATTAAATCCTTTTTCACGGATTGCGGATATACGACAATATCCTGCAGGACGTCTTCGAATAATTCCGGTTCGCGCAGGCAGATGCGGAACACCTCTTTTTTTTGTTCCAATCGCTGCAAAAGGGACGTGGCGAAATGAAGAAGATCCTCATACAGATTGCCTTCCGCCTTGGTGATTACGCTTTCCGGAACCGGTGCCTGCTGCTCAATCATGGCTTTCATTAGTCCTTGCTTGTTTTTAAAATTACGAAAAATCGTTGCTTCACTTACATTCGCTTTTTCTGCGATTTCTTTTGTTGTCGCGGCGCGGTATCCTTTTTGAATGATAAGATTCATCGCAGCGTCAAGAATTCTCTTGTTCGTCGTTCTCAACATGTTTCACCTCGCGTAAATACTGGCAGGACAAGTATACACCCGCCCTGCCCGTCAATAAAGAGGGAAACCTAGCATGAAGCGCGTTTGACTATCGTAATCTGTCCGTTTGTGCCGTCTACCGAGACGATATCTCCGTCATTGAGCCTGTCAGTCGCGACACGTGTGCCGAGAACAGCGGGAAGCCCGTATTCTCTTGCGATGATCGCCGCATGTGACAGGATGCCGCCCGTATCCGTAACGACGGCCTTTGCATCCTGAAACAGACTGGTCCAAAGCGGTGTCGTCATTTTGCAGACGAGCACATCTCCTGATGAAAAACGGGAGAAATCACTTGCGTCACGAATGACTTTCACCGGGCCGCTTGCGATTCCGCTTGACGCTGCAAGTCCGTAAATATGATGTTCAGTGTTTTTTTCATCTTCTGTGATGGCGCCTGTAACCTGCTCAGCGGCTTTCAGCTGTTCGGGCGTCGGTGTGCCGAGATAAGCGGGCGCTTCAAGCAGCTGATATTGCTGGAAGAGCTGTTTACGTTCAGCGGTTTTTTCCTTCATCGGAACAGGCGTAACCAGCGCTTGCTCGACTTCATCGCTGTATAAGTACCACATATCCTCCCGGTCATCGATCACGCCTTGTTTTTGCAGCAGCTCGCCGATTTTCAAGAGACAAAGGCGCGCTTTGGCGTCCAGCATCGCATCGATATAAAAATGGTGATCATCTATGATGACGGATGCAGATAACGCCCACTGATAATAACGGTCAAACGTCTCCCGGAAGCCGTCATCTTCAATTCTATTCATGAAGGCGGCGTAAAGCTGTTTGCGTTTTTCTATCGTTTTATGAAACTCACTGTCAAAATCGTAGCCGTTCCGGACATAGTTTTGAATGTTAGCCAAAGCGAAATAAGGATTTTCCGCCCACGTTTCTTCGATCAGATCATGGCTTTTTACTGATCTCCAGCCATATTCTTGTAAAAATTCGCCGACTTGTTCAAGAAAGCGTTTTCCTTCATCTGATTGCAGAAGCGTCTGATGAAGCTCGTCGGCCTGGGAAGCCGTAAAGACGCGCAGCAGTTCAGGATTGTCTTTTACTTGTCCGGAAAGCAGCCAAAGCTGTCTGTCGGTTTCCAGTGATTTATTCATGACGCCGGCCAGCATTTCATACAGAAGGGAGGCGTTGTCTTTTTCAATCTGTCCGTACATGGACTCCAGTGTCATATTTAACGCAATCTGCGGAAAGACAATGTTGAAATGTTCTTCATATCCTTTTAAATAAAATTCTTGCAGGTTTCGGAACGCCTCAAGGGCAGTCTCCGGTGTATGATTCTTATTCGCCAGTCCGTCCAGCTTTTGATAAAAAGGCAGAAAGGTTTCATGAATAATATCATACATACGGTCAGCCAAAACGGGAAAAAGCGCTTCTAACTGTCCTGCGGGCAGGTTGTCGTCCGTCTTATGCTGTCTGGAAAAAACATGGCCCTGGTGGAGCTTGACACGCTCAATCTCGATGCCCATCACAGGGAATGTCTTCGTACTCTCTTTGAGGCCGTATTCTAAAGCAGGCACAATGAGAGAGGCGAATAACGGGCTGATTGGGCCTTCAATATTAGACTCCATATTGATCCAAAAATCTTTCTGGTCCCGAGGCGTCATGATAAATTCCCGTTCTTCATCTGCCGCTTTCTGATCCTGCGCGATCGTTGTAATCGGTCTGGCCTGAAGCAGGTACAGCTTATTTTCGGCAAATCCGAATTCGAGATCCACGGGATAATCGTACAGTTCTTCTGTCTTTATCGTCAGCATGGCAAGCTCTTTGATGCTCTCGTCATCGAGGCAGAAGCGGTTTCTCATGTCAGCGGACGTTTCTTTTTCGGTCACGCCTTCCTTTTGAGAAACGATATACATTTCTTTTAAACCGATTTCTTTGTCAATCCGGAATGTGTCTTTATTGACGATAAATGTGTCGGGCGTCACGCTTCCGGAAACGATTGCTTCTCCGAGACCGTAGCTCGCGCTGATCATCAGTTCTCCGTCATCATGTGTGACGGGGTTTCGGCTGAAAATTACCCCTGATACCTCAGAATTGATCAGCCCTTGGACGACAACACCCATTAGCGGTTCTGCAGTGTCATTGTTCATTTTCTCTTTATAACCGCTGACCCGCGCCGAAAAGAAGGAAGCCCAGCATTCTTTCACTTTTCCGAGAAACTCTTCTTCTGTTTTGATATTTAAATAGGTTTCGTACTGGCCCGCGAAAGAAGCGCCTTCAAGATCTTCGGACGCAGACGAGGAACGTACGGCAACAGAGGCGTATGATTCTCTCAATTCATAAAAAGAGGCAATCAGCTCATCGCGGAGCTCTTTTGAAAACGTGCCGTTTATAATGGCGCGCTCCATCTTTTCCTCTTCTGCCTGAAGCCGGTTATCTTCCATAAAACGCGTCAGCGCATTTGTCTGAATGACAAAACCGTCGGGAACGGGCAGGCCGTTTTTCGTCAGTTTAATCAGGTTCATTCCTTTTGCGCCTGCTGAGCGGCTCGATTCTTCCGCTTTTTGAAATCGTACTGAATACATGCGGTATAACCCCCTTTTTTCTTCATCCAAGAAAATGATAGTAAACACTATCATTACATTGTAAAGAGGGAGGAAGAAACTGTCAAAGACACAAAGACCTAATCCTTCTCCTCCTTTCGGCTGAAGAAAGGCAATTTGGTTCATTTCATTAATGGTTCAATAGATTTACATTCGCATTTTTTCTGACAGATGATTGAAGACTGCTGAAAAAGGGTATTGTGATAGCAGGGGAGCGATTGTCCGATTCTTCATTTTTTACTATAATCAGATGAGATGAAGAATTCCCGAGGAGGGTTTTTGTGATTACAAAAGCCGTTTTTGCATTATGTTTCCCTTTTATGCTGGTCGTCCTTTTTACGCGGGTCACTTTTAACCATTATGTGGCGATCGCTCTCACAGCCGCACTGCTTTTCGCATCCTATTTAAAAGGTTACACCGAAACGTATTTCATCGTTGGATTGGATGTCGTATCATTGGTAGCCGGCGGGCTGTACATGGCCAAAAAAGAAGCAGATAAAAAGAAAGACAATGCCTGACATGGTGAATATGAAATGGAAGCCTGCTTTTACGCCATAAAAGCAGGTTTTTTATACAAAAATTGACTTGGTAAAAACAAACCATCGAACTTTAGTTCGTATTTTTAGTGATTTTGCCTGTCATTGTGTTACTATATCAATAGGAAGATTTCGTAAAGAAACGGAGGCTTTTTTGTGAAAGATCGTTTTGAGTTAGTCTCGAAATATCAGCCCCAGGGAGATCAGCCGCAAGCGATTGAGAAGCTTGTCAAAGGCATACAGGAAGGCAGAAAACACCAGACTCTCCTGGGTGCGACAGGGACGGGCAAAACCTTTACCGTGTCCAATCTGATTAAAGAAGTCAATAAGCCGACATTGGTCATTGCCCATAACAAAACCCTTGCCGGACAGCTGTACAGCGAGTTTAAGGAGTTTTTTCCGAACAACGCTGTCGAATATTTTGTCAGCTACTACGATTACTATCAGCCGGAGGCGTATGTGCCTCAAACGGATACATTTATAGAGAAAGACGCAAGTATTAACGATGAAATTGATAAACTGCGGCACTCCGCGACATCCTCTCTGTTTGAACGGAGAGATGTCATTATTATTGCGAGTGTGTCATGCATATACGGTCTCGGTTCGCCTGAAGAATACCGGGAGATGGTCGTGTCGCTCAGACCGGAAATGGAGATTGAGCGGAACGAGCTGCTGAGAAAGCTTGTGGATATCCAGTATGCCCGCAATGATATCGACTTTAAGCGGGGGACGTTCCGCGTGCGCGGCGACGTTGTGGAAATTTTCCCGGCTTCCCGTGACGAACATTGTATCAGAGTGGAATTTTTCGGAGACGAGATAGAGCGGATCAGAGAAGTTGACGCTTTGACCGGAGAGATTCTCGGCGACCGCGATCATGTCGCGATTTTCCCGGCTTCCCACTTCGTCACCCGGGCGGAAAAGATGGAAAAAGCGATTCTGAACATTGAACAGGAGCTTGAGGAGCGCTTGAAAGTCATGCGCGAAAACGGCAAGCTCCTTGAAGCGCAGCGGCTTGAGCAGCGGACGAGATATGATCTTGAAATGATGCGGGAAATGGGTTTCTGTTCGGGCATTGAGAACTATTCAAGACACTTGACGCTCCGTCCTCCGGGCTCTACGCCGTATACGCTGCTTGATTATTTTCCGGACGATTTTATGATCGTCGTTGATGAATCACATGTGACGATTCCGCAGGTGCGCGGCATGTTCAACGGTGACCAGGCAAGAAAACAGGTGCTTGTCGATCATGGGTTCCGCCTGCCGTCAGCGCTTGACAACCGTCCGCTCCGATTCGAGGAATTTGAGAAACATATGCACAATATCGTGTACGTGTCGGCTACTCCGGGACCGTATGAGATTGAGCATACGCCGGAAATGATCGAACAGATCATCAGGCCGACGGGACTCCTCGACCCTCTCATTGACGTTCGGCCGATCGAAGGACAGATTGATGATCTGATCGGCGAGATTCAGGCGAGGATAGAACGGAATGAGCGCGTGCTTGTGACGACTTTAACGAAAAAAATGTCAGAGGATCTGACCGATTATCTGAAAGAAATCGGCATCAAGGTCAATTATCTGCATTCCGAGATTAAGACGCTTGAACGGATTGAGATTATCCGTGACCTCCGGCTCGGAAAATATGATGTGCTGGTCGGCATCAACCTGCTGAGGGAAGGTCTTGATATTCCGGAAGTGTCGCTTGTCGCCATTCTGGATGCGGATAAAGAAGGCTTCCTCCGTTCTGAGCGTTCGCTGATTCAGACGATCGGACGGGCAGCGAGAAACGCAGAAGGCCGGGTCATCATGTATGCCGATAAAATCACGAATTCGATGGAAATCGCGATGAATGAAACGAAGCGCCGCCGGGAACAGCAGGAGCATTTTAACGAAATCCACGGCATTACGCCGCAAACGATCAATAAGGAAATCCGCGATGTGATCCGCGCGACGCAGGCTGCTGAGGATAAAGAAGAATACAAAACAAAAGCCGCGCCTAAGCTGACGAAGCTGACGAAGAAAGAACGCCAGAAAGTCGTTGAGCAAATGGAGCATGAAATGAAAGAAGCGGCCAGAGCGCTTGATTTCGAGCGGGCGGCAGAGCTTCGTGACTTACTGTTAGAGCTAAAAGCGGAAGGATGATGAACACATGGCAATTGACCGGATCGAGGTGAAAGGGGCAAGGGCGCACAATTTAAAAAACATTGATGTAACGATTCCGCGGGATCAGCTCGTCGTCGTGACGGGTCTGTCCGGATCGGGAAAATCATCCCTTGCTTTTGACACCATTTATGCGGAAGGACAGAGGCGGTATGTTGAATCGCTTTCTGCCTATGCACGCCAATTTTTAGGGCAGATGGATAAGCCGGACGTTGATGCGATCGAAGGGCTTTCTCCGGCCATCAGCATTGACCAGAAAACGACAAGCCGCAATCCGCGGTCAACCGTCGGAACGGTAACGGAGATTTATGATTATCTCCGGCTCTTATACGCGAGAGTCGGTAAGCCGCACTGTCCGGAGCACGGCATCGAAATTACGTCGCAAACGATTGAACAGATGGTTGACCGGATTCTTGAATATCCTGAGCGGACGAAGCTTCAAGTGCTTGCGCCGATGGTCTCAGGCAGAAAAGGCGCCCATGTTAAGGTCCTTGACCAAATCAGAAAGCAAGGGTATGTAAGGGTGCGGATTGACGGAGAAATGGCCGAGCTTTCCGACGATATTGAACTTGAAAAAAACAAAAAGCATTCCATTGAAGTAGTCATTGACCGGATTGTCGTCAAGGAAGGCGTTGCCGCCCGGCTTTCCGACTCACTGGAAACCGCCCTCCGCTTAGGAGAAGGCCGTGTCATGATAGATGTCATCGGCCAGGAAGAGCTGATGTTCAGCGAGCATCACGCCTGCCCGATTTGCGGTTTTTCCATCGGAGAGCTTGAGCCACGGCTGTTTTCGTTTAACAGCCCGTTCGGCGCCTGTCCGACTTGCGACGGTCTCGGTTTGAAGCTGGAAGTGGACCCGGAGCTCGTCATTCCAAATCCTGAGCTCTCATTAAAAGAACACGCTATCGCACCGTGGACGCCGATCAGTTCCCAATATTATCCGCAGCTGCTTCAGGCGGTCTGCCGCCATTACGGCATTGATATGGAGACTCCGGTCAAAGACCTGCCGAAGCATCAGCTTGATAAAGTGCTGTACGGCAGCGGCAATGAACGGATCTACTTTAAATACGAGAATGATTTCGGACAAGTGCGGGAGAATGAAATTGAATTTGAAGGCGTGCTGCGCAATATTGAGAGACGGTATAAAGAGACAAGCTCCGATTATATCCGTGAACAGATGGAGCAATATATGTCACAGAAGCCGTGCCCGACGTGCAAAGGCTACCGGCTGAAGAAAGAAGCGCTGGCCGTTTTGGTCAACGGACGCCACATCGGAACCATTACCGAACTTTCCGTCGGCGATGCGCTGGAATTTTTCAAAAACTTGACGCTGTCTGAGAAAGATATGCAGATTGCAGATTTAATTTTAAGAGAAATTGTGGAACGGCTCAGTTTCTTAGATAAAGTCGGTCTTGATTATCTGACGCTGAGCCGGGCGGCGGGAACGCTGTCAGGCGGCGAAGCCCAGCGTATCAGGCTTGCGACGCAGATCGGCTCCCGTTTGTCAGGCGTCCTGTACATTCTTGATGAGCCGTCCATCGGTCTGCATCAGCGTGACAATGACCGTTTGATCAGCGCGCTGAAAAACATGAGAGATCTCGGCAACACACTGATTGTCGTCGAGCATGATGAAGATACGATGATGGCTGCCGATTATCTGATAGATATCGGACCGGGCGCCGGCATTCACGGCGGCCGTGTTATATCTGCGGGCACGCCTGAAGAAGTGATGAATGATGCGGATTCTCTGACCGGACGTTATTTGTCAGGGGCTCAATTCATCCCGATGCCTCCGGAGAGAAGAAAGCCTGACGGCCGATACATTGAAATCAAAGGCGCTACGGAAAACAACCTGAAAAAAGCGAACGCCAAATTCCCGCTCGGCACTTTTACGGCGGTGACAGGGGTATCCGGTTCCGGAAAAAGCACGCTTGTGAATGAAATTCTGCATAAGGCGCTTGCGCAAAAGCTTCATAAAGCCAAAGCGAAACCGGGAAGCCATAAAGAGATCAAAGGCCTCGACCATCTTGATAAAGTGATCGATATCGACCAGGCGCCGATCGGCCGGACGCCGAGATCAAATCCGGCAACTTACACGGGTGTGTTTGATGACATCCGCGATGTGTTCGCGCAGACAAATGAAGCAAAGGTGCGCGGCTACAAAAAAGGCCGATTCAGCTTTAATGTGAAAGGCGGGCGCTGTGAAGCCTGCCGCGGCGACGGCATCATCAAAATTGAGATGCATTTCCTTCCTGACGTGTACGTCCCGTGCGAAGTGTGCCACGGCAAACGTTACAACCGGGAAACGCTTGAGGTCACATACAAAGGCAAAAGCATTTCTGATGTTCTGGATATGACGGTGGAAGATGCTCTGTCTTTCTTTGAAAATATCCCGAAAATCAAACGCAAGCTTCAAACGCTTGCCGATGTCGGGCTCGGGTATGTGACGCTCGGCCAGCCTGCGACGACGCTCTCAGGCGGAGAAGCGCAGCGCGTCAAGCTTGCTTCCGAACTGCATAAGCGCTCCACCGGCCGGACGCTGTATATTCTGGACGAACCGACGACAGGCCTCCACGTTGATGATATCGCAAGGCTTTTGGTTGTGCTTCAAAGACTCGTCGATAACGGAGATACCGTTTTGGTTATTGAACACAATCTCGATATCATTAAAACGGCGGACTACATCGTCGACCTCGGACCTGAAGGCGGCGCGGGCGGCGGCACGATCGTAGCCTCCGGGACGCCTGAAGAAATTGTCGAAGTGAAAGAATCATATACGGGCCGCTATCTGAAACCGGTAATGGAACGTGATAAAAAACGGATGAAAGCATTGCTGGCCGAAAAAGAAACGGCAGCCACTTAACAGATACAAGAACAGCCCAAAACCGATCGGTTTTGGGCTGTTGTGCTACAGGCTTTTCTTCTGTTGGGGAAGCTGTCTGCTTAAATGCATTAAGTCCTGCAGAATATGAGTGCTGCTGCTGTCCAGCAGCACTTTTATATATTGAATATCATGAGAAATGGGAAGAGGCGCCGCCTTGATCTGTTCCAGTTCAGCCAGCATTTCGCTGTTCATTCTTTTCTGTTCGCGAATCAATTTTCGCAGACTTTCTTCCGTTACTTGGTCGTTTCCGGGATCTTTCTCCATTTGGTATGTCCTCCTTGCATACGGTCAGGCTTTGTTACATATTGTAATCGGTTAGGGGAAAAGATTCTATAGTGAAATCTCTGAAATGAAAAATTACGTATAACGAAGCATGTCCTTTAGCATGAAAATGAAACCCGCCCATTCGTCATACGTATGTATAATGAAGGGCCTTTTACATTACCGCACAGGGAGTGTTTTTATTGAATCGAAACCAAGCGATCATCGCATCCATCTGTTATTTCAGCGTGTTTTTTGCGCCTCTTATTCTTCCGATTGTGGCTTACTTCGTCGTCGATGAAAAAGAGACGAAGCGGCATGCCATGCGCGCCCTGATTTCTCACATCATTCCGTTTGCGGGATTGCTGATTGTGATTGCCGGTGTTGTCGGAGGAGCGATTACGGCTCAGGGGGAGAGTATGGTTCCGGTTTTTGTTATGATAGCAGGAGCAGCTGTTTATTTTCTGATCCTCATCGGAATGGTCATTTGGAATATCGTGCAGGGAATAAAGGTATTACGCCAGGTGTAAGAAAAGTCGGGGGAGGAGTTTTATATGAAGCAGGAGAAAGAACGGATTTTAAAGCTTGTGGAAGAAGGCAGGCTGACGGCGCAGGAAGCTTTGACGCTCATTGAAAAACTGGATCTTGAATATAAAGAAAAAGAAGAGCAGATCACCGCATTATCAACGGAGGTCCAGGAATCTGCGGAAGATTTCAAAAGCGGGACAAAAGAAAGCCAAAAGCCGTCGCTCGGTGCTAAGCTGTTCGATTGGATTGATTCGGCTGTCAAAAAAGTGAAGGAAGCGGATCTGGATCTGAATTTCGGCCACGCACACGACGTGCAGCATATTTTTCAATTTAAAGACAGTGAATTCTCAGCCATTGATATGCAGATTGCAAACGGCAGCGTCAATATCGTACCGTGGGAGGATGAAGATGTCAGAGCGGAGTGCCAGGCGAAAGTGTACCGGGCGGACAGTCAGGAGGCGGCGCGCACCGCATTCCTCCAGCACATTGAGTGTGAAATGAAGGGCAATAAGTTTTTTGTCCGCACGGAAAAGAAAACGATGAAAACCAATGTCACGCTTTATGTTCCTCAGAAAGAGTACGATAAGATAAGAGTGAAACTGTTTAACGGACCGATCAGAGGGGAACATTTACATGTAAAAGAATTCTCGGCGAAAACGACAAACGGCGTTCTGTCGTTCTCTCATCTGACGGCTGAGAAAGCGTCGGCGGAAACGGCTAACGGACAAATCAAGCTGGCCGGCCATCAATGCGGCGCGATCGAAGCGGAAACGATCAACGGCTTGATTGATTTGCGCGGATCGAGTGAATCTATAGACGTCCAAAGCTTTAACGGCAATATCATCCTTACCGTGACAGCGCCGCACTGCCGCTCCATCTACACAAAAACGACGACCGGAAATGTGGAGATCGCCCTGCCTGATGACTCGGCGGTGAAAGCGGAGCTCAAAAGCAATCTCGGCTCTCTCAGCCACGAGCTGATTGATGCGGAGATTTTAAAGGAAAAGAATGATACCATTCAAAAAGAACTGATGCTGGAATCAAATCAAGCCCATGATCAGCATCTCTCGATTTTCTCAGAATCGTTAACAGGAGCCATTAAGCTCAAGCATACTCAGAGGTGATTGGATGAAAAGACTTTACCGTTCAGAAAAAAACCGTAAAATCGCCGGTGTCGTCGGCGGTTTGGCGGAGTACATCAATATGGATGCGTCGCTTTTGCGCATCATAACCGTTGTATTAGCGCTTGTCACGAGCGGAATCGTGCCGATTGTATATATTATCTGGTGTTTTGTCGTACCTTTAGAAGGAGATTTGAAATAAATGATCAAATGGGCAGTCAGCATTTTAGTAAATGCTTTATTATTAATCGTTATCGCGGGATATTTTGATTCCGTCCATATCAGCAGTATCGGAGCGGCTGTCATCGCCAGTGTGATTCTTTCTGTGTTAAATGTGCTGATCAAGCCGATCATCGTCATATTGACATTGCCTGTCACGGTTGTGACCCTCGGCCTTTTTCTGTTTGTCATCAACGCCATTACGTTAATGATGACTGCTGCCTTGATGGGAGACAGCTTTCAGATTGACGGGTTCGGCACCGCCATTTGGGCATCCGTCGTGCTTTCCGTTTTCCACTTGCTGATTCAAAAAGGCATATTGGAGCCGCTTAGAAAAGGATAAAAAAGAGCTGTCCCCGAGAGGGCAGCTTTTTTATGTGCGGTTACATAAGCGGAGGCCTCCTGACGCAACATAATGCATAGGGAGGTAATGAGATGAAACTTGTGATGACGCTCTTTTTTCTGATTGGTTTGCTTTGTGTGAGTCCTTCTGCGGGTGCGGCGCGCAAAGAATCGGCAATCCCGGTGAATCAGCAGGAATTCGGACAGCCGCCTCATTACATACCGCTTCTGGAGAATCCTCCCCAAATCGAAGTAAAGGCGGAAATGAAAAGAAACCTGTTCATACAGGCTCATGTACAGAATGCCGATTATCAAGCGTTTTCGGCGTTTCTTTTTTATAAACAAAGCAATGAGCTGGGATATAAGATGGTGCCAATGGAGCCCGCTCCAGGCGCAATCCGGCTGTTTACGGCCCAGGTTTCAAAACGGGATATCTGGAATGGAGAATTGGAATATTACCTCGTTTTCACCAACGGCAGACAGCGGGCGGAATCGGAGAAAAAGCGGCTGAAGCTGGACGGCTATCAAGCCGATTTGAATCATATTCCCGAGCTGATGATTACGGAGCTTGCCGTTGATACGAAAAATGAAGACGGCGCTGATGCCTATGAATTTATCGAGGTGTATAACACGACGGACAGACCCATTCACTTTAAGGATTATCATATCCGCTACCGCTACCCGAAGGAAGGGCCGGATTCAGATGTGATATGGAGGCCGAAAGAAGATATTGTCATTCCGTCAGGCGGCGCTTATGTGTTTTGGCTGAGACGCGCCGCATCAGAACTGACGGCAGATGATTTCAACCGCTATTACGGAACCCGTCTGAAGGAGGGAAAACATCTCGCCGTCATCGAAGGGACGGACGGAATGTCCAACGGCCGCCCGCGGACGGTGGTGCTGTCAGCAAACACCGGAAAAACCATCGCCTCAGCGCATTACCGAAAACACGCATTCCGACGGCTGACTTCTTTGCTGTACAAATATCCGCTGAACGGAACGGGAGAATTGCTCAAGATCTCCACAAGCGAACATAAGCCGTCACCGGGCTCCGTTTTTCAGGCGCAGATCCCTCAGCAGAAAAGAGTGATCAAACCGGACAAGGAAAAACCGGTCATTGAAGACCTTACAGACAAAAAGCCGGTCCGGCCGGCAGAAAGCATTGAATTAAAAGCGGACATCCGGGACAAAAACCTTGTCAAAACAGCCGCGTTTTATTACAGAACCAATGAGAACAAACCATTCAAACGGATTCTGGTTGAAAAAGACCGCAACGACAGTTTATACCGTCACATTATTTATTCCCCGGAACTGCTCGGCCAGGATCAGCTGGAGTATTATATCGCAGCCGGTGACGGGGAAAATGAAGCAAAAACACCCGTCAAGATGATTGACATTGAACAGACGAGTAAATCACACGGACTCAGAATGAACATTGAACCGGAAGATACGATATCGGGCACCTATCTGCTCAAAGCCACATCTGACGCCGGCGCGGATAAGATCAGGCTGTGGATTGACGGCAAGCGGCAGGAGACCCGGCCGGCGCTGGAAAAAGAGGTCTATTTCGCCTTTGATGCCCGAAAAACCAATCTTTATTTCAAAAACACCGTCATGATGGAAAACGAGGTGCTGCACATTTTTGACGATCCGGCTCACCGCTACAGAACGTATTCGGTTCTGCTTCCGGAACGTCTGCTGCAAAAAGGGGGCAAAACGCAGAAAGTATCCATCCGCGCGGGCTCAAAGGTTTCTCCGTATGACACGGGGGAGAATCGGGATGATTTTATCGTAAAAAATGCCCGACTGGTCCTTTCAGACGGAACGTTGATCAAAGACGGGAAGCGGGATCCTGCTGAGCAGCTGTTTATCGGTGACGGGAAGCGGGCGAATAAGAGCATGACCTTCTCATTCAGCCTGCCGGATCATTTATTTACGTCGCGGCTTTTGCCATGGAATACGGTGAAGCTTTCTGAAGGCTATCACCAGATTTTTGTAAGCGACGGTGAGGAGCAGCTCAGTCAGTCTGTGCGGGTGGACAATACAGGCCCGAAAATTGTTCCGGGTATCAAAGAAGGCGCGACATTGAAAGGTAACTTTGAGCTGAAAGCGGACATCCATGATAAATGGAGCAAGGTGGAAGAAGTCAAAGCGTTTTTGGACGGAGAAAGCATCACGCTCCCGCATCATTCGTCATCAGCTGATCTTAAGCCCGGAAAGCATACGCTTACCATCACTGCGGCAGACCTTGCCGGAAATGAAACAACATCCGTCCGCACCTTCCATATCAAGCGGGAGGAGCCGGATCAGCCGGAGCTTGCCGATCAAAACATTAGCGCCCATAAAGCGAAGCTGTCCGTGCGGGTAAAAGATCCGACGAAGGATGAGATGAATGTATCATTTTACCGGGGATTCCGCTACACCGCGCGGCATCCGGGCAGCGTGAAAGTGTATAAACACGCCTCATTAACAGAACCGCCGCAAGGCATAAAAGAAAATGAAATGCCGTTTACACTGCCGGAAATGAACCGTATCTCGGCAAATGACGGAAAAACAGTCTCATCGGAAAGCAAGGAACGTTTCCCTTATCACCGATTTGAAGTAACCGTTGACCCGTCTATTGACGAAACGGATCTGGCCGAGGCGGTCTGGAAAGGAAGCTCTCTGCCCGGCCGAAAGGTAACCATGTATATTTGGAATTACCGGACAAGCCGCTGGCAGGAGGCGGACAGCGTCCTTGCCAAAAATAAAAAGCCGTTTACGTTAAAAGCCGCCGTGTCTGCAGCGGATGCGGTGAAAAACTCAAAGATGAATGTCATCGTTCAGGATCAAATCCCGGCAAAAGGCAATTACTCGTTTGTCTGGATGTCCGATACACAGTATTACGCACAAGGGCACCCGAACATTTTTGACAAAATGACGGAGTGGATCAAAGAAAATAAGGAAAAGCACAATATCAAATATGTCTTTCATACCGGCGATATCGTCGATGATTCAATGGTAATGAAACAGTGGAAAAACGCCGATCACTCCATGCGGACACTTGATAAGGCGGGGATTCCGTACGGCGTGCTTGCCGGCAATCATGACGTCGGCCATAAAGACGGCACATACCGCACCTTCGGGGATTTCTTCGGAAGCCGCCGTTTTGAAAAGAACATGCATTACGGCGGGTCATACAAAAATAACCGCGGGCATTATGATCTGCTGTCGGCAAGCGGGAACGATTTTATTATGATTTATATGGGCTGGGGCATTGGGGATCAAGAGATTGACTGGATCAATCAAGTGCTTAAGCAATATCCGGACCGAACCGCCATATTATGTTTTCATGAGTATTTGCTTGTGAGCGGAAACCGAAGCCCGATCGGGGAGACGATCTACCAAAAAGTCGTTAAGCCGAATCGCAATGTGGCGATGGTATTAAGCGGCCATTACCATAATGCCGTGAAAAAAACCGATGCCCTTGACGATGACGGCGACGGAAAACCGGACCGTCTCGTTCATCAAATTCTGACCGACTATCAGGACGGTCCTGAAGGGGGCCAAGGCTATATGCGCATCATGCAATTCGATCAGGCCGCCAATCAGGTTCACATGTTCTCCTACTCGCCGTATACGGATGACATCAATTACTATGACACCGATCTGTTCGCTGATAAAGACGAATTTTCAGCTGAAATGGATTTACAGCCGAAAATGAAAAAGGTAGCGACCGATTATTTTGAATGCAACGTTTATACGAACGAACTGCTCGGTCATCAAAAACACGTAAAAAGCGGAAAAACCGCAGAATGGGTCTGGGACGGCCTGCAGCCAGAATCAGTTTATTACTGGTACACCGTCGTCAAAGATCCGTACAACGGCAAAACAATATCACCGATCTGGATGTTCAAAACGGGAAATACGCCGTATGCTCCAGCTCCGGATCAGTTTGATTTCAGGCATGTCTCCAACCCATAACAGTGAAATACCGCCTGCTGATCGCTCAGAAATCTGACGGTCAGCAGGATTTTTTCTGTACGGAAATAGCAGCGCCCTGCTGTAATAAGTGCTTTTGACTTTTTTATGTCCCTTTTCTATACTAAAATCGATTGGTTTTCTTAAATGCAGGAGGAAACATAATGAACAGTAAAACCGGGACAAAAGAAAGAATTATTCAAACCTCTGCATATCTTTTTCAGATTCAGGGATACCATGCGACAGGTTTGAATCAAATTATAAAAGAGAGCGGAGCACCCAGAGGGTCTGTGTATCATCACTTTCCAAACGGAAAAGAAGAACTCGCCATTGCGGCGATCAGACATACGGGAAGATGCGTTGAAAAGCAAATACAGAATAGTATGTCTGAATTCGGGGACCCTGTAGAAGCCATTCAGCACTTTATTCATGTAACGGCTGAACAGTTTAATGATCCTCAGAATATTGAGGGCGTGCCGGTTGGATTGCTGGCGGGTGAGACCGCTCTGATCAATGAAACGTTAAGATGCACATGTGTTGAGGTGTTCAAGAAGTGGACGGATGTGTTTGCGGCAAAATTTCTTGAACATGGATTTGAACAAGAGGAAGCGGAGAAGCTTGGGATGACAATCAACTCGATGATTGAAGGCGCAATCATGTTTTCACTGGCTCACAAAAACAAAGAACCGCTGCTGCTGATTTCAAAGCAGGTTCCGTATATTGTCCAAAACAGAGGGTAGCATTTTAGTACTCTTTTCTTTATAAAAATAGATACCAGAACCCCAGCCTCTCCGTTTTGACAGAGTCATAGAGAATTGATTTGAAAATGGCAGATCAAAAAAACATCTCCAACCCGTAACGGTTGGAGATGTTTCATTTCACCCTGTCCATATAATGTACGAATGTGTAGCGGTCGCCTCTGTAGGCGGATTTGACATGCTCAAAAGCAGTGCCGTCCTGCAGATATGTGGTCCGCTTGATATAGAGGACGGGCGCGCCGGGCTGGATCCCGAGCAGTTCGGCTTCTTCCTCGGAAGCGGCTCCCGGTTCAAGCTCTTGTTTGGCCCGTGAGATCGGCATCTGATTGTACGCTTCGATGTGCTCATACATGGATGATTGAAAATGAGAGGCATCCAATTTCCCCGCCTTGTCAAACGGGATGTACGAGGCTTCGATCGCCATCGGGATATCATTCGCCAGCCGGACGCGGATGATTTTATGAAGCGTTGCCGGACAGCCGCATCCCAGGATAGAAGATAACTCTTCCGTCGCCTGAATCAGCTGGTATTCGGCAAGTCTGCTCCCCGGCTTCATGCCCCGGCTTCTCATATCTTCGGTGAAGCTTGTCAGCCCTTGAAGCGGCTGCTCCATCTTCAGTTTGCTAACGAACGTTCCCCGGCCTTTCTGTCTGTATAAAAATCCTTCATTCACCAAATTGGAAAGCGCCTGGCGCACCGTCATGCGGCTGATGCCGAATTGTTCGGCGTATTCCCGTTCCGACGGAAGCAGCGCATCCGCTTGCAGCTCGCCGTTTTTGATTTGGGTTTTCAATTGTTCCATAATCTGAAAGTAAATCGGAATCGGAGATTGTTTATCAATCTGCATAGGTCAAATCCTTTCAATCGCCGCCCGCAGCCTCTTCATCAATCAAGACCGTCACATCCGGGTGTTCGTGCAGGGCGGAGGCGGGGAATGCTTCAGTGACGCGCCCGTCCAGAAGCTGCTTCACCGCTTGGGCCTTGCTTTTTCCGGATGCCATGATCAAAATCCGTTTGCCGGACAAGATCGTCCTGATCCCCATTGTCACGGCTTTTTCAGGAACTTGATCGATTGACGGAAAGTACCGCGCATTCGCCCGTCTTGTCTCTTCATTCAGCTCAACGACATGGGTTCGGGATTCAAATGGCGTTCCGGGCTCATTAAAGCCGATATGGCCGTTGTGTCCGATGCCTAAAAGCTGAATATCCGCTCCGCCGAGTGTTTGAATCAATCGGTCATAGCGTTCACATTCAGCCTCAAGATCGTCTGCCCGTCCGTCAGGGAGAAAGCGGCGGTCCTTTTTGCTGTCGATATGTGCAAAAAAATGTGTATTCATATAATAATGATAGCTGTTTTTGTCCTCGGGAGAAAGCCCGGCGTATTCATCAAGGTTGATCGTCGTGACATCCCGGAATGACAGACCCTCGGAGCGGTGCATCCGCACAAGCTCTTTGTATACGCCTTCAGGGGTGCCGCCCGTCGCAAGCCCGAGAACGGCATCCGGCTTTTGTTTAACTGTTTCAGCAATCATCTCTGCGGCTTTTTCACTTAATTCTTCATAATGTCTGCATGTGATGACGTTCATGTCCAATCAGCTCCTCCTGAGATATATGCGGTGTTTCCTCGGCAAATCGTTGCCAGCACGCCGCACTGTCCGTCCGTCAAAACAACGTCGGCGTCTTTTCCTTCCGCAAGGCTTCCTTTACGGTCAAAAATGCCGAGCCGGCGGGCTGCATTTGCTGCTGTCATATTAGCTATATCCAGCCATGAGCAGTTCGTAAACCTGCGCATGAGCGCCGCGCCTTCATTCATTTTTAAAATGGAACCGGCCAGCGTCCCGTCAGAAAGAAGCGCTTGGTCTCCGCAAACGGTGACTCTTTGTCCGCCGAATTCGTATTCTCCGTCCTTAAGCCCTTTTGCCCGCATGGAGTCTGTAATCATGATCAGGTTTTGGCTTCCTTTCGCCAAATAGGCAAGCTTTACAGCTAAAGGATGAGAATGAATGCCGTCAGTGATCAGCTCCGCCGTGATGCGGCCGCAGGCGAGCGCCGTACCGATGCCCCCCGGCTCACGGTGGTGAAAGGAGCTCATGGCGTTGAAAAGGTGTGTCATATGCAGCGCTCCGGCATCCGCCGCTTTTTCTAAAAGATCGGCTCCCGCGTCTGTATGTCCCATTGACGGGATGATGTTCCGGTCTTTTAAATAACGGATCAGGCTGAAATCAGGATCTTCTTCCGGCGCAAGCGTCACGATTTTAATCAGCCCTCCGGAGAGACGCTCCCATTTCTGAAAGAGTCCGGCATCGGCCGGCGTAATCCATTGTTTCGGCTGTGCTCCCGCTTTTTTCGGAGAGACAAACGGTCCTTCTAAATGAATGCCGATCAACTCAGCGCCTTTATGAGCCTGCGGTGAGGAGTCCGTCCATTCCTTGGCGTTTTTAAGCGCTTTTTCAATGTTTTCGTGCTGCTGTGTGATCGTGGTCGCTAGAAAAGCGGTTGTTCCTTCTTCGGGCAGCCGGGCGGACATTGTATCAAGAGCCGCGAGATCGGCGTCCATCGTATCCGCGCCGTAACCGCCGTGAATATGGATATCTATCATTCCGGGAAGCGCATACGAACCCGCGGGCGCCTTCCATTCCTTCTCATACGTTTCTTGCGGTCTTGTTTGACCCGCGTAAGAAATGATGCCGTCTTTTATGCCGAGAAATCCGTTTCGGATGATTTCCTCTTCTGTTACGATGTCCGCACCGCTGATTAACAAGCTTTCAGCCACTTTAAAACACGCCTTTCTGGTTAGTTGTTAGTTTTATTTTACTCTTTTTCAGACTAGTTATCTAGACCAGTTATGCCGGAATTGTATAAATCTGTTTTGGTTCAGACGGTAAAGTGATAAAATATAACTGTTCAAAGCTCGGAACATCCCAGAACAGGAGGAACATATCTTGGCAAAGGTTCGGACCAAAGACGTAATGGAGCAGTTCCATTTAGAATTGATCAGCGGAGAAGAAGGGATTAACCGCCCGATTACGATGAGTGATTTATCACGGCCCGGTATTGAAATCGCCGGTTATTTTACATATTACCCGAGAGAACGGGTGCAGCTTTTAGGAAAAACGGAGCTGTCATTTTTCGATCAGCTTCCTGAGGAGGATAAAAAACAGCGGATGGAATCGCTGTGCACCGATGTGACGCCGGCTATCATACTTTCCAGAGATATGCCGATCCCGCCGGAGCTTGTAGAAGCATCCGAGAAAAACGGCGTGCCGGTGCTGAGATCCCCTCTGAAAACAACCAGACTGTCAAGCCGGCTGACGAATTTTCTTGAGAGCCGTCTCGCGCCCACAACCGCCATTCACGGCGTGCTTGTGGATATATACGGCGTCGGTGTGCTCATAACGGGAAAAAGCGGCGTCGGTAAAAGTGAAACGGCCCTGGAGCTCGTCAAACGCGGCCATCGTCTTGTCGCGGATGACTGCGTCGAAATCCGGCAGGAGGATCAGGATACGCTCGTCGGGAATGCGCCTGATCTGATTGAGCATCTGCTTGAAATCAGGGGTCTCGGCATTATAAATGTCATGACGCTGTTCGGAGCGGGCGCCGTCAGAAGCAATAAGAGAATTACAATCGTCATGGACCTTGAGCTTTGGGAGCAAGGGAAGCAATACGACCGTCTCGGACTTGAAGAAGAAAAAATGAAAATCATTGATACGGAAATTACAAAACTGACCATTCCAGTCCGCCCTGGGCGAAATCTCGCCGTTATTATCGAGGTTGCGGCGATGAACTTCAGATTGAAGCGGATGGGCTTAAATGCCGCCGAGCAATTTACGAATAAGCTGGCGGATGTCATTGAAGACGGCGAACAAGACGAATAGGAGTTGGCAATAATATGAACGAAGCAGGAACACCAATCAATCCGATTGCCTTGCAGCTCGGGCCTTTATCCGTGCACTGGTACGGGATCATTATCGGCGCGGGTGCGTTATTAGGGCTTTGGATGGCCATGAGGGAGAGCGAAAAGCGGGGGCTGAAAAAGGACATTTTTATTGATCTTGTTCTTTTCGCCATCCCGATCGCAATCATTTGCGCACGGGCATACTATGTGCTTTTCGAGTGGAGCTATTACTCGGAACACCCCGGGGAAATCATTAAAATTTGGAAAGGCGGCATCGCGATTCACGGCGGATTGATCGGCGCGATCGCAACGGGCGTTGTTTTTTCAAAAGTAAGAGGGATATCATTCTGGAAGCTGGCGGATATTGCCGCGCCGAGTATTCTGCTCGGTCAGGCCATCGGGCGCTGGGGAAACTTTATCAACCAGGAGGCTCACGGCGAAGCGGTCAGCCGTTCATTTTTGGAAAGCTTGCACCTTCCGGATTTCATCATTAATCAGATGTACATAGACGGACATTATTATCACCCGACGTTTCTGTATGAATCGCTGTGGAGCTTTGCGGGTGTCGTGATTCTGCTTCTGCTCCGCCGCGTGAACCTGCGCAGGGGCAATCTGTTCTTAACGTATATCATCTGGTATTCGATCGGCAGATACTTTATTGAAGGAATGCGTACGGACAGCCTGATGCTCACGAGTCAGCTTCGGATCGCGCAGGTCATTTCCATTGTGCTGATTGTTCTTGCGATTATTTTAATGGTTTTCAGACGCGTTAAAGGGTATGCCGATAAGCGGTATGCAGATACGGACTGACGTCTGAAATCGGAAAGGACATAAGATGACTGATAAACGTTTAACCGCCATTTTATTCGATCTCGACGGCACGCTGATTGACACGAATGAACTGATTATCGCTTCTTATCTTCATACGCTTGATCATTATTGCCCGGGACAGTATAAACGGGAAGATGTGCTTCCGTTTATCGGCCCGCCTCTGTACGAAACATTTTCAGGCATTGATGCCGAAAAGTGCGATGACATGATCAGCATGTACAGGGCATTCAATCATGAGAAGCACGATGAGCTTGTCACGGAGTACGAAACGGTTTATGAAACGCTCGATGAATTGAAAAAAGCGGGCTATCAGCTCGGGATTGTCACCACAAAGCTGAGGGATACAGTCAATATGGGATTGAAGCTGACAGGCATCGGGGCGTTTTTCGATACTGTCGTCACGCTTGATGATGTAAAGCATCCGAAGCCTGATCCCGAACCTGTGCAGCTTGCGCTCAGCCGGCTTGGGTGCGATCCGTCGGAGGCCATGATGGTCGGTGACAATTATCACGATGTCATGGCGGGCAAAAACGCCGGCACGAAAACAGCCGGCGTCGCGTGGACGATTAAAGGCGCACAGACGCTTTCCGCCTATGAACCCGATTATATGCTTGAGAAAATGAGTGATTTATTGCACATTACCGGAGTGAAGTAATCCGTGAGAAAAACAGACCGCCATCCGGTTACAGGTGCAAATTCATTGTGGCATGTATATCAGACGGTTCCCTTTCTGAAGGTGATAAAAAACTTCATCATCATCCAGATTGCAAGGTATACGCCGTTTCTAAGCGTGAAGAACTGGCTGTACCGAACCTTTTTGAAAATGAATGTCGGAAAACAAACCTCATTCGCGCTGATGGTGATGCCGGATATTATGTTTCCTGAAAAAATCACTGTCGGAGAAAACAGCATCATCGGCTACAATACGACGATTTTGGCCCATGAATATTTAATACATGAGTACCGGACCGGTGATGTCACAATCGGTGACGAGGTAATGATCGGGGCAAACACAACGATTCTGCCCGGCGTCACCATCGGGAGCGGAGCCGTTGTATCAGCCGGCACGCTGGTGCATAAAGATGTCCCGGCCGGGGCGTTTGTCGGAGGAAACCCGATGAAGCTGATCTATACGCACGAAGAAATGAAAAAACGAATGGAAAACCCCGCTGATTAACGTCAGCGGGGTTTTTTTATGACTTGATTACAATGGCCTGGCTGCCCATCTGCTTCCAGGCTTTTTCGAATTCAGTCCGGTCCGTTTTTCTGTTTTTATAGCCGTAAGGGTCATTGACGTATACATAATCGTGATCATAACCGGTGACGGCTACGCTGTGCATGCTGAACGTGATGTCGACCTTTCCGTTCGGCGTATTCCAAGTCTGCATATGATCAACCGGTTTAAAGGAAGTGGTGATAATCACCCAGACCGGCCGTCCCTTTTCAAGCTGGCGGTACACAGCAGAAATGTCTTTTCCTGTCAGGTCGTATACTTTGTTTCCCGCATACTCTTTGGCCAGTTTAACAATCGGCTCATGATAAACGCCTAAACCCGGGCCGTTTTCCATGTCTCCGGCAAATCCTTCATTCGGATCTCCTTTCAGCCCGCTGCTGTATGTGAGCGGAACTTTATTGATTCGATCCGCCAATGTATTTTTTGATACATGATATCCGGCATTGTTCAAAATCATAGCAAGGCTTGTCACCTCACAGCCATTGTACAGTCTGGGTGAATCCATCTGTCTGTACAAAACGACATTCAGCGGTGACGCGCTCCCTTTTAACGGTGTTTTCTCATCAGGCTCGTCGGACTGCTGATTGAAAAAATTCAAATGAATATCGTTTGTATAGATGTTATATCCCAGATAGACAAGGACGGCTGTCAGAATCAGCACACATAATGTTCCAAGCGTCTTCATTATCAATTATTCTCCCTTGTTTCTGATGAAGCTATTCTATGTATTATAGCACTTCTGTTCAATATGATTAGATTGTTCTGTTATGTTTACAGATTTGTTCATGATTTAGTCATCAATATGGGAAAGAATAGGCGGACATTGGGCATTGCAATCCATTCTTTTATCTGCTAACATATTATCATATTAGCGAACTAAAGGATTCGGAATTTTCCTTCAGACAAAGCGGAGGTGCAAAAGGCAATGTTTATGTTTGAGAAACCGCATGGCATGAGAGATACGCTTCCCGGTTTATACGAAGCAAAGAAGAAAGTCCGTTCCACACTGACGGATTTAATTGATAAATGGGGTTATCAGTTTATGGAGACTCCGACCCTCGAATTCTATGAAACAGTGGGTGTCCAGTCAGCCATTGAAGAACAGCAGCTGTTTAAGCTTCTCGATCAGGACGGAAAAACGCTTGTGCTTCGGCCTGACATGACCGGACCGATTGCCCGGGTGGCGGCGTCTAAGCTGCACAAAAATAATCATCCGCTCAGAGCGGGATACGCGGCAAGCGTCTACCGCGCTCAAGAACGGGAAGGCGGACGTCCAGCCGAATTCGAACAGGTCGGCGCGGAGCTGATCGGCGACGGATCAACAAGCGCGGACGCTGAGGTGATTGCACTCGCGGCCGGCGCGTTGAAAAACGCGGGATTGCACCAATTTAAAATCGCGATCGGCCATGCAGGACTCGCAGATGAGCTGTTTATCGAGGTGCTGGGCAATGCCGAGCGGGCGGATGTCCTGCGGCGCTTTCTCTTTGAAAAGAATTATGTGGGGTACAGAGAACATGTCAAATCGCTTCCGCTTTCTTCAATAGACAAAAGCCGGCTGCTCGGACTTTTGGAATTGCGCGGCGGAAAAGAGATCTGCGCCAAAGCGGAGGAGATCATCGGCATCTCCGGGCAAAACGTGATTCAGGAGCTGGAAGACCTATGGGACATTCTTGAAGATTACGGGTGTGCCGAGCATATCCGCCTTGATCTGAACATGGTCAGCCATATGAGTTATTACACGGGAATTTTATTCGAAGTGTATGCGGCAAATGTCGGGTTTGTCATCGGAAGCGGCGGCCGCTATAACAATCTTCTCGGCCATTTCGGCAGCCCTGCTCCCGCCACGGGCTTCGGACTCCGTATCGACAGGCTGATTGAAGCGCTCGGCATCCAGGAAGAAACAAGCGAGGCGGACGCCGTTATTTTCAGCAAGGAGCAGCGGGCGCAGGCCATTTTATTCGCGGAGGAAGAAAGGGCAAGAGGCAGAAAGGTCGTCCTGCAGGATTTGGCGGGCATTGAAAATATCGATCATATGACAAAATCATTCACAAAAGTCACATACTTTATCGGTGCCAGAAAGGAAGAGCAAAATGGGTAAGGTACTCACAATGGCAATGCCAAAAGGGCGGATATTCGAAGAAGCGGCCGGATTGCTGCGGCAGGCTGGATACAGGCTGCCCGAGGAGTTTGAGGAATCAAGAAAGCTGATCATCGACGTTCCTGAAGAAAACCTCCGCTTTATTTTAGCAAAGCCGATGGACGTCACGACTTATGTCGAACATGGCGTCGCTGATGCCGGTATTGCCGGAAAGGATGTCATGCTTGAAGAAAAGCGTGACGTGTATGAGGTGCTCGATCTGAATATCAGCAAATGCCATCTCGCCGTTGCGGGGCTTCCGGGAGCGGATTGGAACGGTGTCGCCCCGAGGATCGCGACGAAATATCCGAATGTTGCGTCAAGTTATTTCAGAGAGCAGGGCGAGCAGGTGGAAATCATTAAGCTGAACGGCTCCATTGAGCTGGCGCCTTTAATCGGGCTTGCTGACAGAATCGTGGATATCGTATCAACAGGGCGGACATTAAAGGAAAACGGACTCGTTGAATCAGAACACATTTGTGACATCACATCGCGTTTTATCGTCAATCCGGTCAGCTACCGCATGAAGGATGACGTCATCGACGAAATGGCTGCCAGGCTGGCCAGGGTTGTGGAAGGAGAAACGGCAAAATGAAAATAACCGCAATAAAAAAAAGCGAGCGGTTTTCACTGAAGCGTTCCATTGACAGCGGAACCGAAGAGCAGCGGAAAACCGTCAGGGCGATTATTGAAGACGTCAGAAAAAACGGCGACAAAGCCGTTTTGGCCTATACAAAAACATTTGACGGCATCAGCCTGGAACAGTTGGCGGTGAGCGCAGAAGAAATCGCAGAGGCGTACCGTCTGCTTGATGATCAGCTGCTGGAAGTGATCAAGCAGGCAATTGCCAATATTAAAGAATATCACGAGCGCCAGCTGCAATCCTCTTGGTTTTACCATCGTAAAGACGGCACGATGCTCGGGCAGAAAATAACGGCGCTTGATTCCGCGGGCGTTTATGTGCCGGGCGGGACGGCCGCTTATCCGTCTTCCGTTTTAATGAATGTCATCCCCGCTCTCGCTGCGGGAGTGGGGCGGATCGTTCTCGTCAGTCCGCCGGGAAAAGACGGCAGCCTTTCGCCGGGCGTTCTGGCGGCAGCGTCTGAGCTCGGCATAAAGGAAATTTACAAAGCGGGAGGCGCGCAGGCGATTGCCGCGCTCGCTTACGGAACGGAAACGATACAGCCTGTTGATAAGATTACAGGTCCCGGCAATATTTTTGTGGCGCTGGCGAAGCGCGAAGTCTTCGGCGATGTGGATATTGACATGATAGCCGGGCCAAGTGAAATCGCAGTCCTGGCAGACGATACGGCGGTGCCCGAAGAAGTTGCCGCTGACCTGCTTTCTCAGGCCGAACACGATATGCTCAGCTCATGCGTGCTTGTCACCGACTCACGGAAGCTTGCAGAAGCGGTAGCCGTTGAAGTGGATAAACAGCTTCAGACGCTGCCGCGTAAAGAAATCGCCGAAGCATCAATCAAAGATCACGGCCATATTTACATCGCGGAAACGATGGAGGATGCGGTGGATACGGTGAATGCGCTGGCGCCTGAGCATTTAGAAATCATGACGCATTCGCCGGAGGCTTTGCTTGGAAGCATCAGGCACGCGGGAGCGATTTTCTTAGGGCGATACAGCGCTGAACCGGTCGGCGATTATTTTGCGGGACCGAATCACGTTCTGCCGACAAACGGGACGGCGCGGTTTTCAAGCCCGCTGAATGTCACGGATTTTCAAAAGAAATCGAGCATCATCTCATACAGCCGGAAGGCATTTGAAACCCACGCGGACAGCATTGCCGCCTTTGCGAGACTGGAAGGGCTTGAAGCGCATGCAAGATCGATTGAAGCGAGAAACGGAGGAAATGACCGATGAGAAAAGCGGAACGCGCCAGAAAAACAAATGAGACGGATATTAAGCTGGCTTTCGGTATTGACGGAGAAGGAAAAGCCGATATCAGCACGGATGTGCCGTTTATGACTCATATGCTTGATTTGTTTACAAAGCACGGACAATTTGATTTAACCGTTGACGCAAAAGGCGATACGGAGATAGATGATCACCACACGACTGAAGATATCGGCATCTGCTTAGGGCAGGCTTTTTTGGAGGCGCTCGGTGATAAAAAAGGAATCAAACGGTACGGATCAGCGCTTGTGCCGATGGACGAAGCGCTCGCCCAAGTCGCCGTAGACCTGAGCAACCGGCCGCACCTTGAGATGCGCGCTGCATTTCCGCAAGCGAAAGTCGGAACGTTTGATACCGAGCTGGTACATGAATTCTTATGGAAACTGGCGCTCGAAGCGAGAATGAATCTGCACGTCATCGTTCATTACGGCACGAATACCCATCATATGATAGAAGCCGTGTTTAAGGCGCTTGGCAGAGCGCTGGACGAAGCGTCATCCATTGACCCGCGCGTCAAGGGTGTGCCGTCTACGAAAGGGATGCTGTAAATGATCGGTGTAATTGATTACGGAATGGGCAATTTATTCAGCGTGTCGAAGGCGCTGGAACGCGTCGGCGTCCCGTATGTCGTTTCAGACCGGCCGGAAGAGCTCGAAAAAGCGGATGCTTTTATTCTCCCCGGTGTCGGATCATTCAGTGACGCCATGGACAATTTACGCAGCACGAAGCTTGATCAATTCATACACCGTATGGTTGACGAAGGGAAGCTGCTTCTTGGCATCTGCCTCGGCATGCAGCTCATTTTCGAAGAAAGCAGCGAAAACGGCTCTGCAAAAGGACTTGGTTTATTAGCCGGAAAAGCAGTGAGACTCAAAGACAGGGATGCCGAAGGAAATAAGCTTAAGGTGCCGCATATGGGCTGGAACCGGCTGACGGTTCACCAAACATCTCCTTTGCTTTCGGAAGCGGGAGAAGGCTTTGTTTACTTTGTCCATTCCTATTATATAGACGGGATGGAAGAAGGCGATCTTCTGGCAAGCGCTGAGTACGGCGTTCGTGTTCCTGCGGTCGTCGGGAAACGCAATGTCTTCGGAGCGCAGTTTCACCCAGAAAAAAGCGGCACGGCCGGAATGGCGATCTTAACGCAATTTACAAAAATGGCAGCGGAACAGAAGGTGAAGAAATGAATGCTTTTACATTATATCCGGCAATCGATATGAGAAACGGCAAATGCGTCCGCCTCATTCAAGGTGATTACGGCAAGGAAACGATCTACGGAGACTCACCTTTAGACATGGCGGCCCAATTTGCAAACGAAGGTGCCGAATGGATTCATCTCGTGGATCTTGACGGCGCGAAAGAGGGAAGGAAAGTAAACGACAGGCATGTTCTGGACATCGTCCGGCAGCTAGATGTCAAGGTTGAGATCGGCGGCGGGATCCGTTCTGAAGCGGATGTATACGGCTACTTATCACAAGGCGCTGATCGCGTCATTCTCGGCAGCTCGGCCGTTTCCGATCCGGCGTTTGTGAAAAGCATGCTGAAACAATACGGCGGGAAAATCGCCATCGGTCTCGATGCGAGAAACGGGTATGTCTCGACGGAAGGGTGGCTGGAAACATCTTCGGTAAGAGCGTCCGATCTGGGCCGTGAATTGGCGGAGGAAGGAGCGGAAACCTTCATTTTCACGGATATTGCGACTGACGGCATGCTGTCAGGCCCGAACATCGAAAGCACCGTTCAGCTCGCAAAAGCAACGGGGAAAAACGTCATCGCCTCAGGCGGTGTCAGCTCAGTCGCCGACCTCAAAGCGCTGGCCCGCTGCAAAGACGCCGGCGTATCGGGAGCGATTATCGGAAAAGCGCTGTATACAAAACAATTTTCATTGGCTGAAGCGCTCAGAAGGGTGAAGGACGCATGATCACGAAACGAATCATTCCATGTCTCGATGTGAAAGAAGGACGCGTCGTCAAGGGCATTCAATTTCTCGGGCTGAAAGATGCGGGCGATCCTGTCGAGCTGGCCGAAGCCTACGACAGGGAGGGTGCTGACGAGCTTGTTTTTCTCGACATTTCCGCCTCTCATGAAGGCCGGAAGACGATGACTGACGTCGTGGAGCAGGTTGCGGCAAAACTGGCGATTCCGTTTACGGTCGGCGGCGGAATCAATCAATTAAGCGATATGAAACGAATGCTTCGCGCCGGCGCTGATAAAGTATCCGTTAATACAGCGGCCGTCCTCCGACCCGAGCTGATTACGGAAGGAGCTGAGTTTTTCGGCTCGCAATGCATCGTAGCGGCGATTGACGCAAAGTATGACGAAGATTCGGATTGCTATAAAGTGTACACACACGGCGGCAGAAAGAAAACCGAGTGGGAAGTCACGGCTTGGGCAAAAGAAGCCGTCAAACGGGGAGCGGGTGAAATCCTGCTGACAAGCATGGACGCTGACGGTGAGAAAACAGGCTTTAACCATACGCTTACAAAACTTGTCTCACATGCCGTCCCGGTGCCCGTCATTGCCTCAGGGGGAGCCGGCAGCGCGCACCATATGCTTGAAGCCTTCACGATTGGTGAAGCGGACGCCGCGCTTGCAGCTTCCATTTTCCATTACAAAGAGACATCTATAAAAGAAGTGAAAGATTATATGAAGAAACACGGGGTGAATGTGAGATGAAACGGGCAGATGAACTGCGGTTTGACGAGGCCGGGCTGATTCCCGCCATCGTACAGGATGCGGCAAGCAAAGAAGTACTGACACTGGCTTATATGAATCGTGAATCCTACGAAAAAACGATAGAAACGAAAGAAACCTGGTTTTACAGCCGTTCACGCGGGGAGCTGTGGCATAAAGGAGCGACGTCGGGGAATACCCAAAAGGTGAAAGCCATCCGCTATGATTGCGATCAAGATGCCCTCATTGTGCTTGCGGAGCCTTCAGGACCCGCATGCCATAAGGGAAGCTACAGCTGCTTTTCTCCGGAAAAAGCGGACGCACAGGATCGTTTCGGCATCTTAAACGAACTGGAAAGCGTAATCGCCAAACGGCAGGCGGAGATGCCTGAGGGAGCCTACACAACGTATCTGTTTCGGGAAGGCGTCGATAAAATTCTTAAAAAAGTCGGCGAAGAAGCCGCAGAGGTGATCATCGCCGCGAAAAACCGCGACCATGAAGAATTAAAATGGGAAGCGGCAGATTTGCTGTATCATTTGCTCGTTCTTCTGCGTGAACAGTCGCTTCCTTTGGACGACGTGCTTGACGTTCTTGCGAAACGCCATTCAGCATCTGAGTAAAACAAACCTCACGGAGAGCTCCGTGAGGTTTTTAAATATGCCCGAACTTAAACATTCAATAAAATATTCCTTATTTCGCAACCGGAGGCAGATGAATTTGATAATATTGACTAATAGAGTTTATTTTGGTTTTTATCAAAAATGTACGTTTTGTTCATATTCCGTTCATGCACATCCGTTATAGTATAAACAGTGATATAGGAGGAAAATATATGCCGAATAAAAAACCAAAATCTAAAGGGAAATTCAGCTCATTCTTTTCATTAGTCAAAAAAACAAAACCATCCTACGGAATGCTGGCCTTCGCGCTGTCTCTCAGTATTGTGACAACGCTTGTCAGCCTGCTGATTCCGCTGTTGACAAAGCAGCTCGTCGACGGCTTTTCCATGTCGTCGCTGTCAGGCGTGCAAATCGGAATCATTGCAGCCGTGTTTATCGTACAGGCTGCATTAAGCGCCTACGCCACCTATGCCCTGAACTACAGCGGCCAGAAAATCATCTCGGGGCTGCGTGATTTGTTGTGGCAGAAGTTAATTAAACTGCCTGTCTCTTATTTTGACAAAAACGCCACGGGAGAAACGATCAGCCGTGTCACCAATGACACGATGGTGGTAAAAGAGCTGATCACAAACAATATCAGCGGATTTATTACCGGAATCATTTCCGTTATCGGGTCACTGACGATCTTATTTTTCATGAACTGGAAGCTCACATTGCTCGTGCTGATCGTCGTGCCGCTGGCTGCGGTGATTTTAGTGCCGATCGGCCGGAAAATGTTTAAAATTTCTCGGGAGACACAGGATGAGACGGCGAGATTCACCGGATTATTAAACCACATCCTTCCGGAAATCAGACTTGTGAAAGCCTCAAACGCTGAAGAAGCGGAATACGGCCGCGGAAAAGCCGGCATCATGGCGCTCTTTAAACTCGGGCTGCGTGAAGCGAAGGTGCAGTCGCTCGTAGGCCCGCTTATTACACTTGTATTAATGGCGGCGCTGGTCGCTGTCATCGGGTACGGCGGAATGCAGGTGTCATCCGGTGAACTGACAGCCGGCGCGCTCGTTGCCTTTATTCTGTATTTATTTCAGATCATTATGCCGATGGGCCAGATCACTTCATTTTTTACACAGCTTCAAAAATCCGTCGGCGCAACGGAACGGATGATTCACATTCTTGCAGAAAAAGAAGAAGATATCCAAACCGGAAAAATCATTGAAAACGCAGATCAGCCGATTAAGATTGAACAAGTCTCATTCGGCTACAAAAAAGATCAAACCATCTTAAAAGACATTACGGCAACGATTGATGCCGGCAAAGTCACCGCGATTGTCGGACCGAGCGGCGGCGGGAAAACAACGTTATTTAAGCTGCTTGAACGATTCTACAATCCGACGGCCGGAAGCATCTTGCTCGGAAACGAACCGATTGATGCGTATTCTCTTGAATCATGGAGGGAGCATATCGGCTACGTGTCGCAAGAAAGCCCGTTAATGTCAGGAACCATCCGCGATAATATCTGCTATGGATTAAAACGCGAGGTGACTGATGAGGAACTGAGACAAGCGGCTGACATGGCCTACGCCCTGCAATTTATTGAAGACTTACCGAAGAAATTTGAAACCGAGGTCGGTGAACGGGGGATTATGCTTTCAGGCGGACAGCGCCAGCGCATTGCCATTGCCAGAGCACTTCTCCGCAATCCGAGTATTCTGATGCTTGATGAAGCGACATCCAGTCTGGACAGCCAATCTGAAAAATGGGTGCAGCAGGCGCTCGAAGTCTTAATGGAAGGGCGCACCACCATTGTGATTGCCCACCGTTTATCCACGGTTGTGGATGCAGATCAGCTTCTCTTTGTTGAACAGGGGGAAATCACCGGACGGGGCACACACCATGAATTAATGGCATCCCATGCGCTGTACCGCGATTTTGCGGAACAGCAGCTGAAGCTGAATGCCGATTTAGAAAACAAAGCTGTGTAAAGCAAGACTTTAGGAATAGAAAGCAGCTGAAAAAGCTGCTTTTTATTTTGCAGCCGGAATCCTATTCATTGGAAGCGGGGGTTAAATCATGAAAAAACGCACAACGATTTTTTATTGTCACGCTGCCGTGCTGCTCGTATTCATGACTGCCGGGTGTACTGGCGGTAACGACGAAGAGCCGGCCCATTCTTCAAGTCCGGCCGGGGGAAGCAGCATAAACAAGACTGAAACAGCATCACCGGCAGAAAAAAACGAAGCTGTAAACAAAGATTCACATCACATCTCTGCGGACAAAAGCGAACCAGACAAAAGCGCACCAGACAGCATCGCGGCAGATTATTCTCCTCTGCAAATTGAATATGCCCGCGTTTGGCTGCAGCTTGGGGAAAATCAGCAGATAGATGAATTGAACGTGCGCCGCATTCCGGCCGGAGCACTCGTCAATCCTGACGATCGTACGAGCGCCCGCTATCCGGAAGATGTTACTCAGTTAGCAGGTTCCCGTTTAGTTGATGGGTCGGTCACTTACAGCAGCAACGGCGACGGCACCATTCAGGTATACAATGTTCCTTTGCGCTGGGAGTCTTCTGAAAAAGGCGTAATGAAAGAGGTGACGGAGGAGATGATCCGCCATACAAAAAAAGTGTATGTCGATACAGGAGACAATGAAAAGATCAGACGGCTAATAAAAATCATGTCGATTCATTAAAAGATGATGAGTGAAAAAATCAGAAGGAGGGATTTTTATGGCTGTCATATTGGTTGCGGATGATGACCGCCATATCCGTGAGCTTGTCCGCCTTATGATGGAGCAAAGCGGCTTTGACGTCGCAGAAGCTGAAGACGGAGAAGCGGCGGTGCGGCTGATAGAATCAACACCTGTTGATCTTGTCATACTGGATGTGATGATGCCGAAAATGGACGGGTTTGAAGTCAGTGAAGCCGTCCGGAGCTTTACGGACATTCCGATTTTGATGCTGACGGCAAAAGGCGAAACATTGGACAAAGTGCAAGGTTTTACTTCCGGAGCGGACGATTATCTCGTCAAACCGTTTGAGCCGCTTGAGCTTGAAGCGAGGGTCAAAGCATTGCTGAAACGGTACCGGATCACCGCTGAAAAACTGCTGACCGTCGGAACGGTCACATTAGATAAGCAATCCCGCACCGTAACGCGCGGCGGCGGAGCGGGAATGACGCTGCCCCGGCGCGAATTTGAGCTTTTATTCAAGCTCGCCAGTTACCCGAATAAGACGTTTTCTAGAGAACATTTAATAGAAGATATTTGGGGCTTTGATTATGAAGGTGATGAGCGGACGGTTGACGTGCATATTAAAAGGCTGAGAGAACGGTTTCCGGAAAAAGACTATCCTTTTGCCATTCATACGGTGCGGGGGCTCGGCTATCGGTTTGTGGTGACAGGATGAAACGGATCTTCAGAACGGCTGGAAAAATTATTATCCTTCTCACCGTCACCGCATTCTTATGGCTGGCGGCCCACCTGATCGTTCAGGGATTCGGTCTCATATGGCCGGTTTTGCTTGTGCCCTACGTCCAGCAGATTCTCACGCTTTGGCTTGTTTTCGGCCTGCTGTTTGTCACAATGTTTATTTTTTCAAAGTCAGCACGTGAAAGACATCATGCGATCTGGGATTCGCTGACCGCCACGATCAAGCAAATGTCGAGCGGCAACTTCACCGCGGCCGCCTCCAGGAAAATGGAGAAGATTGAACGGGACCACCCCGTGACGAAATTGGCTGATGAACTGTCGACACTTGCCGCGGAACTGAGCGAAATGGAAAAACTGAAACAAGAATTTATTTCGAACGTTTCCCATGAAATCCAAACCCCGCTTACTTCATTAAAGGGGTACGCGCACCTCCTGAAAAAACCGGATTTATCATATGAGGAGCGGGGGCGCTACTTACACATCATCGAGACAGAAACAGAACGATTATCAAAAATCAGTGAAAATCTGCTGAAGCTCACTGCACTCGAACGCCAAACCGAACCGATTCAAAAAAAACCGTTCCGCATTGACAAACAGCTGCGGCGCACCATATTGACCTGTGAGCCTGAGTGGTCCGCCAAACAGATTGAATTTCTCATCGATTTACAGGAATCGTATGTGTACGGAGATGAGGCGCTGCTCAGCCAAGTATGGATGAATCTGATTCACAATGCCGTGAAGTTTACCGGTGAGGGAGGCCGTATATCCGTTAAAATTGTTGATTTGCCGGAGGCGGCGGCTGTCGAAATCGCCGACAACGGAATCGGAATGGAGCCTGAGCAGGCGGAGCGCGTATTTGAACGGTTTTATAAAGCGGACAAGGCGAGAAACGCAGGGGGCAGCGGACTCGGCCTGTCCATCGCCAAAAAAATCGCCGAGCTGCACGGCGGTTCGATAGAGGTAGAAAGCAAGCGGGGCGAAGGAACCCTTTTCCGCGTCACCCTTCCTGCCGATCCGCATGAAAAAAACAGCTAAAATCTGGTCGAACCAGCCAGTAAAAAACGAAGCTGATTCTGTCTTTTGAACTATTGAGGCGAAACCGTTTTATGGTATACTACTGACGGTAATACGTATAAAACGGAGGATATTTGTGGGAAAACACACTTCTGAACATAAAAAGCACGCACAAATTGTCCAGCTGCTTCAGGATGGACAATATTTTTTTCATAAAGGCTTAAAAGCATATAAAGAGCGGAATTTAAAACGGGCCAGCAAACTGATTCAGAGGGCCGTTCACCTCGAGCCGAATGATTCCGAAATGCTGTCCCGGCTGGCCGTCATTTATTCTGAAATGGGCCACTACCAGCAGTCAAATGAGCTGTTCGACTTTATTATGGTGAACCTGAAAGAAGAAATGCCCGAGTGTCATTACTTTAAAGCGAACAATTTCGCGCATTTGGGGCTCTTTCAGGAAGCATACAAAGAAGCCGCGGCTTATTCAGATGCCGAACCGGACGGAGAATTCAGCGAAGAGATAGAAAATCTGATGGAGCTTTTGGATTTCGGTGAAGCGGGTGAAAACGAATCGCTCTATGACCAGGATGAATTGCTGATCAGGCAGGACCGGGCAAAAACGCTTCTTGAGAGCGGCCAGCTTCATGAAGCGGTTGTCATGCTTGAAGAGATTACAGCCGATTATCCCGAGCTTTGGTCCGCATACAACAACCTTGCGCTCGCTTACTTTTACTCAGGCAATGTCACAAAAGCGAAACAGACGGTATTCGAAGTGCTTGAGAAAAATGAAGGCAATCTCCATGCCTTGTGCAACTACCTGGTATTCTGCTATTACGAGAGAGAAGATGAAAAAGTCGGGGAATTGAGCGAAAGGCTCTCCAATGTGTATCCGATTTTATTCGAACAGCGCTACAAGCTGGGGGCGACGCTGGCGCTTGTCGGCAGACATGATCTCGGCTATAAATGGCTCCGGTCTCTCTACAAAAGCGGGTTTGAAGGCGACGACACGTTTTATTACTGGCTGGCCGCCTCAGCCTACGGGACAGGCCGCACAGAATTTGCCGAAACCATTTGGAGAAAGGCCGAAACCGAATTTCCCGAATCAGACCGGTCCGCGCCTTGGGCAGAACGGCAGGAACCGCTGCCTGCTGCACTTGAACAGCGGCTCGCCGCCTATTATATCAGCAGTGCTGAAGGAGAGCGAAACCAGCTTGAAAAAGTTCTGACGGCAAAACGCGCTGCTTCACCGTTTGAACAAGACTTCGTCAGACTGCTGCTTTCCGGTGAAGAAGGCGCTTCAGGCGTTTCTCATGATGCTTTGTTTACGTATCGGACGGTCAAGCTGCTGGAGAAAGCGGAAGCCGGCAGTTTAAAGACTGACGTCATGAGCTGCTGGGTTTTTCACGTCATTCAGCACATCCGCGCCGCTGCTGCCGTACAGAATGAGCGGGCATGGGCCGCAGCCATCGCATACGTATGGAAAGAAGCGAACGGCGAAAAAACGACGAAAAAAGATACGGCCGCCGTTTACGGTGTATCTCCGGCAACACTGTCAAAATACATCAGACAAATAGATGATATATTGGAATAAAACCGATTCTTTCTATATAAAGAGTCGGTTCTTTTTTTATCAGAAAGGGGCAAAACAGAACTTTACTGCCGGAAAAAGAGATTTTTATACGTCTTTTTTTTGCTTTTTGAACCGAAATCAGGCCGCCAGCACCGTTTATTTTGCAAAATATGAGATTTGCAATCACATTGAAATATAACTGTAATAAAAATTGTCGAAACATGATGGTATAATGATTCTCGTACATAAGAGATTAGTTTATTTTACATGTGCTGTATAATCTATACCAATTTAAAAGATTAAAAGATTCATACATAAAAATCATCAGCCTCACGGGTATGTGAGGAAGCGTAACTTTGATGTTCATAATAGAATTCCAAATGAGAACAGGTTTAAAGTAAAAGGGAGGAAAGAAAAAGTGAAAAAGAGTTTATTAACACTTGGTTTGGCTTCCGTCATCGGGACAAGCAGTTTTTTGATCCCATTTACAAAAACTGCATCGGCGGAAACATTAGACAGCAAAAAAGCAAAAATCGAAAGCAAGCAATCTGAGGTGGCTTCAAGCCTTGATGCAAAAGAAAAGGAATTGTCTAAACTTCAGGACAAGCAGGCTAAGATTGAAAAAGAACTGAAAGACATTAACGCAAAAGCGTTGGATACAAGTAATAAAATTGAAGATAAAAAAGATGAAAACGAAAAAACGAAAAAGCGCATCGCTGATTTGAAAAAAGAAATCAAAGAAACAGAAGCGCGTATTGAAAAACGCAATGAAATCCTGAAAAAACGCGTTCGTTCTTTACAGGAAAACGGCGGTTCTCAAGGATACATAGATGTTCTTTTAGGGGCGACAAGCTTCGGGGACTTCATTTCACGTGCGACTGCGGTATCTTCTATCGTTGATGCGGATAAAGATCTGATCAAACAGCAGGAGCAGGATAAAGCGAAACTCGAAGATGCGGAAGCTGAGCTTAACGTGAAGCTGAAAAAAGTCCAGGATGACCTTGCGAAGCTAGAGTCTATGCAAAAAGACCTGAACAAACAGCTTGATCAGAAAGACAAGCTTTTCGACGAAGCGAAAAACGGCCAGAAAAAAGCGGCTGCCGCTATCTCTGATCTGAAAAAAGAAGCGTCACAGCTTGCAAACGCAAAAGCTGACACTGAAAAAGAACAGAAGCGCATTAAAGCTGAGCAGGCTGCAGCGGCTGCCCTGATCAAAAAGCAGGAAGAAGCGCAAAAAGCCTCTGAAGACCAAAACCAAACAGATGACAGCCAGCCGGCAGCGGCTAAAACTGTGAAAAAAGCGGCTGTTTCAACATCATCTGATTCATCTGACAGCTCAAGCAAATCGGGCACTTCAGGCGGATCATCTCATAACAGCGGCGGTTCAGATGATTCTGACGGCGGATCTGTTATTTCAAATTCAGGCGGTATTGAAGGCGCGATCAGCGTAGGATCAAGCCTTGTGGGTCAATCTCCGTACAAATTCGGCGGCGGACGCACACAATCTGATATTAACAACCGTATCTTTGACTGCTCTTCATTTGTACGCTGGGCTTATGCTAACGCAGGCGTTAACCTCGGACCTGTAAGCGGCACAAGCACAGATACGCTAATCGGAAGAGGTAAAGCAGTCAGCGCGTCTGACATGAAACGCGGAGACTTAGTATTCTTCGATACGTATAAAACAAACGGCCACGTTGGCATCTACTTAGGTAACGGAACATTCCTGAACGATAATACATCTCATGGTGTATCCATTGATTCTATGAGCAACCCTTACTGGAAAAAAGTATTCAACGGCAATGTAAGACGTGTCGTGCAATAATGAATAAGACAAGGGCCTTCCATCCCGGAAGGCTCTTTCTTTATTTGTATACCCGCTCAGGAGATGCCTAATCACGTTTTCTCAGAAAAATGAGCAAAAAAATAGCGAATCGCCCTCAGATTTTATAGGATATGGGTAAGGAATACGATTGATGGGGATTCTTATTCATATAGGGTGCGCCCCATTTCGAAAAGGAGTGAATCATGGTGTCAGAAGAAAAAATTTATGATGTGATCATTATCGGCGCGGGTCCGGCGGGGATGACCGCTGCCGTTTACACATCACGAGCGAACTTATCCACATTAATGATCGAAAGAGGAATTCCGGGCGGCCAGATGGCCAACACAGAGGATGTTGAAAACTATCCGGGTTTTGAAAGCATTCTCGGCCCTGAACTTTCTAATAAAATGTTTGAACATGCGAAAAAATTCGGTGCGGAATATGCGTACGGCGATATTAAAGAAATCGTCGACGGCAAAGAATATAAAACGGTCAAAGCCGGTTCAAAAGAATATAAAGCGCGCGCCATCGTCATCTCTGCCGGAGCGGAATACAAAAAGATCGGCGTTCCCGGGGAAAAAGAACTTGGCGGCCGCGGCGTATCGTACTGTGCGGTATGTGACGGCGCATTCTTCAAAAATAAAGAGCTTGTCGTAGTCGGCGGCGGAGACTCGGCTGTGGAAGAAGGCGTCTATCTGACACGCTTCGCTTCAAAAGTCACCATCGTTCACAGACGTGATAAATTGCGTGCGCAAAGCATTCTTCAGGCGCGTGCCTTTGACAATGACAAAATTGATTTCGAATGGAATAAAACCGTAAAAGAAATCCATGAAGAAAACGGAAAAGTCGGCAGACTGACACTTGTGGATACTGTGACGGGAGAAGAGGAAGAATTCAAAGCTGACGGCGTCTTTATTTATATCGGCATGCTTCCGCTTTCTAAACCGTTCGAAAACTTGGGCATCACAAATGAAGAAGGCTACATTGAAACAAATGATCAAATGGAAACGAAAGTTCCCGGCATTTTCGCTGCGGGAGACATCCGTGAAAAATCACTCCGCCAGATCGTTACGGCGACAGGTGACGGAAGTATTGCGGCCCAAAGCGTTCAGCATTATGTGGAAGAGCTTCAGGAGACGCTCAAAACCGTTAAATAATCGCTGTAATGTTCAGTTTTTGAATCGTTACTGGCTTTTAATTCCGCTGTAACACGGGTGAAATACTGATGTTTTAAGATGAATGTAGTAATTGACCCCCTTTTTATATGAATACACCTTGGCACGGATTCCAGTATCCGTGCCCTTTTTTTGTAAATTTTTGTTTTCTGTCAAATAAAAGAAAAGGATGTCGGTGTCTCTGCATTGTGAGAGACATGCCGAAACGGTATAATGAAGAGACGATGATTTGTTGAGAAGGTTAGGTGACGTACTTGTGCAAAGAGTGACAAATTGTGTGCTGCAGACAGATGATCAGGTTCTCCTTCTCCAAAAGCCGAGACGGGGCTGGTGGGTCGCGCCCGGCGGGAAGATGGAGAGCGGTGAATCAGTCAGAGATTCCGTCATCAGAGAGTACAGAGAAGAGACGGGAATTTATATATTAAATCCGCAGTTAAAAGGCGTGTTTACCTTTATTATTAAGGAACAGGAACAAATCGTGTCAGAGTGGATGATGTTTACTTTTGTCGCCGATTCCTACACGGGGCGGAATGTCGCTGAATCAGAGGAAGGCATTCTGAAGTGGCATGACGTGAAAGATATCCACAGCCTTCCGATGGCACCCGGAGACGGACATATCCTTGATTTTATGATCAAGGGCCAAGGGCTTTTGCACGGCACCTTTACGTATACGCCGGACTTCGAGCTGCTCAGCTATCGTTTAGATCCGCAGCTTATCAAATAAAAGAAAGACCTCAGGGGGGAGAAAGATGAGTGTGAATGAAAATCATGATATTCAGCTCGTCATTATAACGGGAATGTCTGGAGCGGGGAAAACCGTCGCCATTCAAAGCTTTGAGGATCTCGGCTATTTTTGCGTCGACAATCTGCCGCCTTCCTTGCTGCCGAAATTTTTGGAACTGATGAAAGAATCAAGTTCAAAAATGAGCAAGGTCGCGCTTGTCATGGATCTGCGGGGACGTGAATTTTTTGACAGGCTGATTGAGGCGCTGGATGAAATGGCGGAAAATCCGTGGATTACACCGCGCATTCTCTTTTTAGATGCGAAGGATTCCATCCTTGTGACGAGATACAAAGAAACGAGACGTTCTCACCCGCTGGCCGCTACCGGGCTTCCTCTCGAAGGAATCGCACTGGAGCGCCAGCTGCTTGAAGAATTGAAAGGGCGCTCTCAGCTGATCTATGACACGTCGGATATGAAACCGCGTGATCTGCGTGAAAAAATCGTGGCGCATTTTGCCACGAACCAAGGTGAGACCTTTACAGTGAACGTGATGTCATTCGGTTTCAAATACGGTCTTCCGATAGATGCCGATCTCGTGTTTGATGTAAGGTTTCTGCCGAATCCGTTCTACATTGAAAGCATGAGGCCGCTTACGGGGAAAGATGAGGAAGTCTCATCTTATGTGATGAAGTGGAACGAAACACAAAAGTTTATCGAAAAGCTTGTTGATCTGCTCGGCTTTATGCTTCCGTCTTATAAGCGGGAAGGAAAAAGCCAGCTTGTCATCGCGATCGGCTGTACGGGCGGCCAGCACCGCTCCGTTACACTCGCTGAGTATCTGGCTGATTACTTTAAAAAGGATTTCTATACTCATGTTACTCACCGGGACATTGAAAAGAGAAGCCGGAAATGAATAAGAAGCCGAAAATCGCAATCTTCGGAGGCGGAACGGGTTTGTCCGTGCTGCTCCGCGGATTAAAGCATAAGCCCGTTGATATTACGGCGATTGTGACCGTTGCTGATGACGGCGGAAGTTCAGGCCGTCTGCGGGATGAACTTCAAATTCCGCCGCCGGGTGACATCCGTAACGTACTGGCTGCTTTGTCAGATGTTGAGCCGCTCGTTGAAAACCTGTTTCAGCACCGTTTCAACAAAGGAAGCGACTTAACCGGACATTCGCTCGGCAATTTGATTTTGGCAGCGATGACGAATATAACCGGTGATTTCTTTCACGCTGTCACCGAAATGAGCAAAGTGCTGAATGTCCGCGGCAGAGTATTGCCGGCTGCCAACACTAGCGTCGTTCTTCATGCCGAAATGGAGGACGGGCAGGTCGTCTCCGGAGAATCGACCATTCCTTCTTACGGCCAGCGCATTAAACGGGTGTTTCTTACGCCTGAAAAAATTGATCCGCTGCCGGAGACGATTGACGTGATCCGCCAGGCCGACTTAATCATTATCGGCCCGGGAAGCCTGTATACAAGCATTCTCCCGAACCTGCTCGTGCCGAAAATCGGAGAGGAAGTCGTCAAGGCTGCGGCCAAAAAAGTATATATCTGCAATGTCATGACGCAGCCCGGCGAAACGCTTCAATACAGCGCGGCCGACCATGTTAAGGCGCTGAACGATCATATGGAGCAGCCGTTTATCGATACGATTTTAATCAATAATGAAGATATCCCTGACGAAATCAAAAGCAAATATGCGAAAGAGCTGGCCCGGCCCGTTGAATTTAACGTTGAAAAGCTGAAAGCCATGGGGCTTGAAGTGATCAGAGACCAGATTATCACGTATAAAAATGGCGTAATCCGTCACGATACACATAAAGTGGCTTCTCTTCTCGTCGATTTATTAAGGGACTAGAGGTCTTTTGAAATGAGGTGGCTAATATGTCATTTGCATCGGAAACCAAAAAAGAACTGACGAATCTGGAAGTGAAGGACTGCTGCGCCAAGGCGGAGCTGTCCGCGCTGATTCGGATGAACGGTTCATTGTCATTTTCAAACCGCCATCTCGTGCTTGACGTTCAAACCGAAAATGCGGCGATTGCGCGCCGTATTTATACATTGCTGAAGAAACAATATGATGTATCGGTCGAACTGTTAGTCAGAAAAAAAATGCGGCTGAAAAAAAACAATGTTTATATTGTACGCTTTTCTGAAAATGCAAAGCTGATTTTGGAGGAATTGAAAATCCTCGGGGAGAACTTTGTATTCGAGCGGAATATTTCTGAGGAACTGGTGGCGAAACGCTGCTGCAAACGTTCTTATATGAGAGGGGCGTTTTTGGCGGGGGGATCCGTGAATAATCCTGAAACATCGTCATACCACTTGGAAATCTTCTCGCTTTATAAGGAACATAACGATTCATTATGCGCGCTGCTGAATGAATTCCACCTGAACAGCAAAACGCTTGAACGGAAAAAAGGCTATATTACGTACTTAAAAGAGGCGGAAAAAATCACTGAATTTCTGAATGTCATCGGCGCCCACAATTCACTGCTGCGCTTTGAAGATGTGCGGATTGTCAGAGATATGAGAAATTCGGTGAACCGCCTCGTCAATTGTGAAACAGCAAACTTAAACAAAACCATCGGGGCTTCGCTCAGACAGGTGGAAAATATTAAATACATTGATGAACGGATCGGTCTTGAAGCGCTGCCGGAAAAGCTTCGCGAAATTGCGCAGCTGCGGATTGATTATCAGGAAGTCACGCTGAAAGAACTTGGGGAAATGGTTGCAAGCGGGAAAATCAGCAAATCCGGCATCAATCACAGGCTGAGAAAGCTCGATGAAATTGCAGAACAGCTGCGTACAGGACAAAGCATCACTTTGAAATAACCGTACAGAAAAGGGGAGATCTTATGGTTCAGGAGAAAGTGGAAGTGCGTTTAAAGACGGGATTGCAGGCGCGTCCCGCTGCATTGTTTGTACAGGAGGCAAATCGTTTTGCATCAGATGTGTTTCTAGAGAAAAACGGCAAGAAAGTGAATGCCAAAAGCATTATGGGATTAATGAGTCTGGCGGTCAGCACGGGGACGGAAGTCACTCTGATCGCTGAAGGCGACGATGAAAAGGAAGCGCTGGAAAAGCTGTCCGCTTATGTGCAGGAAGAAGTGTAAACACTTTGTAAGGGGGACGGAACGATGAATGAGTTTCTGAAAGATTGTTATCAAACGATAGGCTGGGAAAAGGATTCCCTCGATTTCAGCAACCTGCCGGAGTTTTTAAAGGCACTCGCGTATCGGTTTCCGTTTGAAAATCGCGCGGTTTTGTCCAAAAAAGAATATGACGTCACGAAAGAAGGACTGTGGCGGCACATGGTGAAGGAACCTCATGGCGGCCTTTGTTATGACTTGAACGGACTGCTTTATTTCATACTGAAAGATGCCGGATTTGATGTCAAATTGATCCGCGGAACGGTTTGGAAAAACGGCTGGGCGCTGCCCGGCACACATGCGGCCGTGCTTCTTTCCGCCGGGGGGAGTGAGTACATCGCTGATGCAGGCTTCGGCCTCAATCTCGCCATGCAGCCTGTGCCGATGTTGGGAGACGAGATGGTATCAGCGGCCGGCGCGTTCCGTGTGAGGATAGAAGAGACGGAATTCGGGACATACGTGCTTGAAATGAACAAAGGGGACGGCTGGCAGACAGGTTACGCATTTTCGCTTGAAGAAATCGATGAAAAGGACCTCAAGTCTATGAAACAAACAATCTTTGAACATGAACGCTCTCCTTTCAACAAACGCCTGCTTGCTTCTAAGCGGACACCGGAAGGGCACATGGTTCTGTCTGAACGCAATATAACAATAAAAAAACACGATGGCACAGCGGAAAACAGCAGAATAGACCGATCAGAGTTTGAAGAAAAATTTAATACTCATTTTATGTAAAGCCTGCAGATTTCCAGCAGAAAAAAACGGCCTCCCGCAGGGAAGCCGTTTTTTGTTTCGGTTTATCTGATTTTCGTAAAGGTTTTATAATGATCTGTCGTCTTATAAATCAGCCAGTCGCTTGAGTAAAGAATCCGGTCTGAATTTCTGAAGCCTGATGTATAGTTAATATCCGCTTCACGCCACGTCCGCCCGCTTTTGGATGGGAGTTTGCCTTCCCTGTTTGAGAAGATGTCTCCGCCGATGCTTTTCCCCGGAGCGACGTCTGCAAGGTTCCCTTTTGATGCCACCCAGCCGAGGGCCTGTGCCTCTGATTTTGTAATGTAATTATCAGGAAGTTTGTGATATGTCAGAAGATAATCCGCAACCCCGTCAAATGTGTTGATAACCTGTGCTTCTGTGTGTGCCTTGTGAGACGGTGTTTCCGTCTTGGCATTCGTTGAAAACAGTATCCCCGCCGCCGAGAAAAGCACCAGTAAACATACGGAAATCCATGATAAACGTTTTTTCAAAGCAATACCTCCCATTTTTCATCATGTGAAGCTGATTCCTTTTTATTGTATCAGCATCGAAAGAAAGGAATAGATAGAATTTAAAAATAGTACTTTTGATCCAGCGAAAAATAAACCCCGGCTGAACCAACCGGGATTTTTCCTCTCATTGAAATTCTTTCGTGAGGTTTTTCGGTGTTTTTCCGTATACGGCGTCAATCATGTTTTGGGCGGCTTGCTTGAACATATTCAAACGGATTTTAGCCGTTGCTGACCCGATATGCGGAAGCAATGTGACGTTTTCCAGCTGGAGGAGCGGATTGTCTTCACCGATCGGCTCTTTTTCAAATACATCTAAACCGGCGCCTTTTATCCAGCCCTCCTGCAATGCGCGGATGAGCGCTTTTTCATCAACCGTCTTTCCCCGGGAAATATTGACGAAAAATGCCGTATCTTTCATCATTTTAAATTCCCGTTCTCCTATCATATGATACGTTTCGTCAGTAAGCGGCGTAATTAAAAGCACAAAGTCTGACGTTTTCAGCAGTGTATCTAAGTCGGCATATGTAACGCCGAGCTCTTTCTCAGCATCCGGTTTTCTATTGCGGTTATAGTATAACACGTCCATATCGAAGCCGAATTTTGCCCGTTTGGCTGCTTGTTCACCGATTCTGCCCATGCCGATAATGCCTAATGTCTGATGGTGGACATCCATACCGAAAAGGGATTCTTCCTCAACAGTTCCCCATTTGCCGGCCCGGACGAATCGATCCAATTCGGCAACCCGTCTGGCGGAAGACAGGATTAATGAAAAAGCCAGATCAGCGACCGTGTCATCCAAGGTGTACGGCGTATGTGTGCCGACGACCCCGCGTCTTTTCATTTCTTCTATATTAAAATTATCGTAGCCGACTGAATTGTTGCTGACGACTTTCAGTTTCGGCGCGTGATCCAGCAAATCACTGTCAATCGCCGTTCCGGATGTCAGCAGCCCTTCAGCATCCTTCATTTTCTCGTACAATTCTTCTTTTGAAATGGTATCTTCTTTCCAGATGTCATAGCGGCAATGCTCGCCTATCATTTGTTCGACTTCCGGCGGTATCGGTTTTGCGATGAATACATATGGTTTCAACGGGGCTTCTCCTCCTTTGTCTTTCATCTCTATTTTATTATATAAGAGAAGCGGTAAGGTGAGAAATATTCAAACGCATTCGGTGAATTTCTGGTTCTTTTGAACCCAAAATGAAAAGAAGAAGAGATATACATGTGTGATTTCTCCAATCCATAACAGAATCCGCCTATATTTCTAAAGGCAAAAGCGCGGGACCGCTGTTTTCAAAAGCTTTATAGGTTTGTATAAAGATAAATTTTATTATTTTTGAAAGATATAAATGAATATAATCTGAATTTACAGTTAAATTATCGTGTCTTTTTTTGAAAGCGCTTTTGAGGCCTTTTTCTGTGCTATAATTCCTTACTGTAAGCTGGGTAAGAAGGCTTGCAATACAATCGGATGGGAGATGATTAGAAAAATGGTTTCTTTATCAAGCATTTTGGAGCACAACCAGCAGTTTGTCCAAGAAAGGAAATATGAACCTTACCAAACGACAAAATTCCCGAAAAAAAAGCTTGTCATCGTATCCTGTATGGATACAAGGCTGACGGAGCTTCTGCCGCAGGCGATGGGACTCAGAAACGGCGATGCCAAAATCATAAAAAACGCGGGAGCCATTGTTTCTCACCCATTTGGAAGTGTCATGCGGAGTATTTTGGTTGCCGTTTATGAACTGCAGGCTGAGGAAGTCTGCATCGTAGGTCACCGCGAGTGCGGGATGTCGGGATTGAATGCGGCTTCCATATTAAATAAAGCAAAAGAACGCGGCGTGGAGGAGAAATGTCTCAGCCTTTTGCAGCATGCGGGAGTCGATTTGGAGACATGGCTGTCCGGTTTTCACAGCGTCGAAGAAAGCGTGGCTCACAGCGTGAATATGGTCAGGCACCATCCGCTCCTGCCTGAAGAGGTGCCGGTGCACGGGCTGGTGATTGATCCGGGGACGGGGACGCTGGATGTTGTTGTTGACGGTTATGAAACAGTCAAAGGGGGATGCAGCTGACCATGCAATTTTCCGGCAGATATCATGGATACAATTTGCAGAAATTTCAGAAAGACTTGGTCGCAGGAATTGTCGTCGGAATTGTAGCAATTCCTTTGGGCATGGCCTTTGCCATCGCCTCCGGGGTCGGTCCGGAATACGGGCTTTATACCGTTATTGTGGCCGGAATTCTGATTTCGCTGTTAGGCGGCTCTAAATATCAGATCGGAGGGCCTACGGGGGCGTTTGTTCCCATTTTATTTGCCATTGTGATGCAGTATGGTTTTGAGAATTTACTTGTCGCCGGTTTCATGGCAGGCGTGATGCTCGTCCTGTTCGGCGTATTTAAGCTCGGGAAGATTATGAAATTCGTGCCGAAGCCGGTGATCGTCGGATTTACGGCCGGAATCGCAGTGCTGATTTTCTCAGAGCAGATCGCCCATTTTCTCGGTCTGCGCGATATTCAAAAGCATGAAAGCTTTATCCTTAACATTGCGGAGATCGGCAAAAAGATCGGAACCTTTAATTTGTACAGCATTTTGATCGCGGGAATTGCTTTGGCCATTTTGCTGTTATCAGCCAGGCTGATGCCGAAGATTCCGGGTGCGCTTGTGGCGCTGCTTGTATCTACAGCCGCGGCGGTCGTGTTTTTCCCTGACAAGATGGCGACAATCGGTTCTGCTTACGGAGAGATTCCGCGGCAGCTTCCGGCTTTTCAGCTTCCTGATTTCTCAATTGATAACATGATAATGATGTTTCCGTCGGCTCTGATCATTGCGCTTCTCGGCGGGCTTGAATCCATATTATCGGCAATGGTCGCGGATAATATGAAGGGATCACGGCATGACAGCAATAGGGAGCTTGTCGGGCAGGGCATCGCCAATATGGCCGCGCCGCTTTTCGGCGGCATACCGGCAACGGGAGCGATTGCGCGGACCGCAACAAATATTAAAAACGGCGCAGTTTCTCCGATTTCCGGTGTTGTCCACGGAGTCACCGTCCTCCTCGTCCTGCTCGTCTTCGCCCCGCTTGCCGTTCACGTACCGCTGGCAAGCATGGCGCCGGTATTGATGGTTGTGGCTTGGAACATGAGTGAACGGAGGGAAGTCGCCAATATGATGCGGCTGAGAAACACTGATTCATTCGTACTGGCGGCAACCTTTTTACTGACGGTTCTGTTTGATTTAATCATCGGCGTGTCTGCCGGTCTCGTGCTTGCCTTTGTTTTCTTTATCAGAAAAATGAGCGAATCGACAAGCGTCAAAACACCGCATGCCGCCGTCAAATCGGTTAAAAACGATTCGTCCGTCAGCACATATTCCATTGAAGGGCCGCTGTTTTTCGGTTCGATTGATTCATTGGAATCATCATTGCTGGAGAGGCTTCAGGAAAAGCCGAAAACGCTTATCCTGCTGATGAATAATGTGCATTACATGGATACTTCCGCAGAAGCGGTTCTGGGGAATGTCATGAACCGGATCAAACGCCATAACGGCAGATTGATGATCGTCGGATTGCAGTCTCAGCCGAGGGAGCTGATCCGAAAGACGGGGCTGTTTCATAAAATCGGAAAACAGCACTTCTTTGAGCATCAGGACGAGATAACGGGATAAATTCAGGTGCGGCCTGTCCATGAAAAAGCGGACAGGCCGTGTTTTTATTCGGTTTCAAAGCGTTTAATCAGTTTTTCCTGATGGGCTCTCATCGCATCTTCTAAAGTGATTCCGTACTTATCGGCGAGGATGGCGAGGTTTCCGAGGACATCACCCATTTCTTCCATCAGCTCCTGCCTGCGTTCTGACTGGGTCGCGTCCTTTTCATCCGGCCGGTCCCTGCCGATTTCATATGCTCTTACCGCCCGGGCGAGCTCACCCGCTTCTTCCATTAAAAAGCCGATTCTGATAAATGGTCCGTACGCCGTCCATCCTCTTTTTTCGTAAAAGTCTTTCAGCCATTGTTCTGTTTCAGCGATCTGCATGTGAAACACTCCTTATGTCCTGTATGATTCTTATTGATATTATCATATAGAGATGGGACAATATATAGTGTATTTTGATTTATTGATGTACATATATAGATGCGGAGATGAAAAAATGAAAACGATTTGTGTATTTGCGGGATCAAATCTGGGGGTAAATGAAGAATACAAACGCAAAGCGGCCGAACTCGGTGAATATATGGCGGAGCAGGGAATCGCCCTTGTTTACGGCGGTTCACGGGTCGGTCTGATGGGAACCGTTGCCGACGCGTTAATGGCAGGCGGCGGAAAAGCTGTCGGCGTCATGCCGAGCGGGCTGTTCAGCGGAGAGATTGTTCACCAAAATCTGACGGAGCTGATTGAAGTCAGCGGCATGCATGAACGGAAAGCGAAAATGAGTGAACTTGCCGACGGGTACATTGCCATGCCAGGCGGCTTCGGAACTTATGAAGAGTTATTTGAAGTGCTGTGCTGGGCGCAAATCGGCATTCATCAAAAACCAATCGGACTTTACAATGTGAACGGTTATTTTGAGCCGATGATGAAGATGGTCAAATACAGCATTCAGGAAGGATTTTCGAATGAATCTCATTTGAAGCTGATCCACAGCTCCTCCCGCCCAGATGAGCTGATTGAACAGATGAATCGGTATACATACCCGATTTTAGATAAGAAATGGCGGGAATTGTAAGGAAGATTCTATAAGCAGCCGTCAGCATCAAGATGAATCAGCTCCCATTGCCCGGAGCTGTTTTTTCTCAGCTGTTTGGCTAACACGTCTGTACCATTCGTGAGCTGAAAATAGACAAAACGGTAATGACCGCCGTCTGTTCCGTCAAAATCAATTGTTTTGACATAACCATTCTGCCGGACAGGCCACCTTTTTTTAATAAGCTTGCACCAGCTGCCAAATTTGATATCAAGGCTGGTTTCTGCATTGTGCTGCCACAAATGGTAAGCGGCACACAAAAAATCTTCACCATACCAAGTTATTCGTCCGATCAGAAACCGGCCATTGTGTTTTTCCAACTGGACAATACCGTGATAATAAGCGAAAAATGTGACGTTTTGATTTGAACCTTGAATGGTTTCGATCTCAACGAAATAGCGCAAGCCTTCAAGCTGATTCAATTTGATCAGGTGGGTCTGGCCGATACCTTCAAATGAGGCAAGAAAAGCTTTGTAGGAATGTTTCTTACGGCAGGCCGGAGAGAAAAAGGCAAGGCAAGCGGAAAAGGAATGCGGGCCTGGCCGACTGTACCGCACCCCCCGGCTTTTTCGTCCGTAAGATTTTCGGCTTCACGTAAAACACTAAAATAATGCAAGACCGTTTTTTCCGGAGCCAATGTGAGGGATTGGGGCAGATGAATGCTTTTCCAAGGCCTGTCAATATAAGGATTAAAAAAGGAACTTTCAATTGCTGTGTTCAGGACAGGCAGACAAGAGGGTCTGAAATATGTTTCGGCATCAACTGCTCTGTAGGAAGATGGTTCGGCGGTTGCATCTAAACCATTCTGATCGGAAAGTTCTCCGCCCATAAAATACCTTTTCTTTCCGGGGAAAAACCGTTTTCTCCATCTCATGCGTATCACGCCTTTCTTAAGGATAAGACATGTGTATGAGAATAAGATGAGAAAGAGACTGCGGTTGGGATTGAAAGAAGAACATCCATTTCCTCTGAGGAGATGGATGTTTTGCGGTTTGAAGTGTATGCGTTTACAACTTTTGCTGCGCGAATGTGTCTTCCGATATGAAATCATCCTGCTGCATCTTTTGTTTTTTTGACCCGATTCCAAAAATACCGACTGTCAGTGCACAAAGGAGCCAGCAGCCTGTGAAGAACAAGAAAACACTTAAAAATCCGTAGCCTGAATACAGAAAACTGACGACAAAGGGACCGGCTACATTCGCAAGACGCCCTACGCCGTAAGTGAGGCCATTTCCAGACGCCCTGGCTTCAACCGGATATAATTCCGGCGTATAAGCATATGCGATTGAACTGAACGTACGCTCAAACATATGCATGAGAAATCCGCATATGACAATGACCATCGGCAAAGGATTGATGCCGTAAATGAATCCAAGCGCCATAATAATTAACGATAAAACAGAAATGGCCCACTTTCGATCCACACGGTCAGAGATTTGCGACGCAATGAGAGCGCCAAGCGGGGCACCGATCGTTCCCAGAGTGACGTATACGATAGACTCATCCATTGATACGCCTTCTTTCACCAAAAGGGTGGGAACCCACGTGCCAAAGCCTTGAATGGCAATCGTGGAAGCTGCCCACATCGTCATTAAAACCAAAGTTCTTCCTGCTAAAGGCTTTTGAAATAACGTCCGATACGGAACGGATTTTACAGCGGTTTTTCTGCTTTTTAGAGCCGGAGCCGGTTCAGGCAGTTCACCCTTTTCTTTTTCTATTTTTGCTTCAAGCTCGAGCAGAATGCGGTGTGCCTGTTCGCTTTTCCCTTTCGTATCCAGCCATTTCGGTGATTCTTCCAGTTTTCTGGCGATCAGCGGAAAAAAAATACCGACCGCGCCGAATAGAAAGATAAACCGCCAGCCGTAAGAGGCGGACGGCACGACCAATTTAGCCACCCAGCCGGCTGCAGGAATTCCGCATATGCCTATCGTAATACAGATTGCCTGGTATTTTCCCTTAGTTGCGGATGGGAAAAATTCGCTGATATACGTACTTGCCACAATCGTTGTGGCGCCGATACCTAAACTCGTAAGAAATCTAAAAACACCGAGTATTTCTGGGTTCCAAGCCAGAGAAGAGAGGAGGGAGAAGGAAGAGAAAAAGGTGACAACCAGAATTAAACCTTTTTTCCTTCCGAAACGGTCTGAAAACCATCCTCCGGCAGAGGCGCCGATAAACATTCCGAAATAGGAGACAGACGTAATAAAAGCGATGGTATGAGTGGATATGTTCCATTCCTTTAAAAGTGAAGGCGCCGCATATGAAAACGTATTTAAATCAATAAAATCAAAAAAGTAAGCGAATGAAAGGATAACGAGCACCGCTTGATGAGCCCTTGAAAAAGGCAGTCTGTTCAGTCGATTAGACGCGTTTACATTGATCATCTCGTATTCCTCCGTTTATCTTTGACTTGTCTGGGGGCTTGTATTAACCAATGTGATTCAGCGTATTCATGTTGTAACTTTGTTTAGTAAACACATAGCCTTCAGAGATTTTTCTTGCTGTGCGTACTACTTTAATCGTTGTTCCGGCCGGATCAGCTTCTGCTTCGGTTTTTAAAATGCCGCTTGGATGCCCTAATCGGATCGTTTTTCCGGAGAATGAAAATTCAGATAATATCGTATCCTCCAATAACATGCCGGCGGTCGTGCATACCGCCCCTGTAATGGCTAAAGCTTGATGCGGTTTTTGCATGGACATCATACGAATGACAAGGTCCATTTCTTGAGCGTGTCTCTTTATCCCTTTTGTATCAATATAATCCGCTGGAGATGAGATTAAAGTCAGTTTTGGTACGGCCGGTGATTTTGCCGAAGCCTCATGTCTCGGAGCGAATCTGCATTTCTCGGCTGCAATTGATCGGATTATTTCGAGTTTTTCCAATATATCCGGAGTATATTCGTCCGGAAGTTCTATGCCGGTAAGCCCCGCGTCCTCTGCTTTTACAAAGACAAGCGGATTGGCGTAATCAATAATCGATACGGAGATATTCCCATACGGTGTATCGAGAACATCAATAGGCTGACCGGTCGGAAACAGTTTTCCGGTCACCGCCCCTTCAGCCTGGTGAAATGAAAGATAAATAGGAGAAGCTGTACCTGGAACCCCCGGAATCGAGCAGTCTCCCTGATAATGAAATGTTCCGTTTTTGACTTCAACTTCTGCTGCGATCACTTTTTGCGTGTTTGTGTTTAAAATTCTGACTGTTGTCACCGGCTCTTCAGCCTGAACGAGCCCTTTCTCAATAGCATAAGGGCCTACGGCAGAAGAGATATTTCCGCAATTGCCTTTGAAGTCGGTAAATTTGTCAGTCAGACTGACTTGCGCAAATGTATACTCAACATCTGCGTCTTTTCTGGCGGATTTCTTAATAATGGCTGCCTTGCTTGTGAGGGAATGTCCGCCGCCGAGACCGTCAATTTGTCTCTCGTCAGGGCTCCCCATAATGTCTAAAAGAAAATCGCTCCATAGGTTTGTATCGTCTGGCATGTCTTTTTGAAGAATAAAAACGCCTTTGCTGGTGCCGCCTCTCATGACGGTTACAGGAACTTTTTCCATGCTGTCTCATCCTTACATCATTTTGTGTGGATAAAAAGGTACCGGTCCCTTTGGAAAATATCGTATGATAAATAAGGATTATAAGTAAAACATATAATTTTTATAAAGTTGAATAAAAAACTTTTATAATAGGAGAAAATTTTATAGCAGAAAAATATTTTGGGGGATTTTATATGGATGAAAAGGATTGGGCTGTACTCATTACATTATTCGAGGAAAAAAATATGACGAAGGCGGCGGAGCGGTTATATATGACACAGCCGGCATTAAGTTACCGGCTCAAAAACTTGGAATCGCAATTCGGAGTGCGCCTTTTTTATAAAAGAAAGAAAGGGATGGAATTCACTTCAGAAGGTGAATATCTGGTTGAATATTCGAAAGAGATGCTGCAGGAATTCAGAAAAATGAAGGATGATATGCTCAATATGAGCCATGAAGTCAGCGGGGTTCTCAGATTAGGAGTCTCAAGCAATTTTGCTCAGTATAAGCTCCCGGCGATTCTAAAACGGTTTTCTGATCAGTATCCGTCTGTTCAATTCCACGTCAATACGGGATGGAGTGCGAAGGTGATGGATCTGCTTCATCATTCCGGCGTGCACCTTGGGATTATGAGGGGAAATTATGATTGGCAAGGGGAAAAACAACTGCTAAATGAAGAGAGGCTGTACCTTATTTCAAAAACTGAAATCAACAGTGAGGACCTGCCCAAATTGCCGATGATTTATTATCAAACTGATGCCTCTTTGAAAAGTCTGATTCAAAAATGGTGGAATAATCAATTTACTGAGCCGCCTTTCATTGCAATGGAGGTAGACAGACAGGAAACCTGTAAAGAGATGGTGAAAAACGGTCTCGGTTATTCTGTTGTGCCGGAAATCTGTCTTCAGCCTTCTGATGAATTATACACATTGGCGCTGTCTTATAAAAATAACGAGCCTGTGATACGTGATACGTGGCTTATGTATGATTCTTCAGCGTTAGAATTATCTGTCGTCAAAGCATTCATTACTTTTTTGAATGAAGATAAAGCATAAAAAACCTGCAAGAGTTTGAGACTCTCTTGCAGGCAGGATCTTACTTCTGGTCTTCCGTATTGCGTGTCAGCACTTTATCGATTAAGCCGTATTCTAAAGCTTCATCAGCTGATTTGAAGTTGTCGCGGTCTGTATCGCGCTCGATCACTTCAAGCGGCTGGCCGGTACGTTCAGCAAGCACTTTGTTTAATTTATCGCGAAGCAAGAGAATGCGTTTTGCCGCGATTTCAATTTCTGTCGCCTGTCCTTGCGCTCCGCCAAGCGGCTGGTGAATCATGACTTCACTGTTAGGAAGCGCGTAACGTTTGCCTTTTTCACCGGCTGCAAGTAAAAATGCTCCCATAGAAGCGGCCATCCCGATGCAGATTGTAGATACTTTCGGTTTAATGAACTGCATTGTATCGTAGATTGCCATACCGGCAGTGATTGATCCGCCAGGGCTGTTAATGTAAATGGAAATATCTTTTTCAGGGTCTTCCGCTTCAAGGAATAAAAGCTGTGACACGATGGAGTTCGCAACGTTGTCATCAATCGCAGATCCAAGCATGATAATACGGTCCTTCAAAAGACGGGAGTAAATGTCATAAGCTCTTTCTCCGCGGTTCGTTTGTTCAATGACTGTAGGTATTAAATTCATAATGCTCCTCCTTCACCTTTTAGGTAAGTATGTATTTACATGATACATTTTTGGTCAATAAAGGTCAAACAAAACGCTGACCAAAATGCCAACCTTTTCTTCTAACACCATTTTTCCCAGAAAACAAAAAGTTCAAACAGCAAAGTGAAAATGGGTATTAACAACGCCGGCGCTTGAGAAAATGATATGGCTTGAGCAGCCGAAATAGAACGCTGGCGTGCTGTACGGCTGATTAAGTTGTCTGACCTTCCAGAAACCGCACCGGCAAATACGTTTCCAGCGGCAAATCATCAAATTCGCCTTCAATTTCTTTTACTAAAATCTCGATGGCTGTTTTGGAAATCAATTCGATCGGCTGCTGGATGGTTGTCAATTCCGGAAGGATCGATTGAACGGTTTCGGTGCCGTCATAACCGATCACTTTTAATTGAGCCGGGATGTCTTTTCCCCGTTTTTTGGCCTCCGTCATGACTGCTGCCGCCATCAGATCATCACTGGCAAAAATTCCGTCGGTGTCAGGCTGTTCATCGAATAACGATGAAATGATGTCGTGGTCATGTTGATAAAAGGGTACTTCATATGTAATGGGCTGCCTTCCGTGTTTACGCATGACATCTTCGTATGCTTTTCTTCTGAGGTTTGCCGGTGTTTCGAGTTCAAGCGGGCCGTTGATATGGACGATGTGCCGGCACCCTTTTTCGATCAGCAGTTCCGCCGCTTTTTTTCCGCCGTCATAGTTGTCTGAGCCGACGACGGGAATTGAATCCGATAAGAAATGATCAATGGCGACAATCGGCAGATTTTGCTTATGATAATTGAGAATTCCCCGGTTGTAAGTCACAGCGATCACGCCGTCCACTTGGTTTCTTATCAGCATCTCCACATATTTTTCTTCTTTATCCTTTCGATGTAAACTGTTGCAAAGCAGCAGTTTGTAGCCCATGGACGTACAAATGCTTTCAATATGAAAAGCGAGTTCGCCGAAAAACGGATTGCCGGAGTTTGGGATGATAAGCCCTATTAAATTGGTTCTTTTACGGAATAAAGAGCGGGCGAGATCGTTTGGAAAGTAATTGATTTCTTCCATCGCCTTGTACACTTTTTCTTTTGTTTTTTCGCTGATATAGCCGCGGTTATTTAATACCCGCGAAACGGTTGTAGAGGAAACTCCCGCTATTTTTGCAACATCGTGAATGTTAGGCTTCATTCCCTTGCCCTCCTGCTTTACTGAAATGGCTTACAATTCTCGTCACGCACTTATTTTAGAGAATCGGGCTGACATGCGCAAGGAAATTCCATATTTCTGCTAGGGGTGCGTTTTGTTCGATTTGAATAATCAGAAAATTATATGTCAACCGATTGACATATGAAACCGGTTGACATACAATTCTTTATGAAAGCGCTTTACAAAAAGGATGAAGGGAAGTGACGGCGGCTGTTTGCGTAATGCAGCTAAAGTGAAGTACCGGACAGCGCCAAAAAGAAAGCGCTTACTTTATAGCGGGAAGGAATGACATGGCTCAGCGGTTCGAGAACGTGGATGAAAAGGTCCTATTAAAGGAGCGGTGAAAATGAAAAACGCAAAAAGTCTGTATTGGAAACTGAGTGCTTATTTTTTCTTTTTCTTTTTTACTTGGTCTTCCAGCTATTCTTTATTTGCGATTTGGCTGGGGCAGGAAATCAATTTAAACGGGTCAGCGACAGGCATTATTTTTTCTATAAATGCCGTATTTGCCTTGTGCATGCAGCCTCTTTACGGTTTTATTTCTGACAAATTGGGGCTGAAGAAAAAGATCTTATTTATGATCAGCTTTCTTCTTCTATTTACAGGTCCGTTTTATATTTTCATCTATGGACCGCTCCTGCAGTACAATGTCTTTCTTGGCGCCATTGTCGGAGGCCTGTATTTGGGAGCCGGCTTTTTGGCGGGGATAGGCGCGATTGAAACGTACATTGAAAAGGTCAGCCGAAAATATCATTTCGAGTATGGAAAATCAAGAATGTGGGGCTCATTGGGCTGGGCGGCGGCTGCATTTTTTGCAGGACAGCTTTTCAATATCAATCCCAATATCAATTTCTGGATCGCGTCTGTTTCAGCCGTCATTTTAACGGCCATTATCATGTCTGTAAAAATCGAAATGACAGACCACGAGAAAAACAGAGCGGATTCGGTCCGGTTAAAAGATGTGGGGCGGCTCTTTTTAATAAAGGATTTTTGGTTTTTTATGATGTACATTATCGGCGTGACCTGCATTTACGGCGTATATGATCAGCAGTTCCCGATCTACTATGCGTCTTTGTTTCCTTCAGTGTCGATAGGCAACCAAGTATTCGGCTATCTTAATTCAGTCCAGGTATTTTTAGAGGCCGGCATGATGTTTCTTGCGCCTTTTATCGTCAATAAGTTCGGAGCGAAAAACAGTTTGATTTTAGCGGGGTTTTTAATGGCTTTCCGCATCGTCGGGTCTGGAATTGCAGTTGAGCCTGTAGGAATTTCATCAATGAAACTCATCCACGCACTGGAACTGCCGATTATGCTGATCGCCGTTTTTAAATATTTGGCGGCCAATTTTGATACGCGTCTGTCGTCCGTCCTTTATCTCGTCGGTTTTCAATTCGCATCTCAGGCAGGCGCGTCGATTCTGTCGCCGCTGGCGGGAGGATTATATGACAGTGCGGGGTTCCGTCAAACTTATCTCATCATGGGAATCGTCGTCTTTGGTTTTACCATGATTTCCATTTTTACTTTATTAGACTCGAAAAAAAACAGCAAGCGTGTGCAGGATTTACAAAAAATCGGATAGAGAGGATGTTACAAATGGATAGAATTCAGCAGGCTGAGGAAGCTTTGAAAGAAGCCGAGGGTAAAGTGAAACAAAGATATCGGCTGGGGTACCACATTATGCCCCGGGCGAATTGGATCAATGATCCGAACGGCCTTATTCAGTTTAAAGGAGAATACCACGTCTTTTTTCAGCATCATCCGTATGATGAGAATTGGGGGCCGATGCATTGGGGGCATGTAAAGAGTAAAGATCTCATTCATTGGGAGCACCTGCCGGTTGCCTTAGCTCCGGGTGATGCATTTGATCAAAGCGGCTGTTTTTCGGGAAGCGCGGCCGATGATAACGGACGCCTTACTTTAATCTATACAGGCCATAATATGATTGATCAAGAGAAAGACCTTTTCTATCAAACTCAAAATATCGCGGTCAGCCAAGATGGGGTTGTGTTTGAAAAGCTTCAGGAAAACCCCGTTATTGCAGCACCGCCGGAAGACAGCGCCCGTCATTTCCGCGATCCGAAAGTATGGAAGCATCGCGATGATTGGTATATGGTCATCGGCAACTCCACAAAAGAAAACGTCGGACGGGTCGTTTTATACCGTTCATCTGATTTACGTGATTGGGAATACGCAGGTGTTCTCGCCCAAAGTGACGGTCATCTCGGCTATATGTGGGAATGTCCGGATTTCTTTGAATTAGGCGGCAAACATGTCCTGCTGATTTCGCCACAGGGTATTGAAGCCGACGGCGATTTATATAACAATTTACATCAAACCGGTTATTTAATCGGTGACTATAATTATGAAACAAATAAATTTACACATGGCGCTTTTACAGAGCTGGATTACGGCCATGACTTTTACGCCGTGCAAACATTACTAGATGATAAGGGACGCAGAATCGCTATCGGCTGGATGGATATGTGGGAATCTGAGATGCCGACAAAAGCGGACGGATGGTGCGGTGCATTGACGCTGCCGCGAGAACTGACATTGCGTGACGATCATAAACTTTTGATGAATCCCGCCGAAGAAACCAAGCAGCTGCGAACAAAGGAATACCGGGAATGTGCAGGCCGGCAGATATCAGGGAGTTACTTGGCAAAGACGTCCGAAGACCTGCTTGAAGTTCGAGTCGTGTTTGATATAAACGATTGCGATGCCGAATCGGCAGGTTTTAAGATTCGCGGCCTTGGTGAAGAAGAACTTGTGCTTAAGTACAATCTAACGGATAAAAAATTGACACTTGATTGCACCAAAATGGGGAAAGCGAAAGACGGTGTGAGAAGAGTGCGGCTGGATGCAAGCGGCAAGCTGGCGCTGCGGATATTTATTGACAGATCTTCGATTGAAGTATTCGCCAATCATGGAGAAGCAACGATGACAAGCCGTATCTATCCGAAAGAGGGCAGATTGGGGCTTGAGCTGTTTTCTGAGAAAGGCGCTGTAAAGGTTGAGGAATTCACCTATTGGACGTTAAAAGACATTTGGAAAAAAAGCTGAAACGTGCTTTTTCTGAAGTGACTGGAAAAGTACTGAGCAGCTGAAATGACTGATCGCATCAGGCGTGTGAGCCTTTTGAAAAACAAGACGTTATGCGGGGCGGGATTATGCTGCATGAGGACGCTGCATAATCCTGTTACTATACATACATCACTGCAGCATAAGCGCCGTAAAGTTCACTATTATTGAAAAAGTGTTGCTTTCTGCGCGTGTCTTTATTATAATATAAAGGTATCTGATTGAAAAAACGTGCGCTCGTAGCTCAGTTGGATAGAGCGGTGGTTTCCGGTACCACGTCTGTCGGGGGTTCGAATCCCTCCGAGCGCGTCATAAGCATGAGATAGCTTTAAATGAATAAAGCTTAAAGAAGTCGAAAACCCTTGCCGTGCAAGGGTTTTTCTTTGTTTCGATGGACTTATTGGGAACACGCGAAAGCGTTAAAAAACGTTATTATTTCATTTCGTTTTACACAATCTTTGCACATGGCTTTGAGTCGTATCAATACTAGCAAGTCCTAATCGTTTTGATACATCATAAATGGATCGTAAGCCATAATGTCGTAACGACAGCAACCATAAAGTAATCTCCGTCAGTAAGCTTAGTACCATTTTTAATTAAGACGTTCGCAACCCAATTGGCTTTTGTTCCTTCTGACGCATTGAGAGCGACCTTCTTACCAACATTGTAATAAACCACTTTGAATAAATAATACACTAACGTACAGAACAAAAAGAGCAATATGAACTTTCCTATGAACAATAACACGCTTCAATCACTCCTTCCTTACAATACCCATTATTTTACCAAATAAGGATTTTGTTTAAAAGAGGATATAGCCTAGCCGAAAAAAATCCCACTCGTTTAGTGTCCCGGTGGCTTTTCCTGCAGCGTGGCGGTTTATCCTTTTTCCAAGCATGCCGTTTTTAGCAGCTTGAACATCGTCAAGAATACGCGCGATCTTATACAATAAACCCCTTGTTTTTTATGTTCATGAAAAGCTTCTTTTATTCTCCCGCTCTCACTTCCCGCCGGCTACTCATTCCGACTGACGGATCAAAGGATTATCAAAAAACCTTATATATCAACGTTCATAGAGGTATATGATACATTCTCCGAGCGTGTCAGTTAAGACGATAGGAAAAACCCCGCAAATAATAAATCCGCGAGGTTTTTTATTTTACCTTGTTTTGAAACTGTTAATGAATGTGTCTCTGTTATTTTCAGTGCCGGCAATCAGCCGCGCACTTTCACTGATCCGCTGTGCGAGAGCTTTTTGCGCCTTGCCTTCGAAGCTGTTCAATAAAGCTGAGTAAACTTCATATAATTCATCTTTCAATGTGTCCATTTCGAATGTCGGTTTCAGCGTTTGGCGCACTGTTTCCAGTTTTGTCCCCGCTGCCTGCGTCATGACGGTTTTCAGCATTTGCCGCTGCAGCCTTTTCTTCATCGGGTCGTCCTTGTGTTCTAAAAGTTCGTCTAATGTCGGCATTATGTATCCACCTCTATCATCTTAACCAGTTTGCGAGCATCTGGTCTTTTTCCTGAAATTTGTCCGCTATTTTATGTAAGAATCCGCCGATCTCTTCAAGGTCCGTGATCGCCGCCTGCAAAGAATCAATAAACGCCTGCTCAGCCTGAGTGTCGTAAAAAATCGGACCTTTATCGTAGGATTGCGCAATATCTTCAATTGTATTGGTCACGTCCTGTGCTTGAAGCTGATCAAACAAGCCGTGTCCGACTTGGCCGTAAAATTCGGTTTTCAGCTCGGCAATTTTTTCATCGTGCTCTTGATAGGCGTTCTGCGCTTCTTTTTTCATCGTCCGCAAATCCTCAGTCATGGCCTGTACCTTTTCAGCCAGCTTCTTTGCGTTTTTCGGCGTTACTTTTATCGCATCTCCGCTTCCGATCGCACCGGCCGGCAGAAGAGCGCCGAGATTTTTATCGAAGACTAACTCATCTCCGTTCGGATTTGTGATGTTTCCGTTTCGGTCAAATATGAAATTCGCTTCGTTTAAGCCGTGTGTATCCGGATTTCTCAGAATGACGGTAGTAAAGAAATAAGCGAGATTCTTGCTGATCTGCTCGTTTAAGTTCCCATCAAGCCGCTGCTTTCGGCTGAACTGTGAGAGTGAGGGGTTTTTCGTATAAATCGTTGTCCCGTTGTGGCGATCATATTCGTTCCAATAACCTGCCCCGACCATGTCGTCCGGATTGATAATTGACCGGATGTAAGGATCGTATATGCCGCTGTTGATGTCTTTCTGTGTTTCTTCATCGTGCAGTTTCACGACGGAAGGACTGTTAAACGCAACGGCATAAATATCATTATTCACCGCGCTGTATTCGGCCTCAGCGCCGCCGAGTGAATGGCCGGTTGTTGAAATAATCGTTGACGTTCCGGCATACTTTTTCTTTACGCTGCGTACCAGCTGATCGGCTTGATCGATTTGTGATGTTTTCGTTATCAGCTTATACTTTCCGGTTGTGAGCATGGCGTCTTGAGAGGGCGTTCCATTGTATTTTCCGAGTGTTTTAGACGTGTCTTCCGCATCTTTTTTTACAATATAATACACTTCTTTTTTGGGATTATTTCCAAAAACAATATTCCCGCCGTCCGCTTTTACGCCGTCATTGATCGGGTCTTTTCCGATATCGGTTCCGGCAAAGGCGACGACCACGTTTTCGGGGTTTTTTGATTTTATCCGTTTACCATTTTTCTTCACTGCTTGTACTAATACAACCGCATCGAGCCCTGTATCATCGTCTGTTTTTATTTGATCGACGTACCAGTAAGTAGGTTTTGAAATGGAAGAATTAATACGTATATACTCATTGTTCTCTAATTTCCTTTTAAGATAGTCATAATTATAAGCACGTTGACTCATCCTGTAATATGTTTCATCTGTCAGGCTTGAAGTCCTAATTTTCTTGGCCAAGATATACAGCACCTTTCTTGTCATGTAAAATAGGGTAAGGAAAGGGATGATTTTTTTTGAAAAAATACCTTATTATTGTACTAATGTTAATTATAACTGTTGGAGGATTGATTATGAAGCATCAATATGATGTGAAAAAGGAAGAAAAGGCTCTTTTTGAAAAAGCCAAAAGTAAAATGACCGAATACTTGCACCGCGAGTATAAGGGAATAGAGAAAATTTCTTATGATGATTATTTTATTGATCCAACTGGCGGAATCACAGTTGAGGGGTATCTAAACGGCGATAAAAGTAAAGAATTTGATGGCTTATATGATCCTGTAGGTGACAAAATAGGGAGCTCCTCTGTGGATGCGGAAGAAAAATTTTAAGACGCCTAAATGCACCGGATGTCACCGGCCATTTTTTCTAGTCCGCGAATGAAAAAATATATTATGATCTTCATGGTTATCTTTATAGCAGCCGGAGGTTTTATAATGAAGAGTATGAATGATAAAAATGTTCAGGCTGAAGAGATAAAGATTGCTCAGAAACGAATGGAGAAATTTATCAAAGCGAATTATGAAGGAATACATAACGTTACATTTAAAGATAAATACGAAATCGATCCAATGGGCGGGATAGAGGTATTTGGCTATTACAACGGTAATACATCGAATAAATTCGATGGTATTTATGATAAGGCAAATGACAAGATTATGGGACACACTATAGACGCTGTAATAAAGAAAGAATGCAGAGATAAAGATTGCGATTATTAATAAAGACGCTCGTCTGGTATGAGCATACACTAAACGAAAAAGACAAGGGTTCGGCATTTGCCGCCCTTGTCTTTTTTGTTGAACACCTCTTTTTTCGGGTAAACTTTATCAGAGGCAGCTCATTATTTGACAGTCCATTTTAACAGCGTTACAATTAAACGTGTAAATAGTTACATGTTTAAATAAACATAATATCTCGGGAGGTGATACGTTCTTGAATGAACCTTCTTTAAAAAAGTCATCAATGATTAGTGAACGGCATCATTGATCCCGAGCATGTTTATTTCGGACTGTGCCTATGTTTGAAGCAAGCAGTGAGGCATATCAGTTTGCAGGACCGGCTGTTTATCGGGGCTGCGGTCAGATTGCCGGATGACATTCGGCTGGATATTTATGAAGTTCAATAATGATATGGAGAGTGAGTCGACATGGAAAACTTTATCGGAAGCCATATGATTTACACGTATGAAAACGGCTGGGAGTATGAAATTTATATTAAAAATGATCATACGATCGACTATCGGATTCATAGCGGTATGGTAGGCGGACGCTGGGTGCGCGACCAAGAAGTGAATATCGTAAAGCTGACAGAAGGCGTATATAAAGTGTCATGGACTGAACCGACAGGCACAGATGTTTCATTAAACTTTATGCCGAATGAAAAACGGATGCACGGGATTATTTTCTTCCCGAAATGGGTGCATGAGCATCCGGAAATCACCGTATGCTACCAAAATGATTACATTGATGTGATGAAAGAGTCACGTGAGAAATATGAAACGTATCCTAAATATGTCGTTCCTGAGTTTGCGGATATTACGTATCTCAACAATGCGGGAATCAATAACGAATCATTGATTTCAGAAGCGCCGTACGAAGGAATGACAGATGATATTCGCGCAGGAAAATTAAAATAATAGAAAAAACCCGGCTCAGATGCCGGGTTTTTTGTGTATGAAATCAGGAAATCCTACGACAGGGTTTTGGTCATGATAAAGTCGACTTGTTCATCATCCCCCATAAAAAAAGAGTGTTCTCCCGTTTGGACAAACCCCATTTTTTTATAAAAGGCGATTGCGTTTTCGTTTTTTTCCCATACGCCAAGCCAGATTTTCTTTTTGTTGTGTTCGGCAGCGATTTTCACAGCTTCATTCAGCAGATATTTGCCAAGCCCGTGTTTCTGATGGTTTTTTCTTATATAAATTCTCTCAATTTCCAGAGAATCATCACCCATTTTTTCTGATTGAGCTTCATCCATGTTGATTTTTACATATCCCGCAAGATCATCATCATGATAGACAAAATAGAATTGTGAAGACAGATTGGATAATTCCGTTTTCAGCTTTTCAGTGTGGAATGCATTTTCCAAATAAGCCTTCATATTTTCAAGTGAATTTTGATCTGTAAATGTAGCATTGAATGTTTCAATGCTTATCTCCCGGAGTGCTGTTATATCGTCGAGGCTGCATTTTTTTAATTTGATGCTCATGTTCATACAGCTCCTTTCTTATTTATGAAATATTGTAATTGCAATAAAAATACCGTATATTAAATATAATGTGGTTTTGTTGTATTTGCAACATAAAATATGAAAATGAGGCCGGTAACATGAAATATGGTTTTTATATTTTGGGAATCATTATATTAACTTTTGGTATTTCTGTCACGATTCAATCTGATCTTGGAACGTCGCCTTTCGATGCGCTAATCGTGGGGCTGTCTGTACATGCTGGGCTGACTGTAGGAAGCTGGGAAATCATCATAGCTTTCCTGTTAATATGCTGCAATTCAATGTTAAAAAGACAAAGACCGGAATTTTCAGGGATGATTACGGCGTTTATAACGGGAATCGGGATTGATATGTGGCTATTTTTCCTGCATCGTTTCATAGTGCCTGAACCATGGTACGAAAAAGCGGGTTGTTTTGCCATCGGTTTGGTTGTAATAGGGATTGGAACCGCGGCTTATCTGCACACAAATTTCGCACCGATCCCGGTTGATCGGTTAACGTTGATTATCCGCGAATTAACAGGGAGAAGCATATTCTTTTCAAGAACGGTCATTTACTTCGTGTTTTTCATATTGGCCTTGATCTTAAAAGGTCCGGTCGGCATCGGGACGTTATTCACCGTTTGTTTAGGAGGGCTCATCCTTCATTTCTTTATGCCGATTACAGGAAGATGGATAGACGGTATTTTAACAGCATCTCAAAAGCAGAAAGATAAGAAAAAATGGTATAATTAGTTTGTATGAACTTGTAAAAAAGGGGGAGGGATTTTTCATGGGCGGTCAAAGAAAGCTCGTTTTTTACGGTGCTGTCAGCGCAGATGGCTATCTTGCGCGGGAAAATCATTCTTTGGATTGGTTAATCGGGACTGAAGGTGAAGAAGACACCGATTATGCATCTTTCTATGAATCTGTCGATACGATCATTATGGGCAGAAAAACATATGATGAAATTATGACGTTATTTCCCGAGGAGTTTTTGTATAAGGGAAAAGAGTGCTATGTGTTTTCACGGACATTGACCGGGCGTACTGAAAATGTGCGGTTTATTCATGAAGAGCCTGCCGGTTTTATACAAGCGTTGAAACGCCAAGAAGGCAAGCGGATTTGGATTGTCGGCGGGAGTGATTTGCTGCACCCCGTTTTGGAGGAAAAACTTGTCGATGAGTTTATCATTCAGGTCGCCCCTGTTCTGCTCGGCCGGGGAATTCCGTTATTTAAACCCAGAGATCGGGAGACCGGGCTGAAGCTGACGGATGTCCGGCGCTATAAACAATTTGCGGAATTGCATTATGAAGTGAGATAAATGAAATAGATGAAAGAAACCCAGTAAGGTTACCGGGTTTCTTTTTCATGTTTGTTTTTATGTTTTGAAATTGTGTGGGCCGGCCCGTATGAAAATCCTGCAGCCATGATGACAGCGCCTATCCACCTCACGGCATAGAAATCAGTGTCGCGCAGGAAGACAACTGAAACTAAGATCATCAGCGCCCCGATGATAACGGCAGCTGTGCCGATAATACTTGATTTCTCCATATAAAAACTCCTTTATGAATGGTTAGATGATCAGTTATAAAGGAATATAACATATAAGGGTTAATGTGGAAAATTGAGGTCTGAACTGGGATGAAAACGAAACCCCAAGGGAACCTGATCCCTTGGGGTTTTTTTATGCTTGAAACAGGATACGGCGTTTGGCGGAATCGGGATCACTTTCCGTCGAGACGGCTGTGTTGAAAATGAGCGTCTCACGCGAGCCTGTTTCATACTGAGGCCAATGGAGCTGATCGGTGTCCGGGTTTCCTTTTTTCGCAAAGGCCAGCCATGCGGATTGCATCAGCCTGGAGAGCTCTTTTGCATCTTCACCGGGCGGTTCCTTCAGCGTCTTTTTCAAAGAATCAAAGTTTCCGAACACAAACGGCAATTCCAGAGCGTGAACCGCTTTATGAAACGGCGGTGTTTCGCCATGCCAGTCAAAGCGGTACATCCAGACGGGTGCGAATCGCGATTGTCCTTGTGCGAAAGCGACAGCCGGCCGCCAGAATTTCAGATCCGTCATCATATCAATTTGTCCTGTTAAGGAATGAGGATATAAGGGTGCCGCTTGCAAATAGCCTTCTTCTCCAAGATGATGGCGCAAATAATCGGCGTGCTCCTGTTCGGAATGAACAGGTGAATCAGGGGTGAAAAATAAATATCCTTCATCCCGATTGGTGCCGATGAGTATCGGTATGCCTTCTGCCGCACCGCCGTGAATCGCTTTTTCAGGTTCCTTCGGCAATGTGGCCGGATCTATGGCCGGCTGATAAAAAAGATGAAAAATATTCTGTCCCTTTATACTGTTCACTTTTCCGGCAGCTGTGAGAATGTCATCTGTCGGGAGGGTATGCAATTTGCTCATATCATCTGTCTTAATACCGGCCTCGCTGATAAAAGTCTCGGCAATGTCTTTTGCCATATCAGCAGTCATCGTCTGAGAGGCCCCGCTTTCTAAAATGGCTTTATGAAACAGGCCTTTTGCGTCAGGCATTGCCATAAGGGAGGCGATGCTCATGCCGCCTGCCGATTCACCAAATACCGTGATGTTATCAGGGTCCCCTCCAAAAGCGGAAATATTGTCCTTCACCCAGCGCAGTGCGGCGATCTGATCGAGCAGGCCGATATTGCCGGGATACGCGTCAGAAATAGAAGACAAATGTAAAAAACCGAACGGCCCGAGCCTGTAATTAAGTGTCACCACAATGACATCTCCTTCAGCGGCAAGAGCAGACCCGTCGTAAATCGGTTCGCTTCCGGCGCCTAAAAAAAATGCGCCGCCGTGAATCCATACCATGACAGGCCGTTTCACACCCTCTGGTTCCGGGGCGAACACATTGAGGTAAAGGCAATCTTCAGATTGAGGCGGAACATCTCCGGAAAACGACATGGACAGCAAATCAGCGGGCTGCGGACAAACCGGTCCGAACGAGTCGGCATGTTTTACGCCGTCCCAAGGTGCGGGCGGCTCCGGCGCTTTAAATCTCAGCTCTCCGACGGGCGGCTTGGCGTAAGGGATGCCCTTCCATGTGCGGACACCGCGGCCGGCCGTTCCTTTTAATGCGCCGCAGCGGGTTTGAACGGTAAGTTTTGTCATGACTTCATCCCCTTTTTTCTTTTCATTATATACAGAGATGAAGACATGAAGCGAATGAAATCCCTTTCATCTGCATATGATCAGTAACGTTTCCGTTCTAAAAATGATCTGACTTCCTGAACGGACAAGCCGAGTTCTTTTGCTTCCTGCATCAGCGCTTTCCATTCCTCAATGTTCGATTCAGTCAGTTTTCTGTTGCGGTAGGGTGCGGGCTCCGGCCGTTTTTCAGTCAGTTTGTTCGTAAAGGTGAACAGTTCTTCTTTCGGCATGCCTGACTGCACAGCCTGCACGAGATGAATGCGCCACTCATCTTCCGTGCCTCCCATATGATGCAGCATCGTTTCGGCATCAAAAAGCTCCGTCAGATCGACTTGAAGGGTGGCGGACACTTTTTTAAGAAATTGGATGGACGGATTTGAGTGAACCCCCCGTTCTATCTTGCTTAAATAAGATTTAGAGACTCCCGCTTCGACTGCTAGCTGATTAATAGAGTAGCCTTTTCTTCTGCGGTATAAACGTATTATTCTTCCAATCATTGTGCTGAATTCTCCCCTGCATACTGACATTTTTTCGTTCATTATAAGAAATTTTTCGTTCTTTATAAAATTTAAAATTAAAAGGTAAGTGCAGTAAATAAGAGGAAAATCACGATAATGTTCTCTAAAAAGAACCAAATGGCTTAATTTGAAATTTTCAAATTTCGAGCTTTTCTTTTATAATCCAATCATTAACAGAAGGGGGCGTTTAAGCCTGATGCAACAAGGATGAGGCTGTATATTACATGAATGAGAATATGAGTTTTAAAGAATTATTTGACATTATTAAGCACAGATTTTTACTGATTTTTATCATGACAGCAGCGGTGACGCTGATAACGGGATACATCCAATTCCGGGTGATTTCGCCCGTTTATCAGGCGTCGACACAAGTGCTCATTCATGAAACAAGCGGTGAAAAAAATTCGAATCTCAGCGACGTTCAGCTGAATCTTCATTACAGCACCACGTTTCAAACGATAATGAAAAGCCCGGTTGTGCTTGAGAAAGTGAAACAGACGCTGCATCTTTCTGAGACGGCATCCGCTTTAAAAGCAAAGATCACGACAAGCAGCGAAACCGATTCAGAAATCATCACCGCAGCGGTGCAGGATGAGAATCCGAAAAAGGCCGCCGCAATAGCGAACACGCTGATGAAGACATTTAAAAAAGAAGTCCGCGACAGGATGAATATAAAAGGCGTCATCGTTTTGTCAGAGGCGAAAGCATCGGAAAGCCCGATGGTCAAGCCTTCGCGCATCCGGAATATCATGATGGCATTCGGTGCGGCTCTTATGGCCGGTGTGACGCTTGCGTTTTTTCTCCACTTTCTTGATGAAACCGTTAAGAGCGAGCGGCAGCTCAGCGAAAAAACGGACTTGCCCGTTTTAGGGGTTGTGTATGATATCAAAAATCAGCAGACACGGTCTGATGAAAAACATTTCGGGGAGTGAGGCGTTTGGGATTCAGAAAAAAGAAGTCAAGACGGGGATTGGCTCAAATATCTGTTTTACATCACAAATCATTGGTGGCTGAACAATACCGCACCATTCGGACAAATATTGAGTTTTCCTCTGTCCAGACCCATCTGCGCTCCATTCTCGTCACTTCTTCCGTTCCGGGGGAAGGAAAATCATTCAGCGCCGCCAATCTTGCCGCGGTATTTGCGCAGCAGGAGAAAAAGGTGCTGCTCGTCGATGCGGATTTACGAAAACCGACGATACACGAGACTTATCAGCTTGAAAATGTACAAGGCCTTACGAATGTGTTAGTCGGAAACGCTTCTCTCGATGAAACGGTGCAAAAAACGCTGATTGACAACCTCTATGTCCTAACGAGCGGGCCGACGCCGCCGAATCCGGCAGAGCTTTTGTCCTCAAAGGCGATGGGAGAGCTGATTCAGGAGATGTACAGCCGGTACAGTCTTGTTGTTTTCGACTCACCTCCGCTTTTGGCGGTGGCTGACGGACAGATTTTAGCAAACCAGACGGATGGAAGCGTTCTCGTCGTTTTGAGCGGAAAAACGAAAATGGATACCGTCCAAAAGGCGAAAGACGCGCTCCAGCAGTCAAAGGCGAAGCTTCTGGGCGCGCTGCTGAATAAAAAGAAAATCAAAAAAACAGAGCACTACTCGTATTGAGCGGTGCAGGTGATGTCTCCTTACCTTTATCAACGGAGGCACTCGGCTCTGCTGTGGGCAGCGGTTTCTGCTGCTGCCTTAGATGCTGGTCGTCGGTGGCGGGGTGTGAGGACGGGTTAAATGCCCAATTTATCTTAATGCTGCATTGTTATCGTTTTAGCTGTTATGCCAGTTTTTTTACGAAAACCGTACCAGCTAAACCGATAAATGAGGAGGGGAAAGATTGACTTACCGGAGAAGACTTTCAATGATTTTTGCATTGGATACGTATCTCGTTTTACTTTCCGTTGTTATAGGATATCAATTTTTTGAGGATTCTTATCACTTTTATGACTCCGGAGCGTTATTGCTGACCGCCGTGAGCATGCTGATCAGCCACCATGTATGCGCTTTTATGTTTCATCAGTATAAGCAGGTATGGACGTATACGGGAATAGGCGAGCTGCTTGATCTGCTGAAGGGGATCACTCTGTCCGCAGCCGTGACAGCCGCCGTCCAATACGGGGTGTTCCACACGATTTTGTTCCGGCTTTTAGCCGTCAGCTGGATGATTCAGCTCTTGTTTATCGGAGGAAGCCGGATGATTTCGCGCGTGCTGAAAGAAACGATCGGCAGGAAGCAAAATGACTCTTCCCGGGCGCTGATCATCGGCGCGGGCGCAGGGGGGACGCTGCTCGCCCGTCAGCTTACGCAGAAAAATGATCTCGGGATCATGCCGGTGGCTTTTATTGATGATGATCAGACGAAGCATAAGCTCAAAATTATGGGTCTGCCCGTCATCGGCGGAAAAGAAAGCATTATGCCGGCGGTGCAGAGGCTGAGAATTCATCATATCATCATCGCCATTCCGTCTCTTTGCCCCCATGAGCTCCAAACGCTGTACAAAGAATGTGTGCAGACGGGCGCCCATATTAAAATCATGCCGCAATTTGATGAGATCCTGCTCGGAACGCAGGCTGCCGGAAACATCAGGGATGTAAAAGCCGAAGATCTCCTCGGCAGAAAGCCGGTCACCCTTGATACGAGCAAAATTTCTGACAGCATAAAGGGGAAAACGATTCTGGTCACGGGCGCCGGCGGCTCTATCGGTTCTGAAATCTGCCGCCAGATCAGCGCGTTTCTTCCGCATGAAATCGTCCTTCTCGGCCACGGGGAGAACAGCATTTATTCGGTGCATAACGAACTGTCCGCACGCTTCGGCAAAGAGGTGCTTTTTCACGCGGAGATTGCCGATATTCAGGACAGAGATAAAATCTTTACATTGATGAAGAAATACGAGCCGCACGTCGTCTATCATGCGGCCGCTCATAAACATGTGCCGTTAATGGAACATAATCCTGAAGAAGCCGTCAAAAACAATATTATCGGCACGAAAAATGTCGCCGAAGCCGCCGATATGTGCGGAACGGAAACATTCGTGCTGATTTCTTCTGACAAAGCGGTCAATCCGGCCAATGTCATGGGCGCGACGAAGCGGTTTGCGGAAATGGTCATCATGAACCTCGGAAAGGTCAGCCGCACCAAATTCGCCGCCGTCCGTTTCGGAAATGTGCTCGGGAGCCGAGGCAGCGTCATTCCGATTTTTAAAAAGCAGATTGAAAAAGGCGGACCCGTCACCGTCACGCATCCGGCGATGACAAGATATTTTATGACGATTCCCGAAGCGTCAAGACTCGTCATTCAGGCGGGGGCGCTTGCAAAAGGGCGGCAGATTTTCGTTCTGGATATGGGAGAGCCCGTCAAAATCGTCGACTTGGCAAAGAACCTGATTCATTTATCAGGCTATACGACAGAACAGATTCCCATTGAATTCTCAGGCATCCGCCCGGGAGAAAAGATGTATGAAGAACTGCTGAATCATAATGAAGTACATACGGAACAGATTTTTCCGAAAATCCATATCGGGAAAGCGATCGACGGGGATTGGGGCGTGCTCATCCGTTTTATGGAGGAATTCAGCCGTCTGCCTGAAGATGAGCTGAGAAAACGGCTGTTTGAGGCGATTGAATCAGTACATGAAGAAGCGGCCGCAGGCGTGTGATGGGAGGACAGAAAGATGACGAAAAAAGTATTATTCTGCGCCACAGTCGATTATCATTTTAAAGCCTTTCATCTTCCGTATTTTCAATGGTTTCAGGATATGGGCTGGGAGGTGCACGTCGCGGCAGGCGGTCATATGAACCTTCCGTTCGTTGATAAAAAGTTTTCCATTCCGATCCGGCGCTCCCCGTTTCATCCCGAAAATCTTTCTGTTTACAGGCGGCTGAAGCAGCTCATTCAAGACAACGGCTATGACATGATTCACTGTCATACGCCGGTCGGCGGCGTACTCACCCGCCTTGCTGCGAGACAAGCGCGCCAAAAAGGGACAAAGGTGCTGTACACCGCGCACGGCTTTCACTTCTGCGACGGAGCGCCTCTTAAGAACTGGCTTCTTTATTACCCGATCGAAAAATTTCTCTCTTCTTATACAGATTGTCTCATTACCATTAATGAAGAAGATTTCGAACGGGCCAAGCAAATGAAAAAAACGGATTGCGACGCGAAAAAAATACACGGCATCGGTGTTAATACAGACAGGTTCTGCCCTGTGAGCCGGGGAGAAAGTGAACGGCTGAGAAAAAAACACGGCTTCAGCGCCGGGGAATTTATCCTCGTATATCCCGCCGAATTAAACGGCAACAAAAATCAGGGTATCCTCATTGAGTCTGCGGCCTTGCTGAAGCGCAGCATCCCGGAGCTGAAACTCGTGTTTGCCGGAGAAGGCGCGATGGAAGAGCCGTACAGAAAAAAGGCTGAATCACTTGGGGTATCCGACATTGTGCGATTTTACGGTTTTTGCCGCGACATTCATGAGCTGATTCAGCTTGCCGATCTGTCTGTCGCCTCAAGTCTCCGCGAAGGGCTCGGTATGAATCTGCTTGAGGGGATGGCTGCCGAAAAGCCCGTCGTTGCCGCGGACAACAGGGGGCACCGTGAGATCATCGAAGACGGTGTGAATGGTTTTCTCGTGCCGGCCGGAGACAGCGCAGCGTTTGCCGATCGGATTGAAAAGCTGTACCGCTCCCCCGGCCTGCGAAAAGCAATGGGGCAAAAAGGGCGCAGTACGGCGGAATGTTTTTCAGAAACACGCACGGTAAAGGAAATGGCGCATATTTACGCCGGCTATATGGATAAAAAGGAGAAAAGCGTATGAATGCAGGAGCACAACCGAAAATTTCCGTTATCATGGGGATTTATAATTGCGAACAGACTTTAGCGGAGAGTATTGAATCCATCCTGAGCCAATCTTATAAGAATTGGGAACTGATTATGTGTGATGACGCATCAACTGACGGAACGTATCAGATTGCGCGCCGCTATGCGGACCATTACAGCGACCGGATCACGCTGATTCAAAATAAGACAAATCAACGGCTTGCCGCTTCGCTGAACCGCTGTCTGACATACGCAACGGGGGATTATATCGCCAGGCAGGACGGTGATGACATATCCGTCCCGAGAAGATTGGAAAAACAGGCCGCTTTCTTAAACAAGCACGCCCACTATCAAGTCGTCGGCACGGGTATGCTCGTATTTGACGAATTCGGCGTCAGGGGCGCCCGGCTTTTGCCGCCCGTGCCGAAACCGGGAATTATGGCGAAAGGCACACCGTTCTGCCACGGCACCATTATGATGCGGGCCGAAGCGTACAAAGCGCTCGGCGGCTACCGGTCAGTCAGGCGGACGCGGCGGATGGAGGATATCGATTTGTGGCTGCGCTTTTTTGAAGCGGGTTTTCGAGGGTACAACCTTCAGGAAACGCTGTATAAAGTCAGAGAGGACAGCGATGCGTTTAAACGGAGATCGTTTACGTATTCCATTGATAACGCGGTGCTCGTTTTTCAGGCGTGCAGACGGCTGAAACTGCCGCTTTCCCATTACGTGTATATCGCAAAACCGCTCATCCGCGCTATCACGCCGCCCGCGGTCATGAACCGTTATCATAAAAACAGGGACGTCCGCCAAAAAGAAGGGCTTGCCGAACATGACTGACAAACCGGCGCGGGTGCTGCACATTTTCAGCGGGATGAACAGAGGCGGCGCAGAAACGATGATGATGAATTTGTACCGGAAGATGGACAAAACGAAGGTGCAATTTGACTTTTTAACCCATAGGAACGATCCGTGCGCTTATGATGAGGAAATTCTTGCTCTCGGCGGACGGCTTTTTTATGTGCCGAGCATCGGCAGCACAAACCCGATTACTTTTGTGAAACAGGTCAAACGGGTGATTCAGGAAAAAGGACCGTTTGCCGCCGTGCATGCTCATACCGATTTTCAGTCGGGATTTATCGCATTGGCCGCTCGTTTAGCAGGCGTCCCCGTGCGGATCTGTCATTCGCACAGCACATCGTGGCGGGGGCGGTCGTCCGGGCTCGGCAAGATGCAGATGTTTGTGTTCCGGCGGCTGATTACGGCCAATGCCACCGCACTGTGCGCCTGCGGAGAAGAAGCGGGCCGTTTCTTATTCGGAGAACAAAAAGACGTGCGGCTTTTGCCGAACGGCATTGATCTTGACTTATTTGCCGGCGGACGCGCGGATACAGAATCTGAAAAAAGGAAGCGGGGCATTGCCGCCGGCCGATTGGTGATTGGTCATATCGGCCGCTTTACAGAGGAGAAAAACCACGAATTTTTGCTCCGGCTGGCCGCTGATATGAAAGAGCGGGGCATCGGTTTACAGCTGATTCTCGCCGGAGACGGTCCGCTTCGCACCGATATGGAAAAACTGGCGGAGAAGCTGGGGCTTGATGATGCTGTGCGTTTTATCGGTGTAGAGGATCGCGTTCATGATCTGCTGAAAACGCTGGATGTATTTGTCATGCCGTCTCTTTATGAGGGGCTGCCCGTCACGCTTGTTGAAGCGCAGGCCTCCGGGGTGCCGTGCGTCATATCAGACGGCATAACGGAAGAAGCCGATGCCGGGCTCGGGCTGGTCAAAAGGCTCAGCCTCAAAGAACCGCCTGAACGATGGGCATCCGCGATTTTACGGGCAGCTGAGGCGCCAAAGCCTGGCAGGGCGCGCATTAAAGACACACTCGGACGGCTGGGATATGACGCGGGAGAGAATGCGGGGGCTGTTATGAAGCTTTACAATATGAACTGTGAAAAGGAACAGTAACGAATGATTGTATATGTAGTCAATATGGGAATTGTTTATATTTGGTCATGGTTCGCAAAAATGTGCGGCGGGCGTGATCAATCGCTTTCAACCGGATACCGGCCGAATCAGCTCGTCATGCTCGTTCCGCTGGCATCGCTTGTATTGGTTTCCGGTTTGCGTTACAGAGTCGGGACGGATTTTCAGACGTACGCGCTGATGTACAAACTGGCGGGAAATTACGGGAGCATATGGGAGATCTTCGGGTTCGGAGCGAAAAAAGCAGCCGTTGATCCGGGATTTACCGCTCTTATCTGGCTCATGAATTTTATCACGAAAGATCCGCAAATCATGTATTTCACCGTGGCGGTCGTGACGTGCAGCTTTATTTTAAAGGGGCTCGTTGAGTTCGGACGTCCGTTTGAACTGAGTGTGTTTTTGTTTTTAGGCACGTATCATTATTACGCTTCCTTTAACGGAATCAGGCAGTATATGGTGGCGGCCGTTTTGTTTTGGGCAGTCCGCTATGTGATAAATGGAAGCTGGAAGCGTTATATGTCCATCGTGCTGTTGTGTTCGCTCTTTCATTCCTCGGCCATAATCATGATTCCGGTTTATTTCATTGTCAGAAGAAGAGCCTGGTCGCCCGCGATTTTCGGGCTGTCGGCCTTGTTTCTTCTCATGACGTTTCTGTATCAGAAGTTCATTTCGCTGTTTGTCGTCGTGCTGGAAAACAGTTCGTACGGCCATTATGAGAAATGGCTGATGACCAACACGAACGGGATGAACGTCGTAAAAATCGCGGTGCTGCTGCTGCCGCTGTTTTTGGCTTTTTGCTACCGGGAGCGGCTGCGGAAGCTCTGGCCTGACATTGATGTTATCGTGAATTTCTGTCTGCTCGGCCTGCTTTTCGGTCTGCTGGCGACAAAGGATGTTATTTTTGCCCGGTTTAATATATATTTCGGCCTTTACCAAATGATCCTGATCCCTTATTTTGTGAGGATTTTTGATGAAAAATCGAATGCGCTGATCTATATCGCCATTATTGTCTGTTATTTTCTTTACAGCTATTTGCTTATGCCGGTCGATTCGTCTGTGCTTCCGTACAGAACGATTTTTTCCCGGTAATGGAATACTGGAGGTTTATATGGAAACACCCGCGGTCAGTTTATTAATTGCTGTGTATAATACGGAAACTTATTTAGAAAGATGCTTAGATTCATTGCTCAATCAGTCGCTCGCCAATATCGAAATCATCGCCGTCAATGACGGGTCAACGGACCAAAGCCCGGACATTCTTGAAATCTATCAGAAGCGGGATGAGAGAATCCGGGTCATTCATCAGCAAAACCGGGGACTCGGCGCGGTCCGCAACAAGGGGATTGAGGCGGCGCGCGGCGAATTTATCGCTTTTATTGATGCGGACGACTGGGTTGAACCCGATTATTGCCTGCGCATGTATGAAAAAGCGAAGGCTCATCAGGCTGATCTCGTGATTTGCGAATATGCGGCCGAATTTGCGGAGACGGGGAAAACCGCCGTTTCAACGATCGCTTCAGCATACGAGGGCCGTCCGAAACAGCTGTACCTGAAAGATTTATTCGAAGGAAGAGTCAGCGGATTTTCATGGAACAAGCTGTACAAAAGGGCTATGATCGAACAGCATCGGCTGCGCTTTCCGCTTCGGGATGAGCTTGAGCACGTGGAGGATCAGTACTTCAGCCTCCGGGCGCATGTTTTCGCCGGTGCGGTCTCGTACGTGGATCAGCCGCTCTATCATTATCGGATTCACTTGACTTCTATTGTACAAAGCTATCAGAAAAAGCTGTTTGACTCAGGTCTCGTTCTCTATCGGCTGAACGAGGCTTTTTTGCGTGAAAACGGCTGCTTACAGGAATACCGGCAGGAGCTTGATTATTTTATCGTCCAGCACGGAACAGTCTGCCTGCTGAATGAATGGAAGCGGAATAACGGCGGCCGGTTCTCCGAAAAATGGCGGAATATCAGCCGGATATGCGCTGATCCCGTGTTCCGGCTGAGTCTTTCCAAAACCGGAACGGCGCCGTTTGACGCCAAACGCTCATGCCTTCTGCTTTTGGCGAGGCTGAAGCTGATTCCGTTCGTATCACTGGCATCAGCCGCGTATCAGCGGGCAATCGAGTACAAAATGAAAATCAGAGGGTGAAGACATGTCGATACAATCTTTAAAAATCAATCTCGCGGAATGGCTTTTGCTAAAGGTCAAATACCCGTCCCAATTTCATTTCGGAACGGCAGCGGACAGGGCGGAGCATACAGCGGCAAGAAAAAAGATCATTCTGACGCTGCTTCCGTCCCACGATAATCTCGGTGATCATGCCATCGCTTATGCAAGCAAAACGTTTCTTGAACGGGAATATCCCGATTTTGATCTGATTGAGGTCGATATGAAGGATATTTACAGGTCCGCAAAAGCGCTGATCAAAAAGCGCCATCCCGATGATATGGTATTCATCATCGGCGGCGGAAACATGGGGGATTTGTACCGGTATGAGGAATGGACGCGCCGTTTTATTATAAAAACATTCCGGCAGTATCGGATCGTTCAGCTTCCGGCGACGGCTCACTTTTCTGATTCAAAAAAGGGGCGGAAGGAACTGAAACGCGCCCAAAAAGTGTACAATGCGCATCCCGACCTTCTGCTGATGGCGAGAGATGAGACGACGTATCAATGGATGAAGCGGCATTTTCCCGGAAAAACTGTGCTCAAACAGCCTGACATGGTCTTATATTTGGATAAAAGCGAGCGGCGCATCCCGCGGGAAGGGATCTACCTTTGTTTACGGGAGGATAAGGAGAGTGCGCTGACAGCTGAGGAAAGAACGATGGTAAAAGAAGCTTTGAAAAAAGAGTACGGAGAGCTGCATACCTTTACCACGACGGTCGGCCGGAGGGTCAGCCGCCATACACGCGAAGGGGAGCTGGAGGCGCTGTGGAATACGCTGAAAGGCGCGGAGGCGGTAGTCACTGACAGGCTTCACGGGATGATTTTTTGCGCGCTGACGAAAACGCCTTGTGTCGTCATTCGTTCGTTTGATCATAAAGTGATGGAAGGCTTTCAATGGCTGAAACATATACCGAACATGACACTGCTTGAACGTCCGGAGCCTGAAGCCGTGACGGCCGCTGTAAACGGGCTGCTGAGCGGCAAGCATGAGGCAGACGGTTCTTTGCGCAGTGTTTATTTTGCCGGGCTGCGCTCGAAAATCAGCGGTGATGCCCAATGAACGCGCCGCTTGTGAGCGTAATCGTCCCGATGTATAAGACAGAGCCTTTTATAAAAGAATGCGCAGTATCTTTAACAAAACAGACGCTGAGAGACATCGAAATCATTTTCGTCAATGACGGCTCACCGGATCAGTCCGGCCGGATTGCCGAACAATTCGCCGCAGAAGATGCGAGAATCCGGGTGATTCATAAAGAAAACGGCGGCCTCAGCTCGGCCCGCAATGCCGGAATAAAAGCCGCCCGCGGCCGTTATATCGGCTTTGCGGATGGCGATGACTATGCGGCGGAAACGATGTTCGAGCAGCTTTATGAAGAAGCGGAGAAGAACCGGCTTGATATCGCCGGCTGCGGTTATTACAAAGAAACGCCGTCTAAAGAAAGAACGTATATGCCGCCGTCCCTTCCGCCGGGCCGCGTCTTCACGGCGGCTGAGATGACTGAATTGCTGACCCGCGCGCACGAACATCGGTTTATTTGGTATGTGTGGCGCTATATATACCGGAGAGAAGCGCTGCAAGGGCTGTTGTTCCATGAAGATATCCGGTTTGCCGAAGATTCTCCGTTTAACTTGGCAGCGTTCCGCCAAGCCTCGCGTGTCAAAGTGCTAGATGAAGGGCTGTACGTGTACCGGGAAAACCCGCAAAGCCTTACAGAAACACCGTTTAAGCCTCACTTAGATGACGAACTTCAGAAGCAATATGAGGCGAAAATGGCTTTTTATGAGGCGAACGGGCTGACGGACGCCTGCCGGGGCGATATCGATACGTATTTGTGCAAGCATCAGATCCCGATGCTGATCGCCAACGCATGCGCCGCCCCGCAGCCGTCACATCAGATTACGGCGCACATCGGCAGAATTTTGACGTATGACATGGTAAAAACGGCGGTGCGCAGCACGCCGTGCCGGCATAAACAGCTGCTGGCGGGGGAGCGTGTGGTGCTCGGTCTGTGCAAAATGCGCCTTCCGCTTCTTCTGCATGCGTTTTTCGAACGGAAAACGAAAGAGAAAGGCAGTGCGGAAGGAGCATGAAATTTGCCATTAATTTCGGCGCCAATGTGACGGCGTTTTTACTATCGGTGTTTTTATCAGTGTGGATGACGCCCTTTATTGTGAAAACATTAGGTGTGGAGGCTTTTGGATTTGTCCATCTGACACAGAATATCATTAACTATTTCTCGATTATTACCGTTGCGCTGAGCTCTGTCGTTGTGAGGTTTTTCACCGTCGCCGCCCACAGGGGGAACAGGGAGGAGGCCAATGCGTATGTAAGCAATTATTTAGCCGCGTCTGCCGTGATAGCGCTCTTGCTCGCTGTGCCGCTCGCCGGGACGGCTTTTTTTATTGACAAGATCATGAATGTGCCGGCCGGGCTGGTTACGGATGTGAGGCTCTCTATCGTCATCGGCAGTGTGCTGTTTATGCTGACGTTTTTGACGGCGGGATTCGCGACAGGGCCGTTTTTTGCCAACAAGCTTTATATCACAAGTTCCATTCAGGCCGTGCAAATGCTGGTGAGGGTGCTGTGTGTGCTCGCTCTGTTTACGTGCCTGCCGCCGAAGATCTGGCAGATCCAGCTTTCAGCTTTAGCGGGAGCCGTCTGTGCGGCCGTGCTGACGTTTTTCTTTTTTAAGAAATTGATTCCGTGGTTTTCTTTCAGCCGTAAAACCTTGTCATTACAGACGAGTAAAGTGCTGTTTTCGGCCGGTGCCTGGAGTTCTGTCAATCAGATCGGCGTGCTGCTGTTTCTGCAGATTGACCTCATGACGGCCAACCTCGTGCTGGGACCGTCTGAAGCGGGTGTTTATGCGGCGATTATCCAATTTCCGCTTTTGCTCAGAAGTCTCGCCGGGACGCTTGCTTCGCTGTTTGCGCCGGTTTTGACTTCCTGCTATTCAAAAGGCGATATGGAAGGCCTCCTGTCTTACGCCAATAAGGCCGTACGGCTGAACGGGCTTCTGCTCGCGCTTCCCGCGGCATTATTGGGAGGGCTTGCCGAACCGTTTCTGGCGATTTGGCTGGGCCCGTCATTTGTGCAGACGGCGCCGCTTTTATACATTCACGCCGGGTACTTGGCGGTCAGTCTCTCTGTCATGCCGCTTTTTTACGTATGGACGGCTTTTAATAAACAAAAAACGCCCGCCGTCGTTACTTTATGTTTAGGCGGACTGAATGTCATATTGGCCGTGGTTCTCAGCGGACCGGCTCATCTCGGCCTGTACGGCATCACCATTGCCGGGGCTGTCTCCCTCATTTTGAAAAATGCCGTCTTCACGCCGCTGTATGTTTCGCATATTACCGGCTTTCAGAAAACCGCGTTTTACAAAGGAATGTTCGGCCCGTTGGCGGCGGCCGTATTTGCCTGGGCTGTCTGCCGGGGTATCCGGCTGTTTTCACCGCTTGACAGCTGGGCCGGTCTGATCGCTGGGGGGCTTGCCGTATGCATGAGCTATGCCGCATTCGCTTTTTTCTTCATTTGTACGAAAGAAGAAAGGCGGCTTGCTTTACAGAAATGCCGAAAAGTGAAAGGAGCTGTTCACATTTGAAGGTGAAACGTGTATTTGATATAGCGGCCGCGATGTTGTTATTGTGCGGCGCAAGTGTCATTCTTCTCTTCGCCATGGCAGCCGTCAGATGCGCCATCGGGTCTCCCGTATTATTCAAACAGACGAGACCGGGGCATAACGGGCGTCCGTTTACGTTGTATAAACTCAGGACGATGACGGATGCGCGTGATGAAAACGGTGTGCTGCTTCCGGATCATCTCCGTCTGACCAAAATGGGAAAGCTCATCAGAAAACTGAGCATCGATGAGCTTCCCCAGCTTTTTAATGTGATTAAAGGCGATATCAGTCTGGTCGGCCCCCGCCCTTTGCTGATGGATTATCTGCCGCTTTATACGGCGGAGCAGGCGCGGCGGCACGAGGTGAAACCGGGAATTACGGGCTGGGCGCAGATTAACGGGAGAAACGAGATTTCCTGGGAAGAGAAATTCAAGCTTGACGTGTGGTATGTCGACAACCGCTCATTCCTTCTCGACTTAAAGATTCTGCTTTTAACGGTGAAAAAAGTTCTCGTGTCAGAAGGCATACACCAAGACGGCCAAGTGACGGCAAAGCGCTTCACAGGCAGCGGAGATATGTCATCGTGAAAAAGGTCGTGCTGATCGGAAACGGCGGACACGGAAAAGTGGTGAAGGAAATCGTGCAGGCCCGTTCCGATATGGAGCTTACGGGCGTATTGGACGACGGATTCAGCGGTTTTGCCGTTCGGAACGGTTTATATACGGGCCGGACGAAAGACGTGCACATGCTTCTGCAACTCGTCCCTGAAGCCGTGTACACGATATGCATCGGACATAACGGTGTCAGAAAGCAGCTTGCTGAAACGCTTGGGATTGAACAAGACAATTATGCCGCACTCATTCACCCGGAGGCAATCGTCAGTGAAACGGCTTCCGTCGGACACGGAACGGTTGTGATGGCGGGCGCCGTCATTCAGGCGGGCGCTGACATCGGCGCCCATTGCATCATTAATACGGGTGCGGTTGCCGATCATGACAATGCAATCGGAGATTACGTCCACCTTTCACCGCGCGCGGCGCTTGCCGGCGGAGTGAAAGTCGGGGAAGGAGCGCACGTCGGAATCGGGGCGTCCGTCATACCGCAGATGGACATCGGCCCTTGGTCCGTGATCGGCGCGGGGGCTGCCGTCATCAGCCGGATTCCCGATCATGTGACGGCGGTCGGCGTTCCGGCCCGCGTCATCTCCCCTATTCATAATGAAAAAGGATGATTTCATGCATACAAACAAACGGATTTATTTATCTCCGCCGCATATGAGCGGAAAAGAACAGGAATACATCGCGGAAGCCTTCCGTTCCAATTGGATTGCGCCGCTCGGTCCGCTCGTCAATTCGTTTGAAGCGCGGCTTGCGGAATATGCGGGAGTGAAAAGCGCGGCGGCCGTAAGCTCGGGAACGGCGGCCATCCATTTAGCCCTGCGGCTTGCGGGTGTGAAAAAAGGAGACGCTGTATTTTGCCCCTCCTTTACATTTGTCGCCACGGCGAATCCGATTGTGTACGAGCAGGCAGAGCCCGTTTTTATTGATTCGGAATGGGAGACGTGGAACATGTCTCCCGACGCGCTTGAGCGGGCGCTCCGTGATGCAAAACGGCGCGGCAGGCTCCCGAAAGCGGTGATCGCCGTCAATCTTTACGGCCAAAGCGCAAAAATGGATGAACTCATGAGCCTTTGCGACGCATACGATGTCTGTCTGATTGAAGATGCTGCCGAGTCTTTAGGATCAACATATAAAGGCAGACAGAGCGGCACATTCGGCCGTTTCGGCATTTATTCCTTTAACGGAAACAAAATCATTACAACATCGGGAGGCGGCATGCTCGTGTCTGACGATGAAGCCGCGATTGAAAAAGCGAGGTTTCTTGCGTCACAGGCGAGAGATGCCGCCGTTCATTACCAGCACAGCGAGCTCGGTTATAACTACAGGCTCAGCAACATTCTCGCAGGTGTGGGTATATCACAGCTGGAAGTGCTCGAAGATCGCGTCCGGGCGAGGAGAGACATTTTTCACAGGTATCGGGAAGCGCTCGAAACGTATCCGGGAATCCGTATGATGCCGGAGCTTGAAGGAACGGTTTCAAACCGCTGGCTGACGGCTCTGACGCTTGATAACGGCGTGACGCCGGAAGAAGCCGTCGCCTATCTTGCAGAACAGCATATTGAGGCCCGTCCATTGTGGAAACCGCTGCATACGCAGCCGCTTTTCTCGTCTTCCGTCTTTTATCCTCACAGTGAAGATGAGCGGGTCTCTGAGAATCTTTTCAGCCGGGGGATTTGTCTGCCGTCCGGCTCTGACTTGTCTATTGACGAGCAGCAGCGTGTCATTGACGCACTTGCGCATCTGTTTGAAACGAAAGGGGAGAAAACATGGACAGCCGCCATGTCATGAGCCGATTAAAAGAGACGCTGGCAGGGCTGCTCAGCGTCATACCGCCCCAGTCTGACATCATTTATGCCGACTATCCTCTCTACGGAAATGTAGGGGATTTATTAATTATGAAAGGGACGGAGGCGTTTTTTAAAGCGCACGGCATCCGCGTGAAACAACGCTGGAACCCTGATAATTTTCCATTCGGGCGCCGGGCGGGCAAAGAAACGATCATCGTCTGCCAGGGAGGCGGGAATTTCGGGGATCTCTATCCGTACTATCAGACGTTCAGAGAAAGAATCGTCAAAGCCTTTCCGGAAAACAGGATCGTCATTCTGCCGCAATCCATCTATTATCAGGATAAAACACGGCTGCGAAAGACAGCGGCGCTTTTTGCGGAGCACAAGGATCTGCACCTGTTTACGAGAGATCATGTGTCATATGAAACCGCGAAACGCTTTTTTTCGGCAAATCATATCGGGCTTATGCCGGATATGGCCCATCAGCTGTATCCGATCCGGACGGCAGCGGCTCCGTCACGCGGCAGGCTTCATTTTATCCGCACGGACGGGGAAATCAATCCGAATCTGCAAACCGATTCCTCCGTTGAAAGCTGCGACTGGCAGCATGTGCTGTCAGCAAGTGACCGCCGGGGGATCGCTTTTTTTCAAACACTGAATGTTTTGAATAAAAAAGCGGGAAACCCGCTGCCGATTGCGCGGTTTTGGAAACGCTATTCCGATTTCTTAACGAAAAAAGCGGTCCTGTTTTTCAGCAGGTACGAATCGGTGGAAACGTCAAGGCTTCACGGCCACATTCTGTCCTCGCTTCTTGGGAAACCAAATACCGTCATTGATAATTCATACGGGAAAAACGCCAACTATTATCACACTTGGATGCACGAAGCGCCGGACGTCCGTCTGATCGGGGAAACCGCCGGCACGAAGGAAAACCTTCCGCTTTGAATGAGCGGAAGGTTTATTTTGTTTCTCCACGTTTTACTTTGTTATATGCCTCATCCAAATGCTGAATTCTTTTGAGCACAACCGAGTTCTTTGTCAGCTGATCCTGGACAAGGGTTGAGACGACGGAACGGTAATAGCTGTTCATCGCATGAATTCGGTCTTCATTCGGATTCATTTCAATATGCTGTGTAAAGTTTTCAATAAAATACGGAACAGAAAAAAGTTCTGACATCTATAAAGCAACTCCTTTTAATAAGTATATACGGTATGAAACCAATCATGTACAATGAAAAAAGGGGAGTGAGCATGATGGATATCAAACTTCAGCAAACACAAATGTTAAAGCCTCAATTAACGCAAGAGCTTAAACAGGCCATCACATTACTCGGATACAATTCCGCGGAACTGGCCGGATATATTGATGAGCTCTCACTGGAAAACCCTCTGATTGAACGAAAGGAAACAGACACGCCGCCACTATCTTACCATAAAACAAGTAAAAACAGGATGAAAGAACGGGACGGAAGCCAGCAGATCAGACTTACGCGCAAAACGCTGCAGGATTCGCTCAAACAGCAGGCCTTGGACATGAAGCTGTCCGATGATGAGAAGAAAATTTTTAATTATCTGATATATTCTTTGGATTCAAACGGATATTTAAATGAGGATATACAAGCTGCCGCCGACCATGTATCCGCATCATTGGAGGAGACGGAAGCGGTTCTTTCAAAGCTTCAATCGCTTGAGCCCACGGGAATCGGTGCTCGGTCTTTGCAGGAATGCATCCTTCTTCAGCTCCGCCGTCTGCCCGAACGGAACGAACAGGCGGAATGGATTGCCGGCGACTATTTTGAGCTATTTGCAAGAAAGAACTGGAAAGCGCTTACAATGAAGACGGGCATTCCGCTGAAAGACATTCAGGACATCTTTGACATGATCAGCGCGCTTGATCCGAGGCCGGGGCTCCGTTATGCGCATGAGGAGCCGGGTTTTTATGTAGAACCGGATATTTTCATCACGGTGAAAAACGGCACCATTCAAGCGCGGCTCAACAGCCGTTCGTTCCCTGATATCCAGCTTCATGCCCATTACCAGCCGCTATTGTCAGCCGCCGGATGCCGTGATACGAAAAACTATCTGTCGGCGAAATATCAGGAATGGCGCTGGCTGAACCGGGCGTTGTCGCAAAGAAAACAAACCATCACGAGAATCATCGGCGTCCTGACTGAACGGCAGGCATCCTTTTTTCTCACAGGAAAAAGCGGAATGCAGCCGCTGACCTTAAGAGAGGTGGCGGAAACGCTGGAGCTCCACGAATCAACGATCAGCCGGGCCATCAAAGGGAAGTACGTTCAGACGCCGTACGGACTGTATGAAATGAAAACATTTTTCTCGGCGAAAGCTGAATCATCGGGAGACGGCGGCGCCTCCAATTATGCCGTAAAAGCGCATCTGGAAGCATTGGTCCGTAAAGAAGATAAAAAGAAACCTTTTTCAGACCAAAAGCTTGCCGATCTGCTGCACGAACAACATGACATCCGAATCTCCAGACGCACCGTCGCCAAATACCGTGACCAATTAAATATTCCGCCGTCATCTGCGCGAAAACGGTACAGCTGAAACCTCCCCGTGCCATACCCGGGGAGGTTCTCCGTGTTACGGGATCATCCATGAAAACAGATGATGCTGTAAAAATGTCATGAGACAGACGAGCAGAAGCAAAAACAGACTGTGCTTAATCGTAAAGCGGAAAAGGTCAGCTTCCTTGCCCGCCAGACCGACAGCGGCACAGGCAACCGCAATGGATTGCGGAGAAATCATTTTTCCGGTGACACCGCCTGATGAATTGGCGGCGACGGAGAGAACCGGTTCCATCCCGACAGAGAGCGCCGTCACCTTTTGCAATCCGCCGAATAACAGATTGGCCGACGTATCAGAGCCGGTAATAAACACGCCGAGCCAGCCAAGCACAGGTGAAAAAAAGGTAAACATCGCGCCCGTCATGGCAAGCGCAAGACCGAGTGTCGTGCTCATGCCGGAAGCATTCGTCACATAAGCAAAGCCGACAACAGAAACGATGGTGACGATCGGAAGCGTCAATTCTTTCACCGTTTCTATAAACGCCCCGCCCCATGCTTTCCACGACATGCCGAGTGCGAACTTGGAGATGACGGCGGCAATCAGAATCGCCGTGCCCGCTGAACCGAGAAGCTCAAGCTTGTACACCGCTTCAATCGGCGTGCCGTCCGCCTGAAGAATTTGCTGATTTACAAATGGGACGGGAGGCGTGAAAGTCAATGCTCGCCCGGCTGCATTCAGCCAGGAAAGCCAAATTGACGTTCCTTCATAATGGCCGGTCAGGGCGGCCTTCACGCCGGGAATCCCCCAAACGGATATCATGGCCGTCAGAAGAAGAAAAGGAGACCATGCTTTAAATATTTGAGCGCCTCCGTACACGGCCGGCACCCCGTCGATGGACGCTGCTGATTCCCGTTCTGCCGCGAAACGATAGGCCGTTTTCGGTTTCCAAAACTTTAAAAACACAGCGAGCGCGGCCATGGAAACTAGCGCTGACAGCACATCCGGCAGTTCAGGCCCTAAAAAGTTCGAGCTTGCGTACTGCACGGCCGCAAAGGAGACGCCGGAAACAAGAATGGCCGGCCATACTTCAAAAGCCTTTTTAAAGCCGCTCATCAAAATGATTAAATAAAGCGGTATAAACACGGATAAAAACGGCAGCTGCCGGCCGACCATTTGGGAAATGTCCATAGCCGGTATCCCGGTCGGACCTTCGACGGCGGTAATCGGAATGCCGATCGCGCCAAAGGCAACAGGCGCCGTATTGGCAATCAGGCAAATCCCCGCCGCATAAAGCGGCTGAAAACCAAGTCCGACAAGCAAAGCGGCCGAGATAGCGACGGGAGCGCCGAAACCGGCGGCGCCTTCTAAAAACGCCCCGAAAGAAAAGGCGATGAGCAGCGCCTGCAAACGCCGGTCATCTGTAATGGACAGCACTGAACTCCGGATAATCTCAAATTGTCCCGTTTTCACTGTGATTTTATACAAAAAGACCGATGTGACGATAATCCAGCCGATCGGAAGCAGCCCGTACACCGCTCCCTGCGAAGCCGACAGCACCGCTTTTTCCGCCGGCATGCCGTACACAAATACAGCGATTAAAAGCGAAACGGCTAACGTCAAAAGCCCCGCTATGTACCCCTTCATCCGTTTCACCGCAAGCGCCCAAAAAAAGAAGATCATCGGCACGAGCGCGCAAGCTGCCGATAAAAGCAAATTTCCCCCTAATGGAGCATACCCCTGTGTCCATTGCATCCCTAAAAAACCCCTCCTTATGTCATGCAAGCGATTACTTTTATGATAAGGTCATCTGATGACCGGGTTAATTAGCATTATATTTTGAAAGTTTTGAAAATACAATCCTTTTCTTGAACAAATTGTCTGTACCTGTCGGCGGTGCGAAAAAAGAAGTATAATAGACGATAAACATCAAGATTCACAAGTGACGGGGTGATCGCGTTGAAATATAAACAAATTAAAACGAAAAAAATCTACGAAGAAATCGCTGATGCATTGCTGGAGAAGATAAAAGCGGGCGAGCTTAAGCCGGGTGAAAAGCTTGATTCCGTTCAGACGCTTTCCGAGAGCTTTCAGGTCAGCCGCTCGGCGGTCAGAGAAGCGCTGTCGGCTTTAAAAGCGATGGGGCTCGTCGACATGAAGCAGGGAGAAGGCACATACATAAGAGAATTTGAGCCGTCCCATATTTCCCAGCCGCTTTCTTCCGCTCTCTTAATGAAAAAAGAGGATGTCAAACAGCTGCTCGAAGTCAGAAAGCTGCTTGAACTCGGCGTCGCCGCCATGGCCGCTGAAAAACGCACCGAAGAGGATTTACAAAAAATCCGTCAGGCCCTCATGGAGATGAAAGACATCGACGGAGACGAAGAATTGGGCGAAAAAGCAGATTTCTCCTTTCACATGGCGCTTGCGGAAGCATCACAAAACGGGCTGCTCAAGCATCTCATGAATCATGTCTCCGCACTCCTTTTGGAAACAATGAGAGAAACGAGAAAAATTTGGCTGTTTTCTAAACGAACGAGCGTGCAGCGATTGTATGAAGAGCATGAACGCATATACAGCGCCGTCGCGGCCGGAGACGCGGATGAAGCGGAAGCCGCAATGACCGCGCACCTGACGAATGTGGAAGAAGTGCTGGGTGCTTATTTTGAAGAAAATGTATAGAAGCTGACTTGTGAAAGGGGATAAGATCACATGCAGACCGAATCTTTTTTTCCTGACCATGTAAAGAAAGCTCTGACAAACGATCCTCCCGGGGAGTGGATGCCGGCTGTTCCAAAAGCGTGCATCCCTCTGCATTCCGGCTATCCCGACCCCGCGCTCGTTCCTGCTAAGGAGCTGAAAGAAGCCGCGTCCCGCCTTCTGGATGAGGAGCGCGATCTGCCGCTGCATTATATGGGAAGTCCGAGGACGGCCGTTTTAAAAAAGCAGATTCAAGAACGGTTGGCTATCCGCGGCATTCGCTGCCGTGACGATGAGCTGCTCGTGACCTCGGGCGCCTGTCAGGCGATAGATCTGGCAGCCCGGGTGTTCCTCGATGAACAAACCGCGGCTGCCGCAGAAGCTCCGGCTTACATGGAAGCGCTCGAGATTTTTAAAAATTACACACCGCATATGATGAGCATTCCGGCAGATCAAGACGGCCTGCAAACAGAAACATTAGCGTTCATGCTTGAGGAAAGAAAACGAAAAGGGCTTGTGCTTCCGCGTCTTCTTTACACGATACCCGCTTTTCAGAATCCTGCGGGAACCGTGATGTCAGCGAAGCGGAGAACCCGCTTGCTTCAGCTTGCCGACACATATGATTTTCTCATCTTGGAGGATGACGCATACGGCGAGCTCGGATTCACGGATATCCCGCCGTCATTGAAAGCGATGGATCAGAACGGCCGGGTGCTGTACGCCGGTTCATTTTCAAAAGTCATCGCCCCGGGTCTGAGAATCGGCTGGATTGCAGGGGACGCTGCATTCATCAAGGCATTGTCTTGGTTTAAAAAAGACTTGGATCATCCATTTTCTCAAGCGGTGACCGCCGTCTATCTGGACCAAACGAATGTTGAAGAACGGCTCGCCGCCTTGCGTAAAGCATACCGGAGCAAACGTGACGTATTGATCGCCGCATTAAAGCAATATCTGCCCGAGTCCGCATCCTGGCACGTGCCGGACGGCGGTTATTTTGTCTGGGTGAAAGTGCCGGGGGCGGATACGTCTGCACTTCTGGAGCGGGCTCTTTCTCACGGTGTTTCCTATGTACCCGGTAAATATTTTTTTCTGCATCAGGAAGACGGCGCAGAATATCTCCGTCTGTCGTTCAGTTACGCAGGAAAAGCCGCGCTAAAAGAGGGGGTCCAACGGCTGGGACGCCTGCTGAAAAATGAGGCGTAAAGAAGCATTCGGGCTTCTCTTTTTTTTGTGATCTTAGCGCATCGGACAAAAGGATTTTTCAGAAAAACCTTCCAATCCATATTCAGAATAGTGTAGGATATTTATAGAGCTTTCCAAAAACAGGTCATCAGATGACCGGATCACATATTGAGGATGAAAGAGGGGTTCATCATGAAAGTCTCATTATTTGTCACGTGCCTTGTGGATATGTTCCAGACCAATGTCGGAAAGGCGACGGTTGAGGTGCTGGAACGGCTCGGGTGTGAGGTGGATTTTCCCGAGGGTCAGATTTGCTGCGGGCAGCCCGCATACAACAGCGGGTATGTGACGGACGCGAAAAAAGCGATGAAGCAGATGATTGCCGCGTTTGAAAAAGCGGAGTACGTCGTCAGTCCGTCAGGTTCCTGTACGACGATGTTCCGTGAATATCCGCATCTGTTTCAGGACGATCCGAAGTGGGCGGAAAAAGCGCAGCAGCTTGCGGACAAAACGTATGAGTTAACAGATTTTATCGTCAATGTGCTCGGGGTGGAGGATGTCGGGGCGGTGCTGCATAAAAAAGCGACATTACATACGTCGTGCCACATGACAAGGCTGCTCGGCGTGTCGGAGGAGCCGATGAAGCTTTTGCGCCATGTAAAGGGGCTTGAATTTACTTCGCTTCCAGGAAAACATCAATGCTGCGGATTCGGAGGAACGTTTTCAGTAAAAATGGCGCAAATCTCTGAGCAAATGGTGGATGAAAAGGTCGCCTGCGTGGAAGAAACGGAGGCCGAGGTGCTGATCGGGGCGGATTGCGGCTGTCTGATGAATATCGGAGGGCGTCTTGACCGTAAGGATAAAAACGTCAGAGTCATGCACATCGCCGAAGTGCTGAACAGCAGATAACAGGAGAAACCACAGGGGGGTAAAATCATGGCGATGAAAATCGGTACCGCCGCTTTTAAAGAGCGGGTATCAGAAGGAATAGATAATGAATTTATGAGAGGAGCCGTCTCCGGAGCGCAGGAACGGCTCAGGACGAGAAGGCTTCAGGCGGCAGAGGAATTGGGAAACTGGGAGGATTGGCGTTCCCATGCGGAGGAAATCAGACAGCATGTGCTGGACAATCTTGATTTCTATTTAGAACAGCTCGCCGAAAACGTCGCCAAAAGAGGGGGGCACGTATTTTTCGCCGAAACGGCGGAAGAAGCGTCCTCCTATATCCGCGATGTCATCCGGCAGAAAAACGCCAAAAAAATCGTAAAATCCAAATCCATGGTGACAGAAGAAATCAATATGAACGAAGTGCTTGAAGAAGAGGGCTGTGAAGTCACAGAAACGGATCTCGGCGAATATATTCTCCAGATTGACGATCACGATCCGCCGTCACATATTGTTGCTCCGGCTCTTCACAAAAACAAAGAGCAGATTCGTGACGTGTTTAAAGAGAGACTCGAATACAAACAGACGGAAAAACCGGAAGAGCTCGTCATGCACGCGCGCAGCGTCCTCCGGAAAAAATTTCTCGAAGCGGATGTCGGCATCACGGGCTGCAACTTTGCAATCGCGGATACGGGATCGGTCAGTCTCGTGACAAACGAAGGAAACGGCCGCCTTGTGTCCGCGCTGCCGAAGACGCAGATCACCGTGATGGGAATGGAGCGGATCGTTCCTTCATTTTCTGAGTTTGAAGTGCTTGTCAGCATGCTGACGAGAAGCGCGGTCGGCCAGCGGCTTACAAGTTACATTACGGCGCTGACGGGCCCCCGGCAGGAAGGAGAAGCAGACGGGCCGGAGGAATTCCACCTCGTGGTCGTGGATAACGGGCGTTCCCGCATACTCGGCACGGAATTTCAATCGGTGCTGCAATGTATCCGCTGCGCCGCCTGCATCAATGTCTGTCCCGTATACCGGCATGTCGGCGGACACTCGTACGGGTCCATCTATTCGGGTCCGATCGGCGCCGTCCTATCGCCCCTTCTCGGCGGATATGATGAGTATAAGGAGCTCCCGTACGCATCTTCCTTATGCGCGGCCTGCACAGAAGCGTGTCCTGTTAAAATTCCGCTGCACGAGCTGCTGCTCAAGCATCGGCAGAACATCGTGGAAAAAGAGGGCAAAGCGCCGTTCAGCGAAAAACTGGCCATGAAAGCCTTCGGGATCGGCTCGTCATCCCCGTCCCTTTATAAAATGGGATCAAAATGGGCGCCTGCAGCCATGACGCCGTTTACGGAAGATGACAAAATATCAAAAGGGCCGGGGCCGTTAAAGGGATGGACCGCAGTCCGGGACTTCCCGGCGCCGCATAAATCGAGATTCAGAGATTGGTTTTTTGACCGGGAAAAACAAAAGGGGGAAGAATGATGATGAAAGGGACGGTTAAACATCAGGAATCCTTTTTAAACCGGATCGCCGAACGTCTGGGCAGAGAGCGCAGAAAAGCAGGCGTGTCCCTGCCTGAATGGAAGTACCAGCCTCAATATGAAACGCATGCGGGCTGTACGGAAGATGATCTTGTCACGATGCTGAAAGACCACTGCGTCAACATTCATACCGAGCTGATCGAAACGGATGCCGCCGGGCTGTACGCCGCTTTGCGCACGCAGGTGGACCGTTTTGAAGGAGGGCCTGTCATCATTCCGAAAGACAGCCGGTTTGAAACGTACGGCCTGCAGACTCTTATGTCGGAAGAGTGGCCGGATGAAGGCATTCCGGTTTGGGAATGGGATGCGGAACAAGGAGCGAAAAATATTGAAAAAGCGGAACAAGCGAATGTAGGCATTACATTCAGCGAGATTACGCTTGCTGAATCAGCCACCGTCGTTTTGTATGCGTCAGAGCATGCCGGCCGATCAGTCAGCCTGCTTCCGACTACCTATATCGCAATCATCCCGAAATCTTCCATTGTGCCGAGAATGACGCAGGCCAGCGATATCCTGAAACAGCAGATCAGAGACGGCGTCACCGTTCCTTCCTGCATCAACTATATTACAGGACCGAGCAACTCAGCCGATATCGAAATGGATTTGGTTGTCGGCGTCCACGGACCCGTGAAAGCCGCTTATATCCTTGTTAATGACCGATAAAAAACAACCCCCGGTTTTCTGATATGATCCCCTCATAGTAGACAGAAAAAAGAAAGCATATCTGTCTACAATGGAGGGGATTTTTTATAGGAAAACACGTAAAACTTATAATATTCACTTTAAGAAAAAAGTTGTTGATCTTCAGCTAAATGATGGGATGGGTTATCAGACAATCCCCAGAGAAATGAACATTGAAGTAACAAGTGCTTCGTCCACGCTTCCTAATTATCGACTGTTTTTTTACGTTTGTCCTCTGCATCTGCAAGTTCGTCTTTGAAGGCTTTTTTTAGATTGACCCTCTGGCTTCTTAATTCTTTGTATTCTTTTGCACGTTTATCTGCTTCTGAAAGCAGTGTGTTTGGCTTCAAATACTTTCATATTCATATCCTTTCATTTTAATAGATCAACAAGATCTTACCTTGGGACAATGAAGAAACAGACAAAATGTGATACAAAAGTAAGAAATGATCAATTTGATCCGTGTTATTTTACCTTTTGAGATCTTTTGTTTTGAAACCGGCGCCGATGTCTCAGCAATTTCACCTGATGTATGGGTTTTCTATGATTGTATTTACGAACGAAAAGAAAGTGCAATTAGACAGTTTTTTGACAGTGAAAATAAAGTCCGCTATTTTAGAAATTTTTTGGATTTTAATAGAATTATCTGTTTTGTTGTTGATTCTGAATTGGAAATAAGTTACAATCTTCATGGGTATACCTAAAATGTGGAAAAAGGAGGTATTTGATGGATAAGAAAGGCTTTTTTTCACTGTTAATGGCTATCACACTTACATTAGTAACGATTTTCTCTTTTAATACTAGTGTTAAAGCTAATTCAAATGTTTTAGGGAAAGCAAAAACAAATTGTACCTCATGCCAATCAGGGGTTCCTGAGTCATCGGGACCATTAGAAGATCAACAAAAAGCAAAAGAAATTGTCTATGCCTCAAAGGAATTTAAACAAAACAAGTTGGTGAAAAAACCAAAAAACAGCTTCTTTGGACTTTCAAATGAACAAGATGAAGAGATTGTAAATGTAAAAGAAGGCATGGCTGTGGTAACAATTCCTGTTGATGATATGGAGTCTGGATTAACATCAGCACAATATTTTGTTGATCTGAAAACTGAACAAATATTCGATACCATTGAAACTTACATTACATTTGATGAATCAGAAAAACTTCTTAATTTACAAATAAAACAAGCTGGTAAAGTTGTTGAAGATGTAAACTTAACAGAAGGCGGAAAAGTCAAACTGGATAATGGAACAGAAGTTTCTGTAGAAGATTACTTAAAGGATTCAAAAGACTCTGCGGAAGAAACAAAAGCATCAACTATGATGAGCTGCAGAGCTGCTGTATCTTGGTTATATGATATAGCAAATGGAGGCTCTTGTGCTCTTTCTTGCTTAAGAATTGCGGCCATCAACCTAGCAATTGGTATTGGTTGCGGAACAGTTTGTGTTATTATCAAGCACAACTCAAAAAGCAAAGCAATAAAATTAATTTGCGGATAATTAAGGAGAGGGGGGAAGAAATACCCCTCTTTTTATCATTATAACGATGCATTGAAAATGATTAGGTGCATATTATAAAATTTAGGAAATATTGTTATAAGGTGGTTTTGAACAACTCATGAACAGTATTCAAAAAGAAACTGAAAAGAGCAGTGCATCTAGGGACTGGTTGATTTATATCACAGTATCAGTAATCTTTTTAATAGCAGTATCGATATTTAGCTTTTTTGAGTCGGAAGTTGATTTTAACGTTATGGCTCTCCGATTATTTGATGCTTTGATCAGCTGTATCTTGGTTATAAATGGTCTTTATTTTATGCAGAAAAACAAAGGGATAGCGGTCGTTTCCTTCCTTTTAGGAATAATTAATCTAGGGATATTAGCTGTTCTTTTGTTTCGTTAAAGAAAAAGGAGCCCAGCTCATATTGATATGATCCCCTCATAGTAGACAGAAAAAAGAAAGCATACTGATCTGTCTGCAATGGAGGGGATTTTTATTGGGAAAACACGTAAAACTTATGATATTCACTTTAGAAAAAAGTTGTTGATCTTCACCTAAATGATGGGATGGGTTATCAGACAATCGCCAGAGAAATGAACATTGATAAATACCAAGTAAGGAGATGGGTTAACCACTTTCAGACAGAGGGATGAAAGGGCTTAAGGAGAAACGCGCAAGGCAAAAGGCACTGGTATGGGCAGGCCGAGAATTCGCCCCTTTTACGGCAAGAAAGAAACGCACATCACTTCCCGCAATCATCTAAACAGAGATTTTACAGCTTCGAAACACCTAATGAAAAATGGGTAACGGATATTACCTATTTAATGTTCAGCGGCCAAAAACTGTACATTTCTGTGATGAAAGACTTGTATAATAATGAAATCGCCGCTTATCAGATCAGTCGAAAGAATGACCTGAAACTTGTAGTGGATACGCTAAAAAAGCAAAGAAAAAACGGAATGATGTAAAAGGCGTACTCCTGCATAGCGACCAAGGTTTCCAATGTACATCCCTCCTCTACCACAATCTACTCAAAAAATATCAGATGAAAGCCAGTATGTCGAGAAGAGGAAACTGTTGGGACAATGCCTGTATGGAAAGTTTCTTTAGCCATTTTAAAACGGAATGTATGTATTTATATTCATTCAAAACAGCATAAGCAGTTCAAGAAGCAGTATGTAAATATATTCATTTTTATAACCATCAACGGTTCCAAAAGAAGTTAAACAACCTGAGCCCATATCAATACAGGACTCAGGCTGCTTAGTGTCTTTTTAACACTGTCTACTTGACAGGGGTCACTATTCGGCTTTTATATAAACGCGTTAATAATCATAATAAAACAAATCGCACTGACAGAAATAATCGTTTCCATCGCCGTCCATGTCAGGAACGTTTCTTTCACGGTCATTCCGAAATACTCTTTAATGAGCCAGAAACCGGAGTCGTTGACGTGAGACAGAATCAAAGAGCCTGCTCCCGTTGCCAAAACAAGAAGCTCGCTGCTGACCCCCGGCATGACAGATGCAATCGGTGCAACAATACCGGCCGCCGTCATCATGGCGACAGTCGCTGAACCTGTCGCGACACGGATGACTGCCGCGATCGTCCAGCTTAAAAGAACGGGAGAGAAGCTCGAATGCTTCGCCATGTCTGCGATGTACGTGCCGACGCCTGAATCAATCAGAACGTTGTTAAAAGCGCCGCCGGCTCCGATCACGAGCAGAATGGAAGCGATCGGTCCCAGACAGTCATTGCTGAATTTTAAAATGCTTTCTCTGTTAAAGCCTTGATAAAATCCAAGGCTGAAAAAGGAGTAAACCGTGGCGATCAAAAGCGCCGTGACAGGGTCGCCGATAAATTTAAAAGTGTCATAGAGCGCGCTTTTTTCCGGAAGCGCAATTTCGGCAAGCGTTGCCATAAGCATCAGAATCACCGGTACTAATATCGTAAACAATGTATTTGCGAATCCCGGAAGCTTGCGTTTTTCATTCCGTTCAATAAATTGTTTTTTCAACAGTTCGGGGACGGGTTTGTGAATGCGCTTACCGATCCATTTTCCGTAAAGCGGCCCTGCGATGATAGCAGTCGGAATGCCGACAATTAAAGAATACACAATCGTTTTTCCGACATTGGCGTGATAAATGCCGACAGCCGCCATCGCCGCAGGGTGGGGCGGAACCAATCCGTGCACGACGGAAAGTCCCGCAAGGAGCGGAATTCCGATCGTCACTAATGAAACACCGGTTTCAATCGCAATCGTAAACAGAAGCGGCACGAGCAGGACGAAGCCGACCTGGAAAAAGACCGGGATGCCGACGATAAAAGCGACGGCCACCATCGCCCAATGCACTTTCTTTTTGCCGAAACGGCCGATCAGGGTGTGGGCGATCCGCTCCGCACCGCCTGATTCAGCCATCATTTTTCCGAGCATCGTGCCGAGGGCCAGCACGATCGCAAGCAGAGACAGCGTATTGCCGAGCCCGGTTTTCATCGAAGTGATAATGTCCGGCAGCTTCATGCCCGCTGCAAAACCGACAAGAATGGATGTAATCAAAAGACTGATAAAAGGATTTAACTTAGCGACCGTAATCAATAAGAGTAAAACGATAATAGCGGCAATGACTATAAACAGTAACATGACCTTTTCACCCTTTCAAAGAAGAATTAACGGCTTTGTTTGAGCTGAAATTCACTGATGACGTCAAATTCATCTTTGAGCTTGTCATACAGCCGCTCGTATAAGTAAAACAGCTCAATATATGTTTCGCTGTTTTTAACATTCGGTTCATGACGGTGAGAAATTCTGATCCAGTCCTGAACATCCTCAATCTGTTCCATTTCGCCAATGCTGTGTAAAGCGAGGACGGCAGCTCCGAGCGCCGATGCCTCATAACTTTCCGGAACGAGGACTTCCCGTCCCATCGTATCGGACAAAATCTGCCTCCACAGCGGCGATCTCGCAAACCCTCCGGATGCCCGCACATCTTTTGCGGGGCCCGCCAAATCTCTCAGTGCGACACCGATCGAAAAGACGCTCATGATGACGCCTTCCAGCACCGCTCTGATAAAATGCTCCCGTTTATGGCGGAGGCTGATGCCGAAAAACGTTCCGCGGGCATTCGGATTCCAAAACGGCGCGCGCTCTCCTGATAAAAACGGCAGAAACAGCAGACCATCAGAGCCTGCGGGCACTTTATCCGCGATATCAATCATTAAATCGTACGGATCAATGCCAAGCCGCTTCGCCGTTTCGACCTCAGGAGAAGCGAACTCATCACGAAGCCAGCGCAGCATAATGCCTCCGTTATTCGTCGGTCCTCCGATGACCCAATGCTTGTCAGTCAGCGCATAACAGAACGTCCGCGCTTTTTCATCCGTCACCGGCTTATCCGTCACCGAACGTACGGCTCCGCTTGTTCCGATCGTAACGGCTACCTCGCCTTTGCCGATCGCGCCTACTCCCAGATTGGCGAGCACGCCGTCATTTGCGCCGATAATAAACGGAGTATCCGCATGAATGCCCATCCGTGCCGCGATTTCCGGCGCAAGGCCGCATAGCTGGTGAGTGGTCGGCACGATGTCCGACAGCTGATCTTCCCGGATTCCGGCAATCCGGAGCGCTTCTTCATCCCATGAAAGCGTCTCTAAACGGAACAGCCCCGTTGCCGAAGCAATCGAATAATCAACGACATAAGTTCCGAAAAACTCGTGCAAAATATATTCCTTAATACTGATGAATTTGGCGGCTTTCGCGAATGTCTCCTTATCCTGTTCTCTCATCCACACAATTTTGGAAAGGGGAGACATCGGGTGAATCGGTGTGCCCGTTCTTTTATAAATATCGAAACCGTTCATTTCTTTTAAAATCCGTTTTGATTGCTCGGCGCTGCGGTTGTCCGCCCAAATGATGCTTTTGGTCAGCAGGCCGCCGTTTTGATCGACAGCAATCAATGAGTGCATGGCGGTGCTGATACCGATTGCCAGCAGGTTGTCCGGGCTCAGTCCGGCCTTTGTGACGGCGCCTCTGATGCTCGCGATAACAGCTTCCAAAATGTGCTCGGGATCCTGCTCGGCCCATGCCGGCTTTGGCTGTATTAAATCATAGTGAACCGAATGTTTGGCTAGCACTTTGCCTCTTGGTCCGAACAGAACGGCTTTCGTGCTGGTCGTGCCGATATCCAGACCGATAACAGCTTGGGTTTCCTTCATATATATCCCGCCTACTCTAATTGAATAATAAGATAGATTGATAATGTATGCCCTTACAAAGTCAATTATAGGAATAATTTTTTTATAAATCAACGATAGAGAAGAAAATTTTTTTCACAAAATTGCCTCAATTCCCGCTGTATCGGCTTTTCTCTTTGAAAAATAAATATTCAGAAAACGGTTACAAACGTTTGTGCGCGATCATTTTTCTGATTTGCTGCAAGTTGGCGAGCGTTTTCTCCTGCCGCAGACGTGCCGTTGCGAAATAAAGCGTATCAATGACCGTCAGCTGGGCGAGTCTTGCGGACATCGCTTCCGTTCGAAAGGCCGTCTCCCTTGTTGATGTATACAGCACAACGTCAGAAATCTGGGTGAGCGGCGACTTTTGGTAGCTTGTAATGCCGATCGTGCCCGCGCCGAGCGATTTGGCCGTTTTCACCGCATCGAGCACATCCTTGTTGCTCCCCGAGTGAGAAATCCCGATGACTGCGCTTCCGGGACCGAGAAGACCCGCTGACATCGCCTGAAAGTGAGAGTCCGTGTGAGCGATGCAGTTTATGCCCGTGCGCATAAACTTATGATACGCATCTGTGGCGATCAGCCCGGAGCCGCCGTTTCCGTAAAATTCGATTCTGTCTGCGCCGTGAATCATCTCTACCGCTTTTTCAACATCGGCCGGATCTAACAACTGAAACGTATCGGTCAGGCCGGAAATATTTGCGCGGAAAACTTTTTGGATGATGACTTCGGTATCGTCATCAGGGCTCATTTCTTCATGAATGTGCTGCACAGGCTCCTGAACGATTTCCTGAGCAAGCGCGATTTTTAAATCCTGATAGCCGGAAAAACCGAGCCGCTTGCACAGCCTGAAAATCGTCGCTTCAGAGCTTTTCGTTTTTTCCGCCAGCTGAATGATAGAGAGATGAACCACGTCTTTCGGTTCCTTCACGATATGGTCTGCAATCGCTCTCAATTTTGGCGACAAGCCTTTGCTGGCTGCCTGAATCTTCCCGATACTGCTTGAATTGACAGGGGTCATGCTATAACCTCCCTATTCGAATGTAAACGCATACTTTTATGATAAAGCAAGTTTCAATATAAGGAAAACAGAATTTTAAAATTGTTTTTTCGATTTGGTGTATAAAAAAAGAGAAAGGCCGCCGATGATAGAAAGTGAGGAGGCATCTGGATGAAAAAAGCATGGATTCTCGTCATATCATTCGGCATTGCGCTTGCGCTGTTTTTATACGCAAACACTAAGGTGAAAGCGGAAAGCGCGGCACCTGGAAAGCAAAGCCTTGTTTCCGGTTTTCAGCTGAGATTTTCGAATGATCGGGAAGGACAATAGGACGGTAAAAATTAGTATTGACTTTGAAATTAGAAGACTGTATATTATGTTACTATATTCAGAAAATAAAAACTCAAGAGATTCATTTAACATAAAACACTGTGAACGGGAGCAGTAAAAGAATCCAGTCAGAAAAAGAGAGCCGCGGTTTGGTGCAACGCGGACTGATTGTTCTTTGAACTCGCCCGGAAGTGGCAGGGCGGAACGGAATTATCGGAATATTCCCTATGTCCTAACGGCTGACCTTCGTTAAAAGGTTTTCAAGCTGGATTCCGGATATTTGGGATCAACAAGAGTGGTACCGCGGCTGCCTGAGGCACGCCGTCTCTTTTTTAAAAAGAGGCGGCGTGCTTTTTTATGTGATGAACACTTTTTGCGAGAGGGCGTGTGATAGATGGAAAAGGACAAGCAAACGTTGAAACGGACGATGTCGTCCAGACACATTATGATGATGGCGCTTGGAGGCGCAATTGGGGCCGGGCTCTTTAAAGGCAGCAGCACGGCGATTGATGAAGCCGGGCCTTCCGTGCTGCTGGCCTACCTCCTCGGCGGAATCATTCTGCTGTTTATTATGCAGGGGCTGGCCGAAATGGCTGTCAGAAACAAACATGCAAGGACGTTCCGTGATTTGGTTGAGCAGTCTCTCGGATCGTACGCTGCATACTTTTTAGACTGGATCTATTGGAAAATGTGGGTGCTCAATATTGCCGCAGAGGCGGTCGTAGCCGCCATTTTCATTCAATATTGGCTGCCGGAATGTCCGATATGGATACTCGCTTTGATTATTTCCATTGTGGTAACGGTCGTAAACATGCTTTCTGTGAAGCTTTTTGCCGAGACAGAGTACTGGCTTGCGCTCATTAAAATTACGGTGATTGTCATCTTTATTTTATGCGGAATTCTGCTTTTATTTTTCTCATTCGGCAATCATACGGCGCCGGGCCTGTCTCATTTAACGGATCACGGAGGATTTTTCCCGCATGGAGCGGGGGGCGTCATTACGGCGATGCTCGTCGTGATCTACTCATACGGCGGAACGGAAATCATCGGCGTCACGCTGGCGGAGACAAAAAACCCCGAAAAGGTGATTCCGAAAGCTGTCCGAAGCACGTTAACGCGGATTGTCGCTTTTTATTTGCTGCCGTTTTTCATCATCGTCAGCCTGATTCCTTGGAATCAAGTCAACAGCGTTCCCGAAAGCCCGTTTGTCATAGTATTTAAGATGATCGGAATTCCGGGTGCAGACCATATTATGAATGCCGTCATTCTTCTTGCGATTATCTCGTCTATGAACTCGGGATTGTACGGGTCATCCCGCGTCTTATTTACGCAGGCTTCTGACGGCCGGGTGCCGAAAATCTTTTCAAAACTATCGAAGAAAAAGGTTCCCGTCTATGCGATTCTGACTTGTACGTCATTTTTATATGTAGGCGTTCTGATTTCTTTATTTGCAGGAAGCCAGACGTTTAATTATTTGATGGGTTCACTCGGCTATACCGTGCTGTTCATCTGGCTGATTATCGGATTCGCCCATTTGAAATCAAGAAAACATTCAACAGAACAGCCGGCTTATTACGTCAAATGGTTCCCGTACACGACCTGGTTTGCGGTGCTTGCGCTTTTGGCCATCCTGATCGGCGTAATTGCGACGACATCCATTGTCATCACATGCATCACCGCGGCCATCTACCTGCTTATTACGGCTGCGTATCTCGTGAAAGGGAGACATCAATAAACAAAAAAACTCTTGCCCCGCGGCAAGAGTTTTTTTAATGAGCGGCCTTTTTTTCTGCGGCCAAAGCAGGTGTTTTCAGTCTCTTTGGTGTTATATTCACAAAGCAAATGCTTGTGACAATCAGAAGCAGTCCGGCTAAAAGGCTGACGGTCAGCGGCTCATGCAGGAATATCGAGCTGACGACAATGGATATGAGCGGGATCAGGAAGGTGTAAGAGGCAACCTTGCTTGCTTCCCCTGAACCGACAAGCGTAAAAAAGGCGAGCCAGCCGAGCGCGATGACAAATACCGAAATGAACAGAAGGCTCAGAATGAACGGAGCTTTCCATTGAATCGCTGAAAAGCTTTCTGAAAAACTGCCGGAGCTCACAAGCAGCACGCCGCCGATCAGAAGCTGAAGAGCGACCATCCAGATCGAGTCCGCGCGTCCGCCCGTTCTTTTCACATATACCGTGCCGAGCGCCCAGCTGACTGCGGAGCCTAAGGCCAAAAGAATGCCGGCGATGGAAATATGACCTCCGAAACCGGCTGAGCTGATGACGGCGACACCGGAAAAGCCTAGAATAAGCCCAGCTATTTTCAAAGGATACATCGATTCCCCGAGCCACAGCCAAGAAAAAACACCCATTAAAACAGGCTGGAAAAACACAATGGCTGAAAATAGGCCGGCAGGCAGGTAATTCAAGCCGACCGTTTGCAGGCCGTAAAATAAAGTAATATTTAAAATAGCAGAAATCAGATAGATCGGCCACGTTTCTTTAAAACGCAGCTTTTTAAAACGGGGCAGCGCCACCATTAATAATAGAAGTCCGCCGATCAGCGTGCGGATTCCGGCAAACAGAAGAGGCGGGGAATAGGCGAGCGCGGCCTTTGTCAGCGGCCAGTTAATCCCCCATACCGTAACTAAAAACGCCAGCATGAGAGCTGTCTGTATTCTCGAAAGCTGTTTCACGACGTTCACTCCTTGTAGAACAATTCCATCATATGATACGGTAATCAGCAAGATAAATAAAATGAATCTTTTTTATAAGGAGCATAAGTAAAACGTTATGACGATTACACAACTGCGGGTTTTTGTTCAAATTGCTGAAACGGGAAGCTTTACAAAAGCAGGGCAGGCGCTGAATATGACGCAGCCCGCCGTCAGCCATGCCATCTCGGCGCTTGAGTCAGAGCTCGGCATTAAGCTGATCATCCGCGAGCGCCGCAACGGCTTAAGACTCACGGACACGGGCGGAAAAATTCTCGTCCATATCAGAGAGGTGCTCAAAGGCATAGAAAAAGCCGAGCAGCTGGCGGCCGCGGAAAGAGGGCTTGAACAGGGAACGATTCACGTCGGCACATTTCCCGCCGCTTCCGCTTATTTCATTCCAAAGCTGATCAGTATGTTTAAAAAGCGGTATCCGAAGCTTGAATTGGTGCTTCATGAAGGAACGGTCAACGAAGTAAAGGAATGGCTCCGTTCCAGGGTAATAGATGCAGGTATTACTCTTTTTCCTACGGAAGATATGGAATATCTGCCGCTGAAAAAAGATAAAATGGCCGTCGTGCTTAGAAATGATCATCCGCTTTGCAGCTGTGAGTCAATCACTCTGAAAGACCTTGACTGCCAGCCGATGATCATCTGTGACGGAGGGTACGAATCACCGCTTATTGATATGTTTAGGGAGGCAGGATCTGTGCTGACTGCCGCATTCACTGTTTACAACGTCAATACGTCCATCAGCATGATTAAAGAAGGGCTGGGAATCGCGATATTATCACAAATGTCTATGTCGGGAATATCGCTGCCGGACAATGTCGTGACGAGAGATCTGAATCAGGAGGTGTACCGCGATGTTCTGCTTGCCGTTCCTTCCGTAAAAGAGGCTTCATTGGCGGCAAAACTTTTTATTCAAATCGCGCAGGAACTCACAAAGAATGAATAAAAGACCCTAATCATCTTAGGGTCCTGAATCTTATCGGTTAATTTTAAAAGAGTTTGTCGTATTGACAAGTTTTGAACCGCTGAACGTGGCTTTGACACGATAATAACCTGTCTTGCATCCTTTTAAAGAGAATGACTTAGTCACCCTTACTGAGAATGAAAAGGTTGTTTTTTTGCAAGTCGTCCATTTCTTTCCTGACTTTCGCTGTAAGTATAGGTTTCCTTTAAAGGTTCGATTAGACGGATACGGTGTACTGAGAGTAAAATCGACAGTTTTCGCTTTTTTCGTGTAGTAGGAGGCATCGGTAAATCCGCTTACATTTAAATGCTGCTGAGTGCCGTCATAAAAGTCTGCGGCGTATGCCTTATCGGTGTTTCCTGTAAAAAAGATTGCTGCCAGTAAAGCTGTTGTGAGTGCCATTAAGAGTTTTTTACGCATATAGAATGACTTCCTTCCTATTCAATATATTACATATGTTAACATTATTGGTTCTGTTCTTTCAATGATATCTTTTCATTTTTATATCATTCTAGGCTCTTCATATCTGAATGTAATAGATTCATTCATACAGAGTTCACTAGTGACGACCGCTGACTGATTGTTCGAATATCATCGAATCAAATTGTTTAACTCACGGGAAAAGCTGTGGTAAGGTGTGTGGTAGAGACCTTGTTTAAGATCTGCTTACACTAAACCATAAAGGAGAAAACGATGGCTGAACATACATTGAAAGATACTGCGTTTTCCGTATTGAATTTATCGCCGGTCGTACAGGGGGGAACGGTTGCTGAATCGTTCCGCAACAGCATGGATTTAGCGCGCCGCGCCGAGGAGTGGGGCTATAACCGCTATTGGCTGGCGGAGCATCATAATATAGAAGGCGTCGCCAGCTCGGCAACGTCAGTGCTGATCGGCCACATCGCCGGCGGCACGAAAAAAATCCGCGTCGGTTCAGGCGGCATTATGCTGCCGAATCATTCGTCACTTATAATCGCGGAGCAATTCGGAACCCTTGAAACGTTATATCCAGGGCGGATTGACCTCGGACTCGGACGTGCGCCGGGAACCGACCAATTAACGGCAAGAGCCTTAAGAAGAAACATAAACAGCGGGGAAGATTTTCCGGAGCAGCTTGAAGAATTGAGAAATTACTTCAAACCGACAGGCAATGTGCGCAATCAAGTCCGCGCCATTCCGGGCGAAGGGCTGGACGTGCCGATCTGGCTTCTGGGCTCAAGCGGCTTCAGCGCACGCCTTGCCGGAGAGCTCGGGCTTCCGTTCGCCTTTGCGGCTCACTTCTCACCGAAAAACACAGTGCCGGCTCTTGAGCTGTACCGAAGCTCCTTCCGTCCGTCAGACGTACTGGATAAACCGTACGCGATGGTCGGCGTCACCGTTATTGCCGCAGACACGGATGAAAAGGCGGAGCATCTGGCGACATCGCATTATCAAAGATTTTTAGACCTCGTCCGCGGCACGCCGAACCAGCTGAAGCCCCCTGTTGAAGACATGGATCAAATCTGGTCGCCGTATGAAAAAGCGATGGTGAATGAACAGCTCAGTTCAACGATCGTCGGCGGACCGGAGCGTGTGAAGGAAAAACTGGAAAGCTTCATCCGGACAACACAGGCGGATGAAATCATGGTGAATTCAGAAAGCTTTGAGCATGCCGACAGAATGCGGTCGTTTGAAATCATCGCCGAATTAAAAAGATAAAAACAGGCAGCACACTCTTTATAGTGTGCTGCCTGTTTTTGTATAATAATATGAAATTTCATACTATTGTGGTATCATTTATTAGAAAAATTTTCTTGAAACGTAGGGAGGGAATAAAGATTTGGATGTTTCTTTGAAAGATGTTTTTGGTATATCGCGGAATGTTTTAAAAAGTTATGTCGATAGACAACAAATTGATGAGGATTATCAAGATAAAATTGAACTAACGGATCATCACATCGTAATTTATGGTGAAACAAAAGTCGGAAAAACATTATTAAGAAAAAAATATGTAACCAAAGCTGAAAACACTATAGTGATAGACTGTACGAAGGGAGTTGATTTAGCTGATATTTACACACAAATTTTATACAAATCCGGCGTGGAGATATCTGATAACTTTTCCAAAAGTATTGAAAAGTGCTCAAAAATTGATAGTCAAGTAGAGGCAAATCTATTTCAATTTTTAAAAGCGAAAGTGACCGGAGATTCATCAGAAAAAGAGTTATTAAGTGAATCAGGGAAAATGGATCTTCCTAAGACCGTAAGTGTCAGAGTGGCTGAATCACTGAAGGAAAAAGGCATTCAGTTTATTGTACTGGATGACTTTCATTATTTAAATTTAGTCGATCAATATCTGTTGGCTTTTGACCTGAAAATGTTCTATCAAAGTGGCTTAAGATTCATTATAATCGGGACGAAAATTATAAATGGCTATTTTGAAAAATTCAATGGAGAATTATCTCAAAGAATTGATTATATTGATGCTACTAAATGGTCTACTACAGATTTGTTGAAGATAAAGAGTAGAGGCTGTAAAGAGCTGAATATAGACATTAGTGAAAATGTAATAAATTATTTTATAGAGGCATCTAGCCAAATAGTTGCTGTATATCAACAACTTCTTTTTGATTATTGTCGTGAAAGTGGGATAAGAAAGAGAAGTCAGAATTACATTGTTCTTGACAGTCTTGAATTAGCTAAGGAATGTAATGCTCTGTATTATAAAAGAGTAAGCGAGGAATATCTGACAAAAATTCAAGACATTGCAGATGGAGAAAGAAAAGCGAAGCTGAAGTTATACTATTATATAATGAAAATTGTGTTAACGTCTGATCAAGATATAGCGAGGAGAGGATTTTCTTTTCAGTATTTATATGAGAATATTCACCGAATCCATGAGAAAAAGTCAATAAATCATGGTGCACTGACCTCTGTACTTAACCACTTCGATGAATTGCAATCCAAAAAGGATATCTTTCCAAAGGTCTTTACATACTATGATAAAAGACTATATATTTCAGATTCGTTATTTTATTATATTTTAAAGCATTTTAATAAAGAAAATATAGATGATGTTCTTCCACCTCATGATTTTCAGCTCAGTTTTCAATTTAATGACTGATGGGCAGATACTATTGTATCTGCCCATTTTCATTCGCCGATCCGCCTGACGGAATTCCGGATGACGAGTTCCGGTTCATACACGACGTCATCTTGCTTCGGTTTTTTATGTTCTAAGCAGTCGATGACGTATTTTGCCGCCGCTTTCCCCATAATGGATTTCGGGTGCTTGACAGAGGTGAGCTTCACCTCGGAAATCTGGGCGAAATGTGAATCATCATAGCCCATGACTGACACGTCATCAGGCACCTTTAAGCCGAATTCTCTGAGAAGATTAATTGTCTTCAGCGCAATTTCATCATTATAACAAAGAATGGCCGTCGGGTATGATCCGCTGTTTTGCTCAAGGGTATCCTTAATCTTTTGGAGAAGCACGGTTTCTTTTTCCTCAGTCGTGTAAGTTACGATCATGTCCGGAGACGGGAAGATCCCGCGCTCCCGATGCGCCTGCAGATAGCCGTTCATTCGTTTGACGCCCTGCGTGTCATCCGCTTTAAAAATTCCCATAATGTGCGTGTGCCCGAGGGACATGACGTATTCGCAAGCCATCATGCCGCCTTTGACATCATTGACGGAAAAGCTCGGTGCGGCCAGCTCCGCATAAGAAGCGTTAATCATGGCAAACGGAATGCCGTTTTTCTCCAGATTGAGATAATAGCCGATGTTGGGCGTCTGCAGCGCGCTTTTCGTAGGCTCGACAATCAGCCCGTCTATATTTTTAGACAGCAGGTTTTCAAGGCCGCGTCGTTCACTTTCTGTATTGTTGTTGGTGCTCGTCAGCAGCATGGAATAGCCTTGTTCGCTTAAATAAGATTCGATTCCCCTGATGATGCTCGGGAAAATATAGTCTGATATGTACGTTGTAATGACGCCGATCGTTTTGTTTGAATGCATGGCTGATTTCGCCGTGCGTGAAGCGACAAAGGTGCCTCCGCCCTGAACGCTGTACAGCAGCCCCTGCGAGACTAAATCCCCGATCGCTTTTCTGATGGTATGGCGGCTGACGCCGAACTGATGCATCAGCTCATTTTCCGTAGGCAGCTTTTGGTCAGGCTGTATTTTTCCTTGATTCAGCCATGAACAAATTTCTTCTTTTACTTGAGCATATTTCGGTAGCATATCAATTCCTCCAAAATGTATACGGACAAATTCCAGTATAACATAGTAAGCCCTTTCATCAAGTCGTAAAAACAATTGACAGATTCTGAAAAACTGCTTATTCTTTATTTGTACGTACTAATTTTCCTTATTTTTAGATAAAATTCTTTATAAGTACGTACAAATGTAACAACACTCTAATTTGTAAGCGTTTTTATTCTATTATTCGCGGGAGGGTAAAATTCATGAAGAATCACCCGGCACCAATTGGCTCAAATGTACCTGTCACTCGGGAGCATTCGAAGTGGTTTGTCATTCTTATCTCATGCGCGGCCGGACTCGGAGGGCTTTTGTACGGTTATGACACGGCGGTTATTTCCGGCGCCATCGGTTTTCTGAAAGACTTGTACCGTTTAAGTCCTTTTATGGAAGGACTCGTGATTTCAAGCATTATGATCGGCGGTGTTTTCGGCGTCGGTATTTCCGGATTTTTGAGTGACCGTTTCGGACGGAGAAAGGTTCTGATGGCAGCGGCCCTTTTGTTTGCGGTGTCAGCGGTTGTCTCTGCGCTTTCTCAAAGTGTGTCTTCCTTAATTATCGCCAGAGTCATCGGCGGTCTGGGGATCGGAATGGGCTCCTCGCTTTCTGTCACCTATATTACCGAAGCCGCTCCTCCGGCCATACGCGGCAGTCTGTCCTCACTGTATCAGCTGTTTACGATATTAGGCATCTCCGGCACTTATTTTATTAACCTCGCCGTCCAGCAGTCCGGCTCATATGAATGGGGGGTGCACACCGGCTGGCGGTGGATGCTCGCTTACGGCATGATTCCGTCTGTCATCTTTTTTATCGTGCTGCTTATCGTGCCGGAAAGTCCGCGCTGGCTTGCAAAAGCGGGGCGCAGGAATGAAGCTCTCGCCGTGCTGACGCGCATTAACGGCGAGCAGACCGCGAAAGAAGAAATCAAACAAATTGAAACGTCTTTACAATTAGAAAAAATGGGTTCATTGTCTCAGCTGTTTAAACCGGGGCTGAGAAAAGCGCTTGTGATCGGGATTCTGCTGGCTTTGTTCAATCAGGTCATCGGCATGAACGCGATTACGTATTACGGGCCGGAAATCTTCAAAATGATGGGCTTCGGGCAGAATGCGGGGTTTGTCACGACATGCATCGTCGGTGTCGTCGAAGTGATTTTCACCATTATCGCGGTTCTTTTAGTCGATAAAGTTGGCCGGAAAAAGCTGATGGGGGTCGGATCAGCCTTTATGGCGCTGTTCATGATCTTAATCGGGGCATCCTTTTATTTTCAGCTGGCAAGCGGTCCGGCTTTAGTCGTCATTATATTAGGATTCGTTGCCGCTTTCTGCGTTTCAGTCGGGCCGATTACGTGGATCATGATTTCAGAAATCTTTCCGAACCACCTCCGCGCACGCGCCGCCGGTATTGCGACGATATTCCTGTGGGGGGCGAACTGGGCGATCGGTCAGTTCGTGCCGATGATGATCAGCGGGCTGGGTCTCGCGTACACTTTCTGGATATTCGCCGTCATTAATATTCTCTGTTTCTTGTTTGTCGTGACGATTTGCCCTGAGACGAAAAATAAATCATTAGAGGAAATAGAAAAACTCTGGATAAAATGAAAGCGTTTTACGACAAAAGTCCGCTCCGGCGGGCTTTTGTCTGTCACCTTCAGTCTGTTTCTGTATATAATGACTGTATCAAGGAGATACTGGTAAATCCTGCGAAGAATGTCGAGGAATTGACCTTTAACAGTTGAATTAACAAAGTCATCCTGTTAAAATAATTAAAGAAAGCAGACATAATTTTTTTTGGCTATGATGGGACGTTTTTTGTCATAGCGGGACATTTTCTGTCCAGTATGAATAGGAAGGAACGTTTGAGTCATGAACCAGTTAATACAAGCTCAAAAAAAATTATTGCCTGATCTTTTGCTTGTCATGCAGAAAAGATTTGAAATCTTGCAGTATATCAGGCTTACCGAACCGATCGGCCGCAGAAGTCTCGCAGCCAGTCTCGGATTGACCGAGCGCGTTCTCAGAAGCGAGGTTCAGTTTTTGAAAGAACAGAATCTCATTGATATTAAAACAAACGGCATGACAATGACGGAAGAAGGCTATTCACTGCTTTCGATTCTGGAAGATACGATGAAGGATGTTTTAGGATTGACGCTTTTGGAAAAGACATTAAAAGAGCGGCTTAATCTGAAAGATGCCATTATCGTCTCCGGAGACAGCGACCAATCTCCTTGGGTCAAAAAAGAATTAGGGAGAGCGGCCGTTGCGTGTATGAAAAAGAGATTTTCAGGCAAAAATATCGTCGCTGTAACCGGCGGTACGACAATTGAAGCTGTCGCCGATATGATGACGCCGGATTCTAAAAACCGCGAGCTTTTGTTTGTGCCTGCAAGAGGCGGTTTAGGCGAAGACGTGAAAAACCAGGCGAACACCATATGCGCGCATATGGCGGAAAAGGCTTCAGGCACTTACCGGCTTTTGTTTGTTCCCGGACAGCTGTCACAAGGCGCCTATTCATCTATTATTGAAGAACCTTCCGTAAAAGAGGTGCTTCAGACGATTAAATCAGCGAGTATGCTCATTCACGGAATCGGCGAAGCTAGAACAATGGCGGAGCGAAGAAACACGCCTTTGGAAGATTTGAAGAAAATAGATGACAATCATGCGGTGACAGAAGCATTCGGCTACTACTTTAATGCGGACGGAGAAGTCGTTCACAAGGTGCATTCAGTCGGAATGCAGCTCGATGACCTCGATGCCATTCCCGACATTATCGCAGTAGCGGGCGGATCATCAAAAGCAGAAGCAATCGAAGCTTATTTTAAAAAGCAGCGAAACACGGTTCTCGTCACGGACGAAGGAGCCGCAAAGAAGTTATTAAGGGATAACAGTCCCTCAATATAAATATCTCTCACTTATTAAAAGGAGGAAATAATCATGGCAGTAAAAGTCGGTATTAACGGTTTTGGTCGTATTGGACGTAACGTATTCCGCGCAGCATTAAACAATCCTGAAGTTGAGGTAGTGGCGGTTAACGATTTAACAGACGCTAACATGCTTGCTCATCTTTTACAATATGATTCCGTACACGGAAAATTAGACGCAGAAGTTAAAGTTGACGGCAGCAACCTTGTTGTTAACGGCAAAACAATCGAAGTTTCTGCTGAGCGCGATCCTGCGAAACTCAGCTGGGGCAAACAAGGCGTTGAAATCGTAGTTGAATCTACTGGTTTCTTCACAAAACGCGCAGACGCTGCGAAACATTTAGAAGCCGGCGCGAAAAAAGTCATCATCTCTGCACCTGCTAACGAAGAAGATATCACAATCGTTATGGGTGTTAACGAAGATAAATACGATGCAGCTAACCACGATGTTATCTCTAACGCATCTTGCACAACAAACTGCCTTGCGCCGTTTGCAAAAGTACTTAACGACAAATTCGGCATCAAACGCGGTATGATGACAACTGTTCACTCTTACACAAATGATCAGCAAATCCTTGATCTTCCGCACAAAGACTACCGTCGTGCGCGTGCAGCAGCTGAAAACATCATCCCAACATCAACTGGTGCTGCTAAAGCAGTTTCTCTAGTTCTTCCTGAACTAAAAGGCAAACTGAACGGCGGAGCAATGCGTGTGCCGACTCCAAACGTTTCTCTTGTTGACTTAGTTGCTGAACTTAACAAAGACGTAACGGTTGAAGACGTAAACGCAGCTCTTAAAGAAGCGGCTGAAGGCGATCTTAAAGGAATCCTTGGCTACAGCGAAGAGCCATTAGTATCCGGAGACTACAACGGCAATGCTAACTCTTCTACAATCGATGCTCTTTCTACAATGGTTATGGAAGGCAGCATGGTAAAAGTAATCTCTTGGTACGATAACGAAAGCGGCTACTCTAACCGCGTTGTTGACCTTGCAGCTTACATCGCAAAACAAGGTCTTTAATTCATAGCTCCCGGAAAGGACCGGACTTGGTTCTTTCGGACAGAAACGCTATAATGAAAGCGGACAAGGGAAGGGGACGGACTCCCTTTCCCTTTTTCCATGAGAACCGGCTTTCAGAAAGCGCCGGATTGCTGCAGAACGTCCGCGTTTTGCAGTTTCAGCGGCACTTTCGTTTTCGGGCCGCCTGCCCTGGCTCAGAAGACGATCTGCCCCGTGCCCGGAAGCTGCAATCTGCCCCGCGGCGGAAGCATCCATAAGGCGGTTTCACGTTTCACGTTTTTCGTGCTATGCAAACCATTTTGAAGGAGGATCTCCTAAGGCATGAATAAAAAAACAGTAAAAGACATCGACGTAAAAGGCAAAGTCGTATTCTGCCGCGTTGACTTTAACGTTCCAATGAAAGACGGGGAAGTAACAGACGATACTCGTATCCGTGCTGCGCTTCCGACAATCAAACATCTTGCAGACCAAGGCGCGAAAGTCCTTCTTGCGAGCCACTTAGGCCGCCCGAAAGGCGAAGTGGTTGAGGAGCTTCGTTTAACTCCTGTCGCTGCACGCTTAGGCGAACTGCTTGGCAAAGAAGTGAAAAAAGCAGATGAAGCTTACGGTGATGCTGTAAAAGCACAAATTTCTGATATGAAGGACGGAGACGTTCTTGTATTGGAAAACGTACGTTTCTACCCTGGCGAAGAGAAAAATGATCCTGAGCTTGCTAAAGCATTTGCTGAGCTTGCGGATGTATATGTCAATGACGCATTTGGTGCTGCCCACCGTGCTCACGCATCTACAGCCGGAATTGCCGAGCATCTGCCGGCGGTTGCAGGATTCCTGATGGAAAAAGAGCTTGACGTTCTCGGCAAAGCCGTGACAAATCCTGAGCGCCCGTTTACGGCAATCATCGGCGGAGCGAAAGTAAAAGACAAAATCGGCGTCATCGAAAGTCTGCTTGATAAAGTGGACAACTTGATCATCGGCGGAGGTCTTGCTTACACATTCGTTAAAGCGCTTGGCTATGAAGTCGGTAAATCTCTTCTTGAAGAAGATAAAATCGAGCTTGCAAAATCATTCATGGACCGCGCGAAAGAAAAAGGCGTTAAATTCTATATGCCGGAAGACGTTCTCGTTGCTGATGATTTCTCTAACGATGCAAACGTTCAAATCGTGCCGATCTCTGAGATTCCAAGTGATTTAGAAGCCATCGACATTGGTACGAAAACACGCGAAACGTATGCTGACGTTATCAAAAACAGCAAACTTGTCGTGTGGAACGGACCGATGGGCGTATTCGAAATCGACTTGTTCGCTCAAGGCACAAAAGCGGTTGCAGAAGCATTGGCAGAGGCGAATGATACATACTCTGTCATCGGCGGAGGAGACTCTGCGGCAGCCGTTGAAAAATTCGGCCTTGCTGACAAAATGAGCCACATCTCAACAGGCGGCGGCGCATCCCTTGAATTTATGGAAGGCAAAGAGCTTCCAGGGGTAGCTGCACTGAACGATAAATAAAACTGCTATAAGGAAGTGGAACAGATGAGAAAACCAATTATAGCCGGTAACTGGAAAATGAACAAAACACTCGGCGAGGCTGTCAGCTTCGTTGAAGAAGTGAAATCTTCCATTCCAGCAGCAGACAAAGCGGAAGCCGTTGTTTGCGCACCAGCACTTTTCTTAGAAAAGCTGACTTCTGCTGTTAAAGGAACTGACTTAAAAGTCGGCGCCCAAAACATGCATTTTGAAGAAAACGGTGCGTTCACAGGCGAAATCAGCCCGGTTGCTCTGAAAGACCTTGGCGTGGAATACTGTGTCATCGGCCACTCTGAGCGCCGTGAAATGTTCGCTGAAACAGATGAAACTGTTAACAAAAAAGCGCATGCCGCTTTCAAACACGGCATTGTGCCGATCATTTGCGTAGGTGAAACGCTTGAAGAGCGCGAAGCCGGAAAAACAAATGATCTTGTTGCCGATCAAGTGAAAAAAGGTCTTGCGGGTCTTTCTGAAGAGCAAGTTGCTGCTTCCGTTATTGCGTACGAGCCAATCTGGGCAATCGGAACAGGCAAATCTTCTACAGCGAAAGATGCTAACGACGTCTGCGCGCATATCCGTAAAGTCGTTGCTGAAAGCTTCAGCCAGGAAACTGCTGACAAGCTCCGCATTCAATACGGCGGCAGCGTAAAACCTGCAAATATTAAAGAATATATGGCAGAGTCCGATATTGACGGTGCTTTGGTCGGCGGCGCAAGCCTTGAACCGCAGTCATTCGTTCAATTATTGGAGGAAGGTCAATATGAGTAAAAAACCAGCTGCACTCATCATTCTTGATGGGTTCGGATTACGCAATGAAACAGTCGGAAATGCAGTCGCACAAGCGAAAAAACCGAATTTCGACCGTTATTGGAACCAATACCCTCATCAGACGCTGACGGCATCAGGCGAAGCAGTCGGACTGCCTGAAGGACAGATGGGGAACTCTGAAGTCGGACATTTGAATATCGGCGCAGGACGTATTGTGTACCAAAGCTTAACACGCGTGAACGTTGCCATCCGCGAAGGCGAATTCGAACGCAATCAAACGTTCCTTGACGCCATCAAAAACGCGAAAGACAACGACAAAGCGCTGCACCTGTTCGGCCTTCTTTCTGACGGGGGCGTACACAGTCACATCAATCATTTATTCGCGCTGCTGAAGCTTGCGAAAAGTGAAGGGCTGACGAAGGTGTATATCCACGGTTTCCTCGACGGCCGCGATGTAGGTCCGCAAACTGCGAAAACTTACATTCAGCAGCTGAATGAGCAGATCGAAGAAATCGGTGTCGGCGAAATCGCCAGCATTTCCGGACGCTACTACTCCATGGACCGCGACAAACGCTGGGACCGTGTGGAAAAAGCGTACCGCGCAATGGCTTACGGCGAAGGCCCGTCTTACCGCAGCGCGATGGATGTCGTCGACGATTCTTATGCGAACGGCATTCATGATGAATTCGTCATCCCGTCCGTCATCACAAAAGAAAACGGTGAACCCGTTGCGAAAATTCATGACGGCGATTCTGTGATTTTCTATAATTTCAGACCTGACCGCGCCATCCAGATTTCGAACACGTTTACCAACAAAGATTTCCGCGATTTCGACCGCGGTGAACATCATCCGAAAAACCTGTATTTCGTCTGCCTGACTCACTTCAGTGAATCTGTTGACGGATATGTGGCTTTTAAACCGGTAAACCTTGACAATACGGTTGGTGAAGTATTAGCACAGCACGGGTTAAAACAGCTTCGCATTGCAGAAACTGAAAAGTATCCGCACGTTACGTTCTTTATGAGCGGCGGCCGCGAAGAAGAATTCCCGGGCGAAGAGCGCATCCTTATTAACTCGCCGAAGGTCGCGACATATGACCTGAAGCCTGAAATGAGTGCGTATGAAGTGAAGGATGCTCTTGTAAAAGAAATCGCCGCTGACAAGCATGACGCGATCATCCTGAACTTTGCAAACCCTGACATGGTCGGCCACTCCGGAATGGTCGAACCGACGATTAAAGCAATTGAAGCAGTGGACGAGTGCTTAGGCGAAGTGGTTGACGCCATCATCGCTAAAGGCGGGCATGCCATCATTACCGCTGATCACGGTAATGCAGACATTCTGATTACAGAATCAGGCGAACCGCACACTGCCCATACGACAAATCCAGTCCCTGTCATTGTGACGAAAGAAGGCGTGACGCTGCGCGAAGGCGGAATCCTAGGCGACCTCGCACCAACGTTATTAGACCTTCTCGGTGTTGAAAAACCGAAAGAAATGACCGGAACATCTTTAATTCAAAAATAATTTGAAATCAAAAGGAGAGACAAAACTCATGCCATACATTGTTGATGTTTATGCACGCGAAGTCCTTGACTCCCGCGGCAACCCGACAGTTGAAGTTGAAGTATATACAGAAACAGGAGCTTTCGGCCGCGCATTAGTGCCAAGCGGAGCTTCTACAGGCGAATACGAAGCGGTTGAGCTTCGTGACGGCGACAAAGACCGTTACCTTGGAAAAGGCGTGTTAACTGCTGTTAACAACGTAAACGAAATCATTTCTCCAGAGCTTCTCGGCTTTGACGTAACAGAACAAAACGCAATCGATCAGCTTTTAATCGAGCTTGACGGAACTGAAAACAAAGGCAAACTCGGTGCGAACGCTATCCTTGGCGTATCTATGGCTTGTGCGCGCGCAGCTGCTGATTTCTTACAGATCCCTCTTTATCAGTACCTTGGAGGCTTCAACTCAAAAACGCTTCCTGTACCGATGATGAACATCGTAAACGGCGGAGAGCATGCTGACAACAACGTAGACATTCAAGAATTCATGATTATGCCTGTAGGCGCGCCTAACTTCCGTGAAGCGCTTCGCATGGGCGCTCAAATCTTCCACAGCCTGAAATCAGTTCTTTCTGCTAAAGGCATGAACACAGCTGTAGGTGACGAAGGCGGATTCGCTCCGAACCTTGGTTCTAACGAAGAAGCGCTTCAAACAATCGTTGAAGCAATCGAAAAAGCCGGCTTCAAACCTGGCGAAGAAGTGAAACTTGCTATGGATGCTGCATCTTCTGAGTTCTACAACAAAGAAGACGGCAAATACCATCTGTCTGGCGAAGGCGTTGTGAAAACATCTGCTGAAATGGTTGACTGGTATGAAGAAATGGTTTCTAAATACCCAATCATCTCTATCGAAGACGGACTTGACGAAAACGACTGGGAAGGCCACAAACTTCTTACAGAGCGTCTTGGCAAAAAAGTTCAGCTTGTCGGTGACGACCTTTTCGTTACAAACACGAAAAAGCTTGCTGAAGGTATTAAAAACGGCGTAGGCAACTCTATCCTGATCAAAGTAAACCAAATCGGTACATTGACTGAAACATTCGATGCGATCGAAATGGCGAAACGCGCAGGCTACACTGCTGTTATCTCTCACCGTTCTGGTGAAACTGAAGACAGCACAATCGCTGACATCGCTGTGGCAACGAACGCAGGACAAATCAAAACAGGTGCTCCGTCCCGTACGGACCGTGTTGCGAAATACAACCAGCTTCTTCGCATCGAAGATCAGTTGGCTGAAACTGCTCAATACCACGGTATCAACTCTTTCTATAACTTGAATAAGTAATCGAAAAAACCTCCCCAAGGGGAGGTTTTTTTATATGTCTGCATAAAGCCTTACCATATCGCGGCACTGTATCCCGTTTTCGAAAATCTCATCTTCATAATGCCTGATGAAAAAATCATGGTCGATGGCTTGGAGTCTGAAGCCGCATTTTTGGTAAAGGGCAAGCTGGCCTATACTGGAGTTGCCCGTTCCGATTTCAATAGTCGCCGCTCCCATTTGTTTTGCCTTATTCACGGCCTCTTCTAAGAGCTTTCTGCCGATGCCTTTGTTCTGCATTGATTCGTTTACCGCAATATTGACGATTTCCACCGTTTTTGGTCTTGTTTTTAAAAGGACGAAGACCCCTGCAAGCTCGTCTGACGTCCAAGCCGTATAGCATTCGCCTCTGGCAAGATAATCATCGACAATTTCCCTCGACGGATCGGCCAGCAGCAATAGTTCATACAGCGCTTCATCCCGCTCTGCCGCTTTTCGGATGCTCAGTTTTTGCATGTCCGTTTCTCCTCCTTCATTGTGATCGGCAGCTATTTTTTCAAAATAACTCCAAAATCATTCTACTTTATTATAAAATATGAAACATAGGAAAAGTTATACAAGTTTTGCAGATTGAATAGGAGGAAAGTCATGTTTTTTTGTAAATATTGCGGCCGACAGAATAATGAAGAGGCGCATTTCTGTAAAGAATGCGGAAAGCCGATCGGGAAAGGAAGCCGGCTGGAGCGGCAGGCGGCTGAATCCGCATCACAGCCGAGAAAGCCGATCCCTAAAAAAACGCTCTTCCTATGGGGAGGCATCGCCGCAGCGCTGATCTTATTGATTGCCGCATATAAAACCGGAGCCTGGCTGACATCTGAAAAAAGGCTCACGGATCAATTCGAACAGGCGGTTCATGACGGGGATACGAAAAAGCTCGCAGCCCTTCTCACCCCTTCAGACAAAAAACTGAAGCTGAATGAGACCAATGTCAAACCGCTCCTTGCATACGCAAAGAAACACGGTGAACTGATGGAATCGCTTCGCGGCAATTCATCTGAAAAAGATGCGGTATACGTCAAAAAAGAGGGAAAAACCCTTCTCTTGTTCGACCATTATGAACTGAAAGTCGATCCGGTTTATTTCCGCATCACAAGTAATTATAAAGGCGCCGATCTTTACATCAACAGCGAGAAAACCGGTACGGTCAAAAAAGCCGATGAAACCCAAACATTCGGCCCGTATGCACCGGGTGTCTATACGGCGGAAGCCAAGCTTCAAAATGACACGGTTGACGTTGGCAAAAAGCAAGAGGCGGAGGCGGCCGGCAGCCGGAATGTTGAGTTGGACCTGCCGTTAGACGCCGAGGATGTGACGTTCACTCCGGCAGACAGCTTCAAAAACGCGAAAGGCGATCTGCTGATAAACGGCAAGTCCGTCCATAAAGACCCTTTTAAGTCGGTTACATACGGCCCGCTCTTAACTGACGGCTCCATGACAGCCGCCGTGGAGGCTGATTTTCCTTGGGGGGAAACAAAAACTGCCGATGTTCCGATCAACGGCACTGATATGGAATTAACGCTAATTCCCGATCAAGATACACAAAAAACAATCATGGACACGATTGTCAAAACAACGAAGCAGTATACAAAAGCCATGGCAGACGGAAATACGGACCAGATGACAGAGGCTGGTTCAGCGTGGAAGGAGCAGACGAAAGAAGTGGTTTCCGGCATGAAGAGTTCCGGCACTTTTTTGAAGGATCAGTATAAAGAGACAAGCTTTGATCTGGACTCATTTGCGATTTCACAAGAGAACGGCCGCTGGCAAGTAACTGTTACAGGTAAAGAGCTTCATGAGTCTGCTTATTTCGACGGGAATACGAAGCCTGATATGGAAGAGGCTGAACCGAGCTTTCATTATGTACTGTCATATGATCCAAAGCATAAAAAATGGGTTTTTGAAAAAGCTGATCCAGCCTCAGATTCCTCTGGGGCAAATGTGAAAAAAATAAAAAATGACCAGCCGAAAACCTACACATCCGCATGGGCGTCATCCAAAGGAAAGGCAGCTTCAGGCAGCCTCACGAATGAACAAGTCACATCGTTTATGGTTGATTACCTGACAAATCAATCAAGCGCCGTCAGCCTGAACAATTTCGCCATCATGGCGGGCAATTTGGAAGAGGGAAGCCCTTTGTATGCTGATCAGCAAAAACTGGTTAAAAAACTATACGGCGAGGGAACGACAGAAGTATTTAATGAAGTGAATGTAAAAAGCTTTTCGCAGAACGGCTCCCATCTGACGATTCATACGTATGAGGAGTTTTATATTACGAAAGCCGGCGGCAGCCCGAAGCTCAGAACATATCATTGGACGTACGGCGGCGTTGTGAAAGACGGAAGAATTTATTTAACATCCATTCAATAAAAAAATCCCCGCGCCAACCAGGCGGCGGGGGTTTTCGTTTTTAAAAGAAAAAATAATTCATAAGTTCTTTTGTGTAATGCTTGATCGTGAATTGAAACGTTACGCAAATGATGAAATAGATGACGATAACAGCATAAGTGATATCCGCTTTAGCCGTGAGCTGATGCTGGTAGCTCGCCAGCATGAGCGGAGGCACGGCAAACGCCGCTCCTAATAGACCGACAGCCAGAATGGTAAAGCAAAAGGTTGTGTGCATCAGCATAAAAATGAGTGCGAGAAGCAAAATAGCCGTAAACGGAATCAAAAACGCCCCGAATCTGGACAGCGAATCTTTAAATGACACCTGCGCGCCGCCGGCCTTCAACGCGATAAAAATCAAGAGATACAGGCAGAATACACATATTGCAAAGGTAAGCGCCGGTTTGATCACAACCGCGGTAAAACTGACGTCACGAAAGCCGTCTGATAAGAGAATATACATCATAATCGGCGTTATCAGACAGAAAAGCACCATGTTGATTATGCTGCTGACAAGCTGTTCACTGCCTGTCGTTTTGCATGTCTGATACGGTTTCTTTAACACATTAAGCACGAATAAGGCAAATTGCTTTGAAGCCTGTTTAGCAGCGGCGCCGGCCTGCATTTGGCCTGAACCGGTCTGGTTGGGCTGGGGCGCACCGCACTTTTCACAAAACTTTCCGCCATCTGTATGATGGCCGCATTGAGGACAATACATTCTAAAACTCCTTTTACATGTAATATAGGGATTTTGTTCAATATTTACATTATAAAAGAAAATAGGGCGGATGTAACGGAGATTTCTAAAGATATACTATTCACTTTCTCTATTATTTGATAATAGAGAAAAAGTACCCATTATGGTAGAATTTTTAACGAGAGTATTGATCAGGGTGATAGAGGAAATTAACTGATGCTAAAAAAATTAAAAATGCTTTATCGGCTGTTGAAATTCGGAAAAGGCTTATGGAGATAGCAAACGGAAAAAACCGTCCTGTAAGGACGGTTTTTTTCTGTTTCCGGATCGGCCGGCTGAGGTTACAAGAAGCAGGCACCGGGGTAAAAATCATGCATAAGAAACAGCGGAAAACAAAACATAAATCACAACGGCAAGTCATAAGGAGGTACGCATGTTTTCATTTATCATTCATGTCTTCATTTCCCTGTTTGCAGTCTCCAACCCCATCGGAAACGTGCCGATTTTTCTTTCACTGACAGAGGGCTACCCGGAGAAAGAACGGACGGCGATCGCACGCAAGGCGTCCGTGCTGTCGTTTATCATCTTGGCGGCATTTTTAATCTTCGGCCATCTGATCTTTAAACTGTTCGACATTAACATTCATGCCTTGCGTATCGCGGGCGGTATTTTTATTTTCGGCATCGCTTATAATCTTCTGAACGCGAAGAAATCTCATGTACAGTCACTTCATCATGAAGAGAAGGGGGAAAGCAAGGAGAAAGCGGATATTTCCGTGACGCCTCTGTCGATTCCGATTATCGCCGGTCCCGGTACGATTGCGACGGTAATGAGTCTGTCGGCCGGCCACGGCGGCATCTTCCATTACATCAGCGTGCTGATCGGTATTGCGGCCGTCATCGCGATGACGTTCATCTTCTTTCACTATTCTTCTTTCATCAGCAACAAGCTCGGGAAAACCGAAATGAACGTGATTACCCGGCTGATGGGTTTGATTTTGGCGGTAGTGGCGATCGGCATGATCGGCGCCGGTCTGAAAGGCATGTTCCCGATATTGGTTTCCTGACTTAAAAAAAGCAGCGCCCGGTTATCTGCGGGCGCTGCTTTTTTCTCTTTTCGGCACATGCTGAAACACTTCTTCACTCTCAAAAAATTCTATCAAACGGCTCAGCCAGTCATAATAATGGAGCCAGTCCGTCAGTTCGTTCAAAAGCTGACGGGCTTTTTCTTCAATTTCGGGACTGAGGTTTTCCGATTCCAGAAGCTCAGTCAGCTCACGGTTCAGCTTCTTATACAGCATTTTATTTTTGCTGACCGCCTTTGTCCAATTTGCCGTAAACAGGGAGATAAACGTCTGGTAATAATCACGCTCCACGTCGTAAAGGTCTTTCCGAACGCCTTTTTCAAACACTTTTTCAGCCAGATTGGCATCGGTCATCTCGCGGACCACCTGGCTCATCCTCGTTTTGCTCATGCCGGTCGCCTCTGACAGCTCATTTAACGTCATCGGCTTTCGGTTCATATAAATAATACCGAGCACACGCCCCAGTGTGGCCGGCATTCCGAATGTATGCATATTCTCGGCGATTCTCTCAATGAGATGCTCTTCAGCTTGACCGATGATATCAAGAGCGTTTTTTTCCACGGCTGATCATCCCTTCACTGGCTTTTCATGCTGACAATATATCATATTTTTTACAGTTGTTGAAAAAGATGATGCGGCAGGATATGCGAGCTATCCGGAGCGATTGTAAGAACGTCCCCGTTGTCAGCGGGATAACATCAAATAATACGTGTATTATATATAATTTCAACACGTTGTAAACTTTTTATTTTATAAACTTCATCTTATAATAAAGATTATACTTTTCAGAAAAATAACGGAATCCTTCGGAGGTGCACGGATTGCTGAGATTAGAAAATGTATCAAAAATCTATAAAGGCGGAAAAAAAGCCGTCAACAGCATTGATCTAAATATCGAAAAAGGCGAGTTTATTTGTTTTATCGGGCCGAGCGGCTGCGGAAAAACAACGACGATGAAAATGATTAACAGACTGATTGAGCCGTCATCAGGAAAGATTTTTATCGATGGCGAAAACATCATGGAGCAGGACCCCGTGGAGCTGAGACGGAAAATCGGCTACGTCATTCAGCAGATCGGACTTTTCCCCCACATGACCATTCAGCAGAACATTTCCCTCGTGCCGAAACTGCTGAAATGGCCGGAACAAAAGCGGAAGGAACGGGCGCGGGAGCTTTTGAAGCTCGTCGATATGGGCCCGGAATATTTAGACCGCTATCCTCATGAGCTGAGCGGCGGACAGCAGCAGAGAATCGGCGTGCTGCGCGCCCTGGCAGCGGAACCTCCCCTTATTCTCATGGATGAACCGTTCGGAGCGCTTGATCCGATTACACGTGATTCGCTTCAGGAAGAATTCAAAAAACTGCAAAGAACACTGAATAAAACGATTGTGTTTGTAACCCACGACATGGATGAAGCTATTAAGCTGGCTGACCGGATCGTCATTTTAAAAGCGGGAGAGATCGTTCAGGCCGGCACTCCTGATGACATCCTCCGAAATCCGGCTAATGAGTTTGTCGAAGAATTTATCGGCAAAGAACGGTTATTGCAATCAAGACCGGACATTGAACGCGTCGAGCAAATGATGAACAAAAAGCCTGTCACCGTTACGGCGGACAAAACGCTTTCGCAGGCGATACAGGTGATGCGGGAGCACCGTGTCGATTCCCTGCTTGTCGTTGATGACCTGAATGTGCTGCAAGGATATGTAGATGTCGAAATCATTGATCAGAACCGGAAAAAAGCAAGCCTCGTCGGCGACGTGCTCCGCTCTGATCTGTATACGGTCGAACAGGGGACGCTGCTCCGCGATACCGTACGCAAAATTTTAAAGCGCGGAATGAAATATGTACCCGTGGTTGATGAACAAAGGCATTTGGTCGGGATTGTCACGAGAGCGAGCCTTGTCGACATCGTTTACGATTCAATCTGGGGCGAGGAAGACCAGCTGGTGACAGGCTGACAAGGGGAGGAACGCTTACAATGAATGAAATGATCAAGTTTTTGCAGACGAACGGCGGAGAGCTTTTATATAAAACGTGGGAGCATTTATATATTTCAATCATCGCCGTCATATTAGGCATTCTCGTCGCCGTTCCGCTCGGAGTGGGGCTGACGAGAATGAAAAAGGGCGCAGGCGCTGTCATCGGCGCCGTCAACATTGTGCAGACCTTGCCGAGTCTCGCGATACTGGCATTCTTTATCCCGCTGTTAGGGGTGGGAAAGCTGCCGGCGATCGTCGCGCTGTTTTTCTATTCGGTGCTGCCGATTCTCCGGAACACGTACACCGGCATTCAAGGCGTAAACAAAAATCTGCTGGAATCGGGAAAAGGCATCGGGATGACGGTCTGGGAGCAGATCAGGCTTGTGGAACTGCCGCTTGCGGTTCCGGTGATCATGGCGGGCATTCGCACATCCACCATTTATCTGATCGGCTGGGCGACGCTTGCTTCTTTTATCGGGGGCGGCGGGCTCGGAGACTATATTTTTATCGGCCTGAACCTCTATCAGCCTGAATATATTATCGGCGGCGCCGTGCCCGTCACCATTTTAGCCATTATCATCGATTATCTGCTGGCGGCGACGGAACGGAAGGTGACGCCGAAAGGGCTGAAAGGACTGAAGGAAGTATCATAAGGAGTTGGCTGTTTTGAAAAGAAACCTAAAGAGATGGATGTGCGCGCTGGCGCTGTCGGCTGCTCTGCTTTTAGGCGGCTGTTCCCTTCCCGGGCTGAGCGGGGCTTCCGATGATACGATTAAAATCGGGGCGCAAAGCATGACGGAATCAGAAATTATCGCCAATATGCTCGCACAGATGATTGAGCACAATACAGATTTGAATACGGCATTAATTAAAAACCTCGGATCAAACTATGTCCAGCAGCAGGCGATGCTCGGCGGTGAAATCGATATCGCCGCGACGCGCTACTCAGGAACTGACTTAACGAGCACCCTCGGCATGGAGGCGGAAAAAGATCCGAAAAAAGCATTATCCATCGTCCAGAAGGAATTTGAGAAACGCTTCCATTACAAATGGTTTGATTCTTACGGGTTTGAGAACACATACGCTTTTACCGTCACGAAAGAGCTTGCGGAAAAAGACCATTTAGACAAAGTATCAGATATTAAGAAGTATGCGGATCAATTTAAGCTCGGTGTAGATAATGCGTGGCTGAAACGAAAAGGCGACGGCTATAAGGGCTTCACCGACACATACGGTTATGAATTCGGCACAACCTATCCGATGCAGATCGGACTTGTATACGATGCCGTGAAAAACGGGAAAATGGATGCCGTTCTCGCTTATTCAACGGACGGACGGATCAAAGCATACGATCTGAAAATTTTAAAAGACGACAAGCAGTTTTTCCCGCCGTATGACTGTTCGCCGGTCATTCCCGACAGCGTTCTGAAGCAGCATCCGGAACTGAAAGGCATTGTGAATAAACTGATCGGCAAAATTGATACGGAAACGATGCAGGAATTGAATTACGAGGTGGACGGCAAGCTGAAAGAACCGTCCGTCGTCGCTAAAGAATTTTTGGAGAAACATCATTATTTTGAATAAGAAATGAGGTGGGGCAAATGGAAGTGCTGCAGCAGCTCGGCACTTATTATTCTCAAAATGGCGCCTATGTGCTTCAGGAGTTTTACCGCCATTTTCTCATGTCGGTATACGGCGTTTTATTTGCGGCGATCGTTGGGATTCCGCTCGGCATCTTCATTGCCAGATACAGAACATTAAGCGGCTGGGTATTCGCGGTGACAAACGTGATTCAGACCGTGCCGGCGCTTGCGATGCTCGCGGTGCTGATGCTCGTCATGGGGCTCGGCGCCAATACGGTGATTTTGTCGCTGTTTTTATATTCGCTTCTTCCGATCATCCGGAATACGTACACGGGAATCGCCAGCATTGAACACGCTTATCTTGAATCGGGAAAAGCGATGGGCATGACCAAATTTCAAGTGCTTCGCATGGTGGAATTGCCGCTTGCGCTCTCCGTCATCATGGCGGGGCTGCGGACGGCGCTCGTCATCGCGATCGGCATTACGGCAATCGGTACGTTTGTCGGCGCAGGCGGCCTCGGTGACATTATTGTCAGAGGCTCAAACGCCACGAACGGAACCGCGATTATTTTAGCCGGCGCCATCCCGACAGCGCTGATGGCCGTTATCGCAGATCTTGTGATGGCGTGGCTGGAGCGGGCGCTGAGCCCGGGGAGAAAGAAAAAACGAACCAAAGCGCCGAATGCGGCATGAAAAAAACGCCTTGCGGGTCAGGGCGTTTTTTCTTATGGCTTCGGAACATGCTTGAAAATTTCTTCGCTTTCGAAAAACTCGATCAGGCGGCTGATCCAATTGTAGTAATCAAGCCAATCCTTTAATTCTTTCAGCAGTTCATTGATTTTTTCCTCAGCTTCCTCCGGCACGCCGTTTTCAAGAACGGCCGTCAGTTCGCGGTTCAGCTTTTTATGCATCATCTTATTTTTGCTGACGACCTTGCTCCATGTGGCCGTAAACAGCGTAATAAAGGTTTGGTAATAATCCTGCTCGACGTCGTATAAATCTTTGCGGACGCCTTTTTCAAACACTTTTTCCGCCAGATTGACGTCAAGCATTTCACGGACGGCCTGGCTCATTCTCGTTTTGCTCATGCCGGTCGCTTCTGATAATTCAGTTAAGGTCATCGGCTTGCGGTTCATATAAATAATGCCTAAAATGCGTCCCACCGTCGCGGGCATCCCGAATGTATGCATATTTTCAGCGATTCGTTCTATTAAATGATCTTCGGCTTGTTCGATTACGTGTAACGGATCTTTCTCCAACAGTTTCAATCCTTTCAGTCAGCAATTCCGATGTCAATATACCATATTTTTAAACCGGCGGAAATGCTCTTCCGAGAGAATTTGGCAGTAATTCGGAGCAATAAGAAGAACTTTGCCGGTCAATACGGGTAAATCAGTGCTTACACAACCTTTATATATAATATGGACAAATTGTAAACTTTTTTATTTATAAAGTTTAATTTATAATGGGAAACATTCAATTGTCTGAAAAGTTAAATACAAATTTAACGAATTGAATAAACTTAATCATGGAGGTGTGAGTGTTTGCTGACATTAGAAAATGTCTCGAAAACGTATAAAGGCGGAAAAAAAGCCGTCAACAGCATCAATCTGAATATCGCTAAGGGCGAATTTATTTGTTTTATCGGACCGAGCGGCTGCGGGAAAACGACGACGATGAAAATGATCAACCGCTTAATTGAACCGACGGAAGGCAGAATCCTGATAGAGGGCCGAAACATTATGGAACAAGACCCGGTGGAACTCAGAAGAAGCATCGGCTATGTCATTCAGCAGATCGGGCTGTTTCCGCATATGACCATTCAGCAGAACATTACCCTCGTTCCGAAACTTTTAAAACATCCTGCAAAAGAACGGAAGGAACGGGCGCGGGAGCTTTTAAAGCTCGTTGATATGGGGCCTGAATATTTAGACCGTTACCCTCATGAACTGAGCGGGGGACAGCAGCAGCGAATAGGTGTATTACGGGCACTTGCCGCAGAGCCGCCGCTTATCTTAATGGATGAACCGTTCGGGGCGCTTGACCCGATTACGAGGGATTCCCTTCAGGAAGAATTTAAAAAACTGCAAAAAACCTTACATAAAACCATCGTATTTGTTACCCATGATATGGACGAAGCCATCAAACTTGCGGACAGAATCGTCATTCTGAAAGCGGGAGAAATCGTCCAAGCCGGAACGCCTGATGACATTCTCAGATTTCCGGCGAATGAATTTGTCGAGGAGTTTATCGGCAAAGAACGGCTGATTCAATCATCCAGCCCTGATATTGAACGGGTGGAGCAGATCATGAATTCCGCTCCTGTGACGGTAACACCTGAGAAAACGCTGTCAGCCGCCATTCAGCTGATGCGCGCCGAGCGGGTGGATTCGCTGCTCGTCATTGATGAGAAGAACGTTCTCCAAGGTTATGTCGATGTGGAAATGATTGACCGCAAACGAAGACAGGCGGCAACCGTCGCGGAAGTGCTCGAGCGCGATCTATACACGGTCAGAAGCGGCACCCTGCTTCGCGACGCCGTCCATAAAATTTTAAAAAGAGGCATGAAATTTGTGCCCGTCATTGATGAAGCCGGCCGTTTAACGGGAATCGTGACAAGGGCAAGCCTCGTTGACATCGTCTATGACTCCATTTGGGGAGAAGAGAAAGAACTCGCGGTGATGTCATGAGGAGGCTTCAATTGATATGAATCAGACCGTGCAATTTTTACAGACAAACGGAGCAGAACTGCTTTATAAAACATGGGAGCACTTGTACATCTCCTTAATCGCCGTCATGGCGGGCATTCTCGCCGCCGTTCCGCTCGGCGTCCTGCTGACGAGGATGAAAAGAGGCGCCGGCACAGTCATCGGCATCGTCAATATCATCCAAACTTTGCCGAGCCTTGCCATTCTCGCATTTTTTATTCCGCTTTTAGGCGTGGGAAAGGTTCCGGCCATTGCGGCGCTGTTTTTCTATTCCGTGCTGCCGATTCTCAGAAACACGTATACGGGAATCCTCGGTGTCAACCGGCATCTTCTTGAATCGGGAAAAGGGATCGGCATGACCGCATGGGAGCAGATCAGGCTTGTAGAGCTCCCGCTTGCCGCTCCGGTCATCATGGCGGGTATCCGGACGTCCGCGATTTATTTGATTGGCTGGGCGACGCTTGCCTCCTTTATCGGCGGAGGCGGACTGGGGGATTACATTTTTATCGGCTTGAACCTTTATCAGCCCGAGTATATTATCGCCGGCGCCGTTCCGGTCACGATGTTAGCGGCCGCCGTTGACTGCATGCTCGGGATGACAGAACGGAAAGTCACGCCTGACGGGCTGAAGGACATAAAAAATGCTTCATAAGGAGGAGATCTCTCGTGGGGAATAGATGCAAAAAACGGCTGCTCACATTCGCCTGTATCGGCGTGCTGCTCCTTGGCGGCTGTTCGCTTCCGGGATTGAGCGCCGCGTCGGAGGATACCATCAAAATCGGGGCGCAAAGCATGACCGAATCAGAAATCATCGCGAGTATGCTCGGACAGATGATTGAACATCACAGCGATTTGAAAACAACCGTTATTAAAAATCTCGGCTCCAATGCCGTACAGCAGCAATCCTTGTTAAACGGTGATATTGATATCGCCGCGACGCGCTATACGGGGGACGCGCTGACGGGCACGCTTCGTATGGAGCCGGAAAAAGACCCGGATAAAGCTTTGCGGCTCGTTCAGCGTGAATTTCAGAACAGATATGATATGAAATGGTTTGATTCTTACGGCTTTGATAATACATACGTCTTTACCGTTTCCGGACAGCTTGCCCGCAAATACCATTTAGAAACGGTATCCGATGTCAAAAAAGAGGCGTCTCATCTGAAATTCGGCGTTGATAACTATTGGATGAAGCTCAGAGGCAACGGATATCAGGATTTTATGAACACATACGGAATGTCATTTGAAGGCACGTATCCGATGCAGATCGGCCTCGTTTACGACGCGCTGAAAAGCAGGAAGATGGATATCGCGCTCGCTTATTCCACCGACGGAAGAATCATTGCTTACGGACTGAAAACGCTGAAAGATGATAAGCGGTTCTTTCCTCCGTACGACTGTTCACCCGTCGTTCCGGAACGTGTATTAAACGAGCATCCCGAGCTGGAAGGCGTGATCAATCAAATGATCGGCGCGATTGATACAAAGATGATGCAGAAAATGAATTACGAAGTCGACGGCCAATTAAAAGAGCCGTCCGTCGTGGCAAAGGAATTTTTAGAAAAGCATCATTACTTTGAATAACGGAAAGGAGATGTGCGGATGGACACGCTGAAAGAGCTGTTTACGTATTACGCTCAAAACGGCAGCTATGTTCTGTATGAGTGCTGGCGGCATTTTCTCATGTCGGCGTACGGCGTCGTTTTCGCCGCCGCTTTCGCCATTCCGGCCGGCATTGTGACAGCGAGGCACGGGCGTCTCTCCGGCTGGGTGTTTGCTGTGGCGAACGTGATTCAAACCGTTCCGGCGCTGGCGATGCTCGCCGTCCTGATGCTTGTCATGGGACTTGGCGCCAATACGGTCATCACGGCTTTGTTTCTGTATTCACTGCTGCCGATTCTCAGGAATACGCACACGGGCATTATTAATATTGATCACGCTTATCTTGAGTCGGGAAAAGCGATGGGCATGACGAAATATCAAGTGCTCCGCATGGTGGAGCTGCCGCTTGCGCTTTCCGTCATTATGGCGGGTCTTCGAACGGCGCTCGTCATTGCGATCGGCATCACGGCAATCGGCACCTTCGTCGGCGCAGGCGGTCTCGGGGATATGATCGTCAGAGGCTCGAACGCGACAAACGGAACCGCCATTATACTTTCGGGCGCCATTCCGACCGCACTGATGGCGGTAGCCGCAGACCTGCTGATGGCGTGGCTGGAACGAGCCCTCAGCCCTGTGAAAAAACAAAAAAGAAAGCTGATCGTACGCTCAGCCTCATGAAAAAAAGCATTCTTCTGCGTGAAGGATGCTTTTTTTGATTTCTTGATTAAATTTTGATAACTGCGCTGTAAAGTCTTACATATCAAATAACAAAGCAGAGGGGTAATCATATGAGCAACATCTTAGAAACGAGACAGCTGCAAAAATCATTCGGCAGACAACAGGCAGTGGCTGATGTGTCTCTATCGGTTAAGCGCAACAGTATTTACGGCCTGCTCGGTCCGAACGGCGCCGGAAAATCAACGACTCTTAAAATATTGACCGGCATCTTGCAGCAAACATCCGGCGAGGTTCTGTTCGACGGGCATCCATGGAAGCGCGAAGATTTGAAAAAGATCAGTTCCCTGATTGAAGCGCCGCCGCTTTACAGCAACTTGACAGCCGCTGAAAACCTGAAAGTCCGCTGCGTGATGCTCGGGCTCCCTGATTCAAGAATTGCGGAGGTGCTGGAAATCACGGGATTAACGGGAACCGGAAAAAAGCGCGCCGGCCAATTTTCCATGGGAATGAAACAGCGTCTCGGCATTGCGTTGGCATTAGTCAACCGTCCGTCGCTCTTAATTCTTGACGAGCCGACAAACGGATTGGACCCGATGGGGATTCAGGATTTGCGGGAATTTATCCGCTCCCTGCCCGGACAGGGAATGACGGTAATTTTATCAAGCCACCTGTTATCAGAAGTCGAGCAGATCGCAGACCATATCGGAATCATCAGTGACGGTGTTTTGGGATATCAGGGAGAAATCAGCCGGGAAGACGATCTGGAGCAGCTGTTTCTGGAGGTAGTCAAATCAACACGGGAGAAAGCGGGGGCAGGAAAATGATTCAGTACATGCAGGCGGAACACCTTACATCTAAAAGAACATTTATCAGAAAGCTGATCATTCTGATTCCGCTTCTGAACACAGCTTTTTCTTTTCTGCTGAATGCCGCCTATTTTATGACGGGCACGTTCAATTGGTGGGCGGTTATTTTCATGCCGCTCATGATTGCTCTAATGTGCGGTTTATCTGTTAAAAAAGAGAAAAAATCTGCGAATGACCGCGCGGTGTACTCATTGCCGGCAGACTTAAAAAGCATATGGCTCTCAAAAATAAGCTTGATCGCGCTGTATTCACTCCTGTCGCAAATCGTCTTTTTCATCATCATGTTTTTACTTGGCCTTGTGTTTCCGGGAATTGCTGCGCTGCAGCTGAAAGGCGTTGAAGCGGGCTCCCTTTTATGGCTGACGACGCTTTGGGAAATCCCATTGTGCTTATGGATTGCCAGACAGTTCGGGTTTACGGCAGTCATTCTCGTGAATATGATCGCCGCCTTTGTTTTGGGTATTGTGCCGGCGTCCGGTTCATTGTGGTGGCTGAGTCCGTGGAGCTGGTCAGTCCGGGTGATGTCACCGATTCTCGGGATCCATCCGAACGGAATTCCGCTTCCCGCAGACAGCGGCTTATTAAACGGAAACGTGATCTTTCCGGCTATTATTCTTTCTATCCTTTCTTTTATCGCAATAAGTTTGATTTCCGCCGTGCCTTTTGCAAAAGGGGGAAACCGGTCATGACCGTGCTTTTACGATATATGTGGGCCGATGTATTAAAAATGAAGCGCACGCCGCTCATATGGATGCATGTTGCGGCGCCGGCCGTATGCGCGGGATTTTTCCTGTTATATATGATGTATGGAAGGATTCAGGAGCCTTATGAGCTGTACAGCGTCTTCTTCAACGTGATTGCCGTTTTATACCCTTTAATCATCAGTATTGTCTGCGGCATGTCTGCCTCCGTCGAGGAACAGGCGGGTTATTTTCAGATGATGCTCGCGGTTCCGCATTCGAAAATCGTCAGTTTTGCGGGCAAGCTGCTTCTATTGCTGCTCTTGAATGTGTTATCGATAGGTCTTGCCATCTGTCTTTATTTGGCGGGGATGAAATTTGTTCTTCACATCAATGACCTTCCGTACTTTCTCTTTTTAAAGGGAGGGGTGTGGCTGATTGCCGGCAGTATTCCGCTTTATATGATGTCTTTTTTTGTCGGCATACAGTACGGCATGGGACCGTCCGGGCTTTTAGGGGGAGCGGGTTTATTAATGGCGGCGCTGATGAATACGGGATTGGGCGATGTCATCTGGCGTTTTTTCCCGTGGGCATGGAGTGTACGGCTGTCGGGCCTTGCAGGACTGCTGCATTTTGACAAAGTCAAAAAAGAGTTTCTCCCTTATGTGAGATACGATATGAGATTCGGAGAAATAATGTTATATTTCTCTATAGTGATATTATGTCTGGCCGGCTTCCATTGGTGCAGAAGATGGGAAGGGCGGCGTTCATATGAATAAAGGCAAGGAGCGATTCGGCCGGTGGCAAACATTTTAGCGGTAGATGATGAAAAAGATATTCTCGTTCTGATCAGAAATATTTTACAGCGTGATCAGCATACAGTAACGATTCTGGAAAAAGCGGAAGATCAGTCATTGGATTTTTTTCAAGGCTATGATTTGATTCTTCTTGATGTCATGATGCCCGGAACCGACGGAATTGAACTCTGCCGGAGGATTCGGCCGCTGGTGGACAGCCCGATCCTGTTTTTAACGGCAAAGTCTGACGAAGAATCCATTGTGAAAGGCCTCATGACAGGCGCTGATGATTACATCACAAAGCCGTTCGGCGTACAGGAATTGATGGCAAGGGTAAACGCTCATGTCAGAAGGGAACAGCGGGAAAAGCGTCAGACAAAACGTCTGATATCAGGCTTCATGTTTGATTTTGACAATAAAGAAGTATGGTTTGATGACCGGAAACTGCCTCTTACGAAAAACGAATATAAAATCGTAGAATTTCTGGCACAGCATAAAAACAGAACATTCTCACGGGAGCAGATTTACGAGGAAGTGTACGGCTTGGACGGCGATGCGCTCTATTCAACCATTACGGAGTTTATCAGAACCATCCGGAAAAAATGTAAAGAACACGGGGCTGATCCGATCAAAACGGTGTGGGGTGTCGGATACAAATGGGAATAGCAAAAGGAAAATCCAGCATCCGCAAAGAGCTTGTCAAATTTACCATCACGCTGTGTCTGAGCACGATGGGGGTGGCGGCATTATGCGTCGCCTTAAATGCCATTGCCCTGAATGCCGGAGCGATCCTGCCGGCAAATTACAGCGAGCATGAGGCGGAACAGATCAAGCCCCGCCTGAAATCGGCGGAAAAGATAACAGAAGACATGATTCCCGACGGTATGACATACGCCGTTTTTGATAAAAAAACGAAGCGGATGACGAAAGGAACGATGACGGAAAAAGACGCGGCCAGCGCCAGAAAAAAGATCCAGCATCAGCCGTATTTTAATTATGCTCAAAAAGGATTCATGGTGGTTGATCGGAAAAATGAATACGGCGTTCTCCAATATTCACTCAGGTCGGAATTTCAGTCGCCGCTGCTAAGGCGCTATCTGCCGAATTATGAATGGACGGGTCTTGCGGTTCTGATCACTTTGCTTCTTTTAACTGTGTTTATCGTGACGACGCGATTCGCCAATCAGCTGAGACGGCATTTCAGCACACTCAGCTCCATTACGGCAAGCATTCAAAAACAGAATTTAAATATCAATCCAAAAAGGCCGCGCATAAAGGAATTTGACGATGTCATTGACTCTCTGCTGAAAATGAAAGACGCGCTTCAGGCATCTCTGGCTGCGCAATGGGAGGCGGAGCGGATAAAGAAGGAACAGATCGGCGCGCTTGCGCATGATATTAAAATTCCGGCAACGATCATTAAAGGAAATGCCGAGCTGCTTCAGTTAACAGAACCTGATGAGGAACAGACGGAATACACGCAGTATATCCTTGATGCCGGAAACAAAATCGAGCAATATGTCGGGCAGCTGATTCAGCTTTCTAAAGCGGAGGGGGCAGTTGCCGTTCATCTGGAATATACCGATCTCAAAGAGTGGGCTCAAAACATATATCGTGACGCAGCGGCGCTTGCGGGGCCGAAACAGATTGATCTCGTCCTCAGAGAGCGGGGCATTGACCGAAAAGAAGCGCCGATTGATCAAGAACTGCTTCGCAGGGCGGTCATGAATATCGCGGCGAATGCCGTCGACTATACGCCGGAAAGAGGAGAAATCCGTGTGGACGTCCTATGCACCGATACCGCACTCAGTATTGCCGTATCTGACAGCGGAAGCGGGTTCTCGCAGGAAGCGCTGAAAAGGGCGACACAGCTTTTTTACACGGAGGATAAAAGCAGACATTCGGCGGGGCATCACGGCATGGGGCTTACATTCGCCCATCATGTCGTGCATCTTCACCACGGCGAATTAATACTTGAAAATCAAGAGTCTGGCGGAGCCCGTGCGGAAATCCGAATTCCGCTGGAAGGCATCAGACAAAAACAAGCCCTGCACGCATGAGGGCTTGTTTTCCTGTTTAAGAAAGGCAAAATGAAAACGGCTGTCCGTTTGAGAGATCAGCCGCTTATGCGGAAAAGCGTTTATCAGGAAGGATCAATCCATGTTGAAGACCACTTGGAAATTTCCTCTAAAATAGGGGCTAATGCGCAGCCTTTTTTCGTTAAAGAATACTCAATACGGACAGGCGTTTCGGGGATAACATCCCGTTTGATCACACCTTCTGTTTCAAGTTCTTTCAGACGTTCTGACAAGACTCTTCCGCTTAAATTCGGAAGCGCCGCTTCAATTTCGCTAAATCGCTGCTGTCCGTTCAATAACTGAAAGACGATTAGAGCCACCCAGCGTTTACTTAGGATGTCGACCGCTTTTTCGAATCTGGGGCACATTTCTGATTGGTTCATGCTTTTTCACCTCGTCTTCTGCTATTATACCGCAAAATCAGAGGGAACGTACGTCTGGCGCTTGTTAAGTTGAGGAGAGGATCAAAAAGAGGATGAGGAATCTGGGGAGCGCTTTTTCGCTTCAGCCGCGATAAAATCAAAGTATTTGCTGACGCTTTCAATATCTTCCTTTGTGAAGTGCTGCCACTTTTTGCTGTCAAACAGCGGCAGATGCTCCGCGCCTCTGTCAACGGCGGTCTGATAGATGGCGCGGATGGATTGATAGCTTTCGGATGTTTCGCGGATTTCCTCCTGAAATGCCTTGATGTGTCCGGCCCGCGCCATTAACTCTTCGTACGGAATTTTTAATGTGTCCGCCAATTTCTTGATAGTCGCCGGTTTAGGAATGCCGCGGTGCCCGTTTTCAATTCTGGAAATGGTCGCCGAGCTGACGCCGGAATAGACGGCAAGCTGATTGACGGTAAGCTTCCGGGCGCGGCGCAGCTCTCTTAATTGCTTTCCGAATGTATTCAATAAGATCGCCTCACATGTGCAAAGTCATGAGTCTTCATTTTTTCTTTTTTTGGCTTCCGCTGACAAGAACGCAAAGTATTTATCAAGCAGAACCAAGTCTTCTTTCGACAGGTGCCGCCAGTTCTCCCGCTCCAAAAGTGATAAATCATCCAGCTCATACGTTTCGGCTTTTTCCAGCAAGGTGCAGCCTGTGTCGTATGAGGCTCTCGTTTCCTGAACGGTCTCTATGTATCCCGCCGTCTGCATCAATTCCTCATACGGGATTTTTAACGCATCTGCGAGCTTTTTAATGGTTGCAGGTTTCGGCACCCCGCGTTTGCCGTTTTCAATCCGCGAGATTCCCGCGGCGCTGACGCCTGAATACGTTGCCAGCTGGTTCACTGTCAGATGCCGTTTTTCCCGCAATGTCCGTAATTGTTTCCCGAAGCTTTCCACAGTCTCTCCCCCTCCCGCGGTCTATTTATATTCTAGTATGTTTATTGACTAAAGGGAATAGTCAGGCTGGAAAAGTATTGACAAAAGTTAACAAAAGCCGTATCTTATGTATAAGAAAGAAAGTATTTGACAGAACGGAAGGTGAAGAAAGTGGTCGAAAAGATACAGATCAGAAGAGATTATGTGCTGCAGTATATGGTCAATAATGACTACTCGTTAAACCAGCTCGCCCTGGAGATCGGAATATCTCCCGCCACACTGAGCCGTGTACTGAATGGAGAGCGGAGGCCGGGCCAGCTGGTCATCGGAAAGATGCTCTATTACTTTGACATGAAGTTTGAAGATCTTTTTTACTACGATTTTGTTGACAAAAGTCAACAGTGATGAAAGATTCAAATTGCATTTCCGTTTTTCTGACATGATATGCACCGATACGGCGTGACATGCCTTTGCTTTTCATGTAAAATAGAAGCAATGTAGGCCAGTCAGTCTGGAGGTGTATGGGATGCACACTTTATTGATTACCTTATTGGTTATCGTCAGTATTGCACTTATTATTGTCGTATTGCTTCAATCCAGCAAAAGCGCCGGTTTATCGGGTGCGATTTCAGGCGGGGCGGAGCAGCTTTTCGGAAAACAGAAAGCAAGGGGCCTTGATCTGATTCTTCACCGCACAACCGTTGTGCTGGCAGTCTTGTTTTTCGTGTTGACGATTTCGCTGGCGTATATCGTATAAGGCAATGTTTGTATAAGGTCTGATTTAATATCAGGCCTTTTTCTTGTTGAGAGACGGCGTTTGTTTCTCGCAAAACTGTGGAAAACTAAATTGAATGTGCAAAAAAGGGGTTATGAGCATGAAAATTGTGACACCAAAACCATTTACATTTAAAGGCGGAGACAAGGCGGTGCTTCTGCTGCACGGGTTTACGGGAAATACGGCAGACGTCAGAATGCTCGGCCGCTACTTAAATGAGCGCGGCTACACTTGTCACGCGCCTCAATATAAAGGGCACGGCGTTCCGCCGGAAGAGCTGGTACATACGGGGCCGGAAGATTGGTGGAAAGACGTCATGGACGGGTATGAATATTTACAATCTGAAGGCTATGAAAACATTGCGGCCTGCGGACTGTCGCTTGGCGGGGTTTTTTCATTGAAATTGGGTTACACTGTACCCATAAAGGGAATTGTTCCTATGTGTGCTCCGATGCACATTAAAAGTGAAGAGGTTATGTACGAAGGAGTTCTCTCCTACGCGCGCAATTATAAAAAATTCGAAGGAAAACAGCCGGAGCAGATTGAAAAGGAAATGAAGGAGTTTGAAAAAACGCCGATGAATACGCTCAAATCGCTTCAGGAGCTGATTGCCGATGTGCGCAAAAACGTCGACATGATCTATTCCCCGACATTTGTGGTTCAGGCACGGCATGACCATATGATTAACACAGACAGTGCAGACATCATTTACAACGAGGTGGAAACGGACGACAAACAGCTGAAATGGTATGAAGAGTCAGGACATGTCATTACGCTGGACAAAGAACGGGACCTCGTTCATCAGGATGTGTACGAATTTTTAGAGAAACTCGATTGGTAACAAACAGGAGGTCGGATAATGGAAAAAGAAGCGTTTATGGACCGTCTTCTCGCGTTTATGAAGGAAGAGGCGTACAAGCCCCTTACCGTTCAGGAACTTGAGGAGATGCTGAACATCACGGAAGCCGAAGAATTTAAAGAACTGGTTAAAGCGCTGGTGGCGCTCGAGGAGACCGGACAGATCGTCCGCACCAGAAGCAACCGCTACGGGCTTCCGGAAAAAATGAATTTAGTAAAAGGAAAAATTTCCGCGCATGCAAAGGGATTCGCGTTCCTATTGCCGGAGGATACCTCTTTAAGCGATGTGTTTATTCCGCCGAATGAGCTGAATACAGCTATGAACGGCGATATCGTCATGGTGCGGCTCAATTCCCAGTCAAGCGGATCGAGACAGGAAGGCACGGTCATCCGCATCTTGGAAAGAAGCATCGACCGCGTCGTGGGCACATACACAGAAACGAAAAGCTTCGGCTTTGTCATCCCGGATGATAAGAAAATCACGAGTGATATTTTTATTCCGAAACATGCCAATAACGGCGCTGCGGAAGGCCATAAAGTCGTCGTCAAACTGACAAGCTACCCTGAAGGCAGAATGAACGCCGAAGGAGAAATCGTTGAAATACTCGGCCATAAAAATGATCCGGGCATCGATATTTTATCCATCATCCATAAGCACGGCCTGCCGGGAGATTTTCCGGCTGAAGCGATGGAGCAGGCAACAAGCACGCCCGATACCATCGATGAAAAAGACATCAAAAACCGCCGTGATCTCCGCGATCAGGTCATTGTCACCATTGACGGCGCGGATGCGAAGGATCTGGATGACGCCGTCACTGTAACAAAGCTTGATAACGGCAGCTACAAGCTCGGCGTCCATATTGCCGATGTCAGCCATTACGTCACGGAGAATTCCCCGATTGACAAAGAAGCGCTGGAAAGAGGGACAAGCGTGTATCTGGTTGACCGGGTCATTCCGATGATCCCGCACAGACTGTCTAACGGAATCTGTTCTTTAAATCCGAAGGTCGACCGCCTGACGCTTTCCTGCGAAATGACAATCAACCAGCAGGGACAGGTGACAGAGCACGAGATCTTCCAAAGCGTCATTAAAACGACGGAAAGAATGACCTATTCAGATGTCAACCGGATTCTCACAGAAGACGACGCCGAGCTGAAAGAAAGGTATGAGCCGCTCGTCCCGATGTTCAAAGACATGGAGCGTCTGGCGGAAATTCTCCGGGCGAAACGGATGGACCGCGGCGCCGTGGATTTTGATTTCAAAGAGGCGAAGGTGCTCGTCGATGAGGAAGGCGCCGTAAAAGACGTCGTCATCAGAGAGCGCTCAGTAGCGGAAAAGCTGATTGAAGAATTCATGCTTGTGGCAAACGAAACGGTGGCCGAGCACTTCCATTGGATGAACGTGCCGTTTATTTACCGGATTCACGAAGAACCGAACGCCGAAAAACTGCAAAAGTTCCTGGAGTTCGTCACCACATTCGGTTATATCGTCAAAGGGAAAGCCGGAGACATTCATCCGCGCGCGCTGCAAAGCATTCTTGACGAAGTGCGGGACCGTCCGGAAGAAACGGTGATTTCAACCGTCATGCTCCGTTCCATGAAGCAGGCGAAATACGATCCGCAAAGCTTGGGCCATTTCGGGCTGGCGACTGAATTTTATACGCACTTCACATCGCCGATCCGCCGTTATCCTGACTTAATCGTTCACAGGCTGATCAGAACGTATTTGATCAACGGACAATCGGACGAAGCGACTCAGGAAAAGTGGGCCGAACGCCTGCCGGAAATCGCTGACCATACGTCAACGATGGAACGGCGCGCCGTTGATGCAGAGCGGGAAACGGACGATCTGAAAAAAGCGGAATATATGCTTGATAAAATCGGCGAGGAATTTGACGGCATGATCAGTTCCGTCACGAACTTCGGAATGTTCGTCGAGCTGCCGAATACGATTGAAGGGCTTGTGCACGTCAGCTTTATGACGGATGATTATTACCGTTTTGACGAACAGCATTTCGCCATGATCGGCGAACGCACGGGCAACGTTTACCGGATCGGAGACGAAATCACGGTCAAAGTCGTCGACGTCAATAAAGATGAGAGAAACATCGACTTTGAAATTGTCGGCATGAAAGGCACCCGCCGTCCGAGAGAAACAACAGGCGACCGCAGAAAACGAGGCAGACCGGCGCGGAAACGCGTGTTAAACAGCAATACCCCGGCTTCACCGCCGAAATCGGAGGAAAAAGGGGAATGGTTTACAAAACCGAAGAAGAAAAAGAAAAAACGCGGTTTCCAAAACGCGCCGAAACAAAAACGCAAAAAGAAGAAGTAAATGCGAAAAGCAAATGGGGCAAAATGCTCTGTTTGCTTTCTTTCGCAAGCCGCATTTTCATTGTCGCGGAACGCTCCATTTGCTAAAATAAAGCGTATCGCACACATGAACGGTTTTTGCGGAGAGAGGAGGATAAGGCATGCCAAAAGGATCAGGCAAAGTGCTATCACAAAACAAAAAAGCAAACCATGATTACTTTATAGAAGAAACCTATGAAACAGGCATCGTGCTGCAGGGGACGGAGATTAAGTCCATCCGCGCCGGCCGCGTAAACATGAAGGATTCCTTTGCGAAAATCGAGCGCGGAGAAGTGTTCCTCCACAACATGCACATCAGCCCGTACGAGCAGGGAAACCGCTATAACCACGACCCGCTCCGGACGAGAAAGCTTTTGATGCACAGGAAAGAAATCAACAAGCTGATCGGCCTGACGAAAGAGAAAGGCTATTCCCTCGTGCCGCTGAAGCTGTACTTGAAAAACGGCTTCGCCAAAGTGTTAATCGGCCTCGGAAAAGGGAAGAAAACATACGATAAACGCGAAGATTTAAAACGAAAAGACGCCAAAAGAGAAATCGAAAGAGCGTTCAGAGACAGACAAAAAGGCTTCTGATGCCTGAGCCTTGATGTGATGACTGCCCTATGCTATACTGTTCACACATCAGATTCACAGGCTGTTTATTGAAGACATTCCCAATTGAATTTGTCTGTGATCATGATATAATAACAGTACAGCCAGTTGAGCAAGAGCTTGATAGATCTCCCGTATACCCTTAACAAGGGGACGTTACGGATTCGACAGGGATGGATCGAGCTTGAGCTGCGAGCCGAGAGGCGATCTCGTTAACACGCACCTAAATATAACTGGCAAAACTAAAAGTTTTAACCAAAACTTAGCACTAGCTGCCTAATAAACGCAGCGAGCTCTTCCTGACATTGCCTATGTGTCCGTGAAGAGCACATCCAAGTAGGCTACGCTTACGTTCCCGTCTGAGAACGTAAGAAGAGACTGACAGACTAGCTCTCGGAAGGCCCGCCCGCAGGCACGAAGACGAGTGAAACACGAAATATGCAGGCTACGCTCGTAGACGCTTAAGTAATCGATGTTTCTGGACGTGGGTTCGACTCCCACCGTCTCCATACATAACATAAGAACCGCAGTGCCGTCACATGACCGCACTGCGGTTTTTTCATGCCGAAATAAAGGAGTGAATGTGAATGGAAATCGTCATCATAGACGGAAAAGATATTACAAGCACAGAAGCTTTACACCGAATCTTAAAAGATAAATTAGATTTCCCGGACTATTATGGTGAAAATCTGAATGCCTTATGGGATTGCCTGACAGGATGGATCGAATATCCGCTGACTTTGGTGTGGAAGAATTTTGAGATCAGTCAGAAGGCATTGGGTTCGGATGCTGATGATGTATTAAGGATATTAAAAAAGGCTGAGGCAGAATTAGATGGTGAGTTTTTCATTCAACTCGAACAGCCGTCAGCCGGGTCAAACGACAGGCACTAAAAAGTGCGTACTTCCCCTCATCCATTTTTCTATCCGATAATAGGGACGGAAGGTTTCAGGCTTTCGATTTCTGTCCATATATAAGAAGAGACTTGCGATAGGGAGGAATGGACGATGGATTTGCAGTTGAAAGGGAAGACGGCGCTTGTGACGGGATCTACGTCAGGCATCGGGAAGGCGATTGCGGCTTCGCTGATTGCAGAAGGCGCGGCGGTGATCATTAACGGCCGCCGTGAAGAAAAGGTGAACGAAACGATCCGGGAACTAGAGAAACAGACGCCGGATGCCCTGCTCTATCCGGCCGCGTTTGATTTAGGCACGGCGGAAGGATGCGGCGAGATTTTTCAGCAGTATCCTGATGTGGATATTCTCGTGAACAATTTAGGAATCTTTGAACCCGCGGAATATTTTGATATTCCTGACGAGGAGTGGCTCCGGTTTTTCGAGGTGAATATCATGAGCGGCGTGCGGCTGACACGCCGGTATGCAAAGCGGATGATTGAACGGAAGGAAGGGCGGGTGATTTTTATCGCGAGTGAAGCGGCCGTCATGCCTTCTCAGGAAATGGCCCATTACAGCGCCACGAAAACGACGCAGCTGTCGCTGTCACGCAGTCTGGCCGAGCTCACGGAAGGGACGAATGTGACGGTGAATACGGTCATGCCGGGCTCCACGAAAACAGAGGGCGTCGAAACGATGCTGGAGTCGCTTTATCCGGGTGAAAACCTGACAGCGGCTGAAGCGGAGAGACGATTTATGAAGGAAAATCGTCCGACGTCGATCATTCAGCGATTGATCCGTCCGGAAGAGATCGCCCACTTTGTCGCCTTTTTAAGCAGCCCGCTGTCGTCAGCCATTAACGGATCTGCTTTGCGGATCGACGGCGGCTTGGTGCGGAGCATTATATAAGATGAATATACAAAAACCCCCGCAAAGTGGCGGGGGTTTTTTAATGCGGCTCACGCTGAAACCGGCTGATGATCCTGCTGATTAAATCTTTTGTGGCGGAGTCAAAATGCTCTTCTTTTTGGTTTGTCAACAGCCCGACCGGCGGTGAAATCGTTAAGTTACGGATCGGAATGACCTTCGTGCCTCCGATCGGCTCTGAGTGCGCCGTCGCCGTAAAGATCGAGACGCCGATATTTTCCCTGACATAGTATTGGTGAGCCATGCTGCTGCTCAGCTCCATTTTTCGATAGCGGCTGCCGATGGCCCGCTGCAGGTGCTGTTCAATTTGAATCCGGATCGGGCAGTTGGCAGGCGTGAAAATCAGGCATTCATTTTCTAAGTCTTCGAGATTGATACTTGTTTTGGCTGCAAGGGGATGTCTGTCGGACACGATGACATTGAGCGAGTCATGGAAAAATGGATCGAAGTAATTTTCCAGAATCAGCTCCGGCTCGCCGCATACTGCAAAATCAATGGCGCCCTCCAGCAGCTTGCGGCTGCATGTATTGGCGTCGTCCACGCTGACATTGACCGACATGTCAGGATAATCATCTAAAAACTCCCGCAGCACGGCAGGAAAGATTAGGCTTGCCGTCGGTTCGGATATGCCGATCTGAATAAGTGCGGCCTGCCCCTGTCTGATGTCGGCCAGAGTATGGTCAAGCACCTCATACTGTGCGAGAAGCTGCCCCGCCCGCTCATGAAACAGCCGTCCCGCTCTTGTCAGTTTCAGCTTCTTTCCCCGTTCAAAAAGCTGCGCGCCTACATCCTGCTCCAGCTGTTTAATCCGCATTGAAATCGTCGGCTGTGAATAGTTCAGAATTTCGGCGGCCTTATAAAAGCTGCCTGACTGTACGATGGTATGAAACGTTTTAATGGTGCGTAATTCCAACGAAATCCCCTCCCGGCTGTTCATTAATTTTCTTGAACTTTTCCTTTATTTTTTTTGATTAGTCAAATAAATCAGTTTGCTTTATAGTATAAACAATTAAAGCTTAGTAAACAAATTGGAATTATATATATTTGCGGGGAGAGTGAACGGAATGAGTGAAGACATATTTCGATTGGCTGAGAAAAAGGATGCGCCCGAATTTTTAGAACTGCTGTACAGCGCGTTTCAGCCGATTCGCAATTTGGAGATTGACTGGCCGTCGGCGCGGGCCGACATTGACATGGTAACAGAAAATATTGAAAATCATTCAGCCGTCGTGCTGGAACGGGACGGACGGCTTCTTTCAACCATTACGATCCGTTTTCCGTGGGAGAGTGATACGCCTCCTTCAAAATATCCGTTTGTCTGGTGGTTTGCGACGCTTCCTGAGCTGAAGGGGCAGGGCATCGGCAGCAAACTTTTGACTTATGTGGAGGAACACGTGCTGCGGGATACGCTGAAGGCCCCGGCCATCACGCTCGGCACCTCGGCGCGCAAGCATCCCTGGCTATTGGATATGTACAGACGGAGGGGCTATGAAGTGTATTTTGAGCAGGAGAAAGACGGAGACATCGGGGTCATGATGAGAAAGGTGCTCATACCGGAGCGGTTTGACGCGTCGCTGTTAGGCACACCGACCTGGGCGCAATAATGAAAAAGCGGATCAGAGCCGGCTGTCTGCTTCTGCTGCTCGGCGCGCTGGCCGGGTGCGGACAAGGAGAAAGCACGAAAGCGGGGAGCGGCGTGCAGACCGTCATTGTCGGCACGGGAACTGATTTTCCGAACATTGCTTTTATGGATGAAAAAGGCGAACTGACTGGCTATGACATTGAAGTGATGAAAGCCATTGATAAACAGCTGCCGCAATACAAATTTGTCTTTAAGACGATGGATTTTTCGAATCTGCTCACAAGTCTCGGAAACCGGAAAATTGACGTGATCGCGCACAATATGGCGAAAAACAAGGAACGGGAGAAACGCTTTTTGTATCACAAAATCCCGTATAACTACTCGCCGATGTACATCACGGTGAAGGCGGATAATGATGCGATACACACGCTCCGGGACTTAAAAGGGAAAACCGTCATCGTCGGCGCGACGTCAAACGCGGCGGATTATATGACGGCATACAACAAAGCCCACGGCAGCCCGATACATTTGAAATACGCCGGGCAGGGCAGCAATGATACAGCGAACCAAATTGAGACAGGACGCGCTGACGCCACCGTATCTACGCCGTTTGCCGTCGATTTTCAAAATAAGACGCACGCGTTCAAACAAAAGACGGTCGGTGATGTGCTGCTGGATACAGAAGTGTATTTTATGTTCAATAAAAACAGCCAAACCCTGGCGGACGATACGGATCGGGCGATTCAAAAGCTGGAGAAGAACGGTACATTGAAAAGGCTGAGTGAAAAATGGCTCGGCGCGGATTATTCAAAATCTAGTTTCACGAAATAATTGAAGCAGAAAACGGGGCGATCACATGAAAATAAAACTGGCGGTCATGTCATTAACATTTGCCGCAATGGCGGCGTTATCAGCCTGCGGCGCGGGCGGGGAGGCGGCATCAGGCAATCAGAAAAACGTGAAGAACATCACGGTCGGCACAGGAACTCAATTTCCGAATATTTGCTTTATCGATGATAAAGGAAAATTGACGGGCTATGATGTTGAGCTGGTGAAAGAGCTTGACAGGCGCCTGCCGGACTATCGTTTCACTTTTAAAACGATGGATTTCTCCAATTTGCTTGTCAGCCTCGGCCAGCATAAAGTCGATATCGTGGCTCATCAAATGGAGAAAAGCGCCGAACGGGAGAAAAAATTTCTGTTCAATCAAGTCGCGTATAACAACTTCCCGCTGAAAATCACGGTGCTCCAAGAGAACGGGAACATTCACGGCATTGATGACTTGAAAGGAAAGCGGGTCATTACGAGTCCGACGTCAAACGGCGCGCTTGTGCTGAAGAAATGGAATGAAAAACACGGCAGTCCGTTTGAAATCGCCTATGCGGGCCAAGGCTCCAACGATGCGGCCAATCAGCTGAAATCCGGCCGCGCCGATGCGACGATTTCCACGCCGTTTGCCGTCGATTTCCAAAACAAAACGAGCGCGGTCAAAGAAAAAACGGTCGGCGGGGTGCTGTCAAATGCCAAAGTGTTCTTTATGTTTAACAAAAATGAGCAAACGCTGAGTGATGACATTGATAAAGCGCTCAAGGAAATCATTGATGACGGCACGCTCAAAAAGCTAAGTGAAAAGTGGCTCGGCGCGGATTATTCAAAGGAGCAATATTAAGTGAAAAAGAGAGGGATCGGCAATGGAAAAAGCGTTTGATATCAGTATGATCGCATCCTTTGTGCCGACATTGCTCGGGTATTTGCCCGTCACGCTGTATATATTGGCGGTGTCTTTGCTGTTCGGCTTTCTATTGGGGCTGCTTTTGGCGCTGCCCCGGATCTATCGCATTCCCGTGCTGAATCAGATCGCGAAGCTGTATATCTCTTTTTTCAGAGGAACGCCCATTATGGTGCAGCTGTTTATTGTATTTTACGGCATTCCGGCGCTCACGGCGCTCGCCGGAATTGACACTTCCAAAATGGACCCTTTGTATGCGGCCATCGCCACGTACGCGCTGAGCAGCGCGGCTAGAGCGGCGGAAATCATCAGGGGAGGTGTGAACAGTGTCGACCGCGGACAGGCGGAGGCGGCGTTCAGCATCGGGCTGAACGGGGTGCAGACATTCCGGCGCATCATTCTGCCGCAGGCGCTCGTGCAGGCTTTTCCCAACATCGGGAATATGGTGATCGGTTTTTTAAAAGATACGTCACTCGCTTTTTCAATCGGGGTGATGGATATGTCGGGCAGAGGTCAGACATTGATAACATCGAGCAATCATTCTCTTGAAGTGTATATCTCGCTTTCTGTTTTGTATTACGCAGCCGCCCTTTTATTTGAATGTGTCTTCAGATGGTGTGAAAAACGAATCAAGAAAGATGAGACGCGCCTTGTGACGGTTTTTGACATGAGCGCGCACAGCTGAAAAGGAGGGAGAACATTGGAGCTGGACATTCCGTTTATCGGCACTGCGATAAAACAAATGATGAAAACCGTTCCGCTTACACTGGCAATGACGGTCATTCCGATTATTGCCGGATTTTTCATAGCTCTCGGCAATATCACGGTGCGTATATTCCGCATCAAATGGCTGCTTGCCTGCACAGCGTTTTACGTGTCTTTTTTCCGAAGCACCCCGGCGATTCTCCATATTATGCTGATTTATTTAGGCGTTCCGCTGATTGCCGATCATTTCAGCCGCGCCTTTCATCTCGGCTGGTCGGCCAATCAGATTCCGGTCGCCGTGTTTGTCATCATGGCACTGTCATTAACGGCAGGCGCCTATATGACGGAAATTCTCCGATCAGGGATCATGGCCGTCGATACGGGGCAGGCGGAAGCGGCTTATTCAATCGGCCTGACACGGGGCCAGATGATTCGGCGCGTGATTCTGCCGCAGGCGTTCATGCTATCACTGCCGAATTTCACCAACATAGGCATCGGTTTTTTGCATACCACTTCAATCGCGGCAATCGTTGCAGTGCCTGAAATTACAGGAACGGCGACGATTGCGGCATCCGATAACTATGCGTTTTTGGAAGCATTTATCGGGGCGGCCGTCATCTATTGGGGATTAACGCTGATTCTCGAGGCCGTAAACACTTTGGCGGAAAAAAGAGCGGCCAGATATCAAGGAGGCGCAGTATGATCGAAATCCGAAACATTCAGAAACACTTTGGCAGTCATCACGTGCTAAAAGGGGTCAATTTAAGTGTCCGGAAAGGGGAAGTCGTGACCATCATCGGTCCGAGCGGCTCGGGGAAAACAACGTTTCTGCGCTGCCTTAATTTACTTGAGCGGCCGGATGAGGGCGCCATTTCCGTACATGGTGAAGTCATTAACTGCAAAAAGCCGGCCAAAAAAGACATTCTCAGACTGAGGAAACAGACGGCGATGGTTTTTCAGCAATATCATTTGTTTTCGCATAAAACGGCGATTCAAAATGTCATGGAAGGCCTGACGGTCGCAAGGAAAATGAAAAAAACAGATGCGTACGCCATTGCGGAGCGGGAACTGGCCAAGGTGGGGCTTCAGGATAAATTGCACGCCTATCCGAATCAGCTGTCGGGAGGCCAAAAGCAACGGGTCGGAATTGCCAGGGCGCTTGCCATTCATCCTGATGTGATGCTGTTTGATGAACCGACCGCAGCCCTCGATCCGGAGCTTGTCGGCGAGGTGCTTGAGGTGATGCTTAACATTGTGCGGACCGGCGCCACCATGATCATTGTTACTCATGAAATGGAATTCGCCAGAAGAGTGTCCGACCAAATTGTGTTTATGGATGAAGGAGCAATCGTGGAACAAGGAACGCCTGAGGAGGTCTTTTACAAGACGAAAAAAGAAAGAACGAAGAAGTTCCTCCGCCGCGTTCTTCCTGATTACGGTTATGACATAAAAGAACACATAAAGGAGCCTGTCGTATGATTCGTTTAAGCATTTTAGACCAAAGTGTCACCGCGGAAAACCAAACCGCAGAAGAAGCTTTGCGGCAAACGGTGAGATTGGCTCAAGAGGCCGAACAATACGGATATGACCGTTTTTGGGCGGCGGAGCATCATAACAATGAAGAAATAGCGGGATCAGCACCGGAAATTGTCCTGGGATATCTGGCCGCCAGTACGAAAAAAATCCGACTCGCATCCGGCGGGGTGATGCTGCAGCATTACAGCCCTTATAAAGTGGCGGAGCAGTTCCGGGTTTTATCCGCCCTTGCCCCCGGCCGTGTAGCGCTCGGTGTCGGCAAAGCGCCCGGCGGATTTCAGCTGTCAACCGATGCGCTGCAGCGCGAGCTTATTCAGCCCGCCCGTTTATTTGAAGAAAAGCTTGAGGAGCTGACTCATTTCATCCGCAATGATTTTCCGGACTCGCACCGCTACGCGTCATTGCGGCCGGCTCCGCATACTGAGTATGCGCCTGACATCTTTTTGCTCGGCGGCAGCACAGAAAGCGCGATCACAGCGGCCAAACTCGGCATTTCCTTCGTTTTCGCCTATTTCATAAACGGTGAAGACGCTGCGTTAGAAAAAGCGCGCCAAGCCTTTGACGAACATCTGCCGAAAGGGGCAAAAGCCGAATTTCACCTTGCGCCGATGGTCTTTACCGCGCATACAAAAGCGGAAGCGGAAAAACACGTCGTATCGCGTGAATCGGTCAAAATCATTCTCGAAGACGGCAAAAAGGTGAATGTCGCTTCCCGAAAACAAGCGGATGCGTTTCTTGAACAAGTCACGCAGCCATATAAGCTGATCACACAAAAGACGGGTGTGATTGCCGGGACAAAAGAAGAGACCGCTTCCGAGCTGAGACGGTTATCGGTTCAATACAGCATTACCGATTTTGTGATTTTGTCGCCTATCAAAAACGCTGAAGAAAAACGGCTGTCTTATCGGCTGTTAAGTGAAGCGGTGCAGCCGGCCGCACAATTACAGGAGGGATGAACATGAGTCATGAAGCAAATGTAGTGGTTTGGAGCAAAAAGGGCTGTGCGTATTGCGAGGAAGTGAAAGGATATTTGCGGGAAAAGGCCATTGCGTACGAAACAATTGATGTGACGGAGCGGGATGAATTGCGTGACGTGCTTCACACGAAGTACGGCATCCGCCATGTCCCCGTCGTTGAAATCGGCAGCGGTGACAGGCGGGTGTATCAGGCCGTTACTCAAGTCGGCATTGAACACGTAGAACGGGCGCTTGCCGATTACGAGGGAAAAAAGGGGGAGAGAAAATGAGCCGGACGGATCTTATTCAATTCGGAGTCATGATTCACGGTGTCGGCGGTACAACGGACGGGTGGCGTCATCCCGACGTCGATCCGTCAGCAAGCACGAATGCGGCGTTTTACAGGCAAAAAGCGCAGACCGCTGAAAGAGGGCTGTTCAGCTTTGCTTTTATTGCGGACGGCTTGTTCATTTCTGAAAAGTCCATCCCGCATTTCTTAAATCGGTTTGAGCCGATCACCATTTTATCGGCGCTTGCCGCTTCTACAACCCATCTTGGTTTAATCGGCACATTTTCCACATCGTTCACTGAGCCGTTCACCATCGCAAGACAGCTCATGTCTCTTGACCATATCAGCGGCGGCCGGGCGGGCTGGAATCTCGTCACTTCTCCGCAGGCGGGGGCTGCGCGCAATCACAGCAAGGAAAGCCTTCCCGACCACAGCCGGCGTTACGCCATCGCCCAGGAACATGTGGACGTGGTGCGCGGTCTGTGGAATTCCTGGGAAGAAGATGCCTTCGTCCGCAACAAAGAAACCGGACAGTTTTTTGATCCTGACAAACTGCATCGTCTGTATCACAAAGGCGAGTATTTTCAAGTGGAGGGCCCGCTGAATATCGGCCGGTCCAAACAGGGAGAGCCGGTCGTTTTCCAAGCGGGGTCTTCAGAAACCGGCCGGTCGTTTGCCGCGCGGAATGCCGATGCAGTCTTTACGCACTCCAATTCACTTGAGGAAACGAAAGCTTTTTATGATGATGTGAAGAAGCGGGCGGCGGATTACGGCCGGGACGCTTCCAAACTGCGGATCTTTCCGGGAATCAGTCCGATTATAGCCGGATCACAAGAAGAAGCGGAAGCGAAATACCAAGAATTCGCCGAGCTGATTCCGATAGAGAACGCCGTTAAATATGTGGCCAGATTTTTTGACGATTATGATCTGAGCCGGTTTCCATTGGATGAGCCGTTTCCTGATTTGGGCGACGTCGGAAAAAACGCGTTTCAAAGCACGACAGACCGTATCAAAAGAGAGGCGAAAGCCCGGAATCTTACGCTGCGTCAAGTGGCGCGCGAAGCCGCGTTTCCGCGAACCAACTTTATCGGGACACCGGAACGTGTGGCATCATTAATTGAAACATGGTTTCAGCGGGAAGCGGCGGACGGGTTTATCATTCACTCTGACATCCCGGGCATGCTTGAAGCCTTTGTGGATCATGTCATACCGATCCTTCAGGAAAAGGGGCTGTACCGAAAAAGCTATCCGGCGGATACACTGCGGGGGAATCTCGGATTGGATATTCCGGTCTGCAAACCAAATCCGATTTTGAGCAGAAACTAAATGTTTCTGCTTTTTCTGCTGCTTGCCATTCCCGTCATTAATAAGAAAAGAGCCGTAATTTACCCCGTTTAGAGTAAATCGGCTCTTTACTATTTAAAAGACGTAAGGAATGAAAACCTGTTGAATGCAATCCTTCAAACTTATATTCCCTAAGAAATTGTTATAAAAATAAGTTAAATATTTAAGAGATTAGCAATGTTCCCGCCTAGTACTCGTTGTACCACTTCTTCACTTGAAGCATGGCGTTCAACTGCCAACTTATTTAGGAATGGATCACCATATGGAAAATCAGAACTAAATAAAGTTTTCTCTGGGAGTTCTTTTATGGCCAAAGATAATGCATAGGTTGTATAAAATGCAGAGATATCTAGGTAGGCGTTCTTTGTTTCTTTTGTTAATGCAATAACTTGCTGCCAATGAATCCCTCCCAAATGGCCATAGATTACAGGGACAGTGGGATATTTACGAGTTAAAGCGAACAATTCCTGAATGTCATTTAAATTGAGTGGATGGAATGTATGCACCCAAATCGGAAAGGAATTATAATCACTAGCTGCCTGGAATACAGGCTCAAGCATTTTAATTTGGCCTGAACCAAGGGTGAATTCTCCAAGTCCCTTCATTTTATAATCTTTTACAATCTTCTCCATCCAATCATGCAGTTCCCCGGAGGAACTTAAAAGGGGAACTGATCCGAATCCGGTAAAACGGTCAGGATATTTTGCGATAGTATCCCTTAATTCTTCTAGAGCTTTTGACCGTGCTTCTAGGGGATTTATTTCGTTATTTAAAATTTGATTCAGTACATCCATTTCCTGAATAAATTCATCGTAGCTTTCACTTTTTTCTGGATGAACAAGCGTAGAGAATAAAATAGTTTTATCTATCCCGCTTGAATCCATCATTTCAATGTGTTTTTCTACAGGTAGAACTACGTGGGCATGACTATCAATAATCATTTTTTACTCTCCTTCCAATAAATTGGCTGACAACTGATTTCGTCTTTTAGAAAATACTTCAGTAGCTATTGTTAAAATGGTATTTAATGCGATAGGAAAGCCTGCATAAATTAACATTTGCATCATAGCTTCCACAATTTCTTCTTCGGTCCATCCGACATTTAAAGCTCCGTTAATATAAAACTTTAATTGTTCCGTATTTCCTAAAGCGGTTAGACCAGCAACTGCTGCAAGAAGGCGGGATTTTAAGTCTAATCCTGGTCTGGAAAAAATTTGACCGTAATTAAATTCCACAGCCAAAGTTCCCAATTCAGGTGCTGCTGAATCTTTAAAACTGTTCACGATATTTAGATAGTTGTCCGGATCTATTTTTGATAATACTTCTAATCCCTTTTTGTAGTTTTCTTTATTTTCAGACATCTTATATGACTTCCTTTCTCGAACTCTCTATTTTTTACTGTTGTTTTTTGTTTAGGCAAGCTCAATAAGGAACTAAAAGCAATACCTATCATGAGTATCCCAACTGTACATACTCCATACCAATGCCATTTGCTCCAAGCAAGTACACCTAGATATGACCCTAAAGATCCGCCTAAGAATGTAGATACCATGTATAATCCATTTAATCTGCTTCTCTTTTCAGGAGATAGTTGAAAGATAGCAGCTTGACAAGCAACTTGATTTGCTTGCGTGCCAACTGTTACTAATAGTGCGCCAAGAATTAATCCTGGTAACCAAAATCCTAAGAATATGAAGATTAGAAAAGCGATTAAAGAAATAAACATACATAAGGTATTAGCAAATTTTGATCCTTTTTTATCGATCACCCGGCCAATCATGGGAGTTGCAAAGGCTCCAGCTATTCCCACTAAACCTATTAAACCTGCCACGGTACTCCCATAAGAGTACGGAGAAGTATTTAATAAAAAAATAAGAGTTGTCCAGAAGGCACTAAAGGAACCAAACATCATTCCTTGACTAAGACAAGCTTTTTGCAACACTTTTTCCTTTTTAAATAACGGGCCTAAAGATGCAAGTAATTTTTTATACTGCATTGCATGATTTCCTTTGCTTTTTGGAAGGTACATTGCCATTAAAATGATCATTATGATTGTGCCGGCAAAAGAAGCCCAATACATTGATCTCCATCCAAAATGGGAATCTGCAAAGCCGCTGATAAATCGAGCGCCTAAAATCCCGCACACTAAGCCAATGGCAACATTCCCTAACACTTTTCCTCTGTTCTCTTCTGAAGCTAAATTAGCAGCAAGAGGAACAATAATTTGAGGGACTATGGTAACAAATCCAAGAATTAAGTTTGCTGCAATCAGCCACGTTACATTCATTGATAAAGCAGTTGCAGCTAAAATAATACATACAATAGATAATAAACTTAGGATCAATTTTCTTCGTTCAAAAATGTCACCTAATGGTACCAATAGAAGATTTCCCAATGCATATCCCACTTGAGTTAAAGTGGCTACAATTCCTATATAGTTTTCAGAAACGTGAAAAGTATTTGCCATACTGACTAAGAGCGTTTGATTTAAATAGACATTCGCTACCGTAAAACCACATGCTGCAGCCATGAGGAGAACTAATCCTTTCGGAAAAGGCTCAGCCCTATTTTTGAAAACCATAAAACTCACCTCCTTCATTTATTAGAATAGATGAGGGTTTATAATGGGAATAGGAGTGTGTTTATCCTATTATTAAAACTACTACTTATAAGGGGAGAAGTTCATGTTAAGTGACAAAGAAAGAAGGAAAGAACTAGGGGATTTCTTAAAAACACGACGGGCACGATTATCTCCTCAAGACTTTGGTTTACCTATTGGGCCGCGCAGAAAAACAGAAGGATTGCGCCGAGAAGAAGCAGCTCAGCTGGCAGGAATAGGAGTAACCTGGTATACATGGTTAGAGCAAGGGCGTGATATACAGGTATCTTCAGACGTATTGGAGGCTATTTCGCGTGTATTCAGGTTAAATGAAGAGGAAAAAGAGCATCTATTTTTATTAGCAAATCAGCCATTGCTATCTAAGGTGGGAAGACCTCTCGTTGAAAGTGTAAATAGCGTCCTGAAAAATTTATTGAGTCAATTAGAATACTGTCCTACATATGTAACCGACGAAAAATTGAACATAGTAAGCTGGAATAAAGCTGCTGCCGTGGTTTTTGGTGACTTTAATAAAATGAATGATCGAGATCGTAATGCAGTCTGGCGTTGCTTTGCGTCTAAAGAATACCGAGAGCTATTTCTTAATTGGGAAGATCATGCGCAACGCTTGATTGCTCAATTTCGTTTAGCATATACACGTTTTGTCGGTGATGAGTGGTTTAAAGATATCATTAAAGAACTGACCAGTAAGAGCCCTGAGTTTCGTAATTGGTGGCCCAAGCATGAAGTTCTAGGTACTCCTTGCGGCAAAAAAACACTGCTGCATCCTTTAGTTGGGGAAATGATTATGGACCATATTACTCTTCAGGTGTACGATGCTCCTGAACTAAAGTTAACCATTTACCAACCTCGCCAAGAGGGAGAAACAGAACAGAAAATGAAGCGTTTGTTAAACTGGCAAGCAGACCTGCAATAAAAGAGTGTGATAAATACGAATGTATTAAGCGGAATTCGTTTGTCTCTAATATTATAAAAGCAGGAACATTTCGCATGGATAAATTCCACACAACTAAGTCTGAAATGAAACAGCCGATTTAGCCTTAACATGGTCAAAATCGGTCTTTTATTTTGCTTAACGTAGGTTTTTTTCGATTTGCTGGAAGTACTTCTTGCAGCCTTTTTAAAAAAATATACTGATTTCGAGATATTATTGTTGCTAAAAGATTTTTTTGTAACTATAATTATTACAGAACTGATCAGTATAAAAAAACATTCATATTTCATAATAAATATGTGTGTAATCTGAAAACGAAAGGGCTGTTTACAATGGCAAAAGTACTTTATATCACTGCTCATCCTCATGATGAAAAGACATCTTACAGCATGGCGACAGGAAAAGCGTTTATCGATTCTTATAAAGAATCAAACCCGAATGATGAGGTTGTACATATCGACCTTTACAAAGAAAACATTCCTCATATCGACGCGGATGTATTCAGCGGCTGGGGAAAACTTCAATCCGGCACAGGTTTTGAAGAGCTTTCTGAAAATGAAAAAGCGAAAGTCGGCCGTCTGAACGAGCTGAGCGATCAATTCGCATCTGCTGACAAATACGTATTCGTTACACCGCTTTGGAACTTCTCATTCCCGCCTGTTATGAAAGCGTATCTTGATTCTGTAGCTGTAGCCGGAAAATCATTCAAATATACAGAACAAGGCCCGATCGGTCTGTTGACAGACAAAAAAGCGCTCCACATTCAGGCGCGCGGAGGCTATTACTCTGAAGGCCCGGCGGCTGACATGGAAATGGGCCACCGTTACATCGGCATCATGATGAACTTCTTCGGCGTTCCTTCTTTCGACGGATTAATCGTTGAAGGTCATAATGCTGAACCGAATAAAGCACAGCAAATTAAAGAAGATGCGATTGCCCGCGCGAAAGAAGCCGGAAAATCATTCTGATCTTAAAAAAACCTCCCCGCCGTACGGCTGGGAGGTTTTTCATATTAAAGGGCGATCGTCCGTTTTTGTTCGCTGCTTTTCATCACCGCTTCAATGACACGGATGACATCGATGCCTTCTTCCGCCGTAACAGGAAGCGGTTTTCCGTTTAAGATGCTGTCTGCCAGCCGTTTGTAGTACGTAAGGTAAGATCCGTTCTCAGAGGGGATTGTTTCTGTATGTCTTTTTTCATCCGCTGCGGTTGTCAGCTCACCGAAGCTGTCAGGGTCATCAGCGCCCCAGTTCTCGTCAATCGGCTTTTGGCCGGCTGAAAGCGCAGCTTCCTGTCCGTCCTTTCCGTATTTGATAAAGCTTGCATTCCGTCCGTGAATCTGATAGCGCGGGCCGCTTGCCGCATTCATGGAGCCGGATTGAAGAATAACCTGAAGCTTGCCGTAATGGAGGGCGGCCAGAAACCAATCGGCCGTTTCACTGTTGTCCCGCTGTTTCATCACATGTGCGGTGACGGATTCCGGCATTCCGAACAGCAGGAGTGTCTGGTCAATAATATGTGAACCGAGATCATACAGCGTTCCCGTGGCGGGTCCGCTTTTTTCGCGCCATCTTTCTTGGACAACCGGGTTGTATAGATCGTAGTTGACTTGATATGTATGAATGTCTTGAAGCGCCCCGTCCCGAATCAGCTTTTGAATCGTTAAAAAGTCATTGTCCCAGCGCCGGTTGTGATACACGCTCAGCAAGACGCCTTTATTTTCAGCCGTTCTTCTCAGCTCCTCCGCTTCTGCTGAAGTCGCCGTCATCGGCTTTTCCACGACGGTGTGTTTCCCCGCAAGGAGACATTTCATCGCTGATTCATAATGCATTCCGCTCGGTGTCGTAACGATGACGAGATCAATATCAGGGTCACCGGTGATGTCTTCAATCTTGCGCACGGCTTCAGCCCCCGGCAGATCACGTTTGACCTCATCCGTTCTGGAGGTCATGACTTTTTTGATCTGATAATCATCAAGGACGTCCAAAAGCGGCGCATGAAAGACTTTCCCGGACAAACCATATCCCAATATGCCAACCTGTATCGTTTTCAATGAACTTCCCCCTCTTGATATGTGATAACAATATATACCCCGCGGGTGTACTGGTAAAACTTGTGTGTTGAAAATTTTTTACACCGGTTTTTCAAGTCTGTATAATGAAGATAACGAAGAAAAAAACGAGGTGGAAAATGGACAAACATACCGAACATCAATCGTTAAATCATAAAAGCGCCAAGGAAAAAGACCAGATTCTGAACCGGCTGAAACGGATTGAAGGCCAAGTCAGGGGCATTCAGAACATGGTGGAAAACGAACGATATTGCGTGGATATTCTTGTGCAGATTTCAGCCGTGCAGGCGGCCATGCAGAAAGTCGCGTTTCATCTGCTGGAAGATCACGCCCATCACTGCGTAGCCGGCGCCATTGAAAGCGGAAACGGAGAGCAGGCGATTGCAGAGCTGCTGGATGTCGTGAAAAAAATCGCGAAATCATGAAATAAAATGTTTTGAAATACCCTACAGGGGTATGGTAACATGAAGAAGAAAAAACAAGACGTGGAGGGAATCATCATGGAACAAAAAACACTGCAAGTCGAAGGCATGTCCTGTCAGCACTGCGTCAAAGCAGTAGAGACCGGAGTAGGAGAACTGAACGGAGTGACGGCGGTTCAGGTGAAATTGGAAGCCGGACAGGTGGATGTGACGTTTGATGAGAACAAAGTCTCCGTATCAGATATAAAAGACGCGATTGAAGATCAAGGCTATGACGTCGTATAAGGTTTATCGCGCTTCGGAAACGGGCGCGGTTTTCTTTTATGAAAATGATACCCCCTGGGGGTTTGTGAGAAGAGGTGAGGGCATTGAGTGAACCGAAAGAAATGACCATTCAAGTGGGAGGCATGACATGCGCCGCCTGCGCTTCAAGAATTGAAAAAGGACTGAAACGGATGGACGGCGTCAATGACGCTTCCGTCAATCTTGCGCTTGAGACCTCAAATATTTCCTATCAACCTGACAAAATCGAAGCTGGCGCCATAAAGGATAAAATTGAAAAACTCGGCTATCACGTCGTGACGGAAAAAGCCGATTTTCAGATTGAAGGCATGACGTGTGCCGCCTGCGCCAATCGGATTGAAAAGCGCCTGAACAAAATAGAGGGCGTTGTGGGCGCGCCGGTGAATTTCGCCCTTGAAACGGTCTCCGTTGAATACAACCCTAAAGAAGTGGCACCGAAAGAACTGAAAGAGACCGTGGCAAAACTCGGCTACCGGTTAGAAGATAAGGAAGCGGACGGCCAAGACGGCGGATTATCTCAAAAGGAAAAAGAACAGCGTAAACAGCTGATCAGGCTGATATTTTCTGCCGTTCTCTCCTTTCCGCTTCTATGGTCGATGGTCAGCCATTTTTCTTTTACTTCTTTTATCTGGATGCCGGATATCCTGATGAATCCGTGGCTGCAATTCGCGCTTGCCACCCCGGTGCAGCTCGTCATCGGCTGGCCTTTTTATACGGGAGCGTACAAGGCGCTGAGAAATAAAAGCGCCAATATGGATGTTCTCGTTGCCCTCGGAACGACGGCCGCTTACGCGTACAGCCTGTACATGACGATTGCGTCTCTCGGGCGAAACGGCCATGCCGAGGGGCTTTATTATGAAACGAGCGCCATTTTGCTGACTTTGATTTTGCTTGGAAAACTTTTAGAGATGAAAGCAAAAGGCCGCTCATCAGAAGCGATTAAAAAGTTAATGAAGCTTCAGGCGAAGACGGCGGCGGTCGAGCGGGAAGGGAAGGTACAGGTGATTCCGATTGACGAGGTCCGGACGGGGGACATCGTATATGTGAAACCGGGAGAACGCGTTCCTGTCGATGGCGAAGTGATTGAAGGCCATTCCGCGATTGATGAATCGATGATTACGGGAGAAAGCATGCCTGCAGATAAGTCTCCGGGTAGCACCGTCACCGGGGCGACGATCAATGCAAACGGCTTTCTCAAAATCAGAGCGGTGAATGTCGGGAAAGATACCGCGCTTGCACACATTATTAAAATCGTGGAAGAAGCCCAAGGATCAAAAGCGCCCATTCAGCGGCTTGCGGATCACATTTCAGGCATTTTCGTCCCGATTGTGCTGGGATTGGCCGTGGTGACTTTTCTCATTTGGTATGTATGGGTATCTCCGGGACAGTTTTCTGAAGCGATCGGCAAATTCATCGCCGTGCTTGTCATTGCCTGTCCGTGCGCCCTCGGGCTCGCCACTCCGACGAGCATTATGGCGGGCTCCGGCCGCGCCGCTGAATTCGGCATTCTCTTTAAAGGCGGAGAGCACTTAGAAAAGACCCAGCGTCTGACGACAATCGTACTGGATAAAACCGGAACGGTGACAAACGGCAGACCGGTGCTGACAGACGCCGTACCGGCAGCGGGAATGAACGAAGAGGAGCTCCTGCAGCTTGCGGCCGCCGCTGAAGCGGGATCGGAGCACCCGCTTGGAGAAGCCATCGTTTCAGGAGCCGAAAAACGGGGGATTTCCATTCCGAAACTAACCCGTTTCCAAGCCCGGATCGGTTCCGGAATCTATGCAGAGGCTGACGGGAGAACGATTCTTGCCGGATCAAGACGGCTGATGGAATCGGAACACATTGAGCATAGTGCATTGCTTCCGCACATGACCCGCTTGGAGGCGGAAGGAAAAACGGTGATGCTTATTGCGGCAGACGGCAAAGCGGCGGGGCTTATCGCAGTCGCCGATACGATCAAAGAAACATCTCAGGCTGCGGTGAAACGCTTGAAGGATATGGGCCTTGACGTCATCATGATGACCGGTGACAACCAAAAGACGGCGGAAGCCATTGCTAAAGCCGCAGGCATCGGCAGCGTGATTGCCGAAGTGCTTCCCGAACAAAAGGCAGCGGAGATTTCCCAGCTGCAAAAAGAAGGCCGGCGCGTGGCAATGGTCGGCGACGGCATCAATGATGCTCCGGCGCTGGCTGTGGCCGATATCGGGATGGCCATCGGCACCGGCACCGATATCGCAATGGAAGCAGCGGACATTACGCTGATCCGCGGAGACCTGAACGGCATTGCCGACGCCATCGGCATGAGCAGGCTGACTATGAGAAACATCAAGCAGAATTTAGGATGGGCATTGGGCTACAACACCATAGGCATTCCGATTGCGGCAGCCGGCTTTCTGGCTCCGTGGGTGGCAGGCGCTGCCATGGCATTCAGCTCGGTATCGGTTGTCCTTAATGCTTTGCGTTTACAGAAGGTGAAAAAAGACAAAATCGGCTGATGCCGGTTTTGTCTTTTTTATTGACACTTTATCCAAAACTTGCATATAATATAGAAAACAACTATATGAACATATGCTCATATATATAATTTCGTTTAGCTGTATTGATGTTATGGGAATCCTATTACGGAAAGTAGGGTGAGTCGAAAATGAAAGCGGCAAAAGGTGAATTTGTATTAGACGGACTTGATTGCAGCAACTGTGCAAAAAAAATAGAAAACGGCGTAAAAGCCATTGACGGCATCGACGGCTGTGCTGTCAATTTTGCGGCAAGCACCATCACGGTTTCGGCCGGGGGCAAAGATGAGCAATGGATGAAAGATGAAGTTGCAAAAAAAGTAAAGTCCATTGATCCTCATGTGACCGTCCGTTCGAAGCATGAAGACAAACCCGGCGAGGATGAATACCGCAAAAAGCTGCAGCTGATGCTAGTGAGATTGGCGGCGGGCGCCGTTTTGGCTGTCATCGCTTATTTCGCGCACGCAGGCGCCGTCCTTGAGTTTCTGCTCTTTTTTGCTTCATATTTGATCATCGGCGGCGATATCGTAGCCAGAGCGGGAAAAAATATTGTCCGCGGCCAGGTATTTGATGAGCATTTTCTGATGGCGCTTGCGACAATCGGCGCATTTATCATTCATCAGTATCCGGAAGGCGTCGCGGTCATGCTGTTCTACCAAATCGGTGAATTGTTTCAGGGAGCGGCCGTCAGCCGATCCAGAAAATCGATCAGCGCGTTATTGGACATCCGTCCTGAGTACGCCAATGTGAAAACGGAAAACGGCATGACTGCCGTTCCGCCGCAGGACGTTAAAGTCGGACAGGTCATCGTCGTGAATCCCGGAGAACGGATTCCGCTGGACGGAAAGGTGCTGAGCGGTTCCTCGATGGTTGATACATCCGCTTTAACGGGCGAATCCGTGCCGAGAAAAGCGGAGCCGGGGCAAGATGTGATGGCCGGATTTATGAACCAGAACGGCGTGCTTCATATTGAAACCTCTAAAGGATATGAAGACTCCGCCGTATCAAAAATATTGGATTTGGTCGAAAATGCGGCCGGACGTAAAGCGAAAACGGAAAACTTTATTACGAAGTTTGCCAAGTACTATACACCGGCCGTTGTCATTGTTGCGGTGCTTCTCGCCTTTTTACCGCCGCTTCTCGTGCCTTCAGCCGCGCTGTCCGAGTGGGTGTACCGGGCGCTGATTTTCCTTGTGATTTCTTGTCCGTGCGCACTCGTCGTCTCCATTCCGCTCGGGTTTTTCGGCGGTATTGGAGCCGCGTCTAAAGCTGGGGTGCTCGTGAAAGGCAGCAACTATTTAGAAGCGCTCAATCAGGTGGCATACGCCGTGTTTGATAAAACGGGAACCTTAACGAAAGGCAATTTCGCCGTTACTGATATCAAACCGGCGGCAGGATTTACGCGAGACAGCCTGCTTCATGCGGCTGCGCTTGCCGAAGTCCATTCCAATCATCCGATAGCTTCATCCATCCGTGAGGCTTACAATCAACTGCTCGCAGCTGAGGAGATTGAAGAATATGAAGAAATACCCGGACATGGCATTCGGGTGAAAACCGGCGGATCAACGATTTTGGCCGGAAATCAAAAACTGATGGCAAAAGAACAAATCGCTTTCGGCACAGCTGAAAACAACGGAACCGTCGTTTACGTTGCCGTTGATCAGCGGTATGCGGGGGCGATTGTGATCGCCGATGAAATCAAAGAGGACGCCAAACAGGCCATTGCCCGTTTAAAAGCACTCGGCGTCAAACGGACAGTGATGCTGACGGGTGATTCAAAGCAGACCGGTGAAGCGGTCGGTCGCGAGCTTGGTATTGATGACGTGTATACAGAACTGCTGCCGGGTGACAAAGTAGACCGAGTCGAAGAACTCGAAGCGGCGCTTGCACCGAATGAAAAACTGATGTTTGTCGGTGACGGGATTAACGATACACCTGTGCTTGCCAGAGCTGACATCGGAGCTGCCATGGGGGCTCTCGGTTCTGATGCCGCCGTCGAAGCGGCCGATGTCGTCCTGATGACAGACCAGCCGTCAAAAGCAGCCGAAGCCATCCGGATTGCACGCCGCACACGCCGGATCGTCTGGCAGAATATTGGATTTGCTTTAGGCGTAAAAATCATTTTTCTCCTGCTTGGCGCATTCGGATTCGCCACCATGTGGGAAGCGGTCTTTTCAGATGTAGGCGTCACGCTGATCGCCGTTGCCAACGCGATGCGCGTCATGAGAGTGAAAGCGGAATAATTGTCAAAGATAATTCGTTTTTCAGGGTTTTCTTAAACAAGGTTGTCTTGGTAAAATAGAGAAGCGGGCCATCCGGCATCCGCTTCTTTTTTATTTTAAAAACAATGAGGTGTCTGAGTGAAAAAGAAACAATCGTCTGCGAAATTTGCGGTGATTCTGACGTTAATTGTTGTCGTTTTATTTGCGGCCATCGTAATTATTAACAACCAAACAGAAAAAGCGGGCGAAACAGCCGCCGAACAGCCTTCCATTAAAGGACAGCCCGTGCTCGGCAAAGACAGCGCGCCTGTGACGGTAGTTGAATTCGGAGATTACAAATGTCCGTCATGCAAAGTATTTAACAGCGATATCTTTCCGAAAATCAAAAAAGATTTTATCGATAAAGGCGACGTGAAATTTTCATTTGTGAACGTCATGTTCCACGGAACCGGCTCGCGTCTGGCGGCACTTGCTTCAGAAGAGGTGTGGAAGGAAGACCCGGCATCATTCTGGGCTTTCCATGAAAAGCTGTTTGAAGAGCAGCCGTCAAGCGAACAGGAATGGGTCACGCCTGCATTGCTTGAAAAGACGGTCAAAAGCACCGCGAAAAAGGTTGATCCTGACAAGCTGAAGGAAAACCTTGATAAAGAAACCTTCGCAACAGAGCTGAAAGCTGACACTGACCTGAATGATAAATTAAATATCACGGCGACACCGACGATTTACGTAAATGACAAAGTGATTAAAGACTTCGCTAATTATGAGGAGATTTCAAAAACGATTAAGAAAGAGCTGAAAAATGAAAAATAGAATCGTATTTTTATATGCTTCTTGGGTGATAGCTCTTGCTGCCATGCTCGGCAGCCTATATTTCAGCGAGATCAGAAAATTCATACCGTGCGAGCTGTGCTGGTATCAAAGAATTCTCATGTACCCGCTTGTCCTGATTTTAGGAATCGCCACCTTTCAGGGTGACACGCGCGTGAAAAAATATGTGCTGCCGATGGCCGTCATCGGCGCGTTTATATCGATCATGCATTACCTTGAGCAGAAGGTGCCCGGTTTCAGCGGCATCAAGCCATGCGTCTACGGCGTACCTTGCTCATCTGAATATATTAACTGGTTCGGTTTTATTACCATTCCATTCTTAGCATTGACGGCATTTATTCTCATTATTGTCTGCATGTGTTTTGTCAAAGCGGAACGCACGGCAAAATAAAGAGCCTGCTCCATGGGAGCGGCTCTTTTTCTATTATCTGTACCAAGCTTTGTTTGTCTCAATCTGTCTGTTATGGGAACTGTCCCAAATATCTACGGAATAGGCATAATCATAATTCATGACGCAGCGGATGCCGCTGCCTTGGGCGTCATGCTGAAGTCCGAAATTATGGGAAAACTCGTGCTGGGCCGCTTTCGCCGTGTTGGCCGTTCCTTGATCTAGGTTCACGCTGAAGGCCGGACCGCTCGGTTTGCCGTTATATACATACGCGATACCGCCGGCGTCAAAACTCGATTTTGCGGTAAAACCGACGACAAAATGATAATTTTGATTTCTGAAGCTGCTTTGGAGATTCGATAAAATCTGAGAACTGTTTGAGCCGGAGGAATTCCAGGCTTGCACGGCCTGTACGACAAAATCAATGTTATGATCACGATTGAAGGCGACATCAGCCTGCTCCACGATCTGGACGATCCGCGTTTGCCAGTCGCTGTATTTGGCGCGGTATTCAGCGTCCGCCACCGCCAGTACTCTGACCTTCTGAGAGCCCGTGCTGGCTTTAGTTGAGGCTTTATCCTGATTGACATTGGCATCGAATCGTTTCGTGCCGACCTGCTTACCGTTTTCATCCAGAATTTTTGTATCAACCGTCTGTTCAATCTGAACCGGGCCTTTCAGATCTTTAAAATGATCGGCTTTCGGAAGCGGGTCCGTATACACCGTTTTGGCCGGCTCCGCATGAGTGTGCGAATGCGTATGGTTTTCGGCTGACGGCAGGCCGGGAATTAATCCGGCGGCCAATAAAACTGGAAAAACAAGTGAACTGATTTTCATCTTATAACCCCCCTTTTTTGTTAAGAGAAGGTATTCAATGTAACTTCCAATAAACCTCCTAATATAGTATAAAATAGGAAAATATTCTCGCCTCCAGATATGCTGATTGCAGTTGTCCCGATTTTGGGATCAGAACCTTTCAAAAATAAGGTTGATTTTAAGAGAAAGCGATTATAAAATCTAATGGTCGTCAGAAAATTTAACAAATAAAAAGGAGCATATGGAATGGCCTGGGAGCTGCTTAGTGTAATCGGCATCATTGCGTTTGCGGTCAGCGGAGCGATTGTTGCGATGGAAGAGGAGTATGATATTTTAGGCGTGTATATCTTGGGGATTGTAACGGCGTTCGGCGGCGGAGCCATCCGAAACCTGCTGATCGGTGTTCCGGTCTCCGCCTTGTGGGAGCAAGGCGCATTTTTTCAAATCGCTCTCGCATCAGTTACGATTGTCTTTTTATTTCCGAAGCTGCTGTTAAGACATTGGAGTAAATGGGGCAACTTATCCGATGCCATCGGGCTTTCGGCGTTTGCCATCCAAGGCGCTTTGTATGCCGTAAAAATGGGCCATCCGCTCAGTGCAGTGGTTGCGGCCGCGGTGCTGACCGGAAGCGGGGGCGGCATCATACGGGATCTGCTCGCGGGCAGGAAGCCCCTTGTGCTCAAGTCGGAAATTTATGCAGTCTGGGCCGCACTCGGAGGATTAATCGTGGGCCTCGGCTGGGCCGGGAATGCCGCAGGTTTGTATGTGCTGTTCCTAGTGCTTGTGGCATGCCGCATCTGCAGTTATGTTTTCAGGTGGCGCCTGCCGATTCGTTCCTATCATATAGATCAGTAAAAAACCGATTTCATAAAAGAAATCGGTTTTTTTGCATAACGGATAAAAAGACGCCCGATATGATAAGAAAAAGGGTATTTGACTATAATGATGAATAATATGTTTGGTAAAGAAAGCCGGATTTGTCAGCTTGATGTCGGAGGTGCCGCTGATGGCAAAACGTGATGAAGAATGGAAAGAAGAGCAGGAAAGAATCAATTTTGTCATGAAGGAACTGGATCAGAAACAAACGCGTCTTGAAGCATCATCGGGCGGATTGAAGCAGGATATTGTCGGCCTGAGAAAAACGTTTTGGGATGATGTCACGGTTAATTTGGATGATGCCCATGAAGCGGCGGAAACATTTTCAAGCATTAAACAGCAGGCTGAAATGCTTTCAGAACGTGAACGGACGCATCGGCTTCAATACCGGCAGCTTCAAAAAATCCAAAAGCTGAAAGCCTCTCCTTACTTCGGCCGTGTCGATTTTACGGAAAAAGGGGAGTCCTCTGCCGAGCAGATTTATATCGGGCTGACTTCTTTAATGGATGAAAACAATGAGCATTTTCTCATTTACGATTGGCGTGCGCCCATTTCATCTCTTTACTATCAATATTCCCCGGGAAAAGCCCGCTATGAAGTTCCGGAAGAAACGATAGAAGGGGACATCACACTGAAGCGGCAGTTTATCATTAAAAACGGGACGCTTAAAGCGATGTTTAACACGGATATGACGATTGGTGACGAAATGCTGCAAGAGGTGCTGAGCGGCCATTCCGGCCAGCATATGAAAAACATCGTGTCAACCATCCAAAAAGAACAGAATGAAATCATTCGTGATGAAAAAAGCAAATATCTCATCGTTCAGGGAGCCGCCGGAAGCGGGAAAACATCCGCGGCGCTTCAGCGGGCCGCTTACTTGCTGTACCGCGGGCGCGGTGTGCTTGACGCCCGTCAGATAGTGCTGTTTTCTCCGAACATTTTATTCAACAGTTACGTTTCCGCCGTATTGCCGGAACTGGGAGAAGAAAATATGGAGCAGGCCACGTTTCAGGAATATATCGCCCGCCGGCTCGGACGAAAGTTTGAATGTGAAAGCCCGTACGAACAGCTCGAATATTGCCTGACCGAGCAGAACCAGGACGCCCTTTCCGTAAGGCTCGAAGCCATTGCTTACAAAGCGTCACCAGCTTTTCAGGCCATGATTGACCGTTATGCCGGGTCGCTTTCGGTCTCCGGTCTGATATGTAAACAGATCAGCTTCCGAGGAGACATCCTGATTTCAAAAGAGCGGATTGAAGCCTATTTTTATTCGCTTGATAAGCAGCTGCCGATTCCGAACAGAGCGGAGCTGACGGCGGAATGGCTTCTTACGGAAATCAGCGCACTCGAAAAAAAGGAGCGTAAGAAGGAATGGGTGCTGCAGGAGAGTGAGCTGCTTGATAAAGAAGATTATGCGGAGGTTTATCAAAAACTTAAGAAGCAAGCGGCGGATGATGAACCTGCATTTGACGACCATCAGCGTGAACAGCGCCTGCTTGGCGCCATTATTGTCCGCAAAGCCTTTAAACCGATTAAACAGGCCGTCAGACAGCTCGGCTTTCTCGATATAAAACGGATGTACCTCCGGCTGTTTTCAGACTGGGGAGCTGATGAAAAGCCCGATCATTGGCAGAGCATCGGGGCTTTAACCCGCAGCGCATTTGCAGAACGGTCGCTCCCGTATGAAGATGCCGCTCCGTATCTGTATTTGCAGGACCTGATAGAAGGAAAAAGAATAAACACACAAATGAAGCACGTTTTCATTGATGAAGCGCAGGATTATTCCTCTTTTCAGCTCACGTATATTCAAAGCATCTTCCCGGCTGCAAAAATGACGGTGCTCGGTGATGTCAGCCAGTCGATTTATGCACACACCATTACCGGTCCTTCTTCACTCGCCGGCTGCTTCCGCAATGGCGCAGAAAAGGATGTCAGCCTGAAGAGGACTTACAGATCGACGCGGCAGATTGTTGAATTTACGAAAGCGCTGCTGGCTGATGGTGATGACATTGAGCCTTTTAACCGGAACGGGGAAAAACCACGGGTTCTGCGGGCGGATACTGAAAAAGAGCGCCGCGAGCAATTGACTCAAACAATACGGGAGCTCAGGCAAAAAGGCCGGGAGACGATCGCTGTCATCTGCAAAACGGCCGCGGAAGCGGAAAAAGTGTTTCAGACAGTCAGCGCCGGGAGCAGTGTCCGTTTGATCAATAAAGAAAACCAGCCTTTTCAAAAAGGGGTATGCGTCATTCCCGTGTATTTGGCAAAAGGCATTGAGTTTGACGCCGTCATTGTCGCTGACGCCTCTGCTGCTCAGTATAAAAGCGGGCATGACCGCAAGCTTTTATATACGGCCTGCACGCGGGCGATGCATCATCTGACCGTGCTGTCTCCGGGAGAACTCTCTCCTTTTATAAACGAAGTGCCCGCCGGCTTATTCGTGTAAGCCCTTTGCCCAAGTGCAAAGGGCTTTTTATCATTAGTAATCTTAATCATTATCATCATGATTATATATTTTACTTACACACAAACTTTCGGTAAAGTTTCAATTAGAATATTATTTTGACAATTCCTATAGAAATAACGTACGTTACGTTTAATTCCTTGTGAGGTGGATATCGTTGCAACTTCAGGTCATGAACAGTCCGTTTAATCAGGAGCAGGCAGAGCTCCTTAACCGCCTTCTGCCGACCTTGACAGAATCACAGAAAATCTGGCTGAGCGGTTATTTGGCTGCGGCCCGGCCCGAGTCCGGTGAAGCAGCCGCACCCGCTCCCCAGGCTGCGGCAGAAAGCCCGGCAGTCTCGAAAGAAGTGACCGTATTATACGGATCGCAAACGGGAAATGCGGAAGGTCTTGCGAAACAGACGGTAAAGACGCTTGAGGAACGGGGATTCCAAGTCACCGTCGCATCGATGAACGATTTTAAGCCGAATAATCTGAAAAAAATAAACAATTTACTGATCGTGGTGAGCACGCACGGAGAAGGCGATCCGCCGGATAACGCGCTGGCTTTTCATGAATTTCTTCACGGCAGACGCGCGCCGAAGCTTGAAGCGCTCCGTTTTTCCGTTTTGGCGCTCGGGGACAGCTCGTATGAATTTTTCTGCCAGACCGGCAAAGAGTTCGACGAGCGTCTTAAAGAGCTCGGCGGCACGCAGCTTGCGCCCCGGGTTGATTGCGATCTTGATTATGATGAACCGTTTTCAGAATGGCTTGATGCGGTTATCGGCGGCCTGAACGAAGGTGCGGGAAACCAAACAGCCGAAGCGCCTGCCGAGACGCCTGCTCTCGGTGAATCCGTTTATTCCAGAACGAACCCGTTTCGGGCGGAGGTTCTTGAGAACATCAATCTGAACGGGCGCGGTTCGAATAAAGAAACACGCCATCTGGAGCTTTCGCTTGAAGGATCCGGCCTCGCGTATCAGCCCGGGGACAGCCTCGGCATCTATCCGGAAAATGATCCGGCGCTCGTGGATGAGCTGATCAATGAGCTGAAATGGGACCCAAAACAGGAAGTGGCGGTGAATAAGCAAGGAGAGACCCGTCCGCTGAAAGACGCGCTCACTTCTCATTTTGAAATTACAGTGTTAACAAAACCGCTCTTGCAAAAGGCCGCACAGTTTACGACTGACAAAAAGCTGGGTGAACTTCTGGCCGAAGGAAATGAAGAGCAGGTGAAAGCATACATCAACGGCCGTGATCTGCTTGATCTCGTCCGGGATTTCGGTCCGTGGGAAGCGTCCGCGGAAGACTTTCTTTCCATCCTGCGTAAAATGCCGGCCCGGCTCTATTCGATCGCAAGCAGTTTAGAAGCGAATCCGGATGAAGTGCATCTGACCATCGGAGCGGTCAGATATGACGCGCACGGCAGAGAACGAAAGGGCGTCTGCAGCATTCTGTGTGCGGAAAGACTCCAGCCGGGAGATACGCTTCCGATTTACATTCAGCACAACCAAAACTTCAAGCTGCCGGAAAACCCGGATACACCGATTATTATGGTCGGGCCGGGGACAGGCATCGCGCCGTTCCGTTCCTTTATGCAGGAACGTGAAGAAACCGGTGCTGAAGGGAAAACATGGCTGTTTTTCGGAGATCAGCACTTTGTCACTGATTTTCTGTATCAGACGGAATGGCAAAAATGGCTGCAAAACGGTGTACTTACAAAAATGGACGTCGCTTTTTCCCGGGATTCGGAGGAAAAAGTATATGTGCAGCACCGTATGAAAGAACAAAGCAAAGAGCTGTATGAATGGCTGCAGCAGGGAGCCGCCGTATACATCTGCGGTGATGAACAGCATATGGCGCATGACGTGCACCAGGCGCTTCTCGATATCATTCAGGAAGAAGGCGGCATGAGCCGTGAAAAAGCGGAAAGCTTCCTGGCAGACATGCAGCAGAAAAAACGCTATCAGCGTGACGTATATTGATTTTGGTTTGAAAGGAGCTTATTCAGCATGGTGAATAACATTTTAAAAGCGCCGGAAGGCCCTCCAAGTGATGTTGAGGAAATTAAAGAAAAAAGTGATTATTTGCGCGGCACATTGAAAGAAGTCATGCTTGACCGGATTTCAGCCGGCATCCCGGACGATGACAACCGGCTGATGAAGCATCACGGCAGCTACCTGCAGGATGACCGCGATCTCCGCAATGAACGTCAGAAACAAAAGCTTGAACCGGCTTATCAATTCATGCTGCGCGTCCGGATGCCAGGCGGCGTGTCAACTCCGGAACAATGGCTTGTCATGGATGAACTGGCGCAAAAATACGGAAACAATACATTAAAGCTGACAACGCGCGAAACGTTCCAAATGCACGGAATTTTAAAATGGAACATGAAAAAAACGATTCAGAAAATCAATGAGGCGCTGCTTGATACCATTGCGGCCTGCGGAGATGTCAACCGAAACGTCATGTGCGCATCAAATCCGTATCAGTCTGAAATCCATGCGGAAGTGTACGAATGGTCGAAAAAACTGAGTGACGACCTTCTTCCGCGCACGAGAGCCTATCATGAAATCTGGCTTGATGAGGAACGGGTGGCGGGCACTCCTGATACGGAAACGGAACCGATGTACGGGCCGCTGTATTTGCCGCGGAAATTTAAAATCGGAATCGCCGTGCCTCCGTCCAATGATATTGATGTCTTTTCTCAAGATCTCGGCTTCATTGCCATTGTAGAAGAAGGCAGACTTATCGGATTCAACGTGGCGATCGGCGGCGGTATGGGAATGACGCACGGTGATACGGCCACTTATCCGCAGCTTTCAAAAGTCATCGGCTTCTGCAAACCGGAGCAGCTGTATGATGTAGCGGAAAAAACCATTACGATTCAGCGTGATTACGGAAATCGTTCCGTCAGAAAGAATGCCAGATTTAAATATACTGTTGACCGTCTCGGTCTGGAAAATGTAAAAGCTGAGCTGGAAAACCGCCTCGGCTGGCAGCTGGATGAGGCGAAACCTTATCATTTTGACCATAACGGCGACCGTTACGGATGGGTGAAAGGCGTAAAAGGAACATGGCATTTTACGATGTTCATCGAAGGCGGCCGTGTCACGGACTATGAGGATTATAAGCTGATGACGGGATTACGTGAAATCGCCAAAGTCCATACGGGAGATTTCCGTCTCACCTCTAATCAAAACCTGATTATCGGCAATGTGACGAGCGAGAAAAAGAAACAAATCAGCGCATTAATCGAACAATACGGTCTGACAGACGGCCGGCAGCATTCCGCCCTGCGCCGCAGTTCAATGGCTTGCGTCGCGCTTCCGACATGCGGGCTCGCGATGGCCGAAGCGGAGCGGTATCTGCCGAAGCTGATTGATAAAATTGAAGCCATTGTTGACGAAAACGGTCTGCGGGATGAAGAGATCACCATCCGTATGACTGGCTGCCCGAATGGCTGCGCCCGGCATGCGCTCGGCGAAATCGGATTTATCGGAAAAGCGCCGGGAAAATATAATATGTATTTAGGAGCTGCATTTGACGGCAGCCGTTTAAGCAAAATGTACCGGGAAAATATCGGTGAAGAGGAGATTCTCAGTGAGCTCCGCACCATTCTGCCGCGTTATGCGAAAGAGCGCGAGGAAGGCGAACACTTTGGAGATTTCGTCATCCGTGCGGGCATTATTAAAGCGACAACAGACGGAACGAATTTTCACGAATAAGATGAGCTGCTGAAACAATTTACTAAAACAGTAAGAACGCAGCCGTGCGAAAAGCCTGTTTTCATAGAAAACAGGCTTTTTCTTTTTTTAGAAAAAAAGTAGCCGAAGGCAAAAAAAGTTCCCCGTGAGCACGTTATGAGAAATTTTAAATAAAAACGGGTAATATAAGAGAAGAATGGTTGTGTGCGGAAAATATACCGGGCCAGCCCGGTAATTGGCTCCGGCCTTTGACAGGGGCCGTGAGAACAGGCAATGATGATTCAATGCAGCAGATGAAGGAGGTCATGCTTTGGACATATTTTTAGTCGTACTCGTACTTTTAACCATCATTGCGATCTCCAATATTATAAATCGGTTTGTCCCCTTTATCCCGGTGCCTCTGATTCAGGTGGCGCTCGGTATCATTGCGGCGTCATTTCCGCAGGGGCTTCATTTTGAACTGAATACCGAATTGTTTTTTGTTTTGTTTATCGCTCCGCTGCTTTTTAACGATGGAAAACGGACGCCGCGTGCGGAACTTTGGAATTTAAGAGCTCCGATTCTGCTTCTCGCACTGGGGCTCGTGTTTGCCACGGTCATTGTCGGCGGTTACACCATTCATTGGATGATTCCGAGCATTCCGCTGGCCGCCGCGTTCGGGCTGGCGGCGATCCTGTCACCGACTGACGTTGTTGCGGTCAGCGCGCTGTCAGGGCGTGTGAAGATGCCAAAAGGCATTCTGCGTCTCCTTGAAGGAGAGGGGCTGATGAATGACGCATCCGGCCTGGTCGCTTTTAAATTTGCGATTGCGGCAGCCGTGACGGGCGCATTTTCGCTGGCACAAGCCGCGTTCAGCTTTGTCTTGATTTCAGCCGGCGGTTTACTCAGCGGTGTCGTCATTTCTTTTTTGATTATCCGTTTCCGGCTGTTTTTGCGCCGCCTCGGCATGCAGGATGTTACGATGCATATGCTGATTCAAATTCTGACGCCGTTTGTCATTTATCTGGCGGCTGAAGAAATCGGCGTTTCCGGCATTTTAGCGGTTGTGGCCGGCGGCATCACGCATGCGGTGGAGCAGGATCGTCTTGAATCAACGATGGTCAAACTGCAAATCGTCTCTTCAAGTACATGGAATATTATTTTGTTCATTCTTAACGGTCTTGTTTTCGTCATATTAGGAACGCAAATACCGGATGTGGTTTCTGTTATTTTTAATGATACCGCGTTTAACAATATGATGGTCATCGGGTACATTATCGTCATTACGCTGACGTTAATGATTCTCAGATTTTTGTGGGTGCTGTTTTTTTGGAACGGCAAGTGGTTTTTTAACAAGGATCAGAGCATTTATAAGCCCGGCCTGCGCTCAACGCTGCTGATTTCAGTATCAGGCGTCAGGGGAGCGGTCACGCTTGCGGGTTCCTTTTCCATTCCGTACGTGCTCTCCGACGGCTCGCCGTTTCCTGAACGGAATTTGATTCTCTTTTTAGCCGCAGGCGTTATTTTGTGCACATTGGTGCTGGCGACAATCGTACTGCCGATTCTGACTGATAAGCCGGAAGACAATGCGAAAGAGAAGAAAGTCAAATTGCTGACAGCGAGACGGAAGCTGATAAAGGCTGCTTTATCGGCCATCAAAGAAAATATGAATGAGACCAACAAAACGGCTTCTTTTGCGGTCATTGCCGAATACAATGAGAAAATGAAAAATCTCAGGTTTCAGCAGTTCACCGTAAAAAACCGCACGAAAAAAGATGAGCGGAAAGTCCGCGCCCAAGGGATACAGGCTGAACAGGAAGAACTGCTCCGGCTGATTGAGCGGGGCGACATCCCGGAAGAAACGGCTGACAGCCTCCAGGAACGGTTTGATGAACTGGAAGTGCTGTATACGAATCCGTTTAAAGTCGGCTTATCTAAGAAAAAGCTGAAACGCCTGATGTACTGGATCTTTTTCGGTGAACAAAAAAAGCCGGAAATGTCGATTTTAAATGAAGAAGGCCTCATTCGCGCCACAAGGGTTAAAACGGCAAAAGCGGCGATTGAAAGCCTGAAAAAACACATGACCGAAGAAAATAAAGATGTGACGCTTGCCGTCATTTCCTTTTACAATCACCTGATTTTCAGGCTGGGGCACTCGTATCACGAACAGAATCCGAGCCGCCGTTTTGAAAATCAAAAACTCGAGATCAAACTGCGGGCCGTGCAGGCCATCCGCAACGAAATCCAAACATTATTCGAAGAGCGGGAAATCTCCCGCGACATGTCACATGAGCTTCGCCAATACATCAATGATGTGGAAGCGGCGATGCTTGACGGAGATGAATAAATGAAAAAAGTCCGGCATCTGTGTGCCGGACTTTTTTTTGATTACGGACGATGGAATTCGACGTGATCGCCGTCGCGGTCAAACCAGCCTCTGAAGGCCCAGTTGATCCAGCCGCCATCGCCTTTGTTGGTGAAGCTTCCGTCTTCAAACACCCAAATGCCGTATGTGATGCCGTCATAAACGGCGGAACCGTAAAACTGAACGCCGTTAAAATGATCTTCATATTCCTGGCTTAAATTAAACACCATGACATTATATTTTTGTCCTGAAGCGTAGAATGAAGATTCCATTAAGTTTTTGACGAAGCCGTCACGGTTTTGCGCCGACTTAATCGCGTCAGCAATCGAATTGCCGATGCCGAGCAGGTCAACATCAATGTTTAAACCGACATCTTTTGCGGAGACATCTGACTTTTGCTGTGCCATGTTTTGAGGGACTGGCTTTTCTTTTGCGGATACAAAGGACAGAGGAGTCAGGGACAAAGCGGCGCCAAGGGCAACGGACATTGGGATGCGTATACGTTTCATCGTATTTCCTCCTTCAATTGTTTGGTGGCTACATTAGCGATTTACCCGGTCAGTTACCGGGCTAACCGGATTTTTTGAAAAATAGGAAAATAATAACGTTAGTGGTACCTGGGTACTAAAGATGGTTTCTGTTATAACGATGAGCGTATAATTGGTTTCTTACGGCGGAAATGTGAGATAATAATAACCGTTTACATAATGACTAGAAAGGATGGTTCAACGTGGCAAAAAGCTTAAAAGATACTGTAAAGCTTCATAATGGCGTTGAAATGCCGTGGTTCGGCCTTGGCGTATTTAAGGTGGAAAACGGAAGCGTAGCGGCGGACTCTGTCGAAGCGGCAATCAGAAATGGCTACCGCAGCATTGATACGGCGGCAATTTATAAAAATGAAGAGGGCGTCGGCGAAGGCATCAGAGCTGCGGGCGTTGCCAGAGAAGAGCTGTTCATCACGTCAAAAGTGTGGAATGAAGATCAAGGATACGAAACGACCCTTGACGCGTTTGAGAAGAGCCTTGAGCGCCTCGGCCTCGATTACCTCGACCTATACCTCATTCATTGGCCGGGCAAGGATAAATATAAAGACACATGGCGCGCTCTTGAAAAGCTGTACAAAGACGGCAAAATCCGCGCGATCGGTGTCAGCAACTTCCAAGTGCATCACTTAGAAGAACTGCTGAAAGATGCTGAGATCAAGCCGATGGTCAACCAGATAGAATTCCACCCGCGCCTGACTCAAAAAGAAGTAAGAGATTTCTGCAAAGCGCAGGGCATTCAAGTGGAAGCATGGTCTCCATTGATGCAGGGGCAGCTCTTGGATAACGAAGTGCTGTCACAAATTGCGGAAAAACATAACAAATCGGTCGCTCAAGTGATTTTGCGCTGGGATCTTCAAAACGAAGTCGTTACCATTCCGAAATCCATTAAAGAGCACCGCATCATAGAAAATGCCGATATTTTTGATTTCGAACTGTCACAGGACGAAATGGAAAAGATCAGCGCCTTGAACAAAGATGAGCGTGTCGGCCCGAACCCGGACGAGCTTCTGTTCTAAGAAAAAAAACAGCCCTTTGCGGGGCTGAATACAAAAAACCATCCATTTGGATGGTTTTTTGTATTCTTTGTTATAGCTACTTTTCGGTACTTACAAAAATGTAAAGGCAACTAACTTTATATAAGTAAGTTTCACAAGAAAAAATGGAATTTTGTCTTTGGTTTTAAACATCCCGTTAAGTTTTTTTCGTTAAAATTGTTTTGTTACATCATATTCATAGTCAAATTTGATACTCACACGTGACATTGTTGAACTCGCAGAAGCTAATGTATTGTACTTGAAGTTCCATTTGTTGGCTACAAGGTATTGATTATCCAATGAGATATCGAAAATGCCGCTTGTTGCACTATTTGCAAGTGCTTTGTGCCATACAGAATCTTGATTGGTCATAAGAAGATGAACGGTGTTACCTTGATTAGGAAATTGACTAGAAGAGGTTGTTACTCTTTTGACAGTCGCCTCATGCGGAACGTTCTGTTCATTCCTCAAATCTAATGTCAACACGGAAGAATCTTGTCCACTTCGATTATAGTAGTTGCGATTTCCTGTGTTACTCGCTGTTCCGCTAAATGTAAATGTTTTTGACCCTGATTTGATTCGATTGTTAAAAGATAGAGTAAAGTACATATCGCCTGAGTAAGAGCCCCTTGTCACTCTTACATAGAATGTTTGACTTGTTTTTGTTGCATCAGCATTTGCAAAGATGAAAGAAGAGTAATCGCCTTTTGTAACGCCAGTGTTTTTATCGAGTTGGTGTCCGCTCTCATCTAACACTTCAATTATCATACCTTCATAGTTATCACGATAAGTGCTTTGAACATATAATTTTTCATCTTTTTGAGCAGTGAATTTATAATAAGCTACATTTTCACCAGCTTCTAATTTCGTTGTATCTGAATACGGGTTGTATTTCCAATAACCAAGGTATGCTGCAGTTGACATGGAATGATTGTCTGTAATCACATTTACTGCTTTTGCAGATGGAGTAAAGGTAAAAGCAGTGAACAATATCACAGATAAAACAATGAAGCTAGTAAAAGAAACGTACAACTTTTTCATCATAATTCTCCTTTTATATCCAATTTTTCGATATTAATGACCTGAATTATACGCTCTATTACATTATTTGTCTATAATATGTTAAAAATTTGATTTATTTGTCGATATCACCCTTAACGAGATAAAATGTGAAAAGAGGAAATTGTATGCATATAAAGGATAGTGTACAGCTGCAATACTTTGCACAACAAATCAAAAATCAAAGTCATTCATCCATCCGCAAAGAGGATACAATGATAAAACAGGAGAATCAATTCAATACTTACAAGAAATCATCGCCCGTCCAGAGCAGCAGTCTGAAACAAATCAATTATTCTAGAGAATCGGTCATGAGTGATAAGAATGATGTCGCAAAACGATATCAACTAGCGAACGAGAAAACAGTTGTGGATACAGGTGAGGAAACGTTAATCCATAGCAGAAATCCATATGTTTCCGAAAGTGACATTGAAATTCAAATACTTAATGAAAAATACAGCCGAATCAATAGAATCAATTTATCAAAAGAGAATCCGATTGGTTATATACGCGACAAATATAAAAATGCCAATTCACCGTATTTTCGTCATGATTTAACAAACGAAGAGAGACAAGCAGCATATGACAATGAGACAGAGTGGCTTTATAAAGGAAAAGCACAACATTACAATATGCGAGATGCGGCATTTCGGCATGTTGATATGTCTGCACCAAATGAGGATGATCGAGCAAAAGCATTTCAGCGGGATGTTGTGAATCAACAAATTGGCCTTCTCTTTGATCGCCAAAACCTGACGATCCCTAAGAATGCAAAATTAACATTTACCATTACACCATTTGATTATGCTGTAACAGTGACAGGAACCGATGATCAAAAGGTAATTGACACAATTGAAGCACTTTTGAATAGCGGCAGTAACAGCAAAGAGTTATTTCAACATATTATGGGAAGCAGGACAGATGATTCTGCACAATTTGAGAAAGAAACATTCAACAAGTATCGAGCTGTAAAAGAAATATATGAAAAAACCGGTTATCATCTGGGTGATCTTCATGCACAAAATGGAACTTTCATGACAGAGGATGGTCGTGACATTTTAGATGTGTATCGAGAAGCATTAGAAAAAGATCCATTAACGAAAGACTTTACCTCGGCAGCGTTATCTCATTACGGATCTGAAGTAAAGCGTCTTGCATCAGTTGGTTATGATACGGTTCCTGACTTGGTTTTATCTATTCATTATCAAAATGGGTCTCTGGAGGATGCGGGCCAAAGCAAAAGTTATGGCACAAACAACCGCGCTTGGCTTCCGTCATTAAATCTTTCGAATCAATAAAACAGCCCTTTACGGGGCTGTTTTTCTTTACATAAATGTCTGTGTCTGCCGTTTTACGCTGAATCTGTATGCGGCTATTAATAAAAGGGCGGCGGCGAAGGCTCCTAAAATGATGATGTTCAGCGTCAGGCTTTGGAGCGTGCGGCCGTGCTGCAATTGATCCACCGTATCAAGCACCCAGCGCTGAGGCAGAAATTCGGCGATTGTCTGCACTGTTTTCGGCATAATATTGCCCGGAAAAAAGCAGCCGGCGAGCAAGCATGTCGGCACGACGATCAAATTCAAAAGCGCCGATGCCGAAGCGCTGCTGTTGGAAAAACCGACGGCAATAAAGGCGATCCCGATTGCGCTTAATGCAAACAGCATCATCAGGACGAACAGCTGCCACAGCGGGAATGACGGATGAATATGAAAAGCGGCGCCCATAAAGAGAACGGCGAATAGAATTTGGACGGCCATGATAATGATATTAACCGCCGCGTTTGCCAATACATACTGCTTTGACGTGATCGGCGTTGACAGAAGTCTGTAATACGTTCTGTTTTCTCTTTCTTTAATCATCAGTTCCGTCAGGTTGCCGGCGGAATAGAGCATAATGATAATGAGATACCCGATGACTGAGTAAGTCATCTCTTTATGATTCGAAGTATCTTGTAAAACAGCGGACTCCGTTTGAATCGGAGAATGCTTGAAATCGGCGTACATCGCCTGAAAGGCTTTCTCATTTCCGCCGGAAGATTTGCCGATTGAGGCGGCGCTGTTTATATAATTGTACAGATAAGAGCTGACATATCCGGTGACCTGGGCGCCTTTCAGCGAGGTCATGCCGATGTGAGCCGGTTTTCCGTCTTTTACACTTTGGGAAAAGCCTTTTTCAAACGTAACCAGCGCCTCCATTTTCCCCGATGCGATCTTGGATGAGGCGGACGCAGCCGTTTCCTCCGAAATTTTCACATGATCCAGTCCTTTTAAAAACGTGACCGTATCCTGTGCTACTTCTCCGCCGTCTTGATTGAGAATGCCGATATTGAGCGTTTCGGCTCCGCCGTTGGCATTGGACATGAAGGAGAGAAAGACGCCGATCAGCGGAGCCCCGATATAAAGAATGAGCTGTTTTTTGCTTTTTGTGATTCCTTTGAGCGTGTGTATAAACAGCCACCAGAAGTTTTTCATTTTACAGTCCCTCCCGTCTTTGAAACGTAACCGCGGCAATCAGCAAAAAGAGCGCCGCTAATGCTGTGTTTAAACCAATTGCGGGCCAGGCGGCCGATACGTCATTTGCGTATATGATGTTGTTAATCGCCTTATTGATCCAGGATAAGGGCGACAGGGAGGAAATTCCTCCGCCTTCATATTTATAATAGGCGCCGCCGATAATGGCCATCACTTGAACGATGATGACGGTGATTAATCTGGCGCTTTCTGGTTTTTTGGTCAAATAGCTCAGGCTGAGCCCGAAGCTGACGGCCAAAAGAATTTCAGAGGCGAGAATCAAAAGCACAAGTCCCATGTGGCTGCCCCAATCGGCTTTTAAAATAAATTTGCTGAAGGCGACAACGGCAAGGATTGTCAGTACGTTCACAGCCATAATGCCGAGCATCTTTCCGAGAAAGATATCGCTTTTCCGGAGCGGAGCGGCAATCAGGCGATCGGCTGTGTGCCGTATTCTTTCCCCGCGGAACAAGGTGCTTGCAAAAATCGAGGCGTACAGCCCGATCATCGTCGTCATGGACACCGCGTAAAAATCTTTCGCTTTCGGTTCCTTCGCTTTGTTTAAAGACGTCTGCTTCATATAATCGCTTTTTATTTGTCCGGCGGAAGGTGCCTTATGCGCCTTGTATGCGGCGGCGCCTGCTTTGTATTGGTTGGTGAAAGCGGTCAGCATGCCTTCGACGATCGTGCCGTTCATACCGCTCCGGTCATTTGTATAAACTTGAAAACCGCTGTTTTTGACAGTGACGAAAGCATCCGCCTGATTTTCACGAACGTCGTTTTTGCCTTTTGCCGCCGTATCCGCTTTGTGAAAATAGACATGCTCTTTTTTTGCGGCTTTCATAAACTCAGTAAAATGATGAGAAAGCGGTCCGTTTGACTGGTCCGTATATTCGACCTTGATGTGTCCGACCGTCACTTCTGAATCAAAGGCGTTTGATAATGCCGCAGAGAGAATCATCATAAAGACGATCGGAAAAGCAAGCATGAAAATAAAGGTCCGTCTGTCACGGAAACTGATTTTGATTTCTTTCTCGGCGATGTGCAGAATATTCATTTGCAATCCTCCTTTCAGTTGGGTCAGTCGCGCAGGCTTCTGCCTGTCAGAGTGAGAAACACCGTTTCTAAGTCAGGGGCCTGTTCCTGTAAAGAGCGGATTTCAATTCCTTTGTCCATGAAGTACCGGATCAGGCGGTTTAAATTGTTGACCCCTGTGTCAGAGCTGATTTTCACGCTGTTTTCTTCCAGTGCGGCGGCTCTGACGCCGGGAAGATCCTGAATATCGCCGAGGCTGATGCCGTTTCCGGATGACAGCTCAATGACGACGTCCTTTGTGTCTGTGATAATGGAGGTCAGCTGTTCCTTTGTGCCTTCTGCGATGACTTTCCCGTGGTCAATGATGGCGATGCGCGTGCATATTTCTTCAACTTCCTCCATGTAGTGGCTCGTGTAGATGATCGTGCAGCCCATTTCATTCAGCTTTTTCACTGATTGCAGAATATAATTTCTTGATTGCGGGTCAATGCCGACCGTCGGTTCATCCATGATGATCAGTTTCGGCCGGTGGGCAAGGGCGCAGGCGATATTGAGCCGGCGTTTCATTCCGCCGGAAAAATGCTTCGGCAGATATTTATGTTTATCGCTCAAGCCGACGAATGTCAGGGCTTCCTCGACCCGTTCTTTCAAAACCGCTCCTCTCAGCCCGTACAGCCCGGCGAAGAACTTCACATTTTCATAGGCGTTTAATTCTTCGTAAATGGCGAGGTCCTGGGGGACGATGCCGATATTCATTTTCACGGCTTTGCTGTGTTTGAAAATATCTTTTCCGAGAAACAGAATGTCTCCGTCAGAAGGTTTTAAAAGGCCTGAGATCATGTTGATCGTCGTGCTTTTTCCGGCTCCGTTTGCGCCGAGAAACCCGAAAATCTCACCTTCTTTTACAGCAAGCGACATTTGGTCAACGGCGGCATAATCGCCGAATTTCTTACTCAGCTGTTTGAGCTCCAAAATGTTCATATTTCCACCTCTATGTCTTATGATGCTCTAATTATAAAAAAAAGAATGAACGGCCGTTAGTGCAGCTGTTCATTCTTTTGACATGAGAATCCTCATATTTTTCACATGAAAACATTCACTTATTCAATAGGCAGTAATGTCGTGACGGAAAAACCCGCCGTGCCGTCAAAAATGACAGTTCCGTGCAGGGCGGCGGCCCGTTCTTCCATACCGAGCATGCCGAGGCCTTTTTTAAAGCGGACGGCGCCGTTTCCGTTATCTTTCACTTCCGCTTTCACGGCTTTATTCAGCACTTGAATATCAATGGAAATCTGCGCGGCATCGGCGTATTTCATCGCATTGGTCAAAGCTTCGGTTACGTTTTCCTGAATGACTTTCCAATGCATCTGCGTCAGCCTGTCCAAATCGCCTTGATGCGTAAACGGAACCGGCATGCCGTTTTTAGCCGAAAATTCATCAATAAATATTCTTAATCGGTGAATGCCCATTTGTTCAGCGGGCGGTTTCATATTTTTCAGCGTAATGCGGATATCTTCTATGCCCTCTTTGGAAATCGTAATGGCGTTTTGAAGCAGTTCAGCCGCTTTGTCCGGACGGGAGCCGAGCATCCGCTTCGCCGCTTCCATCTGAATGAGCGCGCCGGTCATGGAGTGGCCGATTTTGTCATGGATGGCTTGGGACAATCTGTTTCTTTCCTCGAGTTTGCCGGTATACTCCGATTGTTTGATATATTCTGTGCTGCTGTGCAGCTGTTTCGTCAGCTTTTCAATGCTTGACCGCATGCTGTCTGACTGCTCCTCATATGTCTTCAGCCGATCGTTTGACCGGGCGGCCAAAACGAAAATCGCCAGACAGAACAAGGTCATGACGGTATACGTCGGAAGATCGCCGTACGGGATAAATAAAAACGGCAAAAACACGAGCAGGCAGAACACATAGCGGTGAACCGGATATTCGGCAAGAACGGCAAAAATGGCGGGCGGCAAAAGAAACAGGAACGCCGGATGGCCTCCGGCGGAAAGCGAGGCGGTCAATGCCAGCGTCATGAGGGTGATCCCGCGCCTCCAAGCGGTCGGCCTGATCATGCAGATCGCAATGCCCAGACACAGATAAAGCAGCAGAAACAAGACGGCGTACGGCATGTAAGGGCGGTCGGCCGATACGAACAAAACGGCCGTATAAAAAATGACGATCAGTCTGCTCATCAGCATCCAAAAATCCATACCGTTCAACGCTCGTTATCCACCTTCCCGGTGATATAATAAATCGCGATCTGCGTTCTGTGCTCAAGACCCGTTTTCCCTAAAATAGATGAAATATAATTGGCCGTCGTCCCTTCAGAAATGAAAAGCTGTTTTGAAATTTCTCTGTTCGACAGTCCTTTCGCAATAAGCGACATGATGCTGAGCTCTCTTTCAGTAAACTGGCTTTCATCAATCTGATGCGCGGCTTCCGCCGGCCGGAAAAGGCTGTCTTTTATTTTATCCAGCACGGTGTCCTGAAGGATGCTGTGCCCGTTGAAGACGCTTTTGATCGCATCGCGGATCCGTTCCGGCTCGGTATTTTTTAATAAATATCCTTTTGCGCCGTTTTTAATCGCTTCTAAAATATACTCGTCGTCGTCAAATGTCGTCAGGATCATCGGCTTCGTATCCGTTTCCTCCGCGATCCGTTTTGCGGCTTCGACGCCGTTCATCACCGGCATGCGAACGTCCAATAAGGCGATATCGACGGGATTGTGTTTACAATACTCTGCCGCCTCTAATCCGTTTCCCAGCGTTGCCGATACTGTAAATTCCTCATATGTATGCAAAATGATTTTCATTCCTTCTCTGATGAAAGAATTATCATCCGCGATAATGACATTAATTTTCATAACCGCACCCTTTGTGTGTTTTTGTTTCATTATATACCATCCAATTTTAAATCAAAAAGCCTCCCGGCGAAATGTGGTCGGAAGGCGGATCGGTCAAGCCGGTTTTTTCAGTTGGATGAAAAACAGCATCAGAAAAGAAATCATCATAATACAGATCACCCACACCCAAGCGAGTGTTTCATTGCCGGAATCCATCGCGACGTAAATCGCTGTCGGCAGCGTTTGGGTGACGCCCGGGATATTTCCCGCAAACATTAAAGTCGCCCCGAATTCACCGAGCGCCCTTGCGATACTGAGAATGCTTCCGGTCAAAAGGGACGGAAAGGCAAGCGGTACGGAAATGCGGGTGAATACCTGCCATCTGCCGGCTCCGTCTACTTTCGCCGCTCCTTCGATGTCAGGATCAACCGCAGCGAAACCTGTTTTGGCAGACTGATACATAAGCGGGAAGGCGACAATGGCCGAAGCGATCACCGCGGCCCACCACGTGAAAATGACGGGCTGGTGAAAAATCCGCTCGATCGCCCGGCCGATAAAGCTGTGTTTCCCGAAAATGATAATGAGGATGAAGCCGACAACGGTAGGCGGAAGAACGAGCGGGAGCATAAACAGCGTCTCCACAGCCGTTTTTCCGGGAAATCGCGCTTTCGCCATCCAGGCGCCTGCAAGCGTTCCGAGAATGATGACGGCGATGCCCGAAGCCAAAGCCACCTCAAAAGACAATACGACTGGGGTGAAAAACTCCGAAGCCGTAATGTTACTTGGCAGTAAATCCATATTTCTTAAACACTTTCATCGCTGCATCTGACTGCAGATACTGATAAAACGCTTCTGCTTCTTTATGGTGCTTTGTATCCTTGACGATGCCTAGCGGGTACACGATCGGATCGTGTGTTTTCGCCGGTGCTTCATCGGTGATTTTCACCTTTTTCGAAATGAGAGCGTCTGTTTTATAGACAAGCCCGGCATCGACATTTCCGGTTTCAACATAAGAAAGCACCTGGCGGACGTCTTTTGCATAGACGACTTTATCTTTTACCTTGTCCCACAGGGATAATTTAGTCAATGACTGTTTGGCGTATTGCCCGGCCGGAACGGATTCAGGCGTGCCGAGCGCGATTTTTTCCGTGCTGTCTTTTTTCAGGTCATTCAGATGTGTAAGGTGTGCGCTGTTTTTCTCGGGCACGATCATGACCAGATCGTTTTTCAAAAGGTCCGTGCTGTCCTTTTTGTCGATATCGCCGTCATGGACAAGCTTTTCGAATTTATCTTCGGCTGCCGAGAAGAATAAATCAGCTCCCGCGCCTTGGGAAATTTGTTTTTGCAGTGTGCCTGATGATCCGAAGTTGTCTTGGATGGCAACGTTTGAATGTGATTTTTCGTAGTTGGTTTGGATTTCTTTAAGCGCGTCCTGAGCGCTGGCCGCTGCTGAAACGGTCAGCGTTACTTTTTCGTTTTGTCCGCCTTTGGCCGATTGTCCGGATGAGCAGCCCGCAGTTGCGAGGAAAACGCCCATAACCGCAGTTGTGAATAGTGTCGCTTTCTTTTTCAACATTGTGCACCCCTTATAACTGAATATCATTAGATAAAACTAATTATAACGTAATTGTACGTGAGGGTGCGGTTTTTTTTCAATATCTGAACCGTTATAATAAAAACGGAGCGTGATAATATGACAGAAGCCACTTCCTATACAATAGAAGAAGTTGCGGGCCTTTTGAAGGTCTCAAAACTGACAGTATATGATTTGATAAAAAAAGGACTCATTTCGGCGTACAGGGTCGGAAGACAGATGAGGGTCGATGAAGAGGACTTGAAACAATATAAAGCAAATATGAGGATGTCTAAAGAGCCATCAGCAGCCAAGGAGGCTGATCCGCCCCGCAGGCCGGAGCCGGAAAAAAGGCAGTCTGTTATCATCAGCGGCCAGGATGTGTCGATGGATCTCCTCAGTAAACAGCTGGAACAAAAGATACAGGCGTCCCCGCTCCGCAAGTACAGCGGCAGCTTAAACAGCTTGATCGAGATGTACCGGGGAGCCTGCGACATCGTCAGTCTGCATCTGTATGATGGGGAGACGGGGGAGTATAACATCCCGTATGTGAAGCGCATTCTTTCAGGAGAGCCGTTTGCGCTCTTTCATGTTGTGCTTCGGCAGGCCGGATTATACGTGAAAAAGGGCAATCCGCTGAACATTCAGGGCTTTCAGGATTTGAGCAGAAAGGATGTCCGTATCGTCAATCGCGAAAAAGGATCAGGCGCGAGGGTGCTGCTTGATGAACAGCTCAGATCATTCGGCATCAAGCCGTCTGATGTCGCCGGATATCATGACATTGTCACGGATCATCTGTCAGCGGCTTCACAAGTATCAAGCGGCAAGGCGGATATCGGAGTCGGGTCGCAGCATGCGGCGTATATGGCAGGCACGGACTTTATCCCGGTGATCAGGGAGCAGTACGATGTGGTCGTCTTAAAACAAAACCGGGAGCTTGTTCAAAGCGTGCGGGACGTTCTTAATTCTGAGGAATTCAAGTCTCAGCTTTCTCAATTATCCGGATATGATACGAAAATGACCGGTCGGCTCATATATGAAACATAAAAAACCCCTCCAATGACGGAGGGATTTTTTTATTGTTTGTAAAACCGCAGCAGGTCGCCGTTTAATATTTTATCGGAGAGCATCAGTTCTTGTTCCGCTTTTTCTTTCTCATCGCTGCATGCGCCCATGTCAGAAAGCGGTTCGCCCGTTTTGCGGCTGTAACACGTATTTTTCGTATAAATATGATCATTCGTGATAAAGCTGCCGTTTCTCAGCACAGCAAACGGAGTCCGCTCTTTGGAAAACAGGTCATTGCCGAACTGAATGCTGCCTTTCGTTTCAATGCCGAGCAGGTGAAGCAGCGTCGGTCTTACATCTACCTGTCCCGCGGCGGAAGCGATCGTTTCCGGCTCACGGTCGGTCACCCCGGGAATATGAATGATAAACGGCACGCGCTGAAGCTGAACCGTATCAAACGGCGTAATTTCTTCTTTTCCCAAGAATTCGGCAAGTCCTTTATTGTGGGCTTCGGATATGCCGTAATGATCTCCCATCAGGACGATCATCGCGTTGTCATACAGCCCTTCTTTTTTCAGCTTGTTGAAAAAGTGTTTTAGCGCCTCATCTTCATAGCGGACCGTCGTCACATAACGGTTTAACAAATCACTGCTTGTGTCCGGTTCCTCAATGAGCTGATCCTGTTTATCAATTTCAAAAGGAAAATGGTTGGTCAAAGTCAGCAGGCTTGCGTAAAACGGCTGCGGAAGCTTCTTTAATTTTTCCGCTGACTGTTCGAGAAACTCCTTGTCCTTCAGGCCCCAGCCCGTTGAATTTTCCGGTGTCACCTTAAATTCATCCGCATCGAAAAAACGGTCGATGCCGAATGCCCCGTACATCTCATCCCGGTTCCAAAAGGCCTTATGATTGGCATGCAGAACGGCCGAATAGTACTGATGGTCTTTTAACGTATGGTACAGCGTATTGAACCGATTGCCGCTTTTTGTGAAAAAAACGGCGCCGCTTGAAGACGGATACAGCGAATTCGCAGTAATAAATTCTGAATCTGAGGTTTTTCCCTGTTCGGTCTGCTGATAAAAATGAGTGAAGTCATAGCTTTTTTTCCGCAGCTTATTCATAAACGGGGTAATCTCCCGCCCGTTGACCCGTTCATCCATCACAAAACGCTGTGTTGATTCAAGCGTGACAAAAATCACATTACGCCCTTTAGCAAGCCCGAATTTTGCATCGGACGGGCGGCTGTAGTCGGCTTGGGTGTAGTTCGCGACCGCCGCAAGACTGTCTTCGTCGGCAAACGCTTTAGCCCCTGCATTCAGCGTCTGCGAAATGGTGTCATACAAATGAAAGTGGAACAGGCCGATTCCTTTTACGAGCGCTTCACGATCAAAAGGATGCCTGAACAGCTTCGGCTGCTGGGCCTCAGACAGCGCAAGGTTGCACAGCATGAGGCCGGCTGATGCCCACGCATACGCTTTAACAGTCCGGGCGCCCGCTTTTCCCTTACCGGCTTTATGCTTTCCCGCTAGGTAAAACAGAACCGCAATATCCGCGAATAAAGCGATATACAGCGGGTGAAACAGCTCTTGGACGCTGCTTCCCATATCGCCCATATTGCTTGCCTGAAACAAAACCGGTATGGTGATAAAATCAATATAAAACCCGTAAAACACCGTATTCGCAATTAAAATCCCCGTCAGCATCACATTCGCCGAAAGCAGAAAGATCCGCTGCTTTTTTTCCGTCAGCAGCAGGCCGATGCCGAACAGCGGCACAATAAAGCTCAGCGGGTTAATGAGAAGCAGACATTCCTCAAGAACAGAATTGTTCTGCAGATCAAAACCGAGCTTGTAAACGACGTATGTTTTTATCCACATGAACAGGATGGACAGGCATAAAAACCGATGATTGCTGAAAAAGGATTTCTTCATATGTATGACTCCTCACCCTAAAAGCGAAAAGACGCTTTTTGTTTAAGAGATGCGGCCGTGAACCAATTCGTATAAATAATAGCAGGATACAATCGTTAACCCGGCCAGCACAAGCTGCTCCGAAAAGCTCCCCGTCCTCATATAAAGGGGAAGACGGAAGCGGATGGTTGACGGAAACAGCAGTTTAATGCCGTTGACGGTCCATGCGTCAAGCACAAGGTGGCTTGCCATTCCGATCATCAGTCCGGCGGAGATGCTTGGATTCGGGATATAGGCTGCCGTGATGAAAAACATAATAAGCATAAACAGCAGACTGTGTGTAAACGTTCTGTGGCCGAACACCGTGCTTACGATTTTGGACAGAACGGGCAGTGTTCTGCCGATTTTGCTTTTCGTATGGCATATATCGGGAATCAGCGCCCCGAGGGCACCCGCGGAGGTCATAAGGACCGGATCATACCCGTAATAATACGCAATTGCGGAACAAGAAGCGATGCCTCCCATGATGTGTGTTTTTCCTGTCATTTTTCGCTTCTCCTTTTTATTTTTGCCAAAATCCCCTGAATTACAAATATATCAAGAGAATGCATGTTTGATCAACAAACTTTACCTGTTCCGCCAAAAGGAAGGAGGATCGGATTCCGCATATTCTGCCGCGGAAAAAGACACATTATAGGTGTACCTATATTTGATAAAGAGGTGATACAGATGGCTTTCTTTAACAAAGAAAAAGGCAAAAACAGCGATAAAAACAAAAACGTCATTCAAGGTGCGCTTGAGGACGCCGGTGCAGCTTTGAAAGACGATCCGCTTCAAGAAGCTGTTCAAAAGAAAAAAAACAACCGCTGACCATATAAAACGGGTAGGGCGAATGCTCTATCCGTTTTCCGTCTAATTTTTCCCTTTGACAGATCTTTTTATCTCTGATAACCTCTGAGTAGAATTGAATGATAAAAATCCTCACTCTTTCTCGGTGAGGTAGAGGTTGCGCTTGATGATGAGTCGCACATGCCAGGCTGATAAGGGGCCGCAAAACATGTGTTAAAGGCATCAGCGCCGAAGTGTAAAGAAAGCCGATCCTTCTTTATGCTGGGACTGTATCTGAATAAGTGCAGGACTGCCGCGTGCTTTTTCGCGGAGGGCTATCCGGAGATCAAGGGTGTGTGTTTCTTTAAGCATGGACTTTTGTTCAGGCTTTTTTTGCGTGTAAATATGGTCTCGGGGTCTGGTCCGTACGAATGAACAACCAGGAGGTACAGGAATGGAACAGACGAAAAAATGGGGTTTTTGGTTATTAACGGCATTTGTCGTAGGAAATATGGTAGGCTCGGGCATCTTTTCCCTTCCGAGCACGCTCGCAAAAATCGCGAGTCCGTTCGGCGCTACATCGGCATGGCTTTTGACGGGAGCCGGTGTGTTAATGATCGCGCTTGTCTTCGGTCACTTATCCATCCGCAAGCCTGAGCTGACGGCGGGGCCGCAAAGCTATGCGAGAGCGCTGTTCAGCGATCGGAAAAAAGGGAACGCAGCCGGATTCACGATGGTGTGGGGCTACTGGGTGGCGAGCTGGATCAGCAACGTGGCGATCATCACCAGCCTTGCCGGATATTTAACTTCTTTTTTCCCGATTTTAACGGATAAGCGTGAAATGTTTTCAATCGGCGGCCAGGCGGTTACACTTGGCCAGCTGCTGACGTTTGCCGTATGTACGGTTTTATTATGGGGCACTCACACGATTCTCGTTTCCAGCATGAACGGTGCGAGTAAATTAAATTTCGTTACGACGTTTTCAAAAGTATTAGGATTTATCTTTTTTATCATTGCAGGTTTGTTTGTGTTTCAAACGTCGTTTTTCGATCATTTTTATTTTCCGGTTCAAACAGGTCCTCATACGGTTGAGGGAATCGGCGGTCAGGTCCACAATGCGGCGATTTCAACATTATGGGCGTTCGTCGGAATTGAATCGGCAGTCATCTTATCCGGGCGCGCCCGTTCGCAGCGCGACGTGAAACGCGCCACCATTACCGGCTTATTGATTGCGCTCAGCATCTATATCATCGTGACATTGATTACGATGGGCGTGCTTCCGCATGGTAAGCTTGTCGGCTCGGAAAAACCGTTTGTTGACGTATTATACGCGATCGTCGGCAATGCGGGAAGCATCATCATGGCGATTTTGGCGATCCTCTGTCTGTTCGGGACGATGCTCGGCTGGATTCTTCTCGGCTCTGAAGTTCCGTATCAAGCCGCGAAATCAGGAGACTTTCCCGCTGCTTTTGCAAAAACGAATAAACAGGGCAGCCCGGTTGTGTCGTTAATCGTCACGAACGTGATGTCACAGATCTTTATCTTTTCGGTTATTTCCCGGACAATCAGTGACGCGTTTACGTTTTTAACAACGGCGGCGACACTCGCTTATCTGATTCCGTATCTCGTATCTGCGTTTTACAGCCTGAAGCTCGTGCTGACGGGTGAAACGTATGACGAAATCAAGGGTTCAAGAGTGAAGGACGGTTTCATCGCTATCCTTGCCTGCATCTATTCTTTTTACGTCATTATTACGGGAACGGCCGATTTAACGACCTTTATTCTCGGAATCGGGCTGTTTTTCGTCGGTTTGCTGTTATATCCTTTCGTTTCAAAGAAATTTGCAAACAACAGACAACCCGTATAAAAAAAAAGACATCTCACGTCTGTGGGATGTCTTTTTTGGCGTCAGCGGATTACTTTTTGACGGCGTGTATATAATGAATGGTCTCGAATGCGGTTAAATGGTCAGTGCGCCCGCTGAAAAAACGGTCATTGATTACCGTTGGAGATAAATGTTCATAAATAAGCAGGCCTGATGATTCTAACAGCTTTTCAATTTCTTTATAGCTGAAACACGACAGCATCGGTTCTCCGCCCGCCGCAGCCATTTTCACCATGTTCTCCACTCTGTTTGACAGTCCTTTTTCTTCAAAGAGCGACTCATCCGCATAATCAAACACGACAGAGCTGCCGGGCGGGACTTCGGCAAATAATTGTGTAAGCAGGCGGGCGAGATGCTTTTTCGTAAGATAATATGACACACCGAGCAGGCTGAAAAAGGTTTTTCGGCGGGAAAAACCATCCTGATTCAGACGGCTGAAAGAAAGCGGAGCCGTAAAGTCCATCGGCGCAAAATGAAGACAGCTCGGGATATCGCGCTCCAAACGTTTTAATCTGCTTAATTTGTCTTCCTGTGAAGCGCGGAGATCCACTTCAAAGATGTCTAAGCTGTTTGTCACCTCGGGATGCCTGAAACAGAAAGTATCCAGCCCTGCGCCGAGGATGACATACTGTTTGGCCCCGAGCTTCACTTCATTCAAAAGCACTTCTTCACAATACGCCGCACGGGCTAACGGTGTAGGAGACAGCTGAACTTGAGTCACCCATTTTAAGATGTCATCCGGTTTGCCTTGAAGCTTCCGGGCCATGTCTTTGCTGAAAAATGATATACCTTGAATCAAATGATCGCTGATGTCCGACAGCTCTTTTTCAGATAAAAGATCTTGTGCCAAGAAATCATCAAATATCACCGGTGTGTCGTATTTACTGTGGTACGCCCTTACGAAAGCCGACAGCAGGGAAGTCATACTCGCTTTATTTTCTCTCATATTAAAGATCCTCCGTTATTTACATCAATCTCCGGCCGGGAGAATCTCATTATACATGTTAATCCAAAAATGTAAATTATAGCATAAATGAATTTTTTTGTCAAGTTTTTGGCGTCATAAAAAGCCGCTGTGACAGCGGCTCCCGGGTTACTTTGTTAAGCTTTTTGTGATGTAGTCGAGCTGGCCTTCGAGTGAGATCGGGTCTGAGAAATAGAAGCCGACCGGATCAATGTGATAGACATGGTTTTGCTTGACGGCATCGAGATTCTTCCAGATTGAACTGTCAAGCACGCCTTTGTCGTCACCGCCGGCCTGCCATGGCCCCATAAAGATATAGTCTCCCGCGAAGTCAGGCAGTTTTTCAAGTGAAATGCTGGCGTAGCCCGGCCCTTGATTAATGGCTTTTTCCTTCGTCAGTTTTGTGGCTTTCAGCCCGAGTTTGTCATAAATGATGCTTCCGCCGCGGCCGAAGTCTTTACCGAATACATAGATGTCTTTTCCGTTTGTCTGCATGATGGAGATGGTTTTTGAGCCGACCGCTTTTTGAACTTTTGTTTTAGCGGCAGCGGTTTTCTTATCCCATTCAGCCAGCCATTTATCTGCTTTATCTTCAGTGCCTGTCATTTTCGCAAACTCTTTGAATTGATCAATGTTGCTGAGCTTGTCATATTTAATGGCGATGGTCGGCGCGATTTTTTCCAGTTTTTCAATATCGGCGCCTTGTGTCGTCCAGACAACGATTAAATCAGGCTTTAAGTCAATGATTTTCTCAACGGACGTGCCGTCGCCGATGTTTGTCACACCGTTTGTTTTCCCTTTGTAATAAGGGTTTTTAAATACGTTTTGCGGCGCGCCGACAACATTGATGCCGAGCTGTTTGAAGTCGCCGTAGTAGCCGTCAGCCATGACGACGACACGTTTTGGGTGCTTCGGAATTTTAATATTGCCGTTTTCGGCTTTATAAGTGACGGTTTCTCCTTTTTCAGAAGAGCCTTTCGTGTCTGAAGAATTTCCGCATGCGGCCAAAGCGGCGATGAGCAGCACGGCAATCAGCGCAGCGCCGATTTTCTTGTATGTATGGAACATCCGACATTCCTTCTTTCATAAAAAATAGTGATAAAGAGAATCATTATCAGTGTGATTATATCACTGCTTTTATAGAGAAGCACGCTCTTTTTAAAGAAAAGCTTTCTTTTATGATATGAAATTAGGTCTATTAAAAGAGAAGATAAAAGTGCTATACTGAAACAAGTCATTGATAATCATTATCATTACCATTCTTGTTTTGAGAAAGGAAGAACGAGTGTTGGGTCTATTAAAAAAGAAGCAGACAATGACGGCTCAAGGGGCATCAGGGAGCGAAATCCAGTGGACGGCGCGTTCATTCCGGGCGGCTGTGCTGCTGTGTGCCGGTATTGCGGTTTTATTGATCGGCGTTGCCTTGTCTGTTTCCATCGGAGCTGCCGATATTCATCTGCGGACGGTGTGGGATGCTCTCTTTCACTTTCAGCCGCAAAATACATCTCATCAAATCATACGCGATCTAAGGCTGCCGAGAACTGCCGCCGCCGCGCTCGTCGGGGCTTTTTTAGCTGTGTCCGGGGCGATCATGCAGGGGCTGACGCGGAACCCGCTTGCTGAGCCTTCCATTATGGGCGTGACGTCGGGGTCGGGTTTTGCGATCGCTTTGGCATTTGCTTTTTTTCCGGGACTCTCTGCCGCGGGGTTTGTTTTGTGGTCCTTTATGGGAGCGGGAATCGGGGCGCTCATTGTGTTTGGCATCGGCCTGTTTTCAAAAGGCGGGCTGACACCGGTGAAGCTCGCGCTGGCCGGTACGGCGGTCGGCTATTTCTTAACGGGGCTTTCAAGCGCGATTGCGATCCGTTTTGATGTCGCTCAGGATGTGAAGTTCTGGTATGCCGGAGGAGTCGCGTCCGTGAAATGGGAGGGCGTCCAGCTGCTTTTGGCAGTCGGCGTCATCGGACTTTTGCTTGCATTTCTGATTGCGCGCTCAGTGACGGTGCTGAGCTTGGGTGAGGAGCTTGCCAAAGGGCTCGGGCAGTACACGGCGCTTGTGAAAGTCATCGGAATGGTTGTCGTTGTCCTTTTGACGGGGGCTTCAGTCTCAGTCGCCGGAGCCATTTCTTTTATCGGCTTGGTGATTCCGCACATCACCCGTTTTTTAGTCGGTGTAGATTACAGATGGATTATTCCTTGTTCGGCGGTATTCGGCGCCGTTTTGTTAGTCTTCAGTGACATTGCGGCAAGACTCGTCAATGCGCCGTTTGAAACACCGGTCGGCGCTTTAACGGCCCTTATCGGCGTTCCCTTTTTCTTTTATTTGGCGCGCAGGGAAAGGAGAGGGCTGTAATGAATGTGAAATCGAAAAAACCGCTGGCGGTTATAGCCGTTACGTTTTTGCTCATATGCATCGTCTTTTTTATCAGCTTAAATATGGGTGTGATCCGGATTGCGCCTTTCGATGCATTACGTGTCTTTTTCGGACAGGGGGATGCCCGGGATCAGCTCGTTTTATTTGAATTCAGACTGCCGCGCATGGTGCTGTCATTACTGGTCGGGGCCGGAATCGCGGTTTCAGGCGCGATTTTTCAAAGCGTGTCTCAAAATGACTTGGCGGAGCCGGGCATTCTCGGTATCAACGCCGGAGCGTCTTTGGCGGTCGTTCTGTTTATCTTCTTTTTCCAAGGGTCCGCTGCTGATTTAAGCATGTTCAGTACATGGCTGCTTCCGGTGAGCGCTTTGGCGGGGGCTTTTCTGGCTGTGCTGCTCATCTATGTGCTCGCTTGGAAAAAAGGTGTTTCGCCTGTCCGGCTCATTTTGGTCGGGATCGGCGTTAATGCGGGGTTTAATGCGCTTCTCTTGATTTTTCAGCTGAAAATGGACCCGCGGGACTTCATGCAGGCGCTTGTATGGATTTCCGGTTCGATTTGGAATGCCAATTGGAAAATGGTGCTGTCCATTTTGCCGTGGCTGCTGGTTCTTTTGCCGTTCAGCCTCTATAAAGCGAGGTATTTAAACGTGCTCCAGCTCGGTGACCAGCTGGCGGCGGGACTCGGCACCCAGGTCGAAAAGGAACGGCGCATTCTGCTGTTTTCAGCTGCCGCCTTGGCCGCGTCAAGTGTTGCGGCAGCCGGCGGAATCGCTTTTCTCGGATTGATTGCCCCGCATTTGGCCAGAAGGCTTACCGGGCCGCGCCATCAAACGCTTATTCCGGTTTCGGCTTTAATCGGCGCATTTTTATTTCTGCTCGCTGATACGCTGGCGAGAAATGTGCTTGCGCCGTCCGAGGTTCCGGTCGGCTTGGTGATTTCGGTGCTCGGAGCGCCGTATTTTGTCTATTTGCTGATGAAAACGAAATAGAGGAAGGAGACTGCCGCGATGAACTCATTATCGGCGGAACAGCTTACTGTCGGTTATGGAGACCGTCTGATAGCGAAAGAATTGGACATCGCCATACCGAAAGGAAAAATAACAACGCTGATCGGCCCAAACGGATGCGGAAAATCGACGGTTCTTAAGACGATGTCAAGAATCATGAAACCGAAATCCGGCGCCGTCTATTTAAACGGACAGGCGATCATGCAAAAATCCACGAAGGACATCGCCAAGGAAATGGCCATCCTTCCGCAGACGCCTGAAGCGCCGAGCGGGCTGACGGTATACGAACTTGTTTCTTACGGCAGGTTTCCGCATCAGTCCGGAATGGGCCGCTTGAGTGATAAAGACCGTGATATGATCAAATGGGCGCTTGAAGAGACGGGGATGGCCGAATTTTACGACCGGCCGATCGAAGCGCTTTCCGGAGGACAGCGGCAGCGTGTGTGGATCGCCATGGCGCTCGCTCAGGAAACGGAGCTGCTGCTTCTTGATGAACCGACCACTTATTTAGATCTCGCCCATCAGCTTGAAATTCTGCAGCTGCTGGACAAATTAAACAAAGAGCAGGGGCGCACGATTTTAATGGTTATTCATGATCTGAACCATGCCGCCCGTTTTTCCCATTATATGATTGCGCTGAAAAAAGGGCGCGTCATCAAGGAAGGGACGGCGGAGGAAGTCATGACGCCCGGCATATTGGAAGACGTGTTTCAGATTGACGCACAGATCGTTAAAGATCCGCGCACGAACAAACCCGTCTGCTTGACATACGATTTAATCCGGCATGAAAATGCCACGGTATGACGGTAAAAACGCAGAACCATTTCGGTCTGCGTTTTTTTTATTGCGCCCGGGGCTGCTTTTGCCCGGAGACGCATTTATCCAAAACGAAAAAAACCCCCGCCACAATCAGCTCCTCGGTCGTTGACAGCCAAATCTTTTCAATCATTTTATCCGTCGTATACGCGGTCATCCAGAGGAACAGCAGCTGAACGGTGCTGGCTAAAAGAAGAAAAGGCAGCCTGCCCGTCCTAAAAAAAGTAAAGCTATGTATCATCAGCCGCTCAAGCGGTTCAAAACATAAACCGAGAAGAATAAAAAGTACGGAAAAAAGCAGGACGTACGCCATTGATCCGTAGCTCGTCCCGGCTAATGAAAAAACGGTCATCATCACGATGAAATACCCGAATAATACGGCGGCCGCTGCCAGGGCATACCTGAGCACCTGGAGAAAAAACAATTTCGGCCCGTTTTGATTGATCATCTGCTCAGCTCCTTTTTACACAGAGGAGACTTGCAGAGACGGACTCTGCAAGTCGGTGTGTGTCTTCAGCATTTCTTTTTGACGACAGGGTGTTTCTCTTTCGAAAGAATATCCGTAAAGTCTTTGCCCAGATCCAGATGCTGCTGGACGAATTTCTCAGGAAGCATGGCGAGCCATTGGTTCAGAGACACGTCGGCATAGTGGTCATCCTTGAAGATTTCCAAGAAGACGAGCGGCTCATCCCCCAGGTTCTCTACATAATGGCCCATGGCGAACGGAACGTAGCCGACATCTCCGGCCTGATAGTTGAAAGTTCTCGCATGGCCGTCCGAAGCAAACACCGTCATTCGTCCTTTACCGGAAATATAATACTGCCATTCATGTGTATTCGGATGCCAATGCAGCTCTCTCATTGCGCCCGGTTCGACCACGACAAGCGCTGAAGCGATCGTTTTGGACACTTTGAAATTTGTGGAATCCGCAATATATACTTTGCCGCCGTCCGTTTCAGCAGTCGGACCTTCATCCAGCAGACGGTAGGTGAACGGGTAAGGCACCTCGCCGTTCGGTCCTTCCACAATGTCATCTTTCAGCTTGCCGGGAACAGGTTCTTCAAAGATATATTTTTCTTTCCCCGGCAGTCCGGCAAGGTCTTTTTCTGAAACCCCGAAGTTGCTGGCGATGACATCAAGCGGTGTGTGGGCAAGCCAGTCCGTTACTTGGAACGTGCTGTTTTCTGAGAATGAACCGTCATCAAAGACTAAAAGGAATTCACAGCCTTCTTTCAGCGCCTGAATGGAGTGCGGCAGGCCTGATGGGAAATACCACAGATCTCCTTCTTTCACGTCATCAATAAAACTGCGTCCCTGTTCATCAACAATTGTGACCCGCGCTTTGCCCGTCAGCATATATGCCCATTCCGCTTCTTTATGCCAATGCAGCTCACGGATGGCGCCCGGTTTTAAACGCATGTTGACAGATGCGAGATTTTTAGAAATCGGCAGCTCGCGGACGGTTACCTCACGCGCGTATCCGCCCTTTTCCAGCCGGTTATGCACATCTGAGAAAGAGAATTTCATATTATCCACCGTGCCGTGATCCGTTTCCGGCGGCGTCAGCATATCCGGGTTTTGGCGGTCTCTTTCAAGGTTGCGCGGTATCGTGACGGTCGCTCCTTTGTCTCCTCTGATCGGCTGCGGGATATTGCAGTTGTTTTCTTTTGACATGTAAATCGTCTCCTCTCAAGCTTTGGTTTTCAGAAAGAGAATGTGAAAGGCCTTTCGTTTTCCCTTCTGCTTTGTTAAGTGATGCGTCCTGATGAAAAGTCAACTTCGTGTGAAAATTAATTTTTCATTTTCTGGTCTTTCAGCTCCGCCATCAGCTCGATCAGGGCGTCAAACTTCTTCTCAAACCGTGTGAGAAGATACATGGCAATCAGAGCCGGAAAGCCGAGATTGCCGATCTGTCTGACAACTTCTTCTATAAAAACCTGATCCATCACCAGCCACCTCCTGACTTGACCTGCAGTCATGTATATAAGTGAAAGAACGTGCTGCTCTTGTAAACCTGATATCCGGGCGAGAGTCTTTTTTTGTTCCGGCAAAAACGGGACATAAGGAGTGTGAAACCTTAGTCGGAAAGGAGTAGTTTACTTTTTTTTGCTTTCTTTCATTTAATTTAAATAGGAGGCGGTTTTATGGACTATCAAGTTCTTTTACGGTCAAAATGCAAGGAAATCATGAAACATCCGATCGTCAAACATTTCTTGAGTGACCCTAAGCATTACGAGAAATTTAAAAATGTGCTCGAACATTCAGACGAGAAGGATGCAAAATCACTGGACGAACATTTTAAGCAGTTTTATAAGGAAATCCGGATCATCAAATATATGAATTCTATGATCCGGATTTTCTCCATCGACTTTGACAAGCGCATCCGCAAAAATCAGAAGCGCTATCCGCTTACGGTGGATCAGCCGGAAGGAGGTGAAGCGCTTCCCTATGAAATGGGAAAAGACGCGTATGAAGAGTTTCTGCGGCAGCAGGGGGATTTGAGCCAGCATGTCCAAAACAGGGATTTATACGAAGCGCTCCAGACGTTAACCGATAAACAAAAAAGCGTGCTGACGAATATTTATCTTCACGGAGCGACAATGAAGGAGATTGCCGAGTCTCTGGGGGAATCACGGCAGAACATTTCCAATATTCATAAAAAGGGTCTCGACAATCTCAGAAAGCAGCTGGACAAGCAGAAAAAAGGGGGAAAATAAGCAGTGAACGGGCCATTTGACTTCAACAAGGGGAAAACAGATATAGACGAAATGGAACTCTTGATTTCGCGTTTTTCGCCAATGATAAAAAAAAAACTGAGCAATACGTCTTACCAGGAAAGAGAAGATCTGGAACAGGAATTGAAGATTAAAATCGTTGAGAAAGCGGACATGCTGTTATGCCAGGAAGTGCCGGGATTTTGGGAATTTATTCTTCATCTTATAAATGAAAGCTCCTGACAAAGCGGCGGGATGATTGGGATTCCGCTCTGACACCGCGAGAAAAACGAGAGGAGATGTCCGGTCTCGTTTTTCTTTTCTGTTTCCCCGCAAGACCTCCGCACTAAAAAAGTACCAAATCTTATCCATATAATGATATGATGAAAAAAACAAAGAGAAAGGAACGTCCAAGGTGGAAAATGCGTCAATTTTAATTGTAGACGATGAGAAGGCGATCGTTGATATGGTCAAGCGCGTTCTCGTCAAAGAAGGCTATCACAACATTAAGACAGCAGGCAGCGCAGAGGAAGCGATTGAGTTTGTTAAACATGAGACAGCGGATCTGCTCGTGCTGGATGTGATGATGGAAGGCATGTCCGGTTTTGAGGCATGCGCCGAAATCCGGAACTATACCGACGCTCCGATCTTTTTTCTGACTGCCCGGTCGTCTGATGCGGATAAGCTGTCAGGATTTGCATTGGGAGCTGACGATTATATAACAAAGCCGTTTAATCCGCTTGAATTGGCGGCGCGGATCAGGGCGACGTTGAAGAGAACCTATAAGCGCGAAGAGAAAACGTACTCATACAGCCATTTTTCCTATTCGCCGCAAAACGCCGAGCTGATTGTCGGGGGCGAGCCCGTCAGCTGCTCCGCACAGCTTCTGCAATTGCTTCAATATTTCTGTGAACATCCTGATGTGGTGCTCTCTAAAGACCAGATCTATGAAAAAGTATGGGGCTACCCGTCTTACGGCGACAACAACACCGTCATGGTTCACATCCGCAAGCTCAGAGAAAAGATTGAAAAAGACCCCAGCAATCCGTCCTATATTGTGACGGTGCGCGGCCTCGGTTATCGGTTTATTCCCGATCAAGGAGAAAAAGGAACCCGCTCATGAGAATGCGCGGAAAATTTCTGCTTCACTTTTTCGGTCAGCTGCTGCTTGTCATCCTGCTGATGTCCGTTTTGGCCGTCGCTTCTTTCTTCTATTTGGATTGGCGTTTCAGCGAAGCGGAAGCCAATGCAGGACTTACTAAAGCGACGGCAGACTCGTTTGAAGCGTGGCTTGATAAAAACGAAGACGGCACATGGGATGTCGATGAATTTTTAAAGATGTCGGTCAGAAAGCAGAAGGGCTGGCTGCAGATCATTAATGACAAAGAAAAAACGGACTACGCGTACAGAGTGCCGAAAGACGTCCCGAGCCATTACAGCAGAAAAGATCTCTTATCCATTTATCAGTATCGGAATTTTGACAACTATAAGCTGAACTACTGGACGGTCACGATTAATGATGAGACCTATCTGATTCTGTTCGGCTGGAAATCCGCCAGTGAGCAGCTTCTCACTTACATCGAGTCCCAGGAGCCATCCCTCGCTTCTCTTTCTCAATATAAAAAAAGCACGGTTGATTATATTAAACGGGAAAAAGGGGCGGTCTACCTTCTCGAAGACAGCGGCAGACTGCTCGGGGATATCAACAGCACCAAAAAAGAGCGGAACACCGTCAATGAGCTTGAATTGCTGAAATACAATTCCAAACCGTGGAATTACAAGCGGGAAATTTCTTTTAAAAGACTCGATAAAACGAAATGGATGGTCGCGTCGGTGCCGAATCCCGTGTACATTCCCGATCATGAGTTTAACAAGTCATTTCTGAGAAATGTGATGAAAACCCTCTTCCTCTTGATCGGAATCTTAGTATTGATGATCTGCATCCTGACCATCTGGTACTCTTTCCGTTTCGGCTGGCCGCTGTTTCATACCATCAAATGGCTCGTCAATTTATCAAAGGGCCGGCTTGAAGAGCCGAAGAACCGCAAAGGACAGCCGGTCAGCAAAAACAAAAAAGGCAAAACAAAGCAGCCGTTCCGCTTTTTCGCTGAGATTTTCGAATCAATGGATCAGCTGACGGACACGCTGAAGCGGGATAAGAAAAACAGAGAAAAAATCCAGGCGACAAGGGAAGAGTGGATCGCCGGGCTGAGCCATGACTTGAAAACCCCGCTGAGCACGATTTACGGCTACAGCATGATGCTTGAATCGAAGCAATACGACTGGACCCCGGAAGAAGTCAAAGAAATGGGGCAGATCGTCCGGGAAAAATCAGAATATATGTCGAAGCTGATTGAGGACTTGAACTTGACATACCGTCTGAAAAACGCCGCCCTCCCGATCGAACGGCGCCTGATCAACGTCGTTCCGTTTATCAGAAACGTCACGAACGATTTCACGAAAAACACGTTCTCGGAAGGCTATGACATCGCCTTTGAAACCAAAAAGGAAGACATTCTTTTCGCCATTGATGAAGCATGGTTCCGCCGTATTCTGGAGAATCTGCTGGCAAACGCGGTAAAGCATAATAAGAAAGGGACCGCCATTCGGGTCGTGCTTGAGGAATCAGCAGAACAGCTCATTCTGAAGGTGAAAGATAACGGAAGAGGAATGGACGACGAAACGATTCACCAGCTGTTTAACCGTTATTACCGGGGAACGAATACGAAGGGGCCGTCAGAAGGAACTGGGCTCGGGCTCGCCATTGCCAAGGAGCTGGTTCACCTTCATAACGGAACCATTCATGTCAACAGCAGAATCAGCGCCGGAACGGTGATTACGATTCTTTTTAAGAAAGATTGAGTTTGGACGCCGCTTTGTCGGGAATAACAATAGAAGACTGACAAGCAAAAGAAGAGGTGTTCACACATGGAAGCAGCATTACGAGCAGATACGAGAGCAGTTATAGGAGAAGGCCCTTTATGGGATAAGGACAAGCAATGCCTGTACTGGGTGGATATACTGGGCAGCCAGCTCCATATTTTCACTCCGGCTGACGGAATCAACCGTTCCGTTAAATTCAAATCATTTGTCACGGCTCTGGCCTTGTATTCAAAGGAAGAGCTGGTGATGACGATGAAAGACGGATTTTACCTGTACAATCTCCGGGAAGACACATTGACGAAGATGAAGCAGCCGAAAGACATGCGGGAAGATATCCGTTTCAATGACGCCAAATGCGACCCGTCCGGAAGATTATGGGCGGGGACGACGAGCATGGAAGGCAAAGAAGAGGAGGCTTCGCTGTACCGTCTGAATACGGACGGCAGTCTTGCCAAAATAAAAGACCAGGTCTCCACTTCGAACGGTTTGGATTGGGATCGGGATCGAAACCTGATGTACTATATTGATACTCCGACGCAGGAAATCGTCTGTTATGCATACGATCCTGAAACCGGAGCCGTATCAGATCCGAAAACGGTCTACCGCTTTCCGGAGTCGCAAGGATCTCCCGACGGGATGACTATTGACCGTGACGGAATGCTGTGGGTGGCTCTGTTCGGAGGCGGCCGTGCCGTCCGGATTGACCCGTTTTCGCATAAGGAAATTGCATCTATTGAAGTTCCCGCAAAATACGTCACCTGCTGTGCGTTCGGAGGAAGGGAGCTCAACACATTATACATTACGACCGCGACGGAAAAATTGACGGAAGCCGAAAGACTTGAACAGCCGCATGCGGGCGGCCTGTTTTCCGCAGAGCTTGAGACAGGCGGCTGGGAGCCGGTTCCGTTTGCAGGCCTCATGTAAAAAAGCCCTGGCATATGGGAACAGTCCCATTGTGCCGGGCTTTTTTTGTTAAATGGAGCGGATGATGCCGCCTTCAACCCGCTGTGCGGTGCCGTTAATGGCAGATGCCGCAGCTGAAGCGAGAAATACAATCGTATTGGCGACTTCTTCCGGGGTCGCATAGCGCTGGATCAAAGATGTCGGTTCATTCACTTTAAAATAATCCCGAACGAAGCTGTCCGTATCTTCTCCAGCGGCCTTTGCGGCTCCTTCCATGTAAGAAGCGACGCCTTCGGTCCATGTCGGTCCAGGCAGCACAGAGTTTACCGTGACATTCGTGCCTTTTGTCATTTCCGCCATCCCCCGTGACAAGCTGATTAACGCCGTTTTCGTCATTGAATACGGAATCATTTGCGCAAGCGGTTTGACACCGGCTTCACTGGAGATGTTCAAAATCCGTCCGCTGTTTCTTTCAAGCATTTGCGGCAGAAAACGCCGGCACAGGCGCACGGCGCTCATGACATTCACTTCAAAATACCGGGTCCATTCGTCATCAGATACATCCGCGAAGTCCTTTACTTCGAAAAAACCGAGGTTATTAACGAGAATATCGACTTCCCCGATTCCGGCGGCGCGCTTAATCAGGTCATCGGCCTCCTCCTGACGCGATAAATCTGCGGCGATGCCGTGAACCGTTCCGTAAGCGGAAAGCTCCTCGACCGTCCGTTCAACGGTTTCTTTTTTTCTTCCGTTTACAATCACCTCGGCGCCTTCGGTTAAAAAGCTTTTTGCCGCGGCTTTTCCGATGCCGGAAGTTGATCCTGTGATTAATACGAGTTTTCGTTCAAGCTGTAATTCCATGATGATCCTCCTTTTTACTCCATTGTGTAACAGTATACATGATGAATTTTAGTGTTTACGAATCATTTGCTTTCATGCAAAAAAGGCCGGATATACAAGCCTTCAAGACTTATAGTATAATTACTGCGAAAAAAGGATACGAATGTCAAGAAGACAATCGCTTACCATAATCAGGGGGATTTAAAAGAATGAAGAAGATCACTGCCGTCTGGGCGGCGCTCTTTGTCACCGCCGTTGTGTCCGCCGGCTGTTCCGGCGCGCAAGAAGAAGGAAGCCCGGCCAAACAAAAAGCCGTTTCAACCGAGGCATTCCCGGTAACCATCAAGGATGCCGCAAATGACAAAGTAACCATGAAGCAGGCGCCCGAAAAAATCGTCTCCCTCATGCCGAGCAATACGGAAATTACATACGCGCTCGGACTGGGAGATAAGGTCGCAGGCGTCACGACCAATGATACATATCCGAAAGAAGCTGCAAAAAAACCGAAAGTCGGAGATATGAATGTAAACGCTGAGAAAGTCATCGCGCTGAAGCCGGATCTCGTGCTGGCCCACGCGTCCTCAATGTCTGCTTCCGCCGATGCGATGAAGCAGTTAAAAGATGCGGGCATCACCGTCTTAACGGTCAATGATGCGCAATCGTTCCAAGACGTGTACAAATCAATCAGTATGATCGGAAAAGCAGCCGGCAAAGAAAAGCAGGCGGACAAGCTGATCAAAAAGATGAAATCCGACCTTTCCGGCATAGAAAAGAAAGCGGCGGCGATTTCTGAAAAAGATGAAAAGAAAGTATTCGTCGAGGTTTCTCCTGACGGCTATACAACGGGAAAGGGCACGTTTATGAACGAAATGCTTGAAGATATACATGCGAAAAACGCCGCCGGCAGCCAGACCGGCTGGGTGCAGCTGACGGATGAAGCGATTGTCAAAATGAATCCGGACGTCATCATTACGACAGACGGCGTAAAGGCCGCTGAAGTGGAAAAACGCGCCGGCTGGGGTGCCGTCAATGCGGTCAAACACCACAACGTCTATTCTGTTGATCCTGACCTTGTCACACGCTCAGGCCCGCGCCTTGTAAAAGGGGTCGAGAAGCTTGCGGAAAGCGTTTATCCTGAAACGTTTAAAAAGTAACCGGCCGCTGGCTTACGCGGTCAGCCTGCTGTTTTTAGCCGTTTGTGCGGCGCTTGGCATTTCAATCGGCAGTCTGCATATTCCTTTATCCGACGTTTTTTGGATCGGGATCGGCCGGACATCCTCGGCTGACCCTATGAATGTCAATATTATGATGAATATCCGCCTGCCGAGAGTCGTGCTGGCCGCCCTTGTCGGAGCCGCGTTATCCATTGCGGGAGCGGCGTTTCAGGGACTTCTGAAAAATCCGCTCGCCGACCCTTATACACTCGGGGTGTCTTCGGGAGCTTCGGCGGGAGCCGTGATCACCTTGTTTTTCGGCCTCCAGATTCCCGTCATCGGCCGGTTCACACTTCCGGTTGTCAGCATCGCCGCAGCCATTGCGGTCATGGCGGCGGTTCTGTTTTTCAGCCGTCTCGTTCATGCGTCGATGTCTGTTTCGACGCTCATTTTGACAGGCATCATCATGAATTCTTTTCTCGGAGCTCTCATTTCGCTTGTGATCGCTTTAACGGGAAATGACCTGCTCCCAATTGTGCGCTGGCTGTTAGGAAGCGTGTCAATGAGGGGCTGGGGCTATGTCGCGCTGTTTCTGCCTTTTTTTCTGGCCGGGACGGCGCTTCTGCTTATCAATGGCAGAGAATTAAACATTATGACTTATGGAGAAGAAAAGGCAAGGCTGTTAGGCGTCAGTACGGGAAAAAGAAAACTGCTGATGATCGCTGCCGGATCTCTGCTGACGGGAGGAGCGGTTGCCGTATCGGGGACAATCGGATTTGTCGGCCTTGTCATTCCTCATGTGACACGGCTTTTATGGGGAACGGATCATCGCCATTTACTCCCGCTGTCAGCATTGACGGGCGCCGGTTTTCTCATTTTGGCTGATTTGTTTTCCCGCACCGTCATTGAACCTGTCGAATTGCCGATCGGCATTATGACGGCTTTGGCGGGAGCGCCTGTATTTGCCTTGATTCTGCTTCGCCAGCATCATGGAGGGAAACGCTTATGATCAGGGTGAGCAGCCTGTCCGGCGGGTACGGAGGCCGGATGATTGTAGAGGATGTCAGCTTTACCGCCGAAAAGGGTGAATTTGTCGGCATACTCGGTCCGAACGGCTCAGGAAAAACAACGCTGATGAAATTGCTGACGGGGATGCTTTCTCCGTCAAAAGGCGAGGTGCTTGTCGCAGGCAGGCCCGCGGGCAGATACAAGCCGCGGGAGCTTGCGAAAATCATGGCCGTTTTGCCGCAGCATACGGAGCAAGCCTTTTCATTTACCGTGAAGGAAACGGTGTCTTTCGGCAGATACCCGTATCAAAAAGGACTCTTCAGACAGATGGATCAACATGACGAAGACATTGTCCGGGAAGCGATGGAAATGACCGGCATCGACCGATATGCACAGCAATCCGTCCGCAATCTGAGCGGCGGGGAGCGGCAGCGCGTCTTTCTGGCGCAGGCGCTGGCTCAGCAGCCTGAGGTGCTGTGTCTGGATGAGCCGACGACATTTCTTGATCTCAAATATCAAAAAGACCTGCTTGATACGGTGAAGCGGCTGACGAGAGAAAGCGGCCTGACGGTCATCAGTATTTTTCACGACCTCAACGCCGCAGGACAATACTGTGATCAGCTCCTGATGATGAAAGACGGACGCGCTTTTTCGAAGCAGACGCCGGATCAGGCTTTGAAAAAAGAAACGATTGAAGACATTTACGGCATCACCGTCAGTGCTGTCGGCCAAAAAGCGTCACCGAAACCGCTGATCGCCTTCATGCCGGAAGTGCGGGAGGAAAGAGAGTCCGCCAGCGTTCAGTTCGCCTCTTTGATAAACAAAAGCGGAAATACCGTAACGCTTCAAACAGACCGTCCGTTCAGAATGTTGTCAACCGCATCTGACGGCTCAGGCTTTTCGTGGAGCCGCCGGCTTACCGGATCAGCGGCGGCTGGTTTTGTCTGCCGGACGTTTGATTCGATAACGATTGCCGTGACCGCCAAGCACACCGTTTGGGCACTCATCAGCGGCCGCTTATCTGAACAAGGATTTGTACGGCTGTTAACGGCAGCAACGGAAGCGAGAATGCAGGCTCTTTCCGGCAGACAGGCAAACGGCGACATTGTCATTTGTGCCTGGCAGACAGGAAAGGTAATGGACGTCCGTCATGCGGAAAAAGCTGTGAGAAGAGGAACCGCGGCATGTGTAAAAGCGGCGGAAGAAGGAGGAACAGAACGATGAAGCTGTATACGAAAACCGGCGATAAAGGACAGACAAGCCTGATCGGCGGCAGAACGGATAAAGACAGTCTGCGGGTTGAAAGCTACGGGACGATAGATGAGCTGAACAGCTTTATCGGGCTTGCGCTTGCGGAGCTTGATGATTGTGAGAATTGCGGTGATCTGAAAGCCGAACTCAGAAACATTCAGCATGAGCTGTTTGACTGCGGCGCCGACTTGGCGACTGTCACGGAGAATAAGAGCTATACATTAAGAGAGAAATCTATTACCGTGCTGGAAGCCTGCATAGACCGTTATACCGCTGAAGCGCCTCCGCTTGAAAAATTTATTCTTCCGGGCGGGCATAAGGCGGCTGCTCAGCTTCACATTGCCAGGACCGTCACAAGACGGGCGGAGCGTCTCATCGTGAAACTGGGCAGAACAGAAGAGATAAATGACACAGTGATGTGTTACTTGAACCGCCTGTCTGATTATTTTTTCGCGGCGGCAAGAGCAGTCAACGCAAGACATGGCGTGAAAGATATAGAGTATGAAAGAAGCGCCGCAGTATTCCGTGAAGATGAATAACGTTTTGATTCAGCCGGCGAGAGGAAGCCGGCTGTTTTTAACGGCGATATCCATCAATTGAACCCTTATTGCCAGAAGGAAAATGTATCTTATGCATTATTGACTGAAAAATTAAAAAATGAGATATTATAAGAAACATTGTAAAAAAATGGGGGATTTGATAGATGGATACAAATCATAAGAGCGAGAGCATCTGGAATAAAAATTTCACCTTTCTGTTTATCTCAAGGCTTGTTAAATTGTCGGGAGACGGTTTTGCCTTTAATTCCATTCTCTGGTTTTTGATTTTTGACGGTGAAGGGGCGATCGGCACGGCGCTGTTAATTGCGGTTACGTTCCTTCCGGAGGCGATGCTGGCGCCGATTACCGGGCCTTTTATGAAGCAGCATACGCTGAAATTCTGGATGTATTTTTCAGACCTCACGCGCGCGGCGGTCGTGTTAATCATTCCGGTCTGTTATTTTAACGGTTTTTCTCCTTTATGGTTTGTGATGCTTCTCATGATTGTGCATTCAGCCACCGGAGCTGCTTATAATCCTGCATCTATCTCTTTAATCCCCAATATTGTCGGAGAAAACAGCCTGCAGAAAGCGAATGCGGTCATCCAGTCATCAGGCCAGATCGTCAGGCTTGCCGCCATTACGCTGAGCGGGGTGTTTTTAACATTTATCAGTCCCGCCTATTCTTTGTTTATCGCACTTATATTCTATCTTCTATCAGGTTTTCTCGTACTCTTTATGTCATACCAAGTTCAGCATGACAAACAGGATACCGCCGCCGTCAGACAGCGCGGGACGTATTTCGGAAGGCTTAAACGGGGTTTTGTGCTCGTCAGAAAACACCAGATTTTATACCCGCTCGCCATCTATTGTATTTTCATGAACTTTGCGGCCGCTCCGTGGGAGGCGCTTTCCGCCGTTTACGTCGCCGAAGATTTACATATGCCGCCGATCATTTACTCGCTTCTGAAAGCGACAGGCACGGGCGGAGCTTTTTTAATGGGTTTTATTTTGGCTAAGGTGAAGGTGAACAAATACGGTCTCCTGTTTGTGTCAGCGGGAATCATAGAAGGGGCGGCATTTTTCATCACCGGCATCAACACGTTTCTGCCGCTCGTCTTCCTTGCGGCGTTTGCGTTCGGATCGGCCGTCAGCGCCATAAATGTCCCGGAGTATACCATTATTCAAACGTCTGTGGACCATGATGATCAGCCGCAGGTCTATGCCGTCATCCATATGATCTCCAACATATCCATTCCGCTCGGTGCGGTTCTTTGCGGATATGCGGCTAACGCCTTCGGTCCCGGAAAAGTCATTGCCGCCGGAGGTCTCGTTGAAGTCCTGTCAGGTCTCGGGATATTGTTCTTTACGAAGCTTGCCAAAGCGGAACGCACTGATCTCATCAAGGAAAAAGAAGCGAGCATCAGAATATAGCATTCTTGTAAAACGCCCTGCGCCGTCCGGTGCAGCGGCGTTTTTTTGTCGTAAGGGTCGGGGGGCTTATACGACTCCGGTCTGATATGAAAATCAATCTCTGATTCGTTTTGCCGGCCGGGGGATTTGTTTATAGTAAAGACAAGGAAATCGAAAGGAGGATCTGCATGAATATAAATGTAAAAACGGCAGGCGGCTTTCTGCTGATTGTGTTCGGACTTTCTGTCTTTTTAGGAGGAGGCCACTTCGCGTTTATCATCCCGCTTGCGATCGGAGGCCTGATGCTTTATTGGGGAATCAAACGTTTCTCAAACGGCCGCGCCGTATCCGGCATCATCGCGGGCGTCATCGGAGCTATGATTCTTGTCGGCTCTCTTCCATTTATCGTTGCCATCGGACTGGCCGGCGCTATGGTGTATGGCGGATGGAAAATGATGAAGCAGGGCGGCTCAGACACCGCTTCCCGCCAGTATGAACCCGAAGCGGCATCACCGGGCTACCAATCCGGCTTTGACTCTGAATGGGAAGAATTTTTGAAGAAAAAATAAGGAGGAAGACAAAATGGTCTTAAAAAGAATAAGAGATATGTTCGTCGCATCTGTTAACGAAGGGCTTGATAAATTAGAAAATCCGAAAGTCATGCTGAATCAATATGTGCGTGATATGGAAAGTGACATCGCCAAGGCGAAACAAACGATCGTCAAACAGCACACGATCGTCCATCAGTTTAAGAAAAAACAGGAGGACGCTTCCGAAACGGCGGCAAAGCGGAAAAATCAGGCTCAGCTTGCTTTTGACGCCGGGGAAGAGGAGCTTGCGAAAAAGGCTTTGACTGAAATGAAATACCTTGAGGGAAAAGCGGCCGAACATGAAAAAGCGTACGAGCAGGCGAAAACACAGCTGGCCGAGCTGAAAGAACAGCTGGAAACCCTGGAAACGCGTCTTCGCGACGTAAAGGATAAAAAACAGGCGCTCATCGCCCGCGCCAACGCGGCTAAAGCGAAGGAACATATGAACGCTTCTTTTGACAAGATTGACAGCGAAAGCGCCTACAGAGAGTTTCTCCGAATGGAAAACCGCATTGAAGAAATGGAAGTCCGCGTCAAATACGGCACTTCGGCTGAGGCGAATACAGAACACAGCCGCTCGCAATATTCGGACGAGGTCGAAGCTGAGCTTGAAAAAATGCGCTCGCTTTCTCTGGAAAAAGCAGAGCATCAAAAAGCGGCTCATGAATAATGTGCACAAGGGAAGGTCGGCGCTTTTACGCCTCTTCCCTATACGCACGTATCAATTATCCGGCTTTTCCTTTATAATAAAATGAATGAAAAAGGATGGAACGTAATGAAGCGTAAGATTGCCAAAGGGCTGATGGCGGCGTCCGTTCTGATCTGCTGTCTGTTTTTGGTGAAAGAAGTGTTTGCCGGGCGTTTGTTTCCGCTGTACGAAACAGAATCGGTATCGGCAAGCGTGCCGCCTCATGCCGTCAAAAGCCTGTCCGTTTCGTCGGAACAGACGGATGTGAAAATCATTGCGGAAGAGCGGAATGACATCGCGGCAAACATGACCGGACCAGCGGGGAAAATGTTTGTCCAAAGCAGGGGGAAAACCCTCAATCTCAAAGCGAAGGAGAAACGATTCCAATTTTTGAATCTCTTCCAGCGTCCTCTGCTGATTGTCCGCATCCCGTATGAGTATCATCAGGACATCACTGTCCAAACATCAGGCGGAAGCATTTCCGTTGACGGAAACAAGGGGCTGTCTCTTGCACATCTCGGCGTCCGTTCTGTAAGCGGGAACATATCGCTGAAGCATGTGAAGACGGATGTGTTTAAAGCAAAAGGGCTGTCGGGCGATCTCGAAGCAGCCGATCTTGCGGCTGAAACGGCGGAAGTCCGCTCATCCTCAGGACATACCAGGCTTCATCATGTGAAGGGAGCCCTTGACGTGAGGAGCGCTTCCGGCAGTGTCGACGCCTCGCTTGAGACGGCGAACGCTCCCGTATCCGTCAGGCTTGCGAGCGGCAGCGCAGCCATCAGCCTGACGAAAGACGGGAATTTTACGGTAAACGCCGAAACGGCAAGCGGAAGGATTCAGCCGTCCTATTCCTTTGAAAAAACGAGTAAGGAAGGCGGGACCTTCACCGGCATGAAAGGCAGCGGCGCCAGGCCGATAGATATAAAAGTGACGAGCGGCAATATTGCACTGCAATAGACAAGGAAAGGAGGGGCAAGCAGCTGACATGGCAAAAAAACAGATTCTCGGACTTATCATCGCCTTATTAGGCGTCAGCATGTTTTTACGTATTATCGGCATTGGCGACTTCCTGTTTTGGCCGCTCTTTTTTCTGATCACAGGCTATATTTTTAATAAATACTCCCGCGGCTGGCTCGGCTCCGTCCTGTATATCTTTGCCGCTTTTTTATTTTTGAGAAACCTGTTCAGCGCCACCTTCAGCCTGTTCGGCTATGCCTTCGCCGCCTTTCTCATTTACGCGGGCTACAGGCTTCTGAAAGGAAAGCGCGTATTTGAGCATAAAGAAAAGAAAATCAGCCTTGAAAAAGAAGAACAGCCAAAGCCGGCCGTCCAGCCGGAAAGCAGACAGCCGGACCTCCGCAGCTTTTTTATCGGCGAGCTGCGCATGATGAAGGACCCGTTTGAGCTGAATGATTTAAATGTTTCCGGGTTTATCGGTGATGTGAAAATTGATCTATCAAAGGCGATGATACCTGAAGGAGAAAGCACGATGACAATCAGCGGCGTCATCGGCAATGTTGATGTGTACGTCCCGTCCGATATCGAAGTGTCCGTCAGTTCATCAGCTTTTATCGGCGATATGAACCTGCTCGGCTCTAAGAAAAGCGGCATGAGCACGAATCTGTATAAAGTGTCTTCTGAGTACGGCGACTCGCCGCGGCGGATTAAAATATCAATTTCTCTATTCATCGGCGATGTGGATGTGAAGTATTTATGAGGAAAAAATTACTCGCCAATATTCAGTGGCGCGCCATGCGGATGACCGCGGGGCTCAGTCTGCTCCTTTGCGCGGTGTTTATTGCGCTGATGCTGTTATATTACGGGCTTGATCCGATGCTTTTGTTTTCTTCCGGCTGGTTCGGTATTCCGTTTGTGGTCATCCTGCTTTTGGCGTCCCTTTCGGCCGGACTGATTTCCGGTTATGTATACGGCGGCCGTCTGAAAACGAGAATGGATACACTGATTGAAGCGGTTTTGAAATTTGAAAACGGCAATTTCGCTTATCGGGTGCCGCCGCTCGGTGATGATGAAATCGGTCTGGCGGCAGACCAGCTCAACGAAATGGCCAAGCGGGTCGAGCTGCAGGTCACATCGCTGCAAAAGCTTTCCAACGAGCGGGCGGAATGGCAGGATCAAATGAAAAAATCGGTCATCACTGAAGAACGCCAGCGGCTGGCGCGCGATCTGCACGATGCCGTCAGCCAGCAGCTCTTTGCCATCTCTATGATGACTTCCGCCGTCTTAGAGCAGGTGAAAGATGCGGATGACAAAATCGTCAAACGGATTCGCATGGTTGAACATATGGCGGGTGAAGCGCAAAACGAAATGCGGGCGCTGCTATTGCACCTGCGGCCTGTCACGTTAGAAGGAAAAGGCTTGAAAGAAGGGCTGATTGAGCTGTTAAAAGAGTTCAAAGCGAAGCAGCCGCTTGATATTGAGTGGGATATCAGCGACACGGGTGTGTCAAAAGGCGTTGAAGACCATCTGTTCCGAATCGTACAAGAAGCGCTTTCCAATGTTTTCAGGCATTCAAAGGCGACCAAGGTCACTGTCAGACTCGGCGCGAAACATCAAAAACTTCAGCTTAAAGTTATTGATAACGGCGCGGGTTTTACAATGGATCAAGTCAAAGCGTCCTCTTACGGTCTGCATTCCATCAAGGAAAGAGCGAGCGAAATCGGCGGCATAGCGGAAATTATCTCAGTGAAGGGAAAAGGCACGCAGATCGACGTGAAAGTCCCGATTTACGAGAAAACAAAAGGAGAGAACGACAGTGATTCGAGTGTTACTGATTGATGATCATGAAATGGTCAGGATGGGTCTGGCCGCGTTTTTAGAAGCACAGCCGGACATTGAAGTCGCCGGTGAAGCATCAGATGGACAGCAGGGCGTCGATCTGGCCGCCGCGCTTTTGCCGGATGTGATTTTAATGGATCTTGTCATGGACGGCATGGACGGCATCGAAGCGACGAGACAGATCTGCGCCAAACTCGATGACCCGAAAATCATCGTGCTGACGAGCTTTATTGATGACGATAAAGTGTACCCGGTAATCGAAGCGGGAGCGCTCAGCTATTTGCTGAAAACGTCCAAGGCGGCGGAAATAGCCGAAGCCATCAGAGCGGCTGCCAAGGGCGAACCGAAGCTTGAATCGAAGGTGGCGGGAAAAGTGCTGTCAAGGCTGCGCCATTCAGAGAATCAGCTTCCGCATGAAACGCTGACAAAGAGAGAATTGGAAATCCTCTGTCTCGTCGCGGAAGGCAAGACGAATAAAGAGATTGGGGACGAGCTGTTCATAACGATTAAAACGGTGAAAACCCACATCACGAATATATTGTCAAAGCTTGATGTCAGTGACCGCACGCAGGCAGCCGTATATGCCCACCGCAATCATCTCGTGAAATGAAAAAAGGAGAGCGGTGCTATGCACACTCTCCCCGCAGGACAGGTCATTGGGACATTCCTTTTGTTCCGAAATCTCTGACGGCGACTTTGACTTTGTATTCAATATCTGATTCACTGAAATGACGGTCCCAGTCAGAGGCCACCTTTTGCCACTTATCGGGGTAATGAATACGGACCTGGTCGCCTAACCCGGTAATATCCACTTTTAAATCATGCTGCAGATAATCGATGAATGTCATGACATCCGAATGGATGCTTCGTTTTACCGCGTTTTTGATTTCATTTATATAGGACTCCTTGAAGGAATCTTCTTTCGGGTTCCAATCCTCAGACAGGCGGCCTTCAACAAATCGGGTAACGATAAACTTGAATTTTCCGTTTTTATATTGTGTTTTTACATCATATTTGCTTGAAAATACCTCGAAGGATAAATAATAATTGTCATGCTTTGCAAACGTGACGCCCCCTTTTACCGTCCCTGTGAACAGGTTCATATTCTGGACTTGTAAAGGCGTTAAATTCGCATACCAGAATTTATTTTTTATAATGGTAGCGCCCCAGATTTCCAGTCTGCTGCCCACTTTGCGCACTTGAGGAAGGGCAAAGGTTTCGCCCTTGGCGATTCTCTCGGATATTTCCCCCAATGTCACAGGCTCCATCATTCGGATGGTGACGGCATTATTTTCCGTTAAGTCATAGATGGTATTTGACGCAGGCTCCCCCTGGTCGCTGACATTGAAAATATCTTTCGTTTTATCCGGCACCGTCATCACATTGCAGCTTCTTCTCGTTCCGTTGTCCCTGACAAACTGGTTCATTAATGCGTCAAACGGGATGTTGTCCTTTAACAGCGCTTCGGAAAACAGCATGATGCGCAAGTGCTGGGAGAAAGCGGGGTGATTTTTTAACGATGCCGTCCTTAAGGCTTGGTGAACAGTTTCCCCGGAAGTGGAAGTCACCTTTGTCGGATTACTTGATGTCGACTGCTGGGAACTTGCTTTTTGCGGTATCAGAATCTGCTGCGTCACTTCCACGTTTTCTTCCTCAGGTTTATCGAGCCCGACGCCGATAACGAGGCTCAAGTCTTCTATATTACGGCTGTCCCAGCACCCCGTCAAAAGCAATGAGCAAAGAAAGATTACGATGTATTTCTTCATTGCGCTTTTTTCACCTTCCTTTTCACAGCGACGACTGCAAACATCAGTAAAGGCAGCAAAAAGAAACCTAAGAAGATATAGCCGAGAATATCACTGAACATCATCAGCTTGTTCGCGTCCTTTGGCATCAATGCCCCCAAGAATGTCGCAATCCCTACGAAGATGATGCCTTTTTTCTGCTTCAGCCCGAAAATTTTATGAAGGCCAGATGTCGCGAAATATCCGTACGATACATAGGTGGCGAAAAATTGGATAATCCAGACAACAAGTAAAAAGGACTCGAACCGTTCGATAAAAAGCCCTTTGATTTCAAATGATTGAAAGAGCGCGATCGTAGGCCAGATCATTGTTTTGACATCCTGGGTGGTTAAGGCGCCGACGACGAGCACGTAGGTAATGATGTATAAAATAATCGGGATGCCAAAGCCAATGGCCGACATGCGGAACGTGTGCTGTTTATTTTTAAGGTACTCTGGGAGAAACAGCATAATTTCAATGCCCAAGAAGGAAACAGAAACGACGGTCAAAGAGGCCATAACGGGAGAAAATCCCTGGCCGAGCACCGGCCGCAAGTTGTCTATATCAAATATTTTAAAGCTGAAGGAAAACACCGTCAGCAAAATAATAATCGTAATCATTAAATAGAAAGGAAAGAGCCTGCCGATATCACTCATGCCGCCGATAATCAAATAAACGGAACAGGCGATAAAGATAATCAGCATGACCGGAACGGGGGTTTTTTCCAATAAAAAGAACTTGACCATTTCCGCCATCGCACGGGCTTCGAAGCTGGCGACTCCTATAAAATAGAGACAGATCACCAGGTTGACGATATTGCCCGCCCATTTGCCGAGACCTTCATTCATATAATCAAAAAACGATCCGTATTGATGCTTTTTCATAATGAGCGTATTGAGATAAATCAAAAAGATAAAGATGACGCCTTCCAGACATAATGCGATCCAGCCGTCCGGCGAATTTGCCCTCGCTGACAGCGACCGCGGCATGGTGAGGAGCCCCGCCCCGAGCATCGTGTTGGCAATCAATGCCGTCCCTTGATAGCTTGTAAGTTTATTGTGAGTTGTTTTCTGGCTCATTTACGTTTTTCGCCTCTTTTGGTTGATTTTTAATAGGGAGACGGAGAATGGAATCGCTTGCGTTTTTTAAGCTGAAAAACCCATTCGGCGAGAAATATGGAGAACCGAAGCTTCGCTGTCTCGATAAATGGGTGTATATCGCCAGCATAAATAAAATCATGCCGTACAGCCCGAATGCTGCCGCAGCAAACATTGAAATGAAACGGAGCACACGGAATGAAAGCCCCATTCCGTACTGCGGCACCGTGAATGAAGCGAGCGCGACAATGCTGACCACGATGACCATGATGGAGCTGACAATATTCGCTTCAACGGCCGCCTGGCCGATGACGACTCCGCCCACCAATCCGATCGTCTGGCCGAGCGGGTTAGGGAGCCTCAAACCCGCTTCTCTCAGCAGTTCTATCGTAATTTCCATCACCATTGCTTCAATGATGGGCGGAAAGGGAACGTTTTCTCTGTTCGCCGAGATAGTGACTGCAAGCGGCGTCGGCAGAAGCCCTTGGTGAAACGAGACGAGGGCGATATAAATGGCTGAAAAAAACAGTGTGATAAAAATAGACGTAAACCGCAGCGCCCGAATGAGCGAGGCGGAAATCCACCGTTCATAATAATCGTCGGGAGACTGCATTAACATTCCTAAAGAAGCCGGAACCACCAGCGCAAACGGTGAGTTGTCGACAAGGATGGCGACGCGGCCGTTAAACAAGGCGGAGGAGACTTTATCAGGCCGTTCCGTATTTTGTATTTGCGGAAACGGCGAATACTTATTATCCTCAATAAGCTCTTCAAGCGTCCCGGAATCCTGAATGTCGTCCAGCTTCACTTCGCTGAGACGTTTTAAAACATCGCTGACGACAGACGGGTCAGCCTCATCATCTATGTACATGACAGTGGCGTATTTTAACTTGCTTTCTCCGAGCGGAACCTTTTTCGTTTTCAGCTTCGGATGGTTCGTCCGCTGCCTGATCATGGCGACGTTTGTATCAGAATCCTCTATGAAAGCGACCTTAGGCCCTCTTACAACCTTTTCGGAGGTAGGCTCTGTCACGCTTCTTTTTTCTCTTTTTCCCGTGGAAAGAATGTATACGTTATCAAGGCCGTTAATAAACACGGCGCATTTCCCCCGCAGAATGGAAGTGACGGCTTCTTTCGCCGCAGTGACGGGACGGGCGTCAATCTGATCAAGACGCTTCGTCACTGCCTCCAGCGTCAGGGTGTCTTCTCCCTGCAGCAGCGTTTCAATCGCTTCTTTTATTTTGTCTTCATCGTTCATTTCACTCAGATACATATAATAAAAAACAAGCCCGTTCGGAAGCATCTTTTTATTTTGAACCAGGTCATCGTTCGGCTCTAGGTGGGGCAGCACCATAGCCAGGTTTATGTGTATGTATTCCTTGAATTCCGATTGCGCCATCAACTGTCACCCGCCTTCCATTCCTTAATTGAGGTTATCTTTTCCTGTTAAAAAAATGATATACTATGATAAAGTAATTAGTGGTACAAGTTTTTTTATGAAAGCGGAGGAGAGATGTGGCACAAGTCAGACTGGCAGGAAATGCCGAAGAAATAGAACAGCTCATCAAATCATTTGAAGCGCATTACGAAGTGGCTTACACGTCGAAGGAATACCGAAAAACAAATCCGAAGTACAAATACTCTAAGGATTCGCGCGTCTATCTTGAGCTGAAATTAAAAACGGCCAAGACCGAAAAATAAAAAGGGTTTCATCGGTTACTGGCGAATAATACTCAGGGTGAAGCAACTGTTATGGAGGGATACATAAATGGACTACAGAATTGAAAAAGACACCATGGGAGAAGTTAAAGTTCCGGCAGATAAATTTTGGGGCGCTCAGACACAGCGCAGCAAAGAGAACTTCAAAATCGGTTCAGAAAAAATGCCTCAGCGTATTGTGAAGGCGTTTGCAATTTTAAAAAGGAGCACGGCGATCGCTAACGAACGCCTCGGCAATTTAGAGTCTGAAAAAGCACAGGCGATTGCCGCTGTATGTGATGACGTATTAAACGGCAAATACGACGATAACTTTCCGCTCGTTGTCTGGCAGACGGGAAGCGGCACACAAAGCAACATGAATATGAACGAAGTGGTGGCCAACCGCGCGACTGCTTTATTGAAAGAAAAAAATTCTGATCTGAAGATTCATCCGAATGATGATGTCAACCGCAGCCAAAGCTCAAACGATACATTCCCGACGGCGATGCATGTTGCGGCGGTCCTTGCCGTATATGAGCAGCTCGTTCCGGCACTTGATCAGCTGCGCGCGACACTTGACGAAAAAGCAAAAGCGTATCAAGACATTGTGAAAATCGGACGCACGCATTTGCAGGACGCGACTCCGCTGACACTCGGACAGGAAATCAGCGGCTGGGTATACATGCTTGACCGTTCTAAAGAAATGATTCTTGAGTCAACGGAAAAAATCCGCGCGCTTGCCATCGGCGGCACGGCAGTCGGTACCGGAATCAACGCCCACCCGCAGTTCGGTGAATTCGTCGCGGAAGAAATCACAAAAGTAACGGGGCAGACGTTCAAAAGCTCGCCTAACAAATTCCATGCGCTGACAAGCCATGATGAAATCACTCACGTTCACGGCGCGTTAAAAGCATTGGCTGCCGACCTGATGAAGATTGCCAACGATGTCAGATGGCTGGCAAGCGGCCCGCGCTGCGGAATCGGCGAAATCGTCATTCCTGAAAATGAGCCGGGAAGCTCTATCATGCCGGGCAAAGTCAACCCGACGCAAAGTGAGGCGCTGACAATGATCGCCGCGCAAGTGATGGGAAATGACGCGACAATCGGATTTGCGGCCAGCCAAGGAAACTTCGAGCTGAACGTCTTCAAGCCGGTTATCATTTATAACTTCCTGCAGACAGTGCAGCTTCTCAGTGACGGAATGAATTCCTTCCATGACAAATGCGCTGTCGGTATTGAGCCGAACCAGGAAACCATTCAGGAAAATCTTTCTAACTCATTAATGCTTGTCACGGCGCTTAACCCGCACATCGGTTATGAAAACGCGGCAAAAATCGCCAAGCTTGCCCACAAAGAAGGCCTGACGCTGAAAGAAGCGGCATTACAGCTGAACCTTCTGACAGAAGAACAATTTAATGAAATGGTGCGTCCGGAAGATATGGTGCACCCGAAAGCATAAACAGAAAGAACGGCTGCAGTCATTGCGGCCGTTCTTCTAAATAAACTGCTGTTTCAGTAAAAATCTGAGCTGTTCTGCATCTTCAGCCAGCAGGTCGGATTCCTTCAAATTCAGAATCATTCCTTTGATGATTGCCGGTTTCGGCGACTTTTTCTTCATTTCCGCTTCAAGAATATCCAAGCTCTCGGTGTATTCAGATGCTTGCGGCTTGTCCATCGTGCTGATGCGCGCACGGAGGGTCTGCAAGATTGATTGGCTTAAAGGATCGGGCTTCCCGTTATGAAGGGGCCCAAACAGTGAGCTTGCCTCATCAAGAGAAATAAACGCTTCATCATGTCTGTCCGCCATTCCGTTTACGATGTCATCAATTCTGTGAATCACGGTATTTGCGAGAAGCGCAGGCTGTACAGACCGGCCGGTCAGAATGAGATATTCAAGATACATCTGACTGATTCCTTCTATTAAAAAACAAAGCTCGGCGGTGTATGGTTCGGCTTTTTCTCCGTAAATAGCAAGAAGACTGTCGATATGAAACTGCAGGATCGACCGGCGGATTCTCTTTCCGCACTGGGCCACTTCTTCGGTATAAGGAAGTGAACCGTCTTTCATCTGCACGGTAATAAAATCTTTATGGGCGAGAATCGATTCATAAAACACCGCAAGCTGTTTTTGATAAGCGGCTCTCGGGCTGTCACCCTCCGTTTGGATCGTCGTGATTCGGGTAAACGTTTTATCATAGTAGTAATTCAGCATGGACAGAAGCAGTGCTTCTTTGGAAGGAAAGTGAAGATAAAAAGCGCCTTTTGAGATTTTGCATTCATCGGCGATTTCCTGAACCGATGTTGATTTGTACCCTTTTCGGGCAAACAGTTTAATTGCTGCTTCAATAATCAGCTTTTCTTTTTCCTTCAATGGTTCCACCCTTTCGGAGCCAGGAGGCTGGCTTATGCTTCACGTGTGTGACTATATGGTCATATTGATATTCTGTAAATTTAACCTGATTGTAACTTGTTTTTTTGTTTTGTTTTATTTATATTATAAAGTGAGCTGACCGAATGGTCAAAGTTCTGGCGAAAGGGTGAATCTGAAAATGAAAGAATTAGATGAAATGATCAGCCGCTTGCGAAACAGAGGAATTAAAGTCGAAAAGGTGAAATATCCGAAAAAGACGATTTGTGAAAAGAAATGGGTTCATCAATGCCGAAAACCGCTGAAAACAAACTACAGAGATTTTAACGGCTACTCCTTCACATAAAAAAAGACTGCAATGAAACACTACAGTCTACTTTGGTATGATAATCCGATAGATTACACCCGATTGGTCATTTTCAATTGAAATTGATGCTTTATGCAGGGTTAAAATCCGTTTTACGATGCTGAGTCCTATGCCGAACTCGCCTTTCTTCCCTTTATTAAAAGGCTCGTACAAGCTGGATAGCATCTCATCCTCAATCGGAGGCCCGTCATTTTTAACCGTCATGACAATCTGCTGCTGATTTTGGCTGATCCGAATGTGAATCGCCGTTTCCGCATAGCGGATTTGATTTTCAAGAATGTTTTCGAGGAGCTTGCCCCATTGTTCCGGATCACCGGGCATCATCAATACATCTTCTGTTTCAACGGTCCACGATAATTCCTTCCGGGCCCATTTGAGCCGCTCAATGACTTCTTCCGTGACTTTCACAAGGTCAAATGTCTCATGGTGCACCCGCTGCTTCATTAAATAATCAAGCTTCGTTAAATATAATAAATCCTTAATTTTCTTCTCAAGCTTTTCTGCTTCGCCTTCAATGACATCAATTGTGTTTTTCAGGTCCCCCTTAGGAAAAATCCCGTCCTTTATTGATTGAGTATAGCCCCTTATCACCATGACAGGCGTTTTTAAATCATGAGAGATATTTTGCAGGAGCGTTCTTTCCGTTTCATCCTTTTGCACCAGCTTGCTCCGCATGTCTTCAATGGTGTGGCCTAATTTTCCGATTTCATCTTTTCTGTCGACGATGACCGGATCATCCCAGTCCTGTTCGGAAATCCGTTTGACATGCTTCTCTAAGGAGACGAGCGGACGAGAGAGATATTTGGCAAGCCAAATCGCCGGAATCCAGCTCAACAAAATGACGCCGGCAATGATAAAGAGCAGCTGCTTAAACAGGGTGTATGACAGATCATCACGGTAAGAATCAAGCGCATATGACAGCATCATCGCATCCTGACCGTTAATGGTGAGGCCTTTTTTAATGACGAAAAACACTTTTTCCCCGCCGATGTCCGCGCTGTATCGTTTCGTGACGCTGTGCTGGCGGCCCGCGAGCTTGTACACCTTATGGATAAAGGAAGAAGAAAAGTAGTTTAAATCTTTGTCGCTCGCCGATTCCTCCCGCTCCGGCAAAAGAACGTGCTGAACGGATCGGAAAGTCGTCGGAGCGGTCGCGTCCTCACTGTAATATCCCCGCTCGATCGACCCGGGCAGCCGGTACTCCGTCAGCACATGCTGTTCATTTTCAATGGTCGTGTACGTTTCATCCGTGAAAAAATCCCGCAGCGTATTTGAGAACAGCACGAGCAGCAGAATCGAGATGGCTAAAAGGATACCCGAGATGACCACCCATATTTGAAAAGCAAGCGGCTTATTTTTCATGACGTCATCATCCTGTAGCCGAATCCGTAAATGGTTTCAACCTTTAAGCCGGGCATTTTTTTCCGCAGCCTCCGCACAAGATCATCGACCACCCGGTCAGTGCCGAAATAGTCATGGCCCCATATTTTCAGCAGGATATCTTCCCTGGAAAAGGGGTGTCCTTTATGGTGAAGAAATAAAAGCAGCAGATCAAATTCCTTAGACGTCAAATTGACCAGGCTGCCGGTTTCATCATAAACCTCTCTGGCATCTTCGATCACATTGTAGGAGGAAACGGTGAGGCCGGTTTTTTTGGGAGCGGGCTGTTCTTTATACACAAGCTCCAGCAGTTTTTGAACCCGTATAATGAGCTCTCTCGGCAAAAAAGGCTTGGCGATATAATCATTGCTTCCAAGCTCTAACCCGAGAACTCTGTCAATATCGGCATCCCGGGCGGAAATGAAAATGACCGGCACATCGGGATCTTTTTCTTTTATTTCTTTTATTAATGTATAGCCGTCCGTATCCGGCAGCATGATGTCAAGAATCCACAGGTGTGGAGACGGCTGCATCTGCTTTCTGGCTTCTTCGCCTTTTGTGAAAGATGTAATGTTCCAGCCTTCATTCTCTAAATATTTTGTGAGCAGTTCATTCAGATTATCCTCATCTTCAACTAGGTAAATGGTGTATGACAAGGCATTTCACATCCTTTCAACGTCATTATACTAGTTTTAACACACTCAGGCCGCATTTTCATAATTTCACATATTCTTTTCATTTTTATCCCACAATGTTTGTTTATGATGTGTATAAGGGAAGAAAGGAAGAAAAAAAGCGGGGAAGATAACATGTTCAAACACATTTTGTTTTGGAGCTTTGCTTTTCTCCTTATTATTGGGACAATAGAACTTGTACATGCGATGAATATGTAATGAATAGAATGAGAACATACTGAAGGAGTGTGCGTGAATATGAACGATCAGCGAGATGACGGCATCAGCCGCGATCAGTCAGATCTTTCACATACGGAGCAAAACGGCAATGAACAGCAGCGGATCAGCCATCAGGAACCTGAGCTGCTTGAAGGCCCCGTCTCTAAAGAAGCGGAAAAAGAGACGGCGGCCGGTACGGAATTTGAAAAAACGGCTGCCGTGAAAAAAGAAAAAAAACGGAGAGCCGCTTGGCTGAGCCCGATTTTAGGCGGCATTATCGGCGGCGGCCTCGTGCTTGGCATTGTGCCGAATCTGCCGGGTGAGCAGCATAAGGCAGAATCTGTTTCTGATACGGCGAAACAAGTTCAGTCTGCGAATTTTACGTCAACGCCTTTGAAAAATACCTCAAGTGTGGCAGATATGGTAGAAGATTTGGAGCCTGCGATTGTCGGAGTGTCCAACTATCAAGCGTCGCAAAGCGGCCAATTCGGACTTGACGGCGGTTCAAGCTCTGAAACGGAGAGCGGCACGGGGTCAGGCGTCATTTTCAAAAAAGACGGCCAAAAAGCGTACATCATCACAAACAACCATGTCGTAGAAGGAGCAAACAAGCTGTCGGTCACTCTTTATAACGGGAAAACCGAAACGGCAAAGCTTGTCGGAAAGGATGCCATCAGTGACCTGGCCGTACTGGAAATCAGCTCGTCCAATGTCAAAAAAGCGGCCAGCTTCGGCGATTCTTCACAGCTGCGCATTGCCGATAAGGTAATCGCCATCGGCAACCCGCTCGGCCAGCAGTTTTCCGGCACCGTCACACAAGGTGTGATCAGCGGACTGAACAGAACGGTAGACGCCGACACTTCCCAAGGCACGGTGGAAATGAACGTGATTCAGACGGATGCGGCGATTAATCCCGGTAACAGCGGCGGGCCGTTAATCAACTCCAGCGGCCAGGTCATCGGAATCAACAGCATGAAAGTCAGTGAAAACGGCGTGGAATCACTCGGCTTCGCCATTCCGAGCAACGATGTGGAACCGATTGTCGACCAGCTGCTTGCTAAAGGAAAAGTCGAGCGTCCGTTTTTAGGCGTGCAGATGATTGATATGTCGCAAGTGCCGGAAACCTATCAGGAAAACACGCTCGGATTGTTCGGCGACCAGCTGTCTAAGGGCGTTTACGTAAAAGAAGTGCAGTCCGGCTCACCGGCTGCGAAAGCGGGCATCAAATCAAATGACGTCATCGTAAAATTGAACGGCAAAGATGTCGGCAGCAGCGCCGATATCAGACAGATTCTGTATAACCAGCTGAAAATCGGCGATAAAACGACTGTTCAAGTTCTCAGAGGCGGCAGCAAAAAGACGCTGAACATCACATTAACGAAACAAACTGAAAGCGCAAGCTGAACGCATAAAAAAAGCTGAACCTCCGCCTGAGGTTCAGCTTTTTTCGTCATTCTCCTAAGTAGGCTGACAGCATCCACACATGCTTGTCCGCTTCTTCAACTAATCCGACAAACAGGTCGGCTGTTGACGGGTCATTTTGTTCCTCGGCGATGCCGATGACAAATTTTGATTCGCGGCTGATCTGTTTGTAGTCTTGAACGAGTGATTCCACCATTTCAGAAGCCGTCTTTTCCTGTCCTTCATCCGTAATGGAAGCTTGTTCAAGGTAGCTGTGAAAAGTCGCCGCGGGCTGTCCGCCGATGGCCAGAAGACGCTCTGCGATGGCATCCGCCGTTTCCGCCGCTTCGTTATACAGTTCTTCAAACTTTTCATGCAGCGTAAAGAAATGAGGGCCTTTTACATACCAATGGAAGCGGTGCAGCTTAGAGTAAAGGATAAACCAGTTTGATAATTGGGTGTTCATTGATTTCTCAACTAGATTTTCAGTTTTTTTCGCGTTTTGTGTATTCATATTTATCGTCCTCCCTGTGATCTGTTAATTTAATTATATCACGTATCAAATAAAAATCAATACTAAATTATAATAATTATAATTTAGGTTTCCTTGAACAGCTTTTTCTTTATGATCGATTCCCAGACGGGCCAAGAGAAGAGGGAGCGGCAAGCCAATGTCAGCTTAATGCCCCTGCCGATCGGATACCGCAGTTTCTTCAGGCGTTTCGTCTGTGCCAATTGAAAAATTAGCTCCGCCACGTCATTGGGATCGCCGCTTTTGGATGCGCTCGCTTTGACGTAAGCTTCAATTTGCTGATAATAGCGGTAATAAGGCGAATCTTTTCCAGGTGCCGTAAGATGATTGGAGAGAGACGTCTCCCAAATAGACGTTTTATAGGAGCCCGGTTCTATTAAAGCGGCATTAATTCCTAAAGGCAGAAGCTCAAGACGCAGACACTCTGTAAACCCTTCAATCGCGAATTTGGAAGAAGTGTACGGAGAAAGAGCAGGAAAGGCGGTCAGTCCGCTGATGCTGCTGATGTTGATGATTTTCGCTCCGCCGTGTTTTCTCATATAAGGGAGCACGGTTTTTGTGACATGAATCAGGCCGAATACATTCGTGTCAAACTGCTGTCTGTAATGTTCCATCGGTACATCTGCAATAAATCCCCCATACGCAGTGCCGGCGTTGTTCACAAGCACATCAACCGGTCCGAAACCGCTGATGGTGTTGCCGAAGTCAGACACCGACTGCTCATTTGTAACATCTAAAGAAGCGATCGTAATATGACCGGATACACCCGCTTGGGCGGCCGCCTCTTTCAATGTTTCAGCTTTCTCCGGCTGTCTCGCTGTTGCGATGACATGATAAGACCGGGCGAGCTTCAGCGCTGTCAGCAGACCGAATCCGCTTGTCGCGCCGGTTACAATGGCAATTTTTCTGTTCAACTCATATTCCTCCCCGTTTGTTCTTATATGTTAGTGTATAACATTTAGCGGTGAGAAGGAGAAATCGTTCGGAAATATGTCAGAATTATTTTATAATGGAATCAGCTTCGGACAGAAAGGGGTAATGAAAAAGATGGCATTAGAGGGATTGAAGGAAACATGGGATTTAAACTCCATTTTTGAGGGCGGGAGCAGGTCGGAAGATTTCCAGCAATACATACAAGAGCTCAAACAGCAGCTCAGCGCTTTTCAAAAAGAGGCAGAGGCGTTTACAGTTCCGTCTCATGCTGATGAAGGCGGGGAGCTGGTCAATCTGATTGATCGGTTTGAACGGTCGGCGATCATGATCAGACAGGCGGGAGCGTTCGTCGGCTGTCTTCAGGCTCAGAACACTGATGACCAGAAAGCGAATGAGTGGAGGGCGCGGATCAATCAGCTGAGCAGTGATTTTAAATCCGCTCTGGTCACCCTTGACGATACACTTGCCCGGATTGACGAGCGGGTCTGGGAGGAGCTGCTGCAAAAACCGGAACTTCAGGACCTCACATACGTTTTAAATGAAAGAAGAGACCGGATCAGAGAAAAGCTCAGCGTTTCAGAAGAGAGACTGATTGAAGGTCTGGCCGTTGACGGCTATCACGCATGGGGCGACCTGTATAATGCGGCTGTCGGAAGAATGAAGATTCCGTTTGAGGATAAAGAGCTGTCAGTCGGCCAAGCGGAAAACATGATGGCGCATCCGGACCGCGGCACCAGGCGGCAAGTATTTAAAGAGCTTAACGAAGCCTGGAAGGGAGAAGAGGAGCTGTTTGGCAGCACGCTGAATCATCTGGCCGGCTTCCGAACGGAAATGTATAAAGCGCGGGGCTGGGAAAGCGCCTTGGAAGAGCCGCTTGCGATCAACCGGATGAAAAAAGAAACACTGGATGTCATGTGGCAGGTCATTACCGATCATAAAAAACCCTTTGCCGAATACCTGAATCGAAAGGCGTCCCTCTTAGGGCTTGAGCGCCTGAATTGGTATGATGTGAATGCGCCGATCGGCGAGGCGCCGAAAAAATACACATATGATGAAGCGGCCAATCTGATCGTTACCCAATTTTCCACATTTGGCAAAAAACTGTCCGCATTTACGGAAAAAGCGTTCCGCGATCGGTGGATTGAAGCGGAAGACCGCAGCGGCAAACGGGTCGGCGGTTTCTGCACCAGCTTTCCCGACAGCGGAGAATCCCGTATTTTCATGACGTTTTCAGGAAGCGCTTCAAATGTATCAACGCTTGCGCATGAGCTTGGACACGCGTTTCATCAGGAGGCCATGCTTCAAGTGCGGCAGCTGAACAGAGCCTACGCCATGAATGTCGCTGAAACAGCCTCGACTTTTGCGGAAATGATCGTCGCCGACGCCGCTTTGAAACAAGCGGAGACAAAAGAAGAAAAGCTGTTCCTGCTTGAAGATAAAATTCAAAGAAGCGTAGCCATGTTTATGAATATTCATGCGAGATTTTTATTTGAAACGCGGTTTTATGAAGAGCGGAAACATGGCGTCGTTCCGGCTGAAAAATTGAATGAACTGATGGAAGCGGCGCAGAAAGAAGCGTTTTGCGATTCATTAGGGGAATACCACCCGCATTTCTGGGCGTCAAAACTTCATTTTCATATTACGGGAGTGCCGTTCTACAATTTTCCGTATACGTTCGGTTATTTATTTTCCCTTGGAATATACGCAAGAGCTCTTCGGGAGAATGCGGATTTTGAAGAAAAATATATCGCGCTTTTGTGTGACACGGCTTCGATGACCGTTGAGGATTTGGCGATGAAGCACCTTGGAGCGGATCTGACGGAACGATCGTTTTGGGAGGACGCGGTCCGCCTTGCGGTACGGGATGTACAGGAATTTTTAGAGCTGACTGAATGATGATATAGAGAGGAACCGGCCGGAGCGATAAACAGCTCCGGTTCTTTTTTGTTCGATGAATGACAGCCGCCTCCCTTGGAAATACCTAAAAACGATCGGAATGGAATGGGAGTGAATCGCATGAAATGGATCAGGACGGCGGGTGTTTTATGTCTGGCGCTGATGCTGATTGCCGGCTGCCGATTGAATGAAGAAAAACGGAATGCGGAACAAGACAGCACGCCCGTATCATCCGCGAAGCCGGTTCCTTACAGCAGCTTTTCCCTTCGCGTCAACTACGGAGCCGGAGAGCATAACCGCTATGAAGGTTTGTATGAAAGAAAAGGCGGTCGTGAAAAGGCGGACATCCAGGACAAGCTTTCAGGAGTTCACAGAGAGGGCGAGGAAGCGCTTGATGAAATGAAGATGATCCTCGGAGAACTTGCCGTAAACAGCGGGATGCAAGAAGGCGAAGTTGTCAGGCAGGTGCTCTCTGCTTTTAATTTAGACAGCCATTATGACCATTTTTATTTGAAACTGAAAAAAAGCGACGGAGAAATGACGGAAATCAAGAAATAACCGCTGTCCGCTGTTTTTTTGCCCAAAACTAATTGATAATGATATTCAGAGTCATTAATTTCTGTTACAATATAATCATGATCTCACGTTGAATGTTCAGGCAATTTGTTTATATACATAGTGTTGGGAAATACAAAAAAGGAGCGGTTAGCGGTATGAGTGCAATTTCTACAGAGACGCTGAGCTTAGGGTACGGAGAGACTGTTATCATTGACGAGTTGGATGTAGCGATTCCAAAAGGCGAAATCACTGTATTGATCGGAAGCAACGGCTGCGGAAAATCGACGCTTTTACGTTCATTGGCGCGCCTGATGAAACCGAGGGGCGGTTCTGTGCTTTTGGAAGGAAAAGCCATCGCTAAGCTGCCGACGAAAGAAGTCGCCAGAGAACTGGCTATCTTGCCGCAGAGCCCGTCAGCTCCCGAAGGCCTGACCGTGCATCAGCTTGTAAAGCAGGGGAGATACCCTTATCAAAGCTGGCTGAAGCAATGGTCCAAAGAGGACGAAGACGCAGTGGCAAAAGCGCTGAAGGCGACAAAGCTTGAGGAAATGGCCGACCGTACGGTGGATTCTTTGTCAGGCGGACAGCGCCAGCGCGCGTGGATTGCGATGACACTCGCCCAGGATACGGATATCATTCTGCTCGACGAGCCGACAACCTATCTCGACATGACGCATCAAATTGAAATACTTGATTTGCTGTTTGAATTAAATGAAAAAGAAAAACGGACCATCGTCATGGTGCTGCACGACCTTAATCTCGCATGCCGCTATGCTCATTATCTTGTCGCCATTAAGGATAAACAGATTTACGCGGAGGGCCGTCCCGAAGAAGTCATCACTTGCGAGCTTGTGCAGCAGGTATTTGCGATGAACTGCCAAGTCACGCAGGACCCGCTGTTCGGCACGCCGCTTTGCATTCCGCACGGGCGCGGGAGATGCATCGTGCAGGAAGCGGCTCTCACCGCCCGATTGTCATAATCATGAAAAAGGGAAGGGAACGGTATGGAAGAAAAACTGCAGCAGCAGCTGGACGGCCTGCTTGAAAAATATACGGAACTATTGCTTGGCGAAACAACCCCGGAACTAAAGGAAGAAGTCAGGCAATGGATTTTGTATACACATATCGCAAAAAGCATGCCTCCGCTCGTAAAGCATTGGAACCAATCCTACCCGGACGCCAAAGAGGGCATCAAAGCCGCGGTACAGCACATTAAACAGCTCAATGAAGAGCACAGAAAAAAACAATAAAAAGCTTCCGGCATCAAAGAGAGGTGCCGGAAGCTTTTTTTGCTGAAAAGGAATCAATAAAGGCGCCATTCAATTCTTTAATAATTTCTTCCGCTTGTTGAACCAAGAAAAAAGGACCGCCGCAGCAATCCCTTTCTCTTTTTCCTATATATCACATTTCTTTTCGGATACTTAATAACTCTTCAAATGCTTTTATATTTGTATCAAAATTAGGCACTGTTTGAGATTCCTCGGCACATTTGACTTGTGCTGCAACCAAATCATTAAAAGGTGTTGAAATTCCAGTACCTTCTGCCATTTTGGGAATAACTCCATTAATATAATCAATTTCCGTTTTACGTTTCTTCTCAAGATCCTGCAGCATACTTGCTCTTAGCAGCCTAGATGGTGCCATGGCTGCCCTAAATGTCTGGATACGTTCAGGAATATCATTTTCGCTTCTTAATTCCAAAGATTCTAAATCAAGGCCGCCCATTTTCGCAAATTTGACACCATTGGCGTGTCCAACCTTAATCGTCTCATCTGCGATATGAACTGCGCTGACAATGCCGATTTCATGGTCAAGAATGTCTCCGTATTCTCCGTCTAATGCTGCCGATAAACCACTGAATGCATTATTGATAAGTAATTTTGACCACTTCGTCCCAACTAAATTATCGGAAATATGTGTTCCTCCGATAAGGTCTAAAACCGATTTAATACGCTGGATTCTTTCTGTTGTTTCACCATTTAATTCTCCAATTTGAAAAGCGTACTCTTTAAATTGAGTATACTCAGTTGTAAGTCTGGATACGCCTGGTTCAATAAATGTAGCACCAAATTCAACAGAACCCGCAATAACACGTTCATTACCAACGATCGAAGCAACTTTCTGTTCAGGTATACCGTTTTGCAAGGAACATACAACACTGTCATCCTTTAAAAAAGGCAGTAACTCTTTAAGAATCGAATCATTATATAATTGTTTCGTCAGAAGTAATATTAAATCATACTTGCCTGACTTGTTTTCAGGGGTAATGGCTTTCACCTTTGCTTGGAATTCCGTTGTACCAACTACTTTAGCACCTATTTGATTTAGAGTATCTACATGTTCATTGTATGAATCAATCAATTCGACATCCATTCCGCCAGCAGACAGATATGCTCCCACTATGGTTCCTAAAGAACCTGCCCCTAAAATTGCAATTCTCATTGTAAACGTCTCCTTATTTTTCCTCTAAGTAGTTATAAACCGGCTGAGCAGCATTTAAGGTTAAATCTGTAAGGATATGAGATGCTGAAACGACTTCTAATACAGGCAAGTCTGCAAGAGGTGCTAAAGCATGTTCAAATAATTGAAGCCGCGCGGGTCCAGTCCAGGCACCTTTAACTTCTATATTCGTTATTTGCGTTCGCACCAAATCACAAACCCTTAAATCACCATTATAATCAGTAGCCATCTTAACCATAAAATTAGGTCGGCAAATTTCCCTTTTCGCTTTTTCCTTGTCCATTTCGAAATGTTTATATCCCATAGTCGCAGTTGCCACGCGAAGACTGCCATAATCCAGTGTGCCGACAAGAGTATCAGAGTCTATATACAGCTTAGGGGCACCCAATTTCTTTGGATATGCAGTAAGTTCCCGTCCGCTTGCGATAGCTGGAAAATTGTCTACATACATAGAATGTACATAATCCCCTTCTTCACCATTAAAGCTGACAGGGATGACTTGTCCTGCCTCTGTATAGGCACCAAGTCCGGAAACATCGGGCATCCACATCACTTCGAATTTCACTAAAGGTTCAGTAATTTCAAGAGGTTCTGGCACTGCCGCACGTAACGCTTTTTCATCCGTTCGGTAAATAATATTTAAATATTCACGGTTAACAAATTTATAATTTGGGATAGGATAAGCAGGAGCCGTTAGCGGCGTATTTAAATTTTTTGCTATATCTTTCACATCAATTTTCATTGAATGACACCCTTTCCTTTTCTTTTTTAAGTTTTTTCAATTTAACTATGCTATTATCTTACATCCGCATTTACATTTAATCTAATACATAATAAGGTATATGTATATTTATTGAAATAAATAAGGGAGATGCAGACAGATGGAATTGCTGCAGCTAAAATACTTTCAGACAGTTGCCTATACTGAGCATATTTCTAAAGCAGCAGAACAATTAAAGATTGCCCAGCCTTCTTTAAGTCTTACTATAAAAAGACTTGAGAATGAACTGGGAACAGCCTTGTTTGAGAGAAAAGGCAGAAATATTAAGCTGAGTTCATCAGGGGAAATTCTTTTAAAACATGTAAACAGGATTTTTACTGAAATTGAAAATGCACAAACGGAAATTCAATTGGAGGAACATCAAATTTCTGACACCATAAGAATATCTATTTCCAATCCAAGATTCCTTGCAGGACTGATGAGTGAATATATCAACCGCTCTCCTCAATCAAAAATTCTCCAAGCAATCGGAGTTAAAAGCGAGATCATCACAAGTTTAAAAAAAGGGGACATTGATTTAGGAATAACAGGTCATCCGATTCAAGATGAAGAGATAGAGAGTTGTGTGCTGGTAAATGAAGATATTGTTCTGGCTTTACCCTCAAACCACCGATTTACGGGTAAAACAGAAATTTCTTTACGTCTTGTCGCCGATGAACCATTTATTACCCTTGCTAATAATGAGGAGTATAGAGGTTTTACAACCTCGCTTTGTGAGAAAGCTGGTTTCACCCCAAATATTGCATTTGAGGCGGATTCTCATTTACTGGTCGAGATTATAAAGCTGGATCGAGGTGTTGCATTGCTTCCTATTTCAGTTTGCAGAACATTGGGGCTGAATTTTATAAAAGTGACTGATCACTCTGCTTCATATCCAGTCGGCTTATCTTGGATGAGACATAAGCTGTTATCTTCTTCGGTAAGAAATTTTCGTGACTTTATTATGTCGTACTATAAAGATAACGATGAAATGTTTAAGGTTTATTAAAGGGTTTCATCACTAGGGTTTTTACCCCCATTTCCTATTCACTTGTTGCGGGGTAGGTACTCCGGCTGCACGAAAAGCTGGGCGTCAGAAAAGAAGATGTGTTTATCGTCCTCTCAGGCAATGCGGCGGAAGACTGGTCATTCGGAAACGGAGAGGCCCAGATGATATAAAAAAATCCCGCGGCATCCGCGGGATTTTCTCTATTAAACGGCTTTCGCCTTTTCTTCTTGTTTGCCTGTTTTTTTGTTAGTCAGTTTAATTGATTTAACAAACAGCGTGAGGATCAATCCGGCAGCGATAAAGGCCAGGCCTGTGAAAAACACGCTGTGAAGCGAATCCATCAGTGACGTTTTCAAAACCGGCACGATATGGGAAGAAAATGCGGCCGGAATCTGCTTAATCGATTCCTGGCTGAACAAGGATTGAAGCAGCCCCTCAGGATTCTTGTCAATCATGCCTTTAAACTGGTCGGCAAAGGCACTTGCCTGTTTCGGCAGTGAATCTAAGTAAGGCACCAGTCTGTCGGTTAGAAGGGTTCCTGATCTGGCATTCATGACAGCGCCGAGCACCGTAATGCCGAACGTTCCCCCGATCATCCGGAAAAATTGGCTTGATGAAGTCACCACACCCAGCTCTTCTTTTGAAAACGTTTCTTGCAGAGCGAGTGTGAGAAGCGGCATAACGAGCCCCATTCCCAGACCGATCACGGCCATATAGCATGTAGCCGCGAGCTTGCTTGTATCCAGCTGCAAAGTCGTTAATAAGAAGAAGCCGACGGCCATGATCAGCATGCCGATCATGATTTGCGGTTTAATGCCGATCTTATAAACCAGCTGGCCTCCGATAATACTTGTGATGATCATAGATACCATCATCGGCGTCATAATCGTTCCGGACGCGGTAGCGCTGACTCCGATAATTCCCTGCATAAAGAAAGGAACGAACGTAACGGCGCCGAACATGCCGATACTCATGAAAAACCCGATCAGATTCAGTACGGTAAACGTTCTGTTTTTAAACAGGTACATCGGCAGAATCGGCTCTTTTGCTTTGATTTCAGCGAAAATGAATCCGACAATCCCGGCAAGCGCAAGCGCAAAGAGACCGAGAATCTGCCAAGACCCCCATGCATAATCCTTTCCTCCGAAGCTGAGTGCGAGCAGGAGGCTGACGATTCCGACGATCATTGTGAAAATCCCGGCGATGTCAAAGTTAATCGGCCCGGTCTGTTTTCTGCCTTGAAGTCCTCTTGCGATAAAGATGACGGCTAAGATTCCGACAGGCAGGTTGATATAGAAAACCCATTTCCAATTTAAAGAGTCAACAATCCAGCCCCCGATTTGCGGGCCGATAACAGAAGCCAGCCCGTAAATCGCCCCGAAAAGCCCTTGGAACTTGGCACGCTGTTTCCCTGTGAACAAATCTCCGATGACGATCATGGCCATCGGCATCATGACACCGCCGCCGATTCCCTGAAGTCCGCGGAAAATAATCAGTTCCGTCATGTTGCTGGCCATTCCGCACAGTGCGGAAGCGCCCATGAAAATCAATAAACCTGATACATATACGACGCGCCGCCCTAATAAATCTGCAAGTTTCCCCGCAATCGGGACGATCGTTGTCGAAGTTAAAAGATATGCCGTGGTCAGCCACGTCATCATGCTTAATCCCCCGAGGTCACCCACGATTTTAGGAATCGCCGTTCCTACGATCGTGCCGTCAAGGGCTGAGAAAAACATAGCGATAATTAAGCCCGTTATTAATAGTGTGCGTTTTGGATCCTTCTGTTCAATGCTCATGCTTCGGCAGCTCCTCTTTTCTATTCGTTTTCTTTTTGGTCAGCCGCGTATTTCTCGGCGGCTTCCGCTACTTTGCGGATGATGTTCACGGACTGAATCAGTTCATCGTCAGTCAGAACGGACAGGTTTCGCGCTAATATCGCTTTTCTTCCTTCCACGACATCTTCGAATTTCTTCTCGCCTTTTTCGGTAAGGCTGATGTCGATGACACGTCTGTCCTGCTGATTATGTTTGCGGACGATCAGTCCTTTTTGCTCAAGGCGGTCGGCCATCAGCGTCACTGCGCTCGGCTTTACTTCCATGCGCTCCGCAATTTCGGAAACTTTGCAGCTCCCTTGTTTTTTTAAGCTGGCTAAAACAAATAATTGGGCAGGAGTCACCTCATGTTTTGCCATGCTTTCCATCATTTCCGGCTGTATGTTTTGCAGCAGCGTCTGAAGGGATTTTTGGATGTCAGACACATATTGATCCGCGTTTTTCATAACTCCTCCTCATCTGGTTCTTCGGGAAAATAATTAACATTAGTTAAATATAAATAAGGATTAAAGATAAGTCAATCCTTTTGTGCAAAAATAAAAAAAGGATTGATGCTTAGTGAAAACATCAAATCCTTTCTTATGTTACTGCTGGTAGGGAGACTGCTGCTGAATGGTCTGCCGGAACTTCTGATACGATTGCTGAAGCTTTTGGGTGTCGGCCGCTTCAATGGAATACCAGCCATTTTGAAACATTACATCATATAATCTTCTCTGCGCTTTTTGTGACTCATCGAAAATCGCCTGAATATCTTGATAAAGAGACTCGTGGCTGAACTCGTGCAGGGCTGTGCAATATGAAGACGTGATATATTTTTCCGTCGTCAGCAGTTCATTCACCAAGTCTCGGTCATTCATTTGCGCCGTATTGGGCACGGGTGTTTGCGGGTTAGTGATGTTTTGATTTTGCTGTTCCATGTATTGTCCTCCTATTGCATATAGCCTGTTGTTGTCTGTCCGCCTTGAGCGGGATTCAGGTGACCCAAGATGTTTTGATAATGCTTGTGGTGCATCCGGCCTATTTGTTCAAGCTCTTGTTTTAACGTCTGATTCTGGCAGTGTTCCGCCATGAAATGCGCTTTTTTCATGGCAAGCAGATTCCAGTTCAGCATGTCCTCAAGATACAAATGGTCTTTCGTTGAGATGACGGCAGGCGGCAAATGTCCGTGCTGCTCCTGGTTATTCATATAAACGCCTCCTTCAATTCTGTTCTTCTTAGCTTTCTCTGCGACCGGGATTTCATACACGAATAAAAGAAAAAGGAGGGAGTTCGCCCTTGCTGCGGAGCATATGTTTATTTTTGTCGAAAAATAAAATGCTTACGAAATTCGCCCAGGCTTACGGCCTCCGCTTCGGCGCGGGAAGATTCGTTGCGGGGGAAACACTTCGAGAAGCAGTAAAAACGGTGAAGCGGCTGAACCAAAACGGGCTGTCGGCCTCGATAGATTACCTAGGTGAATATGCTGGGTCCCGGAAGGATGCCAAAAGGACGGCCGAAGAATGTAAAAAAGCAATCAGGGCGATCGCCGAGAATCAATTGGACTGTGAGCTGTCGCTGAAATTAACATCCATCGGTCTGGATATATCTGAGAATCTCGCCGAACAGCACATCAGAGACATATTGACGGAGGCAAAAGAACACCGCGTCCCTGTCACGATTGACATGGAGGACTATTCCAGATGCGCCCGCACGCTTGATCTGTATAAGCGGTGCAAACCGGATTTTCCGATGCTCGGCACCGTCATTCAGGCTTATTTGTACCGCGCGGCTGAAGACATCAGCAGCCTGATGCCATACAAACCGCGGCTCAGGCTTGTAAAAGGCGCATACAAAGAATCAGCGTCCGTTGCGTTTCCTGATAAAAAAGGGACCGATCTTCATTTCCAGCAGCTGATCAAGCTGCAGCTTTTGAGCGGGCATGAAACAGCGGTGGCGACACATGATGACGACATGATTTCGTATACGAAAACACTCATCAGCGAATATCAGATTCCCCGGGAGCAGTTTGAATTCCAAATGCTGTACGGCATCAGAACGGAGCGGCAGAAAAAGCTTGCCGAAGAAGGATACAGGATGAGGGTGTACGTCCCGTACGGAACCGATTGGTACGGCTACCTGATGAGAAGAATTGCCGAGCGCCCGGCAAATGCGGCGTTTGTGCTGAAAGGAATCTTCAAAAAATAACGGCTGCCTTAAAAAAGCAGCCGCAGTCTGTTACTCCATGTTGTCTTTTTTATATTGCTGATTTTGGCTTGTCCGCTTGCCGCCGCCGTATTTTTGCTTCGGTCCCGCATTTCCTTTCATGCTTGCCGCGCTCACTGCGCCGGAAGACGGATCTTTTCTCCCTCGCACCATTCCCTTCACCTCCGGGTTTAAGTTTCCCGCCTGCGGCGCGGAACATGCGGAAGCCAAAAAATTTAAAAAAATTCCATATTTGCTATTGAAGTCATCCTGAAAATCTTTTAAGATGAAAGAAGAAAAGGGTTTCATTTTTTTTGCCGAAAAAATGAATGACTATTCATTCAAAGTTCAAGGGGGATGACTCATGCACAAGTTTATAAAGAAAGCAGCCGTTCTCGGGTCAGGCGTCATGGGGTCCGGAATTGCCGCGCACTTGGCTAACATCGGAATTCCCGTCCTGCTGCTTGATATTGTGCCAAACGAGCTGACAAAGGATGAGGTGAAAAAAGGGCTGACATTAGAAAGCCCGGAGGTCCGCAGCAGACTGAGCCGATCGGCCATGCAAAAGCTGCTGAAGCAAAAACCGGCGCCGCTGACTTCAGCTGCCAATCTCGATTATATAACGGCGGGGAATTTGGAAGATGACGCGGCTGGGTTGAAAGATGCTGATTGGATTATTGAAGTCGTCGTCGAAAATCTTGACGTGAAAAAACAGATTTTCTCACTTGTTGATGAATACCGGAAACCAGGAAGCATCGTGTCCAGCAATACGTCCGGTATCTCCGTCACAAAAATGGCGGAAGGTAGATCTGCCGATTTTAAAGCTCATTTCTTAGGAACCCATTTCTTTAATCCGGCCCGCTACTTGAAGCTTCTGGAAATCATTCCGATTCAGGAAACAGATCCTGACGTATTGCAATTTATGACTTCATTTGCCGAAAATACACTCGGAAAAGGTGTCGTCATCGCAAAAGACACGCCTAACTTTATCGCCAACCGCATCGGTACGTACGGCCTGTTGGTCACGGTAAGGGAAATGCTTTCCTCCGGCTGCCGCATCGGCGAGGTGGACACGGTGACCGGGCCTTTGATCGGCAGACCGAAAAGCGCGACCTTCAGAACCCTTGACGTCGTGGGGCTTGATACATTCGCCCATGTGGCAAAAAATGTTTACGACAAAGCTGACGGCGCTGAAAAAGACATGTTTAAGCTGCCGGAATTTATGAATGACATGCTGAAAAACAATTGGCTGGGCAGCAAATCAGGCCAAGGTTTTTACAAAAAAGAAGGTAAAACAATATATGAGCTCGATCCGCTTACCATGACATACGGCGAGCGCTCGAAAATGAAGACGCCCGCTTTAGAAGCCGCCAAACAGGCAAAGGGTGCCAAAGGGAAAATGAAAGCGCTTATATATTCTGATGACCGCGCCGGCCGCCTGCTTTGGAATATCACGTCGCAAACCCTCTTATACTCAGCCCGGCTTTTAGGTGAAATTGCTGATGATATCAAAGCGATTGACGACGCCATGAAATGGGGCTTCGGCTGGGAGCTCGGCCCGTTTGAGATATGGGATGCCATCGGTGTCAGAGCATCAGCAGAGCGGCTTGAACAAGAAGGCGCAGAACTTCCCGGCTGGGTGAAAGAAATGCTTGACGAGGGCCATGAAACATTTTATATGAAGGAAAACGGAAGACCGTTTTACTATTCAGACGGCCAATACAGAGCTGTGAAAGAAAATCCGAAACGGATCAGCCTGCAAACGGTAAAGGAAACAAAGGGCGTGATCAGCAAAAACAGCGGTGCCAGTCTGATTGATCTCGGCGATGATATCGCTTTGCTGGAATTTCATACGAAAAGCAACGCGATCGGCTTAGACATTATTCAGATGATTGACAATGCGCTTGAGGAAACGGAGCGGAATTATAAAGGTCTTGTCATCGGAAACCAAGGCAGACATTTCTGCGCGGGAGCAAACCTTGCGATGATTTTAATGGAAGCTCAGGATGATAACTTCATGGAAGTCGATTTTGTCATCCGCCGTTTTCAGCAGACGATGCTGAACATCAAATACAGCGCCAAACCTGTTGTGGCGGCGCCGTTCGGAATGACACTCGGCGGAGGAACGGAAGTCTGTCTTCCGGCGGCACGCGTTCAGGCGGCGAGCGAATCGTATATGGGTCTTGTCGAAACCGGCGTCGGCCTTATTCCGGGCGGCGGAGGAAATAAAGAGTTGTACATGAATTACTTGAACGGCGGAAGTGAACTGATGGACGCGGCCATTAAAACCTTTGAAACAATTGCGCTTGCCAAGGTGTCCGGCTCGGCGCACGAAGCCCGTGATATGAAGATTTTGTCTGCGGCAGACCGTGTCAGCATGAACCAGGATCACCTGCTGCACGATGCGAAACAGCTGGCTGCTTATTTATATGACAGCGGATACCGCCCGCCTGCCCGCAAAAAGGTAAAAGTCACCGGGGAAACCGGCTGTGCCGCGTTACTGCTCGGAGCAGACCAAATGAGAAGATCCGGCTATTTATCAGATCATGATATGAAGATTGCGAAGAAGCTGGCCCATGTCATTGCCGGAGGAAGAGTCCCGTTCGGCACGGAGGTTTCAGAAGAATATTTACTCGAGATTGAAAGAGAAGCCTTTTTAAGTCTCGCTGGCGAGGCGAAATCTCAAGCAAGAATGCAGCATATGCTGGTCAAAGGCAAACCTTTACGGAACTAGGAGGGTGTTTATGAGAGAAGCAGTCATTGTGGCCGGTGCGAGAACGCCGGTCGGTAAAGCGAAAAAAGGGTCGCTTGCAGCCGTTCGTCCTGATGATTTAGGCGCGCTTTGTGTGAAAGAAACGCTGAAACGGGCAGGCGGCTATGAAGGAAACATCGATGACTTAATTATCGGATGTGCAACACCTGAAGCCGAACAAGGATTAAATATGGCGCGGAATATCGGTGCGCTGGCGGGGCTTCCTCATACGGTGCCGGCCATTACGGTGAACCGCTACTGCTCTTCCGGACTCCAATCCATCGCTTACGGTGCGGAAAAAATCATGATCGGCGCGGGAGACACCGTCATCGCCGGCGGTGCGGAATCCATGTCGCAAGTTCCGATGATGGGACATGTGACCCGCCCGAATATCGCTTTGGCGGAGCATGCGCCTGAGTATTACATGAGCATGGGGCACACAGCGGAGCAGGTCGCCGAAACGTACGGCGTATCCAGAGAAGACCAGGATGCATTTGCCGTCCGCAGCCATCAGAATGCCGCGAAAGCCCTTAAAGAAGGGAAATTTAATGATGAAATCGTACCGGTTGAAGTAACGCTGACAGAAGTCGGGGATGACCATAAGCCGCGGAAAAAACAATTTATCTTTTCTCAAGATGAAGGCGTGCGCCCCGGCACATCGGCTGACGTATTGGCGAAGCTCCGTCCGGCTTTTTCTAAAACGGGAACCGTGACGGCCGGGAACTCTTCACAAACGAGTGACGGCGCGGCGGCTGTCATGCTGATGGATCGCGAAAAAGCTTCGTCGCTCGGATTGGCGCCGCTAGTCAAATTCCGTTCCTTTGCCGTAGGCGGCGTTCCCCCTGAGGTCATGGGGATCGGTCCGATTGAAGCCATTCCGCGGGCGCTCAAGCTTGCCGGACTCGAATTACAGGATATCGGGCTTTTTGAATTGAATGAGGCCTTTGCTTCACAGGCCATTCAAGTCATCAGATCGCTGGGAATAGATGAAGAAAAGGTGAACGTCAATGGGGGCGCCATCGCGCTCGGACATCCGCTCGGCTGCACGGGAACGAAGCTGACCTTGTCACTCATACATGAAATGAAACGGAGAAACGAGCAATTCGGTGTGGTGACGATGTGCATCGGAGGCGGCATGGGCGCTGCCGGCGTATTTGAGCTCATTTAAACAAAGGGGGAAACAAACATGAAACAGGAAACGGTCAACGTCAAAAAAGGCGGCAGCTTTCTGATTGAGGAGACGGGATATGATCAAATATTCACTCCGGAGGACTTTACAGACGAACATAAAATGATCGGCAAAACAACAGAAGACTATGTCATAAACGATGTGCTTCCTTATATTGATGAAATTGAAAACCATCAGTTTGAGCATTCAGTCAGACTGCTCAGAAAAGCCGGAGACTTGGGCCTCCTCGGAGCAGACGTGCCTGAAGAGTACGGCGGCATCGGCCTGGATAAAATCAGTTCAGCCTTCATTACGGAAAAATTTTCACGTGCCGGCAGCTTTTCGCTTTCTTACGGCGCTCACGTCGGTATCGGCTCATTGCCGATCGTGTTCTTCGGAACGGAAGAACAGAAAAAAACATATTTGCCGGACTTGGCTTCAGGACAAAGAATCGCGGCATACGCCTTAACTGAGCCCGGTTCAGGTTCAGATGCCCTCGGTGCGAAAACGACGGCTGTTTTGAATGAAGCGGGCACACATTATATTCTCAACGGAGAAAAGCAATGGATTACTAACTCCGCCTTTGCAGATGTCTTTGTCGTCTACGCAAAAGTGGACGGAGATAAGTTTTCCGCATTTATCGTAGAGAAAAATTATCCGGGCGTGTCAACGGGCCCTGAAGAGAAAAAAATGGGGATTAAAGGTTCATCGACGAGAACGCTGATTTTAGATCAGGCGGAAGTGCCGAAAGAGAACCTTCTCGGCGAAATCGGAAAAGGCCATGTCATCGCCTTTAATATCCTGAATATCGGACGCTACAAGCTTGCCGTCGGCACAATCGGCGCTTCTAAACGGGTGATTGAGCTGTCTGCCGCTTACGCAAACCAGCGCCGGCAATTTAAAACACCGATTTCAAGCTTCACGCTCACTCAGGAAAAGCTTGCGACAATGTCGGCACGGCTTTACGCCATGGAGAGCTCTGTATACAGAACAGTGGGCTTATTCGAAGATAATATGAGTCGGCTGACAGAAGAAGCGCAAAAAGACGGACGCGAAGTCGCAAAGTCGATCGCCGAGTACGCCATTGAATGCTCGCTCAACAAAATGTGCGGATCTGAAACGCTTGATTACATTGCCGACGAAGGCGTTCAAATTCACGGCGGTTACGGGTTTATGCAGGAATATGAAGTGGAGCGCGCCTACCGTGACTCGCGAATCAACAGAATTTTTGAAGGCACAAATGAAATCAACCGCCTGATCGTAACGAGCACGTTCCTGAAAAAAGCCGTAAAAGGGCAGCTTCCCCTCTTTGAAAAAGCGAAGGCGCTCCAGGAAGAGCTCATGATGCTGATGCCTGAAGAGCCGGGCTCAGAGCCTCTTGAACAGGAAAAATACATTGTCAGACAGGCGAAAAAGATCGCCCTCTTGACAGCGGGGCTCGCGGCGCAGAAATACGGAAAAGAGATCGAAGGCGAGCAGGAAATCATGGTAAACATCGCTGATATCGTCAGCGCGGTGTACGCTTTGGAATCTGCCGTCCTCAGAACGGAAAAAGCGATTGCGGCGGACGGTGCCGAAAAAGCCGCGCAAAAGCTGTTATATACGGAAATCTTTGCCCAGGAAGCCCTTCAGAATATTGAAGCGCATGCCAAAGAATCACTGATCGCCATGGAGGAAGGAGATTCCCTCCGCATGATGCTTTCCGTGCTGCGCAAACTGACGCGCCTGACACCGAAAAATCTGATTCAGAAAAAACGTGAAGCAGCGGCCGCTGTCTTCCGTGAAGAAAAATATATCGTCTGATCACATGCTGTAAGCGCTCCTTCATCCGGAGCGCTTTTTCATGAAGCAACGTTATAGGTTTTTACAAGTGATTGTGTTAAAATAACGACGATCATTTACAAGGGGTGAAGAAGATGTCGTTGAATTTTTACTGGTACCCTAAATGCGGAACGTGCCGTAATGCGAAAAAATGGCTGGAAGACCGCGGTAAGGAAATAAACGAAATACATATTGTGGAGGAAACTCCGTCGAAAGAAGAAATTAAAGACCTCTATGAGAAGAGCGGCCTTGAGCTGAGAAAGTTTTTCAACACGAGCGGCATGAAATACCGCGAGCTGAACCTAAAGGAAAAACTGTATCACATGTCAGAGGATGAACAGCTTGATCTTCTGGCATCTGACGGTATGCTCCTGAAACGCCCGATTACGACAGACGGCGAAAAAGTCACTGTCGGCTTCAAAGAAGACCAATTCGAAAAATATTGGATGTAATGCCGCGTTCTAAGAATTATGGTATCTTCTTATTATAAGAAAAAATTGGAGGGATTTAGATGAGCACACCGAAAGATATGCGTTATTCCAAAGAGCACGAATGGGTCAAAGTTGAGGACGGAAAAGCCCGTATCGGGATTACACATTTCGCGCAAGCCGAACTTGGCGATATCGTATTTGTCGAGCTTCCGGAAGTCGGCGCTGAAATTAAAGCGGACGAGCCATTCGGCAGCGTAGAATCCGTCAAAACCGTATCCGAATTGTACGCACCGATTAACGGAACGGTGACGGAAGTGAACGAAGACCTTGATGACAGCCCTGAATTCGTAAACGAGTCTCCGTATGAAAAAGCGTGGATGATCGTCGTGGAACCGGCTGATGCTGAAGAAATCGAAAACCTCATGACTTCCGAGCAATATGACGAAATGACACAGGAAGACTGATCGGATAGCAAAAGGGCCATTTGGACATTCTATCTGTAACGGGAGGTGTCTAATATGGCTTTTGATAAACAAAAGGTCGATGTGACGGAGAACGTCACAGGCCGCTTTCAAAACGGCCGGTTTTCCTTGTTTCATGAAAATGAAGCCATCGGCGAGATGACAGGCATGAACCAGTACGAGCTCAAACAGGGCTTTTCATTTGAGAATCAAAAATTTTATAAAACAGCCGATGTCATAAACGGCAGTGATCCGAAATATGTGGATTGCGATTATGAGAACGGCTGGTGTTAACAGTTGGCGGTGAATTTCACTGCCTTCTTTTTTAATCTGATGCTAAAACAATCGGCAGGTGATGCGCTTATGTTCAACGGAGATGAAAAGGTGATCATCGTAGAAGGAAAATCGGATAAAATCAAAGTCAGAGAAGTGCTCATCGAACCCGCGGAAATCGTCTGCACAAACGGGACGATCGGCCAAACCGAACTGGAAGATTTGGCGGACCGCCTGTTTGACAGAGACGTGTTTATATTAACGGACGCGGATGAATCCGGAGAAAAATTAAGAAAACAGCTGAAACGGGAGCTTCCCGAAGCGCGCCATATCTATATAGACAGAACATACAGGCAAGTCGAGTCATGCCCGGGCCATCATCTCGCATCCATGCTGATCAGAGCCGGCCTTGATGCAGACCCTGTATTTTTGAAAAAGAACGACCTGAGGTGATAATCAAAATGAAAGAACTCCAAGAAAATGAACTCGAATTGATTCAGGATGACATCTATCTCCTGTATTTGTACACCCCGTTTTGCGGCACATGCCAGCTGGCGTCCAAGATGCTTTCTGTCGTCGAAGAAATGCTGCCCGGCACCGCCTTCTATAAAAACAACGTGAATTATTCCCCCGCATTCGCCAAAGCCTATCAGATTGAGAGCGTTCCGTGCTTTTTGCTGTTTAAAGGCGGAGAGCTTGTTGAGAAAGGATACGCCTTCCGCTCCGTTTCCTATTTATATGAGCTGATTAAACAAAAAACATCGCAAACGTTCCCGATGTGACAATTTTTACAGGAAAATGTCGTGCGGTTTATAAAGGGTTCTGTCCGTTAAAAAGAGAAAGTGTATGTATGGCCATTAAAACGGGAGGTTATACGAGTGGAGAAAATAGAAGTTTTGGAGAATGACGGACAGCATCTGTTTTTGAAACCGCTATTAAACGCCTCAACGCTGCTGATTACATTCCAGGGAGAAAAAGAAGCCTTAACGGTCTCAATTAACGGACAGGGAGAAATGAGAAAAACGGCGGTTTCAAAGGAAAAATCAAATTTGACCTTTTACGGAAACCAGACGGAAATCATCCATCTCCTGCACGGTGATGTCTCTTTGCAGAAGCTCATCCAAAGCGGAAAACTCAAAGTGAAAGGATCATTCCGAGCCCTGCTGAAGCTGGAGGCCATCCTCTGGCTGACAAACGGATTTTTTCAGACGATCAGCAAACGGCCGTAAACTGCCAATCTACTATGTGACAATAGCTTCCATTATTTATTTTATTGACTTTTTATCATTCGCCGTGCTATTCTACAGTAAGAATTTCCGGACGAAAATACGATATGTTTTCTCTTATCAAGAGAGGTGGAGGGAAGTGCCCTATGAAGCCCGGCAACCATCAACGATGTTGAAATGGTGCCAATTCACTCAAAGCGGTCTGCTTTGAAAGATGAGAGAAAGGCCTTTTTCAATAAGCCTTTCTGCTCATTTTTGCAGAAAGGCTTTTCTTTTGCGTAGAAAACCGGAAGATTTCTTAGAATAGTGTAAGGCAGGTGATTGCTTTGATCCATCTTCAAAATGTTTCAAAAATTTACAAAGCGAAGCATGGGGATGTCAATGCTGTCCAAGATGTCACTCTTGATATCAAAAAGGGCGAAATATTTGGAATTATAGGATATAGCGGAGCTGGTAAAAGTTCCTTAATCCGTCTTTTGAACGGCCTTGAAAAGCCGACGTCAGGCATCGTGGAAGTTGCGGGGACGGAATTAAATAAAGTAAGCAGCCGCGGACTGAGAAAAGCGCGCCAGGAAATCAGCATGATTTTCCAGCATTTTAACCTTTTGTGGTCGCGCACCGTCCGGGAGAACATTATGTTTCCGCTGGAAATCGCCGGCGTGAAAAAAAGCGAACGGGTCCGCCGCGCCGATGAGCTGATTAAACTGGTCGGATTAGAGGGAAAAGAAAAGTCTTATCCGTCACAGCTGAGCGGCGGTCAAAAGCAGCGTGTCGGCATCGCCCGGGCGCTCGCCAATAATCCGAAAGTCCTTCTGTGCGATGAAGCAACATCAGCGCTCGACCCGCAGACGACCGATTCAATTTTGGATCTTTTATCCGATATAAATGACAGACTCGGTCTGACGATCGTGCTCATTACCCATGAAATGCACGTCATCCGAAAAATCTGCAACAGAGTCGCCGTTATGGAAAACGGGAAAGTCGTTGAAGAAGGCGAAGTGCTCCAAGTCTTCAGAAACCCGCGCGAACCGATGACCAAGCGTTTCGTTCAGCAGGTGACAGAACCGGAGGAGACGAAAGAAACCATCCAGCATTTTCTGCAGGAAACCGCGACAGGAAAAACGATTCAGCTTTCATTTGTCGGGCAGGCCGCCGAGCAGCCCCTCATTACGGAGATGATCCGAAACTTTGATGTGGACGTCAATATTCTGCAGGGGAAAATCTCACAGACGAAGGACGGAGCCTACGGTTCTTTATTCATCCATATTGACGGTCAGGAAAAAGAAGTAGAAAACGTGATCCGGTTCATCAAAGACAAACAGGTAGAAGCAGAGGTGATCACAAATGTTTGAAAAATGGTTCCCAAACGTTGATTTAACCGAGCTGTGGACGGCCACATACGAGACCCTTTATATGACGGTCATCGCCTTAGCCTTTTCATTTGTCATCGGAGCGATTCTCGGTCTTCTGCTCTTTTTAACGGGCAAGGGAAGCTTATGGGAAAATAAAATCATTAACACCGTGATTGCGGCGGTCGTTAATATTTTCAGGTCTATTCCGTTTCTTATTTTAATTATTCTGCTTCTCGGTTTTACTAAGATTTTGGTCGGCTCGATTTTAGGGCCGAACGCGGCATTGCCTGCGCTGATTATCGGCTCCGCGCCGTTTTATGCCCGGCTTGTTGAAATTGCGCTGCGTGAGGTCGATAAAGGAGTCATCGAAGCTGCCAGATCAATGGGAGCAAAGACATCGACGATTATCTTCAAAGTGCTGATTCCTGAATCAATGCCTGCGTTAATTTCGGGCATCACCGTTACAGCCATCGCCCTGATCGGATCTACCGCCATTGCCGGCGCCATCGGTTCAGGCGGACTCGGAAACCTTGCATATGTAGAGGGGTACCAGTCCAATAATACGGATGTAACGTTTGTAGCAACTGTATTTATACTCATCATCGTCTTTATCATTCAAATCATCGGTGATGTGATTACAAATATAATAGACAAAAGATAAGGGAGGATTTACATTGAAAAAGATTGTACTAAGTGCGCTGCTGCTTGTGTTCGCGGGAGTTTTGGCCGCCTGCGGATCAAACGGCTCAAATAAAAAGGAAATCGTCATCGCTGCGACAAAGACGCCGCACGCTGAAATCTTAAAAGAAGCGGAGCCGCTCCTGAAGGAAAAAGGCTACACATTAACAGTAAAAGTGCTGAACGATTACAAAATGTACAACAAAGCGTTAGCTGATAAAGAAGTGGATGCAAACTACTTCCAGCACGTTCCTTACCTTGAACAGGAAATGAAAGAAAATAAAGATTACAAACTCGTGAATGCCGGAGCCGTTCACCTTGAGCCATTCGGAATTTACACAAAAAAATACAAATCACTGAAAGACCTGCCTAAAGGCGCGACCATCATCATGACAAACAACGTCGCTGAACAAGGCCGGATGCTGGCGATGCTTGAAAAAGCCGGATTGATTACTCTTGATCCGAAGGTAAAAACAATTGACGCCACTACGAAAAACATTACGAAAAACCCGAAAGACCTGACATTCAAAAAAATCGCCCCTGAATTAACGGCGAAAGCATATAATGAAGAAGAAGGCGATGCAGTCTTCATTAACGTCAACTATGCGATTCAAAACAAACTGAATCCGTTAAAAGATGCGATTCAAGTAGAATCAACGAAAAACAACCCGTACGCAAACATCATCGCCGTGCGAAAAGGTGACGAAAAATCAGCGAAAATCAAAGCGCTTATGGAAGTGCTTCACTCTAAGAAAATCAAAGACTTTATTGAGAAAAAATACGACGGAGCCGTGCTTCCTGTATCTGAATAAAGCAAAAACCCCGGATGGATCATCCGGGGTTTTTTTTGGGTATTAATCGGAGAACTGTCCATAATAAAAAGGAAGGTTAACGATTGGAGGGAATGGCAGTGGCTCAATACCAGGATAACGGAAAAAGCGTGCATGACGCATTGAAACAATATAAAGAAGGTTTAGGCATATTCGAGCAAAAAATGCCGATGATGGGGCGGAAATTTAATGAATTTACTGAACAGTGTTTTTCAGCGGATTCATTAACTGAAAAAGAGAAACAATTAATCGCTCTGGGCATCAGCATCAGCGCTCAAGATGAATTTTGCATGATTTATCACACGAAAGGCTGTCTTGATCAGGGCGCGACAGAGGAAAACATCCTTGAGGTCATCAGCGTCGCCGCGGCATTCGGGGGAGGCGCGGCTCTCAGTCAGGGAGTAACCCTCGTGCAGCAGTGTATTCAGGAATTCGGACATACGACGCATTAGAAAGAGCAATCGTATGAATATCGTTTTTCAGATAAAGCCAGCGCCGGTTACCGGCACATTCGAAAGGATTCAGGGGCACACTCCCTTTGGCCGGAGCAGAGGATCATTGTTACAATAGAAGCAAATAGATGAAGGGATTGATTCATTATCTGCACCAGCCACGAGAGACTGGACCTTGACTATACGCCTGAAATGGAAAAAGCGATGCAGAAGTCACACGGCATCGGCTACGAGGAATACGGACGGCGTCTTTCAAAAAGGATGGAAGTCGAACGGCAGAGGGAGCTTGAGTACCAAAAAAGCAAGTTCCTCGCAGCGCAGTTTAATGAGAAAATCGGTCAGTAAAAAAGGGTGGAATTCCGCCCTTTTTCTGTTTCAAACAGCTTTAACTACGTCCGGTTCTTTGATAAACTTTAGGAATGTTCCGGGTAATATAAAAAGTTGTATTTACTTTTCATTTGTTATAAAATTAGAATGAGAATAAATTGAGAATAATGATTATATATTTTTGGAGGTATAGATATGGCTGCTTCAACATTAACGATCAAGGATCTTCACGTTGAAATCGAAGGAAAAGAGATCTTAAAAGGTGTAAACCTTGAAATAAAAGGCGGCGAATTCCACGCTGTCATGGGGCCGAACGGTACCGGTAAATCAACGCTTTCTGCAGCGATTATGGGACATCCGAAATACGAAGTCACTAAAGGCAGCATCACGCTTGACGGCAAGGATGTACTGGAAATGGAAGTGGACGAGCGCGCTCAGGCGGGTCTTTTCCTTGCGATGCAGTACCCAAGTGAAATCAGCGGTGTGACGAATGCCGACTTCCTTCGCTCTGCGATTAACGCACGCCGCGAAGAAGGCGATGAAATTTCTCTTATGAAATTCATCCGCAAAATGGACGAAAACATGGAGTTCCTTGAAATGGACCCTGAAATGGCGCAGCGTTACCTGAACGAAGGTTTCTCAGGCGGAGAGAAAAAACGCAACGAAATCCTTCAGCTTATGATGATCGAGCCGAAAATCGCCATTCTTGACGAGATCGATTCAGGTCTTGATATCGATGCGCTTAAAGTTGTTTCTAAAGGAATCAACAAAATGCGCAGCGAAAACTTCGGCTGCTTAATGATCACTCACTATCAGCGCCTTCTGAACTACATCACGCCGGATGTCGTTCACGTTATGATGCAGGGACGCGTAGTGAAATCAGGCGGTGCGGAGCTTGCACAGCGCCTTGAAGCGGAAGGTTATGACTGGATTAAACAAGAACTCGGCATTGAAGACGAAACTGTAGGCCAAGAAGCGTAAGCGTTAGGGGGATTAACATGACATTGGAAACGAAACTATCCGTAGATCAGGAATATGTCAAAGGCTTTTCCGAAAAGCATCAAGAACCTGCCTGGCTGAAAAACCTGCGCTTACAGGCTCTTGAAAAAGCTGAAGATCTGCCGCTGCCTAAGCCTGATAAAACAAAAATCACAAATTGGAACTTTACAAAGTTCAACAAGCATACAGTAGAAAACGCGCCGCTTGCTTCTTTGGAAGATTTAGCTGATGAAGCAAAAGCGCTGATCGATATTGAAAATGAAGACAAAACGTTATATGTGCAGCGTGACCAAACGCCTGCATTCCTGTCTCTCTCTAAAGAGCTGAAAGACAAAGGCGTTATTTTCACGGACATCTTAACGGCTGCCCGTGAGCACAGCGACCTCGTTGAGAAATACTTCATGAAAGACGGCGTAAAGGTCGACGAGCATAAACTGACTGCGCTTCATGCGGCATTAATGAACGGCGGGGCATTCCTTTATGTTCCTAAAAACGTTCAGGTGGAGACGCCTGTTCAGGCCGTTTACGTTCATGAAAGCAATGACACGGCATTGTTCAACCACGTGCTGATCGTCGCTGAAGACCACAGCTCCGTCACTTACGTTGAGAACTATATCAGCACAGTGAATCCGAAAGAAGCTGTATTCAATATTATCAGTGAAGTAATCACAGGTGATAATGCCAGCGTGACGTACGGTGCCGTTGACAACTTGTCAGCAGGCGTCACAACATACGTCAACCGCCGCGGAGCCGCGCGCGGACGCGACAGCAAAATCGAGTGGGCGCTCGGTCTGATGAACGACGGCGACACGATTTCTGAAAACACGACAAACCTCTACGGAGACGGCACATACGGCGATACGAAAACCGTGGTTGTCGGAAGAGGAGAACAGACGGAAAACTTTACGACGCAGATCATCCACTTCGGTAAAGCTTCCGAAGGCTATATCCTGAAGCACGGAGTCATGAAAGATGCCGCATCTTCCATCTTTAACGGCATCGGCAAAATTGAGCACGGCGCGTCTAAAGCAAACGCTGAACAGGAATCCCGCGTCCTGATGCTGAGTGAAAAAGCGCGAGGCGACGCAAACCCGATTCTTTTAATTGATGAAGACGATGTAACTGCAGGACATGCGGCATCTGTCGGCCGTGTGGACCCTATTCAGCTTTACTACCTGATGAGCCGCGGAATTGCGAAAGAAGAAGCAGAACGCTTAGTCATTTACGGATTCCTTGCTCCGGTGGTAAAAGAACTTCCGATTGAAGGAGTTAAGAAACAGCTCGTCTCCGTCATCGAAAGGAAAGTAAAATAATGAATATCACTGATATTCGTGAACAGTTCCCGATCCTTCATCAGCAAGTGAACGGACATGACCTCGTGTACCTTGACAGCGCGGCGACTTCTCAGAAGCCGCGGTCTGTCATTGAAGCAGTGGATCAGTATTACAACAAATACAACTCCAATGTTCACAGAGGCGTCCATACTCTTGGCACAAGAGCGACAGACGGCTATGAAGGAGCGCGTGAAAAAGTCCGTAAGTTTATCAATGCGAAGTCAATGGCTGAGGTCATTTTCACAAAAGGCACGACAACTTCACTGAATATGGTGGCGCTGAGCTATGCCCGTGCCAGCTTAAAACCCGGTGATGAAGTGGTCATCACCCAAATGGAGCATCATGCGAATATCATCCCGTGGCAGCAGGCTGTAAAAGCAACCGGCGCGACTTTAAAGTATATCCCGATGCAGGAAGACGGCACGCTTTCGCTGGAAGACGTCCGGCAGACGGTCACAAGCCATACGAAGATCGTGGCGGTCGCTCATGTGTCAAACGTGCTCGGCACGATCAACCCGATTAAAGAAATCGCCAAAATCGCTCATGACAACGGCGCGGTCATCGTGGTGGACGGAGCGCAGAGCACACCGCACATGAAAATCGACGTTCAGGATCTGGATTGCGACTTCTTCGCGCTTTCTTCCCATAAAATGTGCGGCCCGACGGGAATCGGCGTGCTATACGGCAAGAAAGAACTGCTTGAGAATATGGAGCCGGCCGAATTTGGCGGCGAGATGATCGACTTTGTAGGGCTTTATGAATCAACTTGGAAAGAGCTTCCGTGGAAGTTTGAAGCAGGCACGCCGATTATTGCAGGCGCGATCGGATTGGGAGCCGCGATTGATTTTCTTGAAGAGGTCGGACTCGACGAGATTTCCCGGCATGAGCATAAGCTTGCGGCCTATGCGCTTGACCGTTTCGAACAGCTCGACGGCGTGACGGTATACGGACCGAAAGAGCGGGCGGGCCTTGTGACATTTAACCTTGATGAGGTTCACCCTCATGATGTCGCGACTGTCCTTGATGCTGAGGGCATTGCGGTCAGAGCCGGCCATCACTGCGCCCAGCCGCTCATGAAATGGCTGGATGTATCTGCTACTGCGAGAGCGAGTTTTTATCTGTATAATACAGAGGAAGAGATCGATAAGCTCGCGGAAGCTCTCCAAAAGACAAAGGAGTACTTTACAAATGTCTTTTAATGCAAATTTAGATACATTATACAGACAAGTGATCATGGATCATTACAAAAATCCGCGCAACAAAGGGGTTTTGGATGACAGCATCGTCGTCGATATGAACAACCCGACTTGCGGCGACCGGATCAGACTGACAATGAAGCTTGACGGCGATACCGTTCAGGAAGCGAAGTTTGAAGGGGAAGGCTGCTCCATCTCCATGGCTTCAGCTTCCATGATGACGCAGGCGATTAAAGGAAAAGATATTGATACTGCCCTTTCCATGTCTAAGATTTTCTCAGACATGATGCAAGGGAAAGAGTATGACGACTCAATAGATCTCGGGGATATTGAAGCCCTTCAAGGCGTTTCGAAATTCCCGGCCCGGATTAAATGTGCCACCCTTTCATGGAAAGCACTTGAAAAAGGAGTCGCTGGCGAAAAAGGCGGCAATTAAAAGATTGGAGTGAAAATGGATGGCTAAAAAAATGCCTGAAATTGGTGAATACAAGTACGGTTTTCACGATAAGGACGTTTCCATTTTCCGTTCAGAGCGCGGATTGACAAAAGAAATCGTAGAAGAAATTTCACGCATGAAAGAAGAGCCTCAATGGATGCTTGATTTCCGCCTGAAATCTCTTGAGCATTTCTACAACATGCCGATGCCGCAGTGGGGCGGGGATTTAAACTCTTTAAACTTTGACGAAATTACGTACTACGTAAAACCGTCTGAGCGTTCAGAGCGTTCTTGGGATGAAGTGCCTGAGGAAATTAAACAGACATTCGACAAACTCGGTATTCCTGAAGCTGAGCAAAAATACCTTGCCGGTGTTTCTGCACAGTACGAATCTGAGGTTGTGTACCACAACATGAAAGAAGACCTTGAAGCGCAAGGCATCGTCTTCAAAGACACAGACAGCGCGCTGAAAGAAAATGAAGACATTTTCCGCGAGCACTGGGCGAAAGTCATTCCGCCGACTGATAACAAGTTTGCGGCGCTGAACTCAGCTGTATGGTCCGGCGGATCTTTCATCTACGTGCCTAAAGGCGTGAAGGTTGAAACACCGCTTCAAGCGTACTTCCGCATCAACTCTGAGAACATGGGCCAATTCGAACGCACGCTGATTATCGTTGACGAAGAAGCAAGCGTTCATTACGTAGAGGGCTGTACGGCTCCTGTGTACACGACAAACTCACTTCACAGCGCGGTTGTTGAAATCATCGTCAAAAAAGGCGGCTACTGCCGTTATACAACAATCCAAAACTGGGCGAACAACGTTTACAACCTTGTAACGAAACGTACGGTTTGTGAAGAAAACGCAACAATGGAATGGGTTGACGGAAACATCGGTTCTAAATTGACGATGAAATATCCGGCTGTCATTCTGAAAGGTGAAGGCGCGCGCGGCATGACGCTTTCTATCGCTCTTGCGGGCAAAGGACAGCATCAGGACGCAGGTGCGAAAATGATTCACCTTGCACCGAATACGTCATCCACAATCGTATCAAAATCGATTTCAAAGCAAGGCGGAAAAGTAACGTACCGCGGAATCGTCCACTTCGGACGGAAAGCGGACGGCGCCCGTTCTAACATCGAGTGCGATACGCTCATTATGGATAACAAATCAACTTCTGATACAATCCCTTACAATGAAATTCTGAACGACAACATTTCATTGGAGCACGAAGCGAAAGTATCAAAAGTTTCTGAGGAACAGCTTTTCTACTTGATGAGCCGCGGTATTTCTGAAGAAGAAGCAACAGAAATGATCGTTATGGGCTTCATCGAGCCGTTCACAAAAGAACTTCCGATGGAATACGCAGTTGAAATGAACCGTTTGATCAAGTTCGAAATGGAAGGCTCCATCGGTTAATAGTAAAACCCCGCCATGCGGCGGGGTTTTTTTTGTTTTATTGAATCGTGAAATTTCCGTATTCGCTTGACCGGACATGAATCGGCCCGTTTAAATTGTAGTTCTTCTCTTTGACAATATCGCGGAAAACGTCGACACGGGCAACCGATTCTCTCCATTCATCCTGGGTGTCCTCATCTGACGGATTCATCAGATCGTCATAGCGCACATCCAAAAATTTATTTAACCATTTCTTCTCGTCCGTTCCGTCTTTCGGTGACCCGCCCATTTTTTTGTTCGTGCGTTTAATCAGGGCATAGAAGGAGTCTGGATCATCGCCGTCGCCATGCTGAATCACTGTATCGTACATCACCGCTTTTGCCAATGCCGTTTTCAGTCCGGCTTGCTCTGAACGTTTCATCGCTGGCTGATAATACAAGCTGTCATTTACCTTATCCTGGGCAGCGCGGAAGGCCTTATCATTGCCAAGTGAGCGCCAGGCAGAAGCGAATCCTTTCAGATTGCTGATGTCATCGCTTTCGTCCTTCGCAAGACGCCGTAATTCAGGCAAATACTTTTTCAATTTGTTATTCGGCACTGCTTTCGTGTATACTTCGACTACTTCCAGCGCATCTCCGGTAGCCGTCGTAAAGCCGGCCCGGCCGCAGGTGTAACCTCTTCCGTCATCCAACGCTTCAACATAGCCGTATTGGATTTCCGTCTTGCCGTTTTCAAAGATGCTGGTCAGCTGTTCAGCCCGTCGCTTCTGATCCTTATTCAGCCCGGCCGCAAAAACCGTACTGCTCATCATCAGGGTAAAAAACATGGTAAAAATAAGAGATGAAACCGCCGTCTTCTTCCAAAAACCTGCTTTTTTCTTCAACCTGATTTTCATGGTCATACCCCTTTCATATGTAAGTTACGCACTCAGTATACATGAGGGGGTTGTTTTTTTGTTGAAAACACACGGATTTGTCAATATTTTGAATCATAAGCCCTATCCGGCGCTTCATAAAAAGAACGCATCTTCATCAGACAGACAATCCCGTTCTCGCATCATTCTCATCTGTAACATAGTCAACGCGGTGAAACCCGCATTGTACAGCCTGCTGAAAAAGAGCTTCGAGCATGTCCGGATCTTTGCAATATAACGTTACATACGAGCAATCCGCGATGAGAAGCACAAGTTCACAGGAACTCTCCACATACTCCTCGTACGTATTGATTTCCGTTACCCTCCCGCTCGGGAAAGCTTTCAATTCAGCAAAAATCATATAATAAGGGTTTCCTTCCAGACGCTGACGGAGTTCTTGACCCTCAATGATGCGCTGATTTTGCGGAAACAGGTCTGTACCGGTGTCTTCTTTGAACTCAGTATACGCCTCTCCATCACCGATAAACCACGTATAGGAAGAGATGGGGAACGGTTTTAATATATCTGCCGCAAACCGCCCGAATTGATTTGGGATGTCAAAGGTAATGCCGCGTTTCATATTGTCCTCACTTCTTTCGGCTTTTGAATATTATGATATAATAGTTGGATAAATATTGAAAGGGCTTGATGGTATGACAACACGATACGGAATTGATGCGCCTTATGGGGCTTTTGGGTTTATCTTACTCGCGATCCTTATCAAACATTTGACCTTGTCATTTCACATTTTGCCGCACAATATTTCAGGCAGAAAAGAGAGGGAACGGGCGATCGCGGAAATGGCGCGAGTGCTGAAACCTGGCGGCACATTGGCTGTCTCAGATATAAAAAATACGTCTCAATACAGAAAGCTTCTTGAGGAAAGCGGCTTCCAGACAAGAACTTATTCCTTTTATTATACGTTTCCGTTTTCGAAACTCATCATTGCCGTCAGGACTCCGGTAGGAACCAGGCGCTCCATTTGTTAAAATAAATAAGACAAAACAGATAGAAAAGGTGTTACACATGAAGTCTTATATCATTATCGGAGCCGGCATTCTCGGTGCATCAGCGGCTTATCATCTCGCAAAGGCCGGTGCGGATGTAACGGTCATTGACCGGAAACACAGGGGGCAGGCGACTGACGCTGCGGCGGGGATCGTCTGCCCGTGGCTGTCACAGCGCCGCAATCAGGCATGGTATGCGATCGCAAAAGGCGGAGCCCGTTATTATAACCAATTGATACAGCAGCTTGAAGCTGACGGAGAAACGGACACCGGTTATCAAAAGGTCGGTGCCGTCAGTCTCCATACGGATGAAAAAAAGCTCAGCCAAATGGAGGAAAGAGCTTATAAAAGAAGAGAGGACGCTCCTGAAATCGGTGTCATTACAAGACTGACTCCGGCAGAAACGAAGGCATTGTTTCCTGCGCTGTCGGAGGAATACGGAGCGGTTCATATCAGCGGTGCGGCCCGGGTGAACGGCAGGGCGCTTCGTAAGGCGCTGTTAAACGCTGCCGTTAAGCACGGCGCGGCTGTTTACAAGGAAGAGGCGTCAATATTGACAGAGGACGGTGCCGTCATCGGTGTGAAAACCGCAGAACGCACGCTTTTGGCCGATCAGGTTCTCGTAACGGCCGGCGCTTGGGCGAGAGAGCTGCTTGAGCCGCTCGGCATCCGCTTTTCAGTATCGTACCAAAAGGCGCAGATCGTTCATTTAGAACTTCAGGATGAGGATACGGGCGGCTGGCCGGTCGTCATGCCTCCAAATGATCAATACATTCTCGCGTTTGCAAACGGCCGGATTGTAGCGGGCGCGACTCATGAAAACGATACCGGCATGGATTTGCGGGTGACGGCCGGCGGTCTCCGCGAGATTTTTGATAAAGCATTAACCGTGGCGCCGGGGCTTTCAGACAGTACGTTGATGGAGACAAGAGTCGGTTTCCGGCCGTTTACTCCCGGCTTTCTTCCCGTCATCGGCAGACTGCCGAATATCAGCGGACTTCTCGTTGCCAACGGGCTGGGCGCCTCAGGGCTGACGAGCGGGCCGTATCTGGGGGCTGAACTGGCGAAACTCGCGCTCGGTCAGCAGACAGAAATTGATTTGAGCCTTTATGATCCGGCCGGGGCGCTTGAATAAAAAATAGCTTTTGGCGCATTCTTATGATAGGATGGAGCTTTAATGAATAAGAGGACGTGACCCATTTTGATAAAAATAAACCTTCCTGCTCCTGATGTAACGATTACGGAACGGCAGCAGTCACAGTCGGAAAATGAACCGGCGATTAAAGCGATTTACGGTTTCATTGATTTTCACCGAATTCCAAGAGACAAAGGCGGCATCTTTATGTTTTATAACATTCATGATGAACTGCTGTTTGTCGGGAAAGCCCGTAAATTAAGACAAAGAATCAAAAAGCATTTTGAAGACAATGTGTCGCCTGTTAAACATCACAGGGACGAAGTGTATAAAATTGAAGTATGTGTCGTCAATGATCCGATGGAAAGGGAGATTTACGAAACGTACGCGATCAATACCCTTCAGTCAAAATACAACATTGAGAAAGTATTTTATAAATAAGGAAAACCGGAGCCCTTCAAGGCTCCGGTTTTATTGTTGTTACAGTGCCAGCCACAGCACCGCGATGTGTACGATCAGCAGAAAGTATACGACGAGGAATAATTGGACGATCCGTTTTCTGAATAACATACAGACAATCATAAGCACGGGTAAAATCAGAACGCCGGCCGTTTTATTGATAGCTGTATTCGGACGGTTCGACACGTCATAGTGAATGGCCATATCAGCAGGAAGCAACGGATAAAACACAATCGACAGAATAAAGGCGAGAGCCACAGCTCCCCACAGCACCTTATCATTCATCAAAAACATATGAACACTCCTTTTTTTACATATAATAGTATATTAGTCCGAAAAATCTAATTTATCAATATTTTACCTGTTGAATGGTGTATAATCATGTCAATGAAATTTCCAAACAATAGGAGGGTTTCGATTGACTGACAAGAAGCAAACCGGCATGTTTTCATTCTTTCTTTTTATCATGGCCGCCTGGATCATCGTTTTGTTTTTAACCGTTATCGCGGCACTGCCAAGCTCCGCCATCCAATTAACCAAACATCAATCCAAAACCGTTTCTATGATTTATCCGCAAAGCTGGGGGTTTTTCAGTAAAGATCCGAGAGAAGACAGCCTGAACATCTATCTTCTTGATGCCGGGGAGGAGCTCAGATGGCCGAATAATTCTCTGAAAAACGTGATCGGCTTAAACCGCTACGGACGGACGCAAGGGATAGAGCTCGGCCTTATGCTGGAAAAGCTGCCTTCCAAAGAAAAGTGGAACGACTTCACGGCCGGCCAGGACTTTAAGGATACCACATTTTTGAAGGTGAAAAATGAGTCTCCCTCCCCAAGGCTGAAAGGAAAAATGATCATTACATATGAACGCATTACCCCATGGGCATGGAGCAGCCATACTGAAACGAAACGAACCATCAAAAAATACATCGGAGTGGATGTCAATTGATTCAGGATGCAAAAAAGCAGCTCACCTTATGGATGATGAAGAATCCGCCTTGGACAAATGTGTACGGGCTTGCCAGAAGTTTAATCGCGCTCGGCACGCTTCTGACATTGCTGTTCAATCCGGCGTCTGTCTTCTTTAAAACGCAAAATCAAATGCTCAGCTTTTCCGATACGTTCAGCCTGTTCTTGCTGTTTCCCGAATTCCGTTACATTGAGGTCGTCAAAGCGGTTTGTATCTGTATTTTAATTCTGGTTGTCATTGGCTGGCGGCCCCGCCTTACCGGTTTTTTTCACTGGTGGATTTCATACAGCTTCCAAAACTCCGCCGTTACCCTTGATGGGGGCGATCAGGTGGCTGCCGTCTTTACGCTGCTGCTGCTGCCCTTGACATTAACTGATCCGCGGAAGTGGCACTGGTCTCCGTACGAAGCGTCTTTTGAGAAAAGGCCGCTTGAGCCTTATTACCGTTCCTTATGCTGGGCGACACTGACAATCATAAGAATGCAGGTCGCGATGCTGTACTTTAACTCCGTCATTGCCAAATTGATGGAAGAAGAGTGGCAGAATGGCACCGCCGTTTATTACTATTTGAACGATCCGATGCTGGGGCTGCCGGATGCGCTTCACAGTCTGTTTGACTTTATCTTGCAGTCAAAGCTTGTCATCATCCCGACTTGGGGCACGCTCATTGTGCAAACCATTATGTTCTGCGCTTTGTTCGCTCCGAAAAAATATTGGCGCCTGATCTTGTTTATATCCATTTTTATGCATGAAATTTTTGCTGTCATGCTTGGGCTTACCTCATTTTCCATTACAGTGTCTGGTATTTTGGTCCTGTTTTTGGTGCCGGCAGAGAAAACAGTAGCTTTGAACCATTACAATTCCTATTTTATTAGTTACAATTTTCTCAATAAAAGGAAAAGGAGGAAATTATATGGTTAAAAGTAAAAGGTCAGCTGCCGCCATGCTGCTGGTGTTTGTTTTAATGGTCGCATTAGTCGGCCCGCATGCCACAGCGAAAACGAAGCCAGCCGTCTCTTATTCGGGTGAAGACATTTTTTCCGGCATCTTTTTTGGACAAGGTGAGGTCGCAAAGCTTCTTCCCGAGGTATGGGATACCAAAGCTGTCAAAAAGATTAATCAGGACGAATTAAAGCAAGTTTCCGATCAGGTGATCGCTGATATTAAAAAGTCATCGCCGGATTATTTTAAAAAGTTAAAAACGGCGGTCTACAGCGGCGATTATGAGAAAGTGAACAGCGTCATTGATCAAGGTTCGCAGATTATGGCAAAAGTGCTGAAAGAAGAATTTGACAAAAAAAGCATGGACAAAGGAAAATCAACGGCCATCGGCCAATGCGCAACGGCAGTTTGGGTGTTTTTAAACGCAGCAGCCGCCATTGAGACGATCGCTCTTGCGGTAGCGGCGATCATTTTGACAGTAGCAAGCGTTGACGAAGATTCCGACTTAGGCAAAGAGCAGCTCATCGCTAATGTCGTGGACCGCATTAATGCGCAGCACTGAAGCTGAAGAAAGAAACGCTAAGGAAAACGGCCTTAGCGTTTTTTTATTTGCAGCATCTCTTTTAAATATGCCTCTGAATCAAAGCCGAGCTCCTCGTCGGCTTCTTTTTTCAGTTCAAGCTGATGGCGCACGTATTTGTCATATGTCGGACTGAGCTTTTGAAGGAGATCGCTGAAAGGCGAACCCGCCTTAAGCGCAGGCAGATCCGAAGCGGATTCCCCGACCTTGATCAGGTTTTCTCTGTATTCTTCATCTGTCTGCACTCTTTTTACGAGCTGAATGATTGTGTTTTTATGAGTGTCCCAAGTAGCGGGGTCTCTCTCCAAAATCCGCTCGATGAATTGGTCATGCTGGGCTTTGTGCTGCTGGAGCTGAGCCGGATCCTCACTGCCGACCAGCTGCATGATCGGGTGTGCGGCCGGCACTTCTTCCATATCATCCAATACTTTAATAAGCTCCGCCCATGTCGTTTTTTTCTCATCTGTATCAATAGAAAAGTCGAGGAACGGTTCAAACAGCGCGGCGATAAATTTTCCGAAATCTCCCGGGAACAGTTTTTTCAGCTGAAGCCCCATATACTTCGGTTCGTCTATTTGGACTTCGCCGATGTCATGTAAAATGGAATCGACATTTTCTGCACCCTCCACGCGTTTGAGCAGCAGTTCGGTGAGTTTCCGTTCCTGCTCAAGCCCTTCAATCTGCCGGCTGAGCTTTTGATGCTGCTGCTGCAGTATCTCATGCAGGCTGCTGCCCTCTAAGAGAAACGCTTTAATATCGCTTACGGACAGTGCCAGCATTCGGAGGGCGGCAATCATTTTCAGTGTATTTACATCCTTTGCGGAATACTCACGGTATCCGTTATCAGGGTTTTTGCTGACGGTAATTAAACCTTCCTGCTCATAATATTTGATGGCTTTTTTCGTGAGACCCGTCTGCCGGGCAGCTTCTTTTATATTCATTCTGCATCACTCCCTGCTTTTATTCTAAACGTGTCTCTAAGGGTCAGGTCAAGAGAGTGCGGGAAATAAGGCGATCCTGTTTTATATTTTAGAAATTTCAGAAAATATAATTGACAACACACCTTTATTGCGATTAATATAACAATATATAATGTTATATAACGTTATATAATAAAAATAAGGAGTGAAGGATTTGAGTCAGGCCACAGCAAAAGTAAATCGTGAGGTTCAAGCTTTCTTGCAGGATTTGAAAGGGAAAACCATTGATCATGTCTTCTTTGTCGCTTGCGGAGGGTCTTCGGCCATTATGTATCCGAGTAAATATGTGTTTGACAGGGAGTCAAAATCAATCAGCTCAGACCTTTACAGCTCAAACGAATTTATTCAGCGCAACCCTGTTCAGCTTGGTGAAAAGTCTCTTGTTATTTTGTGCTCGCATTCGGGAAATACCCCGGAAACAGTTAAAGCTGCCGCGTTTGCAAGGGGCAAAGGCGCACTTACGATTGCGATGACGTATAAACCGGAGTCTCCTTTAGCACAGGAAGCGCAATATGTTGCCCAGTACGATTGGGGTGATGAGGCGCTTGCGATCAATACGAACTATGGCGTTTTGTATCAAATCGTTTTCGGCACCCTGCAAGTTTTAGAAAAAAACACGAAATTTGAGCAGGCAATTGAAGGCTTAGACCAATTACAGGCTGTGTATGAAGGAGCCCTTAAGCAGGAAGCTGACAACGCACAGCAATTCGCAAAAGCTCATGAAAAAGAAAGCATCATTTACACAATGGCAAGCGGTGCAAACTACGGTGTCGCTTACTCCTACAGCATCTGCATTCTCATGGAAATGCAATGGATTCATTCCCACGCCATTCATGCCGGAGAATATTTTCACGGACCGTTTGAAATCATTGATGAATCCGTTCCATTTATTATCCTGCTCGGCTTAGACGAAACAAGACCTCTTGAAGAGCGGGCGCTTTCCTTCTCGAAAAAGTATGGCAGAAAGCTCACTGTGCTTGATGCCGCATCTTACGATTTCACTGCAATTGACGATTCAGTTAAAGGCTACCTTGCCCCGCTCGTCCTCAACCGTGTGCTGAGAAGCTACGCAGACAAGCTGGCAGAGGCGAGAAATCATCCTTTATCTCATAGAAGATACATGTGGAAAGTTGAGTATTAATCTGAAAATGAGGAACCATTATGCACTAGACTATAATGTTATATAACATTATAGTCTAGTGTCCAGAGGAGGCCAACCCTTTGAAGAAAATGTTGTTGTTCTTGATCATTGCAGCTGTCAGTTTGCTCACCATTGCAGGCTGTTCGAGTCAGGGCAGTTCAGCGGACGGAAAGGTGACATTGAAATTTTTCCACAGATGGCCGAAGGAGCCGGAAAAAAGTTACTTTCAAGAGGTTGTGAAGGAATTTGAAAAAAAGCATCCGGATATCAACATTCAGATTGAATCCGTTTTGAATGACTCCTATAAAGACAAAATTAAGGTTATGCTGGGAACCACCAGTCCTCCAGACATTTACTTCTCTTGGAGCGACGAGTTCGCTTTTAAATTCATCAAAGGCAATAAAGCACTTGATCTCTCGTCCTACTACAAAAATGATACCGATTGGTCATCACAGCTCGTTCAATCGCAAATCACACCATTTACTTATGAAAACAAGCAATATGGCGTGCCGTGGCAAATGGACGCTAAATCATTCTTCTATAATAAAGACATTTTTCAAAAACTGAACCTTAATCCGCCGAAGACATGGGATGAATTAATCGATGTGTCAAAGAAGCTGAAAGCACATGGATACACACCGATCAGCTTCGGCACAAAGGCAACTTGGACAATCTCGCACTATATCGGCACGCTCAATCAGCGGATGGTCGATGAAAAAACCCGGGAAAAGGACTATAACGCCAAAACAGGTGAATTTACCGATGAAGGCTATGTAAAAGCACTTGAAAAGCTTCAGGAGCTGATGCCCTACTTCAATAAACATGTAAACTCCGTCGACCACGAATATGTAAGACAGCAATTTAAGAGCGGAAAGTCGGCGATGATATATGCGGAAACAGCGGAAATCAAGCTGGTTGAACCGGTGAATCTGGGGATGTTCCCATTCCCTGAAATCAGCGGGCAAAAAGGATCCTCAGAAGCGTTAACGGGAGCGCCGGAAGGATTCATGATTTCCTCAAAAACAAAACATCCGAAGGAAGCGGTGGAATTTTTGCAGTTTCTGACGTCGAAGAAAATGGGGGAAAAGCTCGTCAAAGATGTCGGAAAATACAGTGCGGTGCAAGGAACGGCAACTGAAGAAAATTCAACAGCCGTCCAGCGTGAAGCCGTTCAGCATATTGTTGATGCCAAATCAATGGTTCCATGGTTTGATATGGATGTCGATGTTGAAATTGCAGATGCGTACCTAACGAGCGTCCAGCAAATGCTTGGAGGCGACATGACACCGGAGCAGGTGATGAAAGCCGTTCAAAAAGCAGCGAAGCAAGTGAGGGCGCAATCTGAATAAATCAAGAAAAGGTGAAGCTTCGCACCTTTTCTTTTTATAAAGGAGATGAGATATCCTTGGTCAATCAGAATAAAATAATCCCCTATTTGTTTTTGGTGCCCGCTCTCGTTTTTTTACTTTTCGTTTATATCCCGATTTTTGAGAATGTCTTCCTCAGCTTGTTTCAGTGGAGCTCTTTTTCTCCGGAAAAAACGTTTATCGGCTTGAAAAACTATGTGGAACTGTTTCATGATCCTGTCTTCTACCAGGCGCTTTCCAATAATGTGCTTTACGCCGTGATCTCCATTGTATGCCAGGTATTTGGCGGTTTGATTTTGGCGGCGGTGCTTGAGGATAAGCTGGTCAGAAAATGGTCGCCGTTTTTTCGCACCGTTTTCTTTTTGCCGGTCGTCATCTCTATGACGGTGATCGCGCTTTTGTTTGATTTTATTTACAACCCTGAGACGGGGCTTTTGAATCAGCTGCTTCAGGCGGCAGGGCTTGATCAGCTGACGAGGGCTTGGCTTGGGGAGGACAGCACGGCTATGCTTTCTGTTATTTTCGTGTCTCAATGGCAATCTGTCGGTTATATTGCGATGCTGTACATTGTGTCGATTCAAAAAATACCGGATGAACTGTATGAAGCGGCCCGGCTTGACGGGGCGGGAAAAATTCAACAGTTTTTTCATATTACCGTTCCCCAGACGAAAGAGATGTCATTTGTTGCGGTCGTCATGACGCTGACCGGCGCCTTTACGGTATTTAATGAGCCGTACATCTTGACAGGCGGCGGGCCGGGAAACGCTTCAGAAGTCTTAAGCACATTTTTATATAAAAGCGCCTTTACAAAGGATATGATGGGCTATGCCTCAGCGATTGCCACCGTTGTGTTAATCATTACCCTCGCATTGTCGCTCATGCAAATGAAGTTCTTTAAAACCGGAAAGGAGGATTAACAGATGCTGCCCCAGAAGAAGACAGATTCGTTCAGATTGGAGCCTGTGCCTGACCGGCGCATTGAGGAGAAAAGAAAGCCTAGACGAAAATGGTACATCGGAGAAACGTCTGTGTGGGTTTTTCTGTTTCTTTATCTGATTGCGATTGCCTACCCGCTTATATGGATGGTGATGAGCGCTTTTAAAAACTCGGATGATATTTTCGAGCACAGCTGGTCGCTGCCGTCTTCGTGGCATCCGGAGAACTTTGTATCGGCCTGGAATCAGGGGATTTCTTCTTATTTTATGAACAGTGTCATTGTCACGGCGCTGACGTGTGTGATCACTGTCTTTATTAGTGCATGGGCGGCGTATGGACTTTCCCGTTTTGAGTTTAAAGGAAAAGGATTCTTTTTGGTGCTGTGTCTTGGCGGATTGATGCTGACGCCGCAGGTCAGTCTTGTGCCGCTTTATTCTATTATTCAGTCGCTTGGACTGTACAATACGTATTGGGCGTTGATCCTCCCGTATGCGGCTTACCGGATTCCATTCACCATCATTTTGATCCGCTCTTATTTTCTTTCTATTTCAAAAGAATTGGAGGAGGCGGCTTATTTAGATGGGTGTTCGAGTTTCGGGGTATTTTTCAGAATTTTCTTACCAATGAGTGTGCCGATCCTGGTCACCTCCGGCATTTTGACGGCTTATCATACGTGGAATGAGTTTATGTTTGCGATTATTTTCATAGATGATGAGAATTTGCGGACCATTCCAGCCGGGCTGATGCAGTTCAGAGACGCGCTGCAGACAGATTGGGGCGTCCTGCTGGCGGGGTTAACGATTTCAGCAGCGCCGATTATCATTCTATTTTTATTGATGCAGAAATATTTTGTCCGCGGGATTGCAAGCGGAAGTGTAAAAGGTTAAAGGGGGAAGAGAAATGAAATTGATTGCGGTCGGAGATAACGTTGTCGATTACTATAAGGATCAAGAAACGTTCTACCCGGGAGGAAATGCCTTGAATGTCGCTGTGCTTGCCAAACGGCTCGGGCACGAGGCTTCTTATATCGGAATTGTCGGCAATGACGAAGCTGCGGCACATCTTTTGAACGTACTGAATTTAGAGAAGGTTAATGCGGATTACATCCGCCAAGCGCACGGAGAAAACGGAATGGCGATTGTCACCCTTGATGAACAGGGGGACCGGATTTTTGTCAGGTCAAATAAAGGCGGCATTCAGTCCCGGCTCCGGCTCGTGTTCCAGGAGAAAGATCTCGCTTTTATCAGCGGGCATGATCTGCTGCATACCAGTGTGTACAGCCGGCTTGAGAACGATCTTCCGCAGCTTTGCGGGCTGATCCCGGTCTCTTTTGATTTTTCAACCAATCGGGAGGATGATTATTTGAGAAAGGTCTGTCCTTATGTGACGTATGCGTTTTTCTCAGGAAGCGATTTGAGTGAGTCAGAGTGCGGTGCGCTTGTTGAAAAAGCTCATGGGTACGGAGCCAAATTCGTTTGTCTGACCCGCGGGAGCCAGGGCGCGATCCTGTCTGCGGGAGACCGAATCTATCATCAGCCGATTGTGGAAATTGATATAATAGATACACTTGGAGCGGGAGATTCTTTTATCGCTGGTTTTTTGACTGCCTTTTGTGAGAAGCAGGACATAACGCCTGCTTTGCGCCAAGCGGCGGAAACGGCTGCGAAAACTTGCAGTGTGTACGGGGCTTTCGGCTATGGCCATCCTTATCGCTTGGAGGATGACGGGGGAAGCAGTGAAAAAACGAGAATACTGTAAGCAGTGTCTCGTTTTTTATGCCTATTAAGTGTAGGGGCTGTTGATGGTAAAGGTGACACGGTTTGTGTGCATCAAAAACAATGAGCAGTAGATTGGCTGGTCATTTGATGTAAAAGCCGTTTTATCAATTTCAAACAGCGCATCGCCGATATCGCAATCCAGGTATTTGCTTTCCTCCTGCTGGGCATATACGACATTTAATAGCTTCGTATTGTGAGTCGGAACAACGTGGTATTGCTGTTTCAAAATATCATGCATGGATACGCCGTCAGCAATAAACGTATCAATAGCGGGAAACAGATCCAGCGGATAATGTGTCACTTCAAAGGTGAGCGGCTGGTCATCGTTATATAAAATCCGTTTTAGTTCAACGACAGGGCTCTCGGGATTGATCTGAAGCTTCTCAGCAATGAGGTTTGCCGCCGGAATGATCTCATGGGACAGCACATGGTGCTTCGGTTTTTTTCCTGTTGATTCCATAAATTCCGAGTAGCCGTTTACTGCAATCAGCTCCCGTTTTAATTTAGGGCTTTTAACGAACGTTCCTTTTCCCTGCTGCCGGATCAGATAGCCTTCTTCGACTAAATCGAGAATGGCTTTCCTGACGGTAATGCGGCTGACATTATACTTGCTGCAAAGCTCGTTTTCGGTAGGCAGCTTGGCGGCGGGAGAATACACGCCCTTTTTGATATCATCAGTGATGATTTGTTTCAGCTGAATGTATAAAGGTGTAGAACTTCCATTGTTTAACAAAAGGTAGCCTCCTTTTAACCTGTTATTCATATTATAATGTAATATGACGTTATAATACAAATTCGCATTTGTTATTTTAGGAATATAGCAAAAATAGGAATTGATTATTTTAAAAATAACAGAAAGACCGAGTTGTTTCCAGTGACGAAATAACAGATGAAAAGATAGGGGGAATGTCTGATGGCTTCGTTAACATTTGAACATGTCAAAAAATCATATCACTCACAATTAACGGTGAAGGACTTTGATTTAAATGTAAAGGATAAGGAGCTTTTGGTGCTGGTGGGGCCGTCAGGATGCGGAAAATCGACCACGCTGCGGATGGTGGCGGGACTGGAAAGCATCTCTGCAGGAAACCTTCTCATTGATGGGGAGCGGGTCAATGATCTCCCCCCGAAAGAACGTGATATCGCGATGGTATTCCAAAACTATGCGCTTTATCCGCATATGACGGTTTTTGATAATATGGCGTTCGGATTAAAGCTCAGAAAGATGTCCAAACAGGAAATTACCGAGCGGGTTCATGCGGCAGCTCAAATTTTAGAGATTGAGCATTTGCTGAAGAGAAAACCGAAGGCGCTCTCCGGCGGGCAGCGGCAAAGGGTGGCGCTGGGCAGATCGATTGTGAGGGAGCCGAAGGTCTTTTTAATGGACGAGCCGCTTTCCAATTTGGATGCGAAGCTGAGAGTGACGATGCGTACAGAAATCAGCAAGCTGCACCAGCGTTTAGAGGCCACCATCATTTATGTCACACATGACCAGACCGAAGCGATGACAATGGGCGATCGGATTGTCGTGATGAATGAAGGAGAAATCCAGCAGGTGGCGAAACCTCATGACATTTATCATTATCCGGCAAATCTGTTTGTCGCAGGTTTCATCGGCTCTCCCGGAATGAACTTTTTGAAAGGCGTCATAGAAGAGCAGCATGGCGAGCTGTTTTTCACAAATCCTTCGATCCGGCTTCACATTCCTGAAGAAAAAGCGAAGCGGCTTAGACAAAAGGGTTACGCCGGAGAACAGATGATTGCCGGCATCCGGCCGGAGCATATCACACATGTGGCAGGGAATGAACAGCTGTTTGATTCAGTGTGTAAAGCAAAGGTGGAAGTGAATGAAAATCTGGGAGCGGAGCTGATTGTCCATGTCACAAGCGGGGACGAGCGGCTGACGGTTCGCCTGGATGGGAACACGCGAATTGCCGCAGGCGATTCGATTCAGCTGGCAGTGAAAATGGATCACGCCGTCTTTTTCGATGCGGAGACGGAAGAGGCTGTGTATTAGGAAAGGTGCTCCTGAAAAGGCATCTTCAGCTTGAGCAAATTGCAGGAAAGCATCATAAAACAATTTCTAAGTGATCTTACGCTGGCATATCTAGCCCGGTGCTGTCCCGATTCCAAAATCAGCACCGCTAGACAGCCAGCCTGTAAATATCTCTGTTTTTGATTTCTCCTTGAAGAAAACGACATGAAGATCATCATTCGCTTACCCGTCCGGACGTACCCATAACGGTTAAGATCCCGCGCGGAGAATGAGGAGTTTTAAGAGAAGAAATACTCAATAAAGAACGTGGTATAGCGGCCGTCCTTTTCAGCGAATTAATTATCCCGTAATCACAGCTGCCCTGCTGATTTTAAGTCTTTCACTTGCCGTTACATTTATTTTTCGGTTTGGATCTGACACAACTATATTAAACACTTTTTTGATTTGATTACCTGTTGCTAACGAGGAACCACCAAATTTGACTACCTTCATATCTACATCTCCTAATATTTTATTATAGCTCTTTTGCTAATAACAATTTATATAAAATGAATGCCACAAGTATTCTGTAATTAACTTGTGGCATTCATTATTTCAATAAAGTAGTATTATTTATCTCGCAAAAATATAAATTTACCGCATATGTCCTCTATAACCGATGAAAATCCAGGTAAGAAGGACTTAAAGAAGCCCATACAATGATGCGCCTCTCTATATTCTTGATTTTCCATTAATATAATATGTGCCTTTTTTAAATTGTAGTGCGGTATACCAGGAAATAAGTGATGAACAAGATGGTAATTATCATGATGTGGATGCAAGATAAATCTTTCGATAGGATTACCAAGTGTGTTTCTACTTGAATAGAGGGGATGATCAGTTTTTAAACCTGAGTGCTCTGCCATTTCCGCCCAATATCTAATAATTTGAAATGTTGTTAATAATGGTACAAACCAAAATAACAATAACTCTAACCATAGATTAAATACAGCAGTAACTACTAAAATAGTTGCCCAAAAACCGAGGCGTGCGATACGTTCGCTCAATGGCTCTTCTTTTGAGAAAAGATTAACTTTTAATGTTCCAAATATATACTTAGGTACATGTAATAATGTTAATGGTTTAATAATATGATTAATTAAGAATGTGCTCATTTTTTTCTGTGGTTTATCTAACCCCATTAACTCATATCGTTTGGTATCTGGGTCTTTCTGAGGATCCCATAAGAAACGGTGATGTAGCACATGTGACTTACAGTACGTTGTAAAAGAAGTGAATATAGGAAAGGCTATAAAAAAGCAAGTAACCCATTTATTTAAGTGCTTATTCTTAAATAACATTTTATGACTTGCTTCATGCATGAGATTGTCAAAACCTCTCATTCTACTTCCAATCAAGGTAATACTTAATAGGTATATCCAAATATTGGGGGTTTTCATAGATAAATAAATCGAACTGCTTATCACGCCCCAATTAAAGAAGATGCATAAGAAGTTATACCAGTTATTTTTCTTGTAAAGTTTGGTTAATTTTTTTCTAGTTTCTTGTGAAAAGATAGAGTTCACTGAAGACATGACTTTTCCTCCGTTATTAATTAGAATAGGGAGCCGAATGGCACCCTATTATTTATATTAATTTGTTACTAAATTTGCTTGATTTAATGCATTTTCTAAATCAGCTTGGATATCTTCAACTTCCTCAATTCCAACTGAAAGTCTAAGCATTCCATCTGTAATTCCACCTTTTTCTCTTTCCTCACGAGGTAATAAATTGTGAGTCATAGAAGCAGGGTGTGTAATGGTGCTTGAATAACCACCAAGACTAACAGCCATCTTATTAAGTTTCACGTTAGATATAAGTGAAAGACCCGAGTTCATTCCACCTTTTACCTCGAAGCAAACCATTCCTCCCCCACCAGTCATTTGACGAGCGGCTACATCATGTTGTTTGTGACTTTTAAGGAATGGATAATATACCTTATTTACCATAGGGTGATTTTCGAGGAATGTAGCTATTTTCAAAGCATTTTCGTTATGTTTTTGAACTCGCAATCCTAAAGTTCTCACACCGCGGCATAAAAGCCATGCTGCAAAAGGATCTAATTTCGGACCATGGAACGAAAATGCTTTTCTCACTTTACTCATTAAGTCTTTGTTTCCTGCACAAACTCCAGCTACAACATCAGAGTGACCGCCAATATACTTCGTTGCCGAGTGTAGTACAATATCAGCTCCGAGCTTTAAAGGTTGTTGATTGTATGGTGTTGCAAAAGTGGAATCCACTACAAAGATTGCGTCACTCTGTTCTTTTGTAATCCTAGACACTTCTTGAATGTCTACAAGAGTGATAGTTGGATTTGCTGGTGTTTCTGCATATACAAGTTTTGTATTTGGGTTAATGGCATTCCTATAGTTTTCAATATCCTCTGAACTAATCATTGTAAGTTCAACAGAATGTTGTTTGCATAATTCCTCGATTAATATTTTCGACTCGGAATAACAATTATGTACAGCAACACAATGGTCTCCTGGTTGCAGTAAAGCATGGAATACCATCGATATTGCTGCTAATCCTGAAGAAGTAGATACGGCATCTTCTGCTCCTTCTAATGCAGCTATAATCGCTTCAAACTCCCTTTCATTTCTACTACCCCATCTTCCGTAAAACTCATCCGCATGTATATCTGCTGCTCTACGTGCACCTTCCTCAGTGTTGGGAAATTCAAATGCTGTAGATTGACATATTGGGGGACTCAAATGACCACTCTTATTCCATTCTTCTCCAGAGTGAATACAACTAGTTTGAAAACCTCTATTTTTATTTTCCATTAATAACTCTCCCTTACGAATAATAATTTATTTAAACTTCGAAATAATTAGTGGGATACTCGTTACTTAGTTCAAATTGATATATAATTTGAGCATCACATGTATCTTTTAGTAGATTTGCTAAGTCCTTGATCGCATTTTTCCCTTTTTTAGGTGTTGCGTCAATTTCATCTATAAAGAATATAGAGTTTTTTGTATTTTCAGTAATTTTTGTATACTCAGAATCTCTATAGTTCCAATAGGAACACAACACTTTTTCTTCATCCGCATATACAACAGAGTTCTTAGAAAGAGAAATTGGTTCGCTTGCTCCAATTGGTAAGCAAGTTTCACCTTCCTTCGCAAAACGGAGAGTGATTTTATTTTGAATCTTGTCTAGATCATAACCACCAATACATTTTTGATGTAATAGACTCACAGAGTTATAGGAATCTACAACATTATTAATGCCCAGAAAATTAAAGCCTTTTAAATATCTTCGAAGAATACTTTCAAAAGAACAATGGTATTTACTTGGCTTTAGTCCCATTTCTTTGTATATATTTCTCCATTTTTTCACTTCTTCATTTTCAGTTACATCCTGTTGTTTATAGAGTTCATTTAAGCCGGAAATATAAGGTTCAAAAAAATTAGGATTTATACTTTTCACCTTCAAGTTTTTAACGATAATTCCTGTTAAGTGAATGTCCTTGAATTTTTCTAACATTTCTTTCTCGATAGATAATGTGTAAAGTTTACCCATATGAAAGTTAGTTCTCCCTCTTGATTTTGTTTGTAAATGCTCCATGGAACATATGCAATAAAACTTCAATCCTCCCATTCTGATATTTTTTTCGTTATTACTTGTTTTTCTGGGTGTTTCATGTGTCAGTTTATCGAGATATGACTAAATTTGTAAATAACAATCGAATACAAGTGTTATTCTAAATTCCCTAGTGTTATAAGTAGTGTTATTGCTCTTCTTTGACTGTTTTTAAATCTTTTTATATGATTGAAGTTTCTAGTAGAGTTATGCTCTTTAACCCTAGTTTCGCTAATTAGCGGAACATAAGGTTTTGTGAAGAATTGGACGCCAGTATCCTTTATGATAATTTCCTATTTATAGGATTTTTCTTCTCCCCCTAACTTATCTTGAATTGCAGACTCAGCAAATGTCACCTAACCTTTTATAAACTTGTGTTCCTCAGGGTAGAAGTTTGCCGCCGCCATAAAAAAGAGCGAACATTTTTAATGTTGACTCAGCTTGTAGAGGAAACGATGTTTTTTCTACAAGCTTTTTTGTTTTATACAGTTTCTTTAGATATTCATCAGGTTTCAGATGCAGAAAAAGCGCTCCCACATGCCTAGCCCTCCTTGGCTAGGTATGTGGCAATCTTCTTCATGTTCTGGCATGCGGCTGTGAGGAGAACTTGTTCACTCACATTTCGTTTTTCCCTCAACCTGCAATAGCGAAGTCCATGCAGCTGTTTTGAATCTGCAAAGCTTCGCTCTATTTTTTCTTTTCTTTTTTTATAGAGGGTTTTTCCTGAAACAGACAAGCGATTTTGTTTGACCTTTTCTTTAGGATCTTCCCATACATGCCGGGTGATGACCTTCTGGCGGTT